>PCAM01000031.1 GCA_002730555.1 Chloroflexota bacterium
AAAACGCTATAACGCCACAATGTCAATTTTTCCGCGAACGCCCAAAGTAAACCAGTAGCGGCTTACAAGCACTACTTAGGGTTGTTTTTCTCGATGAAGAAGCCGGTGCCGGCCTCGAACTTCTTGGCGTCGGTCTCTTTGTTTATGGTGACCTTCCCGATCGAGGTGAAGCCTTGTTTTTTACGTTCCGCAGTGATGGTGATGGTATCCCACGGCCCCTTGCCCTTTTATGAAATGCCTCGTCGTTGATGATGACCCACTCACTTGTGATCTCGTCAAGAGCTATCTCAAACAGATCGGCGGCGTCGACTACGGTCTCAAGGTCAACGATGGATCCACCGCTCTCCACCTCCTCGCTGCCGAACAGTTCGACGCAGTTTTCCTCGACCTCCAGCTTCCCGGTATCGATGGCATCACCCTTCTCAAAGCTCTCCCTGGCAGCCCCCCTCCCGGGCGCGCCCGGGGAAAGTCATCGATGAAACGGGGCACGGAGCACCAGTTTCATAAGAGTGGAACTTCATCGACTGAGACCACCAATATCGCCATCAAACACCATAATTCTCCTTCTATTCGGTAAACGCCGGGATGATTCGCTCGGGGATTTCTCTGAGCATCGTCATGACGCCATGGGCAGTGGCGACCACGATCAAATCCTGGTTCGGAAAGATAAAGACGAACTGTCCCAGGGCCCCGCGGAGTTCGATGCTCGGATACTCCTTACCGTTGTGCCTCAACGTCCGATGCCAGCAGAAGTAGCCGTAGTAATTGGTTCCCCAACCCAATGAGATCGGGCTGACGGCGCGCTTCATAAAGGTCGCCGGAATCAGCTGCTCGCCTTTCCATTTGCCTTTATCGCGGATCAGCATGCCGAATTTCAGCATGTCGCGGGAGCGGAAGCTGGAACCGGCCGCCGATTTGGGCAGGCCGCTGGTATCGTCCTGCCAGGCATATTCGGTGATTCCCATTCTGCCCATCAGTTCCTTGCGGATAAAGTCCTCCGCCGAGCCGGGAACCAACACCTCGAGCACCTGCATGATCATAGCCGGGTCGGCCGCCTTGTATCCAAACTTCCTCGGCGCAGGCGGGATCGGATTGCTGTCCTCAAAATAGGCCTGGATCTGCTTCTGGCCTTCCAGGAGTTCGGGGTTGCCCTTGTACTTCATGATTTTTTCCCGGGTCAGCTTCACTCCGGAATGCATATTCAGGGCCTCAGCTAAAGTTACTTTGTCCGCCCCTTCAACCAGCTTGCTCTGATCAACCTCTTTGAGAAAACCGACGACCGGCTTGTTCAGGTCATCCATGGTAAGGTAGCCCAACTGCATGGCCCGCCCGAGGGCAAAAGCGGTATAGGACTTGGTAATGGACATTTGGAAGTGGGGCAGGTTCTGGCGCCCGCGTCTGTAGTAGGACTCGAAGATCAACTTGCCCTTGTGACTGATCAGCAGGCTGTCGGTCTTGTCTTTGCGCTTGGGGTCCGTGTTGCCGGCCACTTCGCGGGCAAACGCCAGGATCATCTCTTTGTCTCCACCATTGAGGCCCAGGACTCCGACCGGGATATCGTCATCCATACCTCTGGGCCGGGCACTGATGTAGGCCTCTTCCAGGTAAGGAATATTCTTCTCCCACTGCATCGACACATCTTGCGCGTTGAGGTCGGTAACCTCGGGCGCAGTGCCGTCATTTTGAGCCGACAGGGGACCGCTAAAGAGTATTGAGCAGCAGGCTGCCAGTTTCTGAACGTTTATTTTCATTGTTATTTATTTTGCCAGATAGATTGAAGTTCGTGGACCATGAGTTCGTCGATGATCATGCTCCGGGGGCCGTCGACGGACAGGGTCCGGCTCACGGGAACACAGTTGATCGTGGCGGCGGCGATGCCGTCGTTGACGAAGATCTCGAAGGAGGTGCGATCGAAGAGCACCCGAAACTTGACCCGGCCCTTCTCGTCCGGACTTGCGGGGACGAGCGATTCACCGACGATGCCCGCATTGTTGGTGATGCGAATCCTTTCGTCCGCCTGGGTGTACTGGACAGCGACGCCGCGAATGTTGAAGGTGACCTTGTCTGCCTCACCGGGCGAGAAGACACAGGTCATGTCCAGCAAATCCGGCGTGAGGCCGCCAAGATGACCCTTGTCGTTCGCGGTGGCCAGGGTGATCCCGCTCCACTTTTTGGTGTCTGTGTAGAGCGTCTCAATCTCCTTCACCGGATTCCGGAACAGGCGCATACCGTCCGGCGTTGAGCGCAGCGTCAGCTCGACGGGAAAGGTCATCTGCTGGAAGAACGGCAGGCCTTCGTGCGGTATGGGAGCCCGGGCACCCTTTTTACCGCTTTGAATAAAGCCCAACTGCACCACGCGCCCGTCCGGGCCGTTGCCGAAGGTCTGCCAGGCATAGCCCATGCTTCCGCGCGGGCGTCCGGAATCAAAGCCCTGAAGTCTTTCCCCCTCAGCCAGCCGCCATATCCCATTCTCAAGGGTGCCGGCTCCATATCTTGCGCCCCCATTGGTCATAACCCACATCATTTTTGACGGATTACCGTCCAGTGGGAGCTGAAACAAATCCGGGCACTCTCCGCCGATTCCCTCCACCTTGCCGATGTGCTTCCACTTGATCAGGTCGGTGGACTCAAACACCGCACTGACTCCCGCGGTCACATACATGATCCATTTATTGGTTGCAGGATCCAGAATCACCTTAGGGTCACGCTCACCTGTTGAGGATCCCTGGTTCGGGACGAGATTGCCCATTAGTTGAAAAGTCCGTCCCCTGTCCGTGCTGTAGGCACCGTCCTGATGGAATACTTTTTGGGTATGGGTAAAGAAGGCCACAATCGTTTTCGTGTCCCCCTTTTGCTTACCCAGGGTGTTCTTCGAGTCGATGATCGCCGTGCCGGACCAGATCTGCCCCTTGTGAGCACAGTGCCCCTTGTGCGGGACAATGGCATGCTCCAGTTGCGTCCAATGGATTAGATCTGTGCTGACGGCATGGCCCCAGTGTTTCTGACCTTTGTGCTGAAAATACAGATGCCATTCGCCATCATAGTAGATCAATCCGTTGGGATCATTGATACCTCCTTCACGCGAGGTGAAATGGAATTGCGGTCGATTGGGCTGATCGTAACTTGCGGTATACGTGTGAAAATCGAAACCCGCTTGATCTAACAGGGGGTCGGGCGCCGACTTCTCCGCCTCTTCAGCTGACGCCGGGAACAGGAGAAACAGGGCGGCGCATAAGGCACACGTTGCTTTACTCAGGTAATTGCTAGACTTCATATATCGATCTGTTTTCTATGTTGTTAGGCATTTTGCAACAGCTTGCGCCAAGCCAACTCTGCTACTTCTGAATTTTAGGGCGGAAATACGGAAAGATCTTAACGCGCTTTGCCCAGTTTTCCCATTCAGCCTCCAACTCCTTTGCCATCTCCGGTTTCCCGCTGATCAAATCAGACGTTTCGCAGCGATCGGAGTCTATATTGTATAATTCCCAGGTGCGTTTGTTATAACGGCCATTGCCGCGGACAAGCTTCCACGGCCCCTTGCGGATCGCGCTTGAACGAAAATGATCAAAGAACATGGTGCGCTCAGGGAGTTTATCCTCGCCGTCAAATACCGGCTTCATGCTCACGCCTTCTGATGGTGTGATGACATTGCCTTCAAATGTGTCGGGGTAATTTGCGCCCGAAACCGCACAGAGTGTCGGCATGAAATCCATTAAGTGCACCGGTGACCGCACCCATCGGTCGGGGTTCTTTATGCCCCCGGGCCAGTGGGCTATGAGGGGACTGCAGTTACCGCCCTCATGGTTGAAATGTTTATACATGCGCAGCGGAGTATTGCTCAGGCAGGACCAGGCGCTGCCGACAGACATCTCCTTGCCGCCCGGCAATCCCATTCCCTTCAGTTCCTCGCCCTTATGAAGAATATTGAGTCCTGCCCGGCTTCCGCCGTCAAAGCCAAAGGGCCCCCATTCATAACAGGCGCCATTGTCGCTGGTGAAAAGAATTAGGGTATTTTCAAACTGCCCGTTTTCCTTGAGCTGACTGATGATTCGGCCGATGCCCTGATCGACATGATCGATCATTGCCGCAAAGAGCGCCATACGATAGACGAGGTCCTCCTTGCGGTCTGCGTCCAGGGTATTCCATGCCGGGTTCTGCTTGCCCGACCAGCCATTGGCGATCTCGCCCATCTTGCCTTTCCCGTCTACCGGAACATCGGAGCGCTCGGCGAGCTTCCATGCATCGGTGAGGAGCCCGCTCTCTTTTTGACGTTCATACCGTTTCTTGCGAAGCACATCCCAGCCCTTGCGATAGCGCTCAAGATACTTGTCCCGTGTTTCTGCCGGAGCATGCAGAGGGAAATGGGGTGACGAGTGCGCAAGATATAAAAAGAACGGTTTCTTCTCTTCAGTCCCCTGCTTGATGAATTCAAGCGCATAGTCGGTAAAGACGTCTGTGGCGTAGAAGTTCTCCCGGGTATAAGACAATTCCGGTTTGCGGCCCGTGGGCAGTCTTCTGTAGGCATTCATCGCCCATTGGTTTTTGCTATGGAAGTCGGTGTAGCCGAAATACTCGTCAAAGCCACGGCGAACTGGGGACGCCGGCTCCGCCTTGCCAACGTGCCACTTCCCGACGCCGTAGGTGTTGTAACCTGCGGTTTTGAGAACCTCCGCCAGGGTCACGCATTGGTCGTTCAAGCGCCCCAGGTATGCAGGGCCGCGCGTGGCGGTCTGGTCGCCGCCGGTGAAGTCGGCGATGCCGGCCTGCTGCGAGTAGAGTCCGGTCAGGAGGGTGGCACGCGATGGGCAGCACCGGGCGGAATTGTAACTCTGCGTAAAACGCAAACCGCCGTCCGCCAGCCCATCGATATTGGGAGTCTCGACCTCACCGCCAAACGCGCCAACATCCGAGTAGCCCATATCATCGACAAGGATCACAATAATATTCGGCTTGTCAGTCGCGTTTGCGGACAAGGCGCACCATGCCATTAGCATCACTGCGACCAGTCTTCCCATTTTCTGTTGTTGGTTTTTCATTGAGTTAGAAATTGTCGGTTCGGAAAGGCAACGCCGGCAGACCTTCCCGGTTGTAGAGGTTGATCCCGGCTGGATTGCCCCGATAGCCGTAGCGAACTGCGACCGGAGTCTCGACCTGGGCGGAAGAGAGGATCACTGACTTTGCCTCCGGCCCGATCTTCACGTCGGCCCAATGCCAGGCCCGGTCCGCACCACAGATCGCAAAGCCCTTGAGTTCCGCTTCAACCTGCCCTGCGGGCTGGAGACCGTCTTTTGCCCCGGTCATCAGACCGCCGCCAGTGTGGTCAAACCAGGCGCGGGCATCGCGTCCCCTGATCTCCAGTTCCCGAAACTGCGGCCCGCTGTGCACCAGGTCGCTCCTGCCGTAATCCTTTGCCAGGGCCAGGAGCGCCAGGCGGGCGCCGACGTCCTGCCTGTTCTGCGCGGCGCGCTTGTCCTCGACCCCGATGTCAATGGTGGCGGCGATTCCGGTGTTGGCAATAGCCAGGCCCTTTTGCTGCTGCTCGCGGAGTTGCGCCGTTTTGTCGCCACCTTCGGGCTGGTCATCGCGCGGGCCTGAATTGGGAATCTGAGCAAAGTAAAACGAGAAATCCTGTTGCCAGAGTTTGCGCCAACTTTCGATGAGAGCTTTCTGCTTTTGGTAGAGTTCCTCCGGCCTGCGCGGGTTGTCGGCGTGGTCCCAGGTGACGCCCCGAATCGCATAAGGGATCAGGGGATTGATCATGCCGTTGAATGTCTTGGTAGGCACAATATTGGTAATCCAAAGCTCGGTCGGAATCTCCGGACGATCCGTGGGCGTCTGTCCGTTCGCGACTGCCTGTCGGGCCTTTGGCAGCCATTCTGCGAGCGCTTCCAGGTAGTTCTCCCACTTCTTCTTTCCCGTTTCTGTAGAGGGCCGCCCGTTGTAGATCTGGTCGACGGCCCATTTGAGCGACGGGGTATCGCGATAGCCTTCTCCGGGGATCCACGGATTGATTCCGGTCCCTCCCCAGCTGGCGCCGATCACGCCGATGGGCACACCAAGTTCCCCGTGAAGTTTTCTCGCAAAGAAGTATCCGGTGGCACTGAAGTTGGCGACGCTCGTGTTCGTGCAGGGTTCCCACCGGGCGTTGGCGTCGTTCTCCGGCAGCGGGGACTGAACCCGATCGATCGCAGCCAGGCGGATGAGCGGGTAATCAGCATTCTTTAGTTCCTCCCGGGAGTTGATGCATTTCCGGACCGGAAAATTCATGTTTTCGGTGCCGGAACAAATCCATACTTCGCCGACCAGGACATTTTTCAGCTGAATATGATTCACCGAGAGAACCCGGCCCGTCGCCGAAGCTTTCAGAGGCTTCAGTTTCGTCATCCAGCTGCCGAATTCATCCACCGTCGCGATGGCTCTCTGCCCGTCGAATTCCACGGTTACCGTCTCGCCGGGGTTTCCCCAGCCCCAGACCGGCACCGGCATGTCCCGCTGGAGGACCATGTTGTCGGTAAAGAAACCGGGCAGCCTGACTGCGGCTCCGGCCAGGGAGGCCGAACAGGCGAGGATCAGAAAAACAGCGGCCCGGGCGTAGAATGTTTTTGCAAAGTTATTCATCGAATCTTGTCTTTGTTTGCTACCAGTCATCCGTGCGAAAGGGCGCGGCCGGGAGTCCTTCCTTGTTGTAGAGATTGCTGTGAAACGGGTTCCAGCGATAGGCGTAGCGGACTGCTGCCGGTTCGCTGACTTGAGCGGAGGTCACGATCAGCGACTTGCCGTCCGGGGTGATTTTCGCCTCTGCCCAGTGCCACTTTTTGTCACTACCGGCAACAGCGAAACCTTCGAGCTTTGTCTGCACTGCCTGCGCCGCTCCGGGCCCGTCTTTGTTCCCGGCCATCAGACCGCTGCCGGTGCAGGTAAAGTGGATATGCGCCTCATTGCCCTTGATCTCGATGCGTTCAAAAAGCGGCCCACTGTAGACGACCTCCTTACCATAGTCCTTCGCCAGGGCCCAGAGAGCCAGCCGCAATCCGACATCCTGCTTGTTCTTTGGATGGATGTCGGTCGGGTTGCCGATGTCGTAGGTCACGGCCAGGCCGGTGTTTGATAACTCCAGGCAGCGGCGCTGCGCTTCGCGAATCCTGGCATAGCCATCGCCTCCTTCGGGTTTCTGATTGTAGGGGTGAAGGTTCGCCAGCTGCACGGTATAGAAAGAGAAATCCCTGCCCGGCATCGTTCGGGCGGATGCAGGCGGCTGGTTCCAGCGTGCCCTCCATCCTTCAATCAGGCCCTGCTTCAGATAAAAATAATGCGGGCCATGCCCCCAGCTGGATTCGCCCTGGTACCAGATGGTTCCGCGGATGGCATAGGGGATCAGCGGGTTGATGACTGCATTGTAGATCTTGGTCAGTCCATGGTGTGTGGCGGGCAGTCTGCCGGGCCGGGCTGGAATATTGACCGGCAGTTTCCCCCGGGCAACCTGCCTGCCTGCTCCCGGCAACCACTGTTCGATCCCGTCCAGGTAGCGCTCCCATTTCTCTTTTCCCGCGGGTGACGCGGGCAGTCCAAACTCGAGCTCTTCCAGTTGCTTGTTCAGTTCAGGGATCATGCGGTATCCCGCTTCGGGAATCCACGGCTCCACACCGGTCCCGCCCCAGCTGGCATCAATCAGACCGATGGGAATCTTCAGTTCTTTATACAACTTCCTGGCGAAGTAATATCCCACGGCGGTGTATTTTCCTGCTGTCCCGGGGGAACAGACCGACCATTCGCCGTCGGCATCGGTGTTCGGCAGGTAGGCGGCGGTTCGATTCATATTCAGTTGCCTGATTCCCGGGTAGTCGGCAGCGGCGATTTCCTGCTCAGCGTTGAGAGCCTTGTCGACCCGGAACTGCATGTTGGACTGCCCGGAGCAGATCCAGACCTCACCAACGACCACGTCCTCGATCCGTGTCTCACCGGCGGTCAGCAGGCGCCCTTCGGCACTGGCCTTCAGCGGATTCAGTTTCACCATCCATGTGCCGTCATCACCCGTCCGGGTTTCATGCTCCTGCCCGGCAAAGGATACCTTCACCATCTCACCGGGATCGGCCCGGCCCCATACCGGAACCGGCATGTCGCGTTGCAGAACCATATGGTGATTGAAAAAGCCGGGCACCCGCACCTCCGCCAGTGCGGCGGTGGGTAACCATAGCAGGATCGGGAAAACCCACTGCGTTTTGTGATGCAAAAATCGAATCATTGTTTTCGTCTTTTTACTGCCAAATGGATTTCATGGGATAGGCGGTCAGTTCATCAACGACCACTCCGCTGTCGGCGGGGGCATCAAGTTTAATGGAGATCGCGCCGGGCTTGGTGCCGGACATCGCCTTTCGGGTTTGCAGGCGGTAGGAATAGCCGTCCGCCATGAATATCTCGACGGTCGCCCGGTCCACGAGAATGCGCATGTTGAGCCGCCCGTCTTTTAAAGGTGCGGCGATCTTACCGAAGCGCTCTGTCGCGAAATTGTAGACGAGTGACACCTTGCCGATTGTGATCGTCGCGGTTTTCGGAGCGCCCTTCTTCCGCAGCGCCACGGTAATGTCGTAGAGTTCGCCGGACAGCGCCTTGCTAAAGCTCCGGTTGCCGTCGGTCAGCTCAATGTCTTTCTCCCGGAACTCGGCGGATTTACGCAGCGACTCCACTTCTTTGACCGGGTTGGCGAAGAGGTGAAGGCTGCCGTCTTTCACAGTTCGCAGGGTCAGGTCCATGGGAATCGTAAATCCCTGGTTGAAAGGCATGCCTTCCGTGGCCAGGCCCGCCCAGCCGATATACACCGCGCGCCCGCCGGGTGAATTGCTAAAACACTGCCCCGCGTAACAACTGCGCGGAATCATCGTGACCTTTTTCTCTTCGTGCTCCGGGACGAAGGTCTTGCCGTCGAAAGAACCGATAAAGTATTCGCTGCTCGCCTCCATCAGCACCCAGCGCTTGTTGGATTCATCCCCATCGACCGGCAACTCCATGAACTCCGGGCATTCGTGCACGTCGGTGAAATTCTGCTTCAGGGTCCAGTTCTGAAGATCCTTGCTGGTGAAAATCGGGAAGTGGCGGCCATGCTCCTTGTTCTCGAGGCAACTGACTGCGACCCAATCGCCGGTCGGTTTGTGAAACACGAACTTGGCATCGCGCCCCGTGATGCCGAGCGGATACTTCTGCATCCAGCGCTGGAAGTTGATCCCATCGTGAGAGTAGAAAGCCGATATCCCCGCGTTCATGTCGGAGTTGAAGAGCAGCAGCGTCTTTTGATCGCCGACATTGAGACCAGTCGCATTGTTGTGATCAACGTTCCCGCTGCCCGAGAAACAGGCGCCAGTGGCCATCGACGGGTGGCGCTGCTCCAGCGGGACCCCTTTGCCGCCGCCGGATCGCAGGGCACGCTTATGCTCCGTCCAGTTCACCAGGTCAGGACTGGAGGCATGCCCCCAATACATGTTGCCCCACCCGGTGCCCAGCGGGTTGCATTGCCAGAACAGGTGATAGCGCCCGTTAAAATACACCATGCCGTTGGGGTCGTTGTTCCAGCCGTTCAGCTGGGAGAAATGAAACTGGGGACGGTATTTTTCGCCGTATTTCGGCAGCAGGCAGCGTGGCTCCGCCGCGCATTCGATCATTTCCCGAACCGAGCCTCCGATCTCCTCCTCCAGCTTGATCGTGGCGGTCTTGCCGATCTGGTCACCCATGTCCAGGTAACCCCACCAGGCGATCTCGTCTTCGCTCATGGCCAGGCAGGCGGTGAGGTCATGAACCACTATGCCGGCCACGGTAATGACCATGCGCCGGCTCGTGCCGGATTTCGCCACCGGGAACAGGAGCAGCTTGTCGGTAATTTTCATGTCCCGGGTCACCGGCTCAAAGCCGACCTTGGTGTCGCTCTGGCGAATCTGGTCGACCAGGATCAGCCCCCAGTAGCCCGGGTTTTTGTCGTAGATCTCGATGCGGGCTTTCTTGCCCCGGAACGCTTTGACCGGGATGCTGGTCTCGTTCAGGTGAAATCCTTTGACCGCTGCGATACAGGCAACCTGTTCTCCTTCCACCAGAACCTTTACCCCGGCGCTGTGTGTGCTTGGAGAGCCCCCCAGCAGCAGGTTGATGTAGTCGCGCTGGATGGTAAATTCAGGGCTGGTCAGCTTTCCCATCGGCTTGAGGCTGTGCCCCCGGTAGGAACTGGCGAACCCGTCGCCCATAAATCCGGTCACCTGGTAAGCCGTGCCTGCGTTCATGGATGCCGGGCCCTTACGGAACGCATCCCCCTCAATGGTCCAGCCGTCATACCGATCGTCTTCAAAATCAGCGATCAGAAGATCCCCTGCCGCCATGACAAGGTTTCCCAACCCCATCGCTGCGAATGCTATTAGCAACAGTATTTTCATCGGTAATTCGTTGTTCTCTTTACCACTCCATCGACTCTTCACCGATCCCTGCATCGATGAACTGGCTGCCGGCCCGCTTCTCGACATCCGGCTGCCGGGTATTCAGTGACTTCCTGTTGTCCACGTGAATGGCCAGGGTGTTCGTGCCGGGCTTAAGCGCTCTTGCGGCATGCGCCGGAAGCGGAATGTCCTGGTAGCTGCGGTTGTTTCCTTTCTTAACGGATAAGGCTTCGATGCCATTGAGATAAACGGTGGCGTTATCATCATAGGCGATGCGGAGAACCGGGCGTTTCAGTGAACCTTCCGGAAGTTCAAAAGTTCGGACGACCCACAGATCCAGCGATTTCCATTCCGTCCCTATTTTAATCGATCCATTTCGGTGGAACTTGTGACCGAAAACACCTTTGCCCTTTTTCCATGCGGAGAGATCGGCTCCGGGTTGATTCCAGCCCTCGGCGGGTTGCTTATCGGTATACCGCCATTCCTGCGGTGTCTCCTGCGAAGTCGGCACCAGCATCTCGATAGTCGGTTGCTTTGGGAACTTACGTTGGGCAGCAGCTCTGGCAAAGAGTTCGACGTCGGCCTTGATGACTTTGCGGTCGTAGCTCATCAGGCCGTTGACCTCGGTCTCCACATCGGTGAGCTGGGTGTAGATCGCGGCAGACGTGCCATCCATCCTGTCGTGCTCGTCAACCTTGCGCCAGGCATTCAGGTATAGGTTCTCGAAGTCGCGCTGATCAGTGCAGGTGCCGTAGACGGAGGATTCGGTCTGTCCCTTGACCCACTGGTTGTCCGCAGCGACCAGCCCGAAGCCGCCAAATTCTCCCAGGGTTCCGATGCGTTTTTCTTCTGGTGCAACCGGGACCGTTCCCTTGTATTTGTGACGGTCGATCACATCGCCGCAATCCTTCGGCAGAAACCAGCCACTGCCGCTGTTGATCAAGCGGGTCGGGTCTTCCTTGCGCGCCATTTCGGTGAGGCGTGGAGTGTCGTATTGCCCCCAGGCTTCGTTGAAGATCACCCACATGATGACGGAGGGATGGTTGTAGTGCTCCCGGATCATTTCCCGCATCTCCAGCTCGAACTGGCCGGCGAGTTCCTTCGAGCGGGGCACGCCATCCTGAAATCCCCTGGCATCTTTTCCGGCACTTCCATTGGGCATGTCCTGCCAAACCAGCAGTCCCAGTTTGTCGCACCAGTAGAACCAGCGAGCCGGTTCGATTTTTACATGCTTGCGGGTGGTGTTGAACCCGAACTTCTTGGTCATCTCGAGGTCGAACTTCAGCGCTTCATCGGTGGGTGCGGTGTAGATCCCATCCGGCCAGTAGCCCTGGTCGAGCGGGCCGGCCATGAAGATGGGCTTGTTGTTGAGTAGGGGGCGCAGGTGACCTTTCTCGTCCTTACCCATACTGATCTTCCGCATGCCGAAGTAGCTCGACACACGGTCCTCACCCAGTTCGATTTCGAGGTCGTAGAGGAATGGGGATTCCGGCGACCAGAGCTTCGCGTCGGGGACCTCGAGGACGATGGGCTCGCCGGCCTCGCCGCTGGCACTCGAGATGGTCTTTCCCCCATCCTTGACTGAGACCTGAGCGGTGCCGCTGGAGGCCTTCACGGTTACAGCGACCGTGCCTTTGTCGATATCCGGGGTGATTTTCAGCGACCCGATGTGGGAGGCGGGAACCTTTTCCAGCCAGACCGTCTGCCAGATGCCCGAGGTGGCGGTGTAGAAAATGAAGCGTGGATTGTCGAAAGCGCCCACTTTTTGTTTCCCTTTCGGGCCGCTTTGGTCATCCGTAACCGAGACGACGAGGGTGTTTTCGCCGGGTTTGAGGGCATCGGTGATGTCGAAGGAAAAAGCATCGTAACCTCCCACCTGCGTTCCGACCTCTTGGCCGTTCACCAGGACGGCCGTCTCGTAATCTACTGCACCGAAGTTCAGTCGGAGGCGCTCCCCGGATGTCAGCGGCGGCGCAGTGAAGCTGCGCGAATACCAAAGCCGGTCGTCGCGGGTGAACTTGCGCTTCACGCCGGACAATGCCGACTCGATGCAAAACGGAACGAGGATTTGACCTTCGAACTCGATGGGTTGAGACGCGTCCTTCGGGGTTACCGAGTAATCCCACAGCCCGTTCAAGTTGACCCAGTTCGAGCGCACCAGTTGCGGCCGCGGGTATTCGGGCAGGACATTGTCCGGATCAACATCATCCGCCCATTGGGTCATGATGCGGTCGGCCACGGGCTTCCAATCACAAAAGGCCTGTGGTGCGGTCAGGATCATTCCCATCAGTAAGGTGAGGGCAAAGGTAGAAGTCTTTCTTGAGTGCATGGTCATATCTTGCGCAGGGGCATCTGGGTTTTCTAGACGGGACAGGAGAAGGTGGAGGGGACGGAAACCCCGATCATTTCTGATTGGGAGGGGATCCGGGCGTTTCGTCCGAATCGCCGAGATCTACCCGCGTGTAGGGACTGGAGAGATAGGTGGCGTAGGCCTTCCCGGCGTGACGGACCGTCTTGCGGTGGTTGGTGAAAAAGTCGATGTGGGAAGCGTCGGGAGCGAGCTTGATGCTCGCCTTCCAGATGCCGCGCTCGGGATCGCGGATCATCTCTGCGGTGTTGGCGTCGGAGATCATCTCGCTGAGGTAGCGAGGGCTGCCGTCGGGCGCACGATCATACATCCACCAGATGCGGCCGCTTTCCTCGCCGGACTTCGCCGGGAATCGCACCGTGACCTTGAGGCTCCCATCCTTGATACCGTGTTTGACGGCCGGCGCGGTCAGCGGGGTGCCCTTGACCTTGCCGGGGAAGAAATGCCGCAGGAGAAATGCGGGCAGGTTCGCCTGATCCCGTTCCAACTTGGGGTGTCCTCTTTTCCCGTGCCCGGTGTTGGCGCCGAGATAAACCGGAATGTCGGGATGATGCGCTCCGCCCCACGCCAGATCGTAGGCGACCATGTCGTGAGTGCCCGGATGAAACAGCATAGCGACTTTCCGTGCCCGAAGCGCCTCCAGATTGCGAGAGATGAAGACCTCGTCGGCGAGGTCGTTCGCGAACTTCCGCAGGTCGTCCCAGCTGTGGCCCGCATCGAGAGCAGCCTGGTTAAAATTGGGGCCAAAGTGTCCACCCGAGAAGCCGCGCTGTCTTCCGCCGTTTTCGAGATGCTTCTTCCGCGCGACAGCATCGCAGAGACGAAGCGGCGAATCCCAGATCGGCGATACCGTGGCATGGACCGCGGTCATGCGCTCGTCGTGGAGAATCGCCATTGAGGGGGAGGCACCATTCTTTGATCCGCCGGTGGCGGCTACTTTGCCTTTTTCAAAGTGATCTGTCTCGACGTGGGCGGTGGTGATCGCCCGCATCAGGGTCGCGGGCCAGGCCCAATACTGGATCTTGTGACGAGGATCGAGTGTTTTGGCAAAGCGCCGCTCGGCCGCCCGCGCCAGCTCCCGCTCCCCGTAGCTCCCCGGTTCTTGGACGACCGTCATGACCAGCCCGATTCCACCCTTGAGGAGTTCGGTCGCCAGCGGGTTTGGCCTTGAATCCTGCGCCAACCGGGCTGGTGTATTTCCGCCGGTGAGATGAAAGCCCTTTGCCTTCCGGTCCGCAGGCACGACCATGCGGACCGGCACGCGGTAATCCTGACCGGCCCACAATTCGCCGACATTGATGGTGACGAGCTTCTGTCGGGTCGCGATCCGCCCCTCGACCCGGTGCCAATCTTGCAGCACCTCGATCTCCAGCGTGCTCGGATCGCGAATGGCTTCCATGTCGAAGATTTCTCCGGCGGATGATGTGCCGATGCATGAGAAGAAGAGTGTTATGAGGAGGGCGTATGATTTCATGCAATTGAACTGGTGAAGATGAGTGGGCTTAGTTCGACTGAAGAGTCGGTTTCTTTTTTGCGGAGGCAGGCTTTACAGCTGCCGATTTCGTTTCTTCCAAATACTCGACGAGGGATGGGATCCCCTTAGAGTCGGCAAGCAAAGGTTTCGGATTCTCGACAAAGGCCGCCGGGCGGATGTTGGCTTCCATTTCCTGCACGTGTGCATCGAGGTCAGCCTTCAGTCTTTCGACGATGTCAGGATGTTTATCGGCGATGTTGTTCTTTTCGCCGAGATCCGCTTCGAGATCGTAGAGTTCGATAAATTGGTCGCGTTTGACCTGGTAACGCACCAGTTTCCACTTCCCTTCGCGGATGCCTTCGGTCTCGTAATAGAGCATTTTGTGAGGCGACTTCGCACCCGGTTTTCCAAGCAGGATGCCACTGATGTCGTGACCGTCGATGATGCGGTCGTCAGGGACGGATTGCCCGGCGAGTTCGGCGATGGTCGGCAAGAGGTCGATGGTGGCCCCGATCTCGGAGCTGACCGAGCCCGCCGGGATCTGGCCGGGCCAACGCGCCAGCGTCGCAACGCGCATGTGCCCCTCGTACTTCGAGCCGAATTTGTGACCCCGCAGGGGGCCGCTTGAGGTCTTGCCAGCCCCGCCGTTGTCGTTGGTGAAAAACACAAGAGTGTTCTTGTCGATTCCCAGTTGCTTCAAAGCATCGAGAATCCGGCCGGCGCTCGCGTCGATTTCCCCCACGAGCGCCCGCATCACATCACCACCTGCGGCTTCGAGCCGTTCCGGGGTGACCACGAAGGGAGCGTGGACCGCTGAATGCGGAACGTAGGCAAAGAACGGACGATTCTTGTTTCCGGCGATGAAGCGAACGGCCGCATCCGTGATGGCATCGGTGATGCGTTGCTGGCTTTCAGCGTCGGGAATGTGGGCGACGGCCTTGTCCTGCACCATCCAGGGAAGCGGCGGATAGTTGCGCGTCGGCTTCCCCTTCACCCACATATCGTTGGAATAGGGAATGCCTGCGTAGACGTCGAATCCCTGAGCGAGGGGCATGAACTCCGGCTGGTCGCCGAGGTGCCACTTGCCGAAGCAACCGGTCGCGTAGCCACCTTGTTTCAAGATCTCGGCGATCGTGATCTCGGAGGGATTTAGCCCGCGTTCGTCGGCGGGGAACACCACGCTTCTCTCCATCCCGATGCGGTTGGCGTAGCATCCGGTCAGCAGAGCGGAGCGCGAAGGGGTGCAGGCGGTGGAGCTGACGTAGAAGTCGGTCAGCTTCATCCCTTCGGCGGCCATTCGGTCCAGATTTGGCGTGGGGTGCTCGGAGCCGAACGGGCCAATGTCGCCATAACCCATGTCGTCGATGAAGATGAGCACAATGTTGGGTTTCCCGCCAGCCGGCCTGGGGTTCTGCACGGGCTCGAACATTTCTTTCGGAATGGTAGCGGCGGCCGACTTCGCATTCGGCTTTGCGGAAGTGGTCGGCGGTGCAGGCGCGACTCCATTTCCCCAGGCAGACTTAAGTTCGTTGACGACCAGCGAGTCGATCTGCAGGTCGTCGTTTCCTTTCAGGCGAATCTGGCGATTGCCGGGCTCGGGGACGACGACGAAGCTGGCGGCGGCCTGACCATCGTTGACGAACAACTCCAGTGAAGCGCGATCGACGAGGACACGAAGGGTCACTTTGCCATCGCCGTCCGGTGCCGGGATCGCACGGAGTCCGGTGTCGCGGTAGGGACCTTTCTTCTTCCAGGCAGCTTTCTCGCCCTCGGCCCGGGTCACGTTCGTGAATTGAAACTCCTGCTTCTCATGATGGTAACGAATCGGAAGCCCCCGAACGTTCAGAGTGAAATCGCCTTCGGGCACGAACCTCAACCTAAGATCGATCAACTCCGGGGCCAGATCGGACAGTTTCTCATTGGCCTCATCAGCTTTCAGATCAGCCAATTCAGTGGTGCTGTGATAGAGCGCTTCGATCTCCTTCACCGGATTGCGAAACATGCGAATGCCGTCCGGCGTCGTTCGCAACGTGATCTCGATCGGGATCGACATCTGCTGGGTGAACGGCATCCCGGCTTCGAGAAAAGGGCGATAGCCCGGTTGCTTACTGCGCAGCCAGCCGACATGAACGACGCGGCCATCGGGTCCCTGGTTGAAGGCCTGGGCAGCATACCAGGCATCGCCGTAATCGAACCGGAGGCGCTTGTCGTCCTGGTCCTTGTCGCCGAAGCCGGTCCAGGTCTTGCCATCGAAGTTGCCCACCTCGTAATGCGAGCCGGCATCGGCGATGACCCACTTGCGATTGTTCGGATCGCCATCGACGGCGACTTGATACATATCGATGCATTCGGCGGCCTTGTTCGGGATGTCGCCGATGATTTCCCAATTCAGCAGGTCGGTGGATTTCCAGAGTCGAACCAGCCGATCCGGGCCTCCGATCATCATGATAGTGACGTAGAAACCGCCGGGCTCGTAATAGAAAATGCGGGGATCGCGCTGTCCCTTGGAGAACCCCTCCTGATGCGGAATGACCGGCTTGCCGTCGTTGATTTTCGTCCAGGTCCGCCCCTTGTCGGTGCTGTAGGCTCCGCCCTGGAAGAATTTCTGATGAGTCGCCGAGTAGAGAGCGAACAGGGTTTTGGTATCGCCTGTTTGTTTGCCCAGGGCATTGAGTTCATCAACCACCGCTGATCCTGACCAGATCGCGTGGACACCATCCGAGCCATCTATTTTTTCGTAAGGGTTGATAGCGTGCGGCAGTTGCTGCCAATGCATTAAATCTTTACTAACTGCATTGCCCCAGGACTTGGATCCGCTGATATTCCCTTTGGCAAAATGCTGGAAAAGCATGTGCCACTCACCATCGTAGTAGACCATTCCATTAGGGTCGTTGAGCCATCCCATCCGCGAGGTGAAGTGGAACTGGGGTCGCAGCGCCTGGTCATAACCCACCTGGTCGTAGAGCGGGAAGGTCGACCATTCGTCCTTGAGCTCCACTCCGGGCTTGGGCGGCGGGACGAAACCGGCCGGGTTCGTTGTAGTTGCTGAACTCGCAAGGGAAGCCGCGGCCACCCCGCGGTCGGCCTGCACAATGTGATCGACCAGGGTATGCCCCCAGCCACCCTTGTGCTGGTCGAAGATCCGAATCCTCGCCTCCTTGCCGACGAACCCGGAAACTTCCCACGACTTCCACTCGAGGACTTCCACGCGCTGCTTGTTCTTGCGAGAGTTTCCGCTCGCCGTGCGAACGGCCGTTCCATCGATCAGAAGCTCCATCCCCACCTTGCCGGGGTGATTGCCACCGCCAATGAGAAACTTGATGTGCTCCCGATCGATCTTGAACGGTGGCGATGTCAGCGTGCCCACAGCCTTGTCGCCTCCCAGGTAGCTGTTGATATATCCCTTTCCTAGAAAACCATTGATGCGATTTTTGCGTTCTCCTGCGTCGAAAGCCGTCCCGTTGTTTTTCCAGTCATCAGTGCCGTTTTCAAAGTTGGCGATGAACGTTTCTCCCCGTGCCGCATGGGCATCACGAACAGATTCTGTTGGCTTCTTTGGCTTCAGCTCTTGGGCCGTTGTCTTACTCTCCTTCGGCAAATGAAGGCGATGCTCGGCAAGCACCTCCGCATACTCAGGTCCACCGGCGAGGTTGGTATGTTCCCACGGATCATCGTCGTGGTCGTAGAGTTCCTCCGTGCCGTCGCGATAACGGATGTAGCGCCAGCGGTCAGTGCGAACGGCGTGGTTGCCGGGCCCCTGAGTCATAATCGCCGGGCGATCCCAGCTGGTCCCGGGATCCTTCAGGAGAGGGACCAGGCTGACGCCATCCAGTCCGTCTTTCGTTGGCAGTCCGGCCAGCTCAACCAAGGTCGGATAGATGTCCAGCAGACTGACCGGGCGGTCAATGACCGTTCCCGCTTTCGTGACTCCCGGGGCGACGATGATGAAAGGAACCCGGTTCGCCTTTTCCCAGAGAGTGAATTTCACGCAGGCATTCTTGTCGCCGAGGTGGTAGCCGTGGTCGGACCAGAGCACGACGATGGTGTTCCCGGAGCGGCCGGTGGCGTCGAGTTCGTCAATGAGGCGGCCAACCATCTCGTCGCTGTAGTCGGAGGCCGCCTGGTAGCATTGCACCATCTTCTTCAGGCTGCCGGGCCGGTCTTCCGGTGGTTTGATCGTGTTGTCGAAAATGAACGACTCGGTGCGCGACATCTTCACGCCGAGCGGCGGAACATCATCGAGGTCTCCCTCCGGTTGCGGCGGAAGTTCCACCGCGTCAAAGGGATATCGCTCGAACGATTCCGGCGGTGCCCAGAACGGGAGGTGCGGGCGAAAGATCCCGGCAGCGAGAAACAGCGGCTTGTCGCGCTTCGCCGTTCGCATCACTTCAGTGACGTAGTCAACGGTGAACTCGTCGGTCTGTTTCTCAACATCATGAACACCCCAGTCCCAACTCTGGCTCGCGAGTCCGCGGACACCGGGCTCGCCTCGCCGGTAGCCGTTGTGGTTGGTCTCCGGTTTCCCTGAATGAATCCTCAGTTTTAAGAACTCATCAAACGACGGGTTGTCCTCGCGGTCAGTGCCGGTTCCGCCGTGATGAAAGATCTTGCCGCCGCCCCTGGTCGCGAAACCGTGCTGCCCGAAGTATTGGGGCAGCGTGACAACATCCGGCAGCAGTTTTTTCCACGAGTTGCCGTTTCCGTAGACGCCCGAAGTTACAGGGCTCAGCCCGGTCAGGATCGCCGTCCGAGACGGATTGCAGGCGGGGACAGCGCAATACGCCTTGGAAAAAAACGCACCACGTGCCGCGAGCCGCTTCAGGTTTGGCGTCTGGATCGGGTTGTCGTCGTCGAACAAGGTCGTCCAGTCGTTCATGTCGTCGATGGCGATGAAGAGGATGTCGGGCTTGGGCTTGTCAGCGGCGTAAGCGAATGGCACCGCGGTCAGGCAAAGCGCCGCAGCCGCGAAGAGTTTTTGAGTGGAGGTGATCATCGTTGAGCGGGAAAAGTGGTTATGGTTTCGCACCTTTGGCAGGTTTGTTGGATAGGAAAATCTGGTCCACGACGATGTGTCCCCAGCCGGAGGTCGCCTCATCGACGATCTGGATCTGCGCCGTCTGACCGCGATGTTTCGAAACGTCCCAGGATACCCAGCGCATCACTTTTTTGCCGGCGGGATTCTTGGAGGCGGAACCCGTTGCGCTGAAAACAGGCTTCCCATCGATCAACAGGTTCACGCAGGTCTTCCCCTTGTGATTGCCACCGCCGATCATGAGATTGATTCGATCGCGCTCGATCTTGAAATCGGGCGAGGTCAGTTTCCCGGTCGCCCCATCACCGCCGCCGATGACGAAGGAATCGACGAGTTGTTTTCCCGAATGAATATCCACGCGTCTTTTCGAGGTGGGACCTGATCCAAACGCCGTGCCGGTAGTGGTCCAGTCGGCCCAGGTTTCGTTTTCAAAATCAGAGATCGAGAGATCGTCAGCAGCCAGGGTAACTTTTGCCGCGGATTTCCCGGCATTGGCACCTTTTCCCTTGCGGGGATTCACCGGCGCCGGAGCACTTCCTTTCGGCTTGCGATCCGTCGCAGGGGTCAATTCCCGCGGGTCGTCGTCGAGCCGCTTCAGGTAGACGTAAATCGCGCTGCAGAGCATGCGATCTTCCGTATCGAGGAAGTAGGTTTGCAGTTGGGTCTTCCCCGCCGGCAGCTTCACCCGGAATGTCACTTCCTGCGATCCCGGTGCGGCATCCAGAGTGTAGCTTCCCCCGGCGATCTGCAGGTTTGCGGCCGCGATAGGCCGGGCGCTCCGGCTCTTGTCCTCCGGACCGCCGAAGCCCTCGACGAGTGTCTTCTCAGACTCCTTCGGCCAGCGCCGGAGTTCCATTTCGTAGACGCCCTCGCGATCGACGATCGTATTCCAATAGCCTTTTGCTGTAGCCGCCGTCAGGCCGCCGCGGTTGTCACAGTAGTCGCCGGTCCAGTCCTGGGCGTAAAGAATCGAACTGGGCTCAGCCTCGCGCCCGATGGTGATCCAGCGCCGCTTGTCGAAGAGCGGCTTCGCCTCGGCATGCCAGGCGTCATAGTGTTCCGACATCGCCTGGACTACCTCCGGATGTTCAGGCGCGACGTTGTTCTCCTGCCCCGGATCTTTCGCGACGTGGTAGAGCCGGTCACCGCCGATGAGTCGCCACTTGTCCCACAACACGACCGCGGGATCCCACGGCGCTCCCGATGCACGGTATTGAATCACCAACTTGCGGTCGCCCAGCTCCGCTTCGTCGTCGGTCAGCAAGCTAGCGAGGCTCGTGCCATCGAAGTTGGTGGACTTTTCGCCCGTCTTTAAATCGCAAAAATCAATCAGTGTCGGCAACAGATCCTGGACCTGGGTGAGGTCACCGATATCGCTGTCGTGACGGAGATTTCCAGCAGGCCAGCGCACAAAACACGGGACGCGGTGACCGCCTTCAAAAACGCTGGTCTTCTTGTCGCGCATCCCGGCGTTGAAGATCTCCTTCGCCTGGCCGCTCTGCGTTCCGTTGTCGGATAGAAAAATGAAAATCGTGTTCTCGCGGAGCCCCTTTTCCTTCAAGAACGCCTCCAGTTTCCCCAGGTTCTCGTCGAGGTTGGCGATCATTCCGTAAAAGGTGTCGGGGATCGGTTTGCCGTCGTGCTGGCCCCGGTAGGGCGCGGAGAACTTTGCGGGGCAGATGTTCGGGACGTGTGGAGTGTTGGTGGGGAGGTAGAGGAAGAACGGCTTGTTGGCGGCCTGCTGTCTGCTGATCCACTTCATCGATTCGTCGAAGAAGATGTCGGTGCAGTAGCCAGAGAACTTCTTGTCGATCCCGTTGTGGGAGAGGATTGGGTCGAAGTAGACGTCGGTGTGGTTCTCCCAGTGGTCGGCGAGGGAGGTGATCCCCCAGGCGCGGTGGTGGATGGTCTCCTGGAATCCGCGATCCTGCGGGCGATGCGGGTAGCTGTCGCCAAGATGCCACTTGCCAAAGTGGCCGGTGGCGTAACCGGAGTCGGCGAAAAAATTGGCCATGGTGGGCAGGTCAGTGCGCATCATCGAGCGCCCCTGGCAAACGGCGGTGCAGCCATTGCGCATCGCATCGACGCCGGTCATGAGCTGGCCACGGGTGGGGGAGCACATCGGGGCGACATGGAAGTCGGTGAAGCGGACGGACTCGGAGTGCAGGCGGTCCATGTGCGGCGTCTTGAGCACCGGGTTGCCATGCGTCGAGAGGTCGCCGTATCCCTGGTCGTCGGTGATGAAGACGATGACATTGCAACGTGACCTGGCATCCATTTTCGGCTTCGCCGGTGAGACGATGCTGAGGAGCAGACTGGCGAAGAGAATTGTCGCGCGGAGCCGCAGAGACGCGGAGTTTGTGGGTTTGAGATTCATGAATGAGGTGTGAGTGGAGGCTACTGAGATGGTGAATCTGAAAATCTCCGCGACTCCGCGCGAGATATTGGCGGGAAAAATTGTCCGCTCTCCCTATTTCCAGCTGGCGTTGAGCTCGTTGACGTCGATGGACAGAAGTTTGGCCTCGCCGCCTTCCGCGAAGGCCTCGACGGACTCGATGTTGAGGTCGTTCTGGTAGGTGGCGGTGATGACCATCTGGCCGTCGTTGACGAAGGTTTCCATCATGGGGCGGTCGATGAGGATGCGGACGCTGACCTTGCCGTCGATGGGGCGGATGTCGTTCTTCGGGCTCTCGAGATCGCAGACGAAGGCGGGTTTGCCGTCGATGTTGAGGCCGATCTTCTTGGCGGAGCCGACCTCGAAGCGGGCCTCGATGTCGAAGAGGGCGCCGGAAGTGGCGATCTTGACGGGCTTGCCGTCGCTGAGCGGGCGCTTGGCGGTGCTGTGGGTTTTGGACCAGAGCTTTTTGATCTCGTTGACGGGGTTGCCGAACATGCGGACGCCGTCCGAGGTGGTGCGGAGGGTGAGCTCGGTCGGGAAGGTGAAGGTCTGATTGAAGGGCATGCCGTCCATGTTGATGCGGGCCCAGCCGATCTGGATGCGGCGCCCGTTCGGGGTGTCGGAGAAGAGCTGGGAGGCATAGTAGGGACCCCAGTGGAGTTGGTGTTTGCCCTCGTGTTCCGGGGTGAAGGTCTTACCGTCGAAGGTGCCGACGGCATACTTGGCATCGGCGGCAAAGACGACCCAGCGGACGACGTCGGATTTCCCGTCCACCGGCAGCGGGTAGAGTTCTGCGCACTCGAAATACCCGGACAATTTGCTCTGCAGGGTCCAGTCCTTCAGGTTGGTGGAGGTGTAGAAGGCGATGTTGCGTCCGACCTTCTGGTCCTCGTCATAGACCACGATGACCCAGTGGCCGCCGAGCTTTTGGGCGTCGGCGTCGAGCGGCTTCTCGCCCTTCGCGTATTCATACCAGATCGTCTTCGGATCCCGGCCCTTGTGGGTGATGACCGGGTTGCCTTCGTACTCGGTGAAGGTGCGGCCGAGGTCGTTGGAATAAGCGATGCACTCGCCGCGGCCGGTGCTCGTCCATGTCGCGATGATGACGTCGTTCTCGCCGGTCTTCCATCCGCCGGTGTTCTTCCAGTCGACTGCCGCGCCGCCGGAGAACATGGCGTCGCCTTTCCGGTGGTGCAGGACGTTGGGAAGCTGCTGCCAGTGGACGAGATCCTTCGACACGCCGTGCGCCCAGGTCATGTTCCCCCAGCGCCAGCCGACCGGGTTGTGCTGCAGGTAGAGGTGCCACTCGCCCTTGTAGTAGACCATGCCGTTCGGGTCATTGTTCCATCCGACCTGTTGGGAGAAGTGGAATTGCGGGCGCTTCGACTCGTCGCCCCAGCGGTCCTGGCCGGGGACGGTGTCGGACTGCTTGATGAGCTGGAAGCCTTCCTTGGAGAGTCCTCCGACGGCGAGGGTGGCCTTCTGGCCCTTGAACTCGCTGACGTCCTCGTAGGCCCACCAGTCGATGTCATCGGCGCTGGACGCGAGCTCGCCGGTGTAGAAGCGGACGACTTTGCCGCCCATGCTCAGACTAATGGCCGGCTTCGGCGCACCGTTCTTGATCGGGTAGATCAGGAACTGCTTGTCGATGGTCATCTCGGCGACCTGTTCCCCACCGGTGAGCGGGCGGGGTGGTTTCCTGCCTCCACTGGAGGTCGGTTTCTTCAGGTTGGCCTTCTTGGTCGCGGTGGGTTTCACGACCGTGGCGGTCGCCTTGTCGGAGGCAGTGAAATTGTCGGCATTGATGTGCCCCCAGCCGCCGGTGACATTGTCGAGGACGACGATCCGGGCCTTCTTGCCAAGGAAAGCACCGACGTCGGCAGAGCGCGCCTGCATGGTCTCGCTGGCGAAGCCGGGGGAGAGGAGCCAGGTCTTGCCATCGACGAGGAGGCGCACCGAGGTGCCTTCATGGGCACCGGCGCCGACGAGGAAGTTGATGTAGCGGTGCGCGATGGTGAATTCGTGGGACGTGAGGCGACCGGTCAGGCCGTCGCCTTGCGTTTGACCGGGTTTGCCCGACTTGCCATTGTAGTTTTCGAAGGTCCCGATCCAAAAGTCGCCCTGGTGCTTGCTGGCGTCCTTGCGTCCGCGCTTGGTCGGGTTGTCGCCCTTGGTTGGCTGGGTCTGGAAGGCCTTGCCCTCGGCGGTCCAGTTCTTGAGCGTGCCCTGCTCGAAGTCGCTGTTCTCGAACAGAATGACGGGGGTGGCAAGGGCTGTGGTGGCCAGCATGACGCTGACGGAGGATGTAAGGAGCGTTCGGTGGTTCATGGTGTTGGATGAGTTGAGGGGAGAGGTCTCGCGCGGAGTCGCAGAGACGCGGAGTTGTGAATTGAGATTGGTATTCGGAACGAGGATTTGACCTTCGAACTCGATGGGTTGAGACGCGTCCTTCGGGGTTACCGAGTAATCCCACAGCCCGTTCAAGTTGACCCAG
>PCAM01000011.1 GCA_002730555.1 Chloroflexota bacterium
CACGGATAGCCCCGGCGATCCGTGACGACTTCCGGGCGATGCTGGACGGTCGAAGAGGTATCGCTCGGGCGGAGATCACGACAGCGGTCGCCGTTGACGCCGCATTGCGCTCGGAGATCGTCACCCTTCTTTCTTCTCTGGTTGATCAGGAGATCACCGCTACGTTCAGCGCAGATCCCCAGATTCTGGGCGGGATGGTCGCCCACGTCGGAGACCGGTTGGTTGACGGCAGCGTGCGTTCAAAACTTGAATCGCTCCGGCAGACACTCGGTCGGCCTGCGGCGATTTCAACCAGGGACAGGTAAGGCCTGGCCCCGGGCATGAATGGCATTATAGGTACCAAAGGGAATAACCACGGCCGGCCGGGATAACGTTTGCCGGATATCGGACAGGCGCTTTCGAGGCCCTTGTTAAGGGGATATCGGAAGCGTCACGAACACACGGCCCCGTAACGGGGTCCACGGAGGAGATCGCATGGCGGTCAGAGGACAGGACATAGCCTCGGTCATCAAACGCCAGATCGAGGAATTCGGCGGCGAACTGACCATGGTCGACGTTGGTACGGTCGTGCAAGCGGCTGACGGCGTGGCGACCATCCACGGCCTGTCCGATGTCAGTTACACAGAGCTGTTGCAGTTCCCGGGCGACGCCATCGGCATGGCGCTCAACCTTGAGGAAGACAGCGTCGGCGCCGTGATCCTCGGAGAGTACACGCATATTAAAGAGGGCGACGAAGTCCGCAGCACGGGCCGTGTCGCAGACGTTCCGGTGGGCGAGGGGCTGATTGGCCGGATCGTTGACTCGCTGGGCAGGCCGCTGGACGGCCTGGGCCCGATCGAAGCTACCGAGACGATGCCGATCGAGCGACTAGCGCCGAACGTTGTGGTCCGGAAGTCCATCGACGCTCCGTTGCAGTTCGGCATCAAGGGCATCGACGGATTGATCCCGGTCGGACGCGGCCAGCGTGAGCTGGTTATCGGAGACCGCAACACCGGCAAGACCTCCGTCTGTGTCGACGCTATCATCAACCAGAAAGACACCGGCGTTATCTGCATCTACGTCGGCATCGGCCAGAAGGTCGGTAAGGTCGCCCAGGTCGCACAGACCCTCCGGGACCACGGCGCGATCGACCACACTATCGTGGTCGCTGCAAACGCTTCCGACGCCGCCCCGTTGCAGTATCTGGCCCCTTACGCTGGCGCTGCGGTGGCCGAGTACTTCATGGACCAGGGCAAAGACGTCCTGGTTGTTTACGACGACCTGACGAAGCACGCATGGGCCTACCGCCAGATGTCGCTGCTTCTGCGCCGGCCTCCGGGACGTGAGGCGTACCCGGGTGATGTGTTCTACCTCCACTCCCGCCTCCTGGAGCGGGCCGCACGGCTCGACGATGAGCGCGGCGGCGGTTCGATTACGGCGCTCCCGATCATCGAGACGCAGGCCGGCGACGTTTCGGCTTACGTGCCGACCAACGTGATTTCGATCACCGACGGCCAGATCTACCTGGAGTCGGAGCTTTTCAACGCCGGCATTCGCCCGGCCCTCAACGCCGGCCTTTCGGTCAGTCGTGTCGGCAGTTCGGCCCAGAGGCGTGCGATGCGTGACGTTGCGGGCCGGCTGAAGCTGGACATGGCTCAGTTCCGTGAACTTGCGGCATTTGCGCAGTTCGGTACCGACGACCTGGACGCGGCGACGCGCGCCCAGCTTGAGCGTGGTCAGCGCATGACGGAAATCCTGAAGCAGAACGAAGCGGCACCGCTCACGATGGAGCAACAGGTCTCAATCTTCTTCCTGGGGACCAATGGCGATCTGGACGACGTGCCGGTCTCGAAGATCCTCGAGTTCGAGGCCGGGTGGCACGAGTACACCGCCGCCAACATCCCGGACGTGCTCGGCGCGATCGCCGAGTCCGGCGAGCTAAGCGACGAGCAACGGACCAGACTTTCCGAAGCAGCGGTCGCGTTCAAGCAGACATTCAACCTGGAAGACTAGGAGCGAGCCGGGCGGTTTTCGTTCCGCCCGCAAGCGCCAATATTCATGCCAACCACCCGAGAGTTAAGACGCCGAATCCGTAGTGTCGCCAACACGGCGAAGATCACCCGGGCCATGCAGATGATCGCCGCCTCAAAAATGCGGCGCGCACAGGAAATGGTGGTGGCGGGCCGACCTTACTCAGAGCACATGAACTCCGTGCTGTCTCACTTGGCCGCGCTTGAGCGGGGGTCCGAGGACTCGTCCGTTCCGTTGCTTGAAGAACGGGATGTGCAGACCACGGGCATCGTGCTGATCACACCGGACCGCGGGCTTGCCGGCGGGTTGGTCACGAACTTGACTCGGGCCGTGGAACAGACGATCGAAGAGTCCGACTCTCCGGTGACCCTGGTGGCCATCGGCAAGAAGGGCCGTAACTTCACGGTGCGCACGGGTAACGAGCTCAAGGCGGTTTTCGACGGCATAGGCGACAACCCGACCATCGAAGACACGCGTGCCATATCCGACCTCGTGATCGACGAATTTGAGTCGGCGGGCGTGGACAGGGTGTTGCTCGCTTACTCACGCTTCATCAACACGGCCGTGCAGTCCCCGACCATCGCCAGGCTGATCCCGGTCGAGCCCGCGGAACTAAGCGGCAACGAGGCCATTGGCTACATCTACGAACCGGGCCCTGTAGAGGTGCTCGAAAAGCTGCTCCCCCGCTATATCGAGATGGAGGTGTATCACGCCGTCCTCGAAGCGATAGCAAGCGAGCATTCAGCCCGCATGGTTGCGATGAAAAACGCCACCGATGCGGCGAACGATCTTATTGATGACCTGACGTTGCGGTTGAACAAAGCGCGCCAGGAAGCGATCACCTCCGAGATGCTGGACATCGTCGGCGGAGTGGAGGCGCTCAACTAGCGCTCCTTTAAGTCCAAAATTAACTGCTGGGAATTCACGGGACGGGGAACGGCCCACACAGGGATTCGGGATCCGGCTCAAATGGTCAATCACAGGAGCCCCAATATGGCTAACGGTAAGGTTGTTCAGGTCATCGGAACGGTTGTGGACGTTGAGTTCGCATCAGAAGACCTTCCGGAGATCTACAACGGCCTCGAACTGGAACTGGACGGCGAGAAGCTTTACCTGGAAGTTGAGCAGCATGTCGGAAACGACTGGGTGCGCTGCCTAGCTCTCGGCCCGACCGAGGGACTGAAGCGTGGCGTTGAGGTTGTCGACTCTGGCAGGGCTGTCGCCGTGCCGGTTGGACCGGCCACGCTCGGCAGGCTGTTCAACGTGACCGGCGAGGCGCTGGACACGCTCGGCGATGTCGCCGCCGCCGACCACTGGCCCATCCACAGAGCCGCTCCGTCGTTCGACCGGCAGACCGGTACGACGGAGATCCTTGAGACCGGCATCAAGGTCTTTGATCTGATCACCCCGTTCCAGAGGGGTGGCAAGGTCGGCGCGTACGGCGGAGCTGGCGTCGGTAAGACCGTCATCATTACGGAGCTCATCCGGAACATCGCACAGGAGCACTCCGGTGTGTCCGTGTTCGCCGGTGTTGGAGAGCGTTCCCGTGAGGGCAACGACCTGTGGCATGAGATGCAGGACTACGGTGTGATGGACAGCACCGTGCTCGTGTTCGGCCAGATGAACGAGCCCCCTGGCACGCGGGCACGGATCGCCCTGACCGGGTTGACCATGGCGGAGTACTTCCGTGACGTCGAGAAGCAGGACGTGCTCCTGTTCGTCGACAACGTATATCGGTACATCCTGGCCGGCATGGAAGTGTCCGGTCTCTTGGGACGAATGCCGTCCGCCGTCGGATACCAGCCCACGCTGTCCACCGAGATCGGCGACCTTGAAGAACGAATCACGACCACGGTCGATGGCTCCATCACGTCGTTCCAGGCGGTGTATGTGCCGGCCGACGACTACACGGACCCGGGCATCGTTACCACGTTCGGTCACCTGGACGCCAACATCTCGCTTGAGCGGTCGATGACCGAGCAGGGGTTGTACCCCGCAGTCGACCCGTTGGCCTCCAACTCCCGCATTCTGCAGCCGGGCATCGTTGGCGAAGAACACTACGGAGTGGCCCGGGAAGTGCAGCAAGTTCTGCAGCGCTACCGTGACCTCCAGGACGTGATCGCCATCCTCGGTGTCGAGGAACTTTCGGACGACGACCGCGTGGCCGTTGGCCGTGCGCGTCGCATCCAGCAGTTCCTGACGCAGCCCTTCTTCGTTGGAGAGGTGTTCACCGGCATCCCTGGCCGCTACGTGCCGCTGGCGGATACCGTTCGCGGGTTCCGTGAGGTGTTGGACGGTAAGCACGACGACCTCCCGGAGCAGGCGTTCCGGATGGTCGGCGGGATCGACGAAGCGCGCGAGAAGGGCGAGCAGATGCTCGCAGAAGCCAACGCCTAACCCCGGCCCCGTCTAGACCTTGATCAGGGGTGGAGACCCCGTTAAATGGCCACATTTACACTGACAATCGTCACCGCCGAGAGCGAAGTTTTCTCGGAAGAGATTGACTCTCTGGTAGCGCCGGGTATCGACGGCCAGCTTGGCATTCTTCCGAACCACGCGCCCTTGATGACGCAACTACAGCCCGGCGAGATGACGATTCGTTCCAACAACGGCGAGAACGTTCTCGCCGTGACGGGCGGTTTCCTGGAGGTCCTGAACAACCAGGTCACGATCCTCGCCGACACGGCTGAGATGGATGTTGAGATCGACCTGGAACGGGCCGAGGCAGCCCTTCAACGGGCGACGGAGCGGGTCGAGACTAGGCAGGCGGACGTAGATTTGGCGCGTGCCCTTTCAGCCTTCCGGCGTGCTCAGATTCGTGTCGACCTGGCCCGCAGACGTGGACGACGCAGGTCCGCCGACACACCGCCGGGATCGATTCCCGGCGCTTAGGCCGTTCTCGGCTGAACGCGTTTGTTGACGGGGCCGGTTCATCCGGCCCTGTTTCGCGTCCGGGCGCGAACCGTGTGATTGTTAACCGTGTCCTGAAGCCCTCGAAGGACCGGAAATGTGCGGAGACGCACTTGGCGTATAGACCGCCTTCCGGCGGTCCCCCTCATCCTGCATTTACGTCGAGGGGGCTGAGCCCCCGTCCCGGTCGGGAGAGGATTGGGGTGAGAAGGTTTTCCGAATAGGAAGACAAGTCCGTCGACGCGATTTCAGACGAATCACACCGATCGAAGACCACGCCAATCTGGATTCCCGGTGGCCCGGGAATGACGGTTACCGTGGAGCCACTTCAAATCATGGCGCTCACGCTGGGCCTAGCCGTCGGTGCGATCCGGCTTCAAGAAGTAGGTCATGGACTGGAGCGCAAGCACCGGGTCAATCCCGCGGACCTTGACGTTCGGTGGAACCTGGGGGGCTACCGGCGCGTAGTTCAGGATGGCTTTAATGCCGGCCTCCACCAGGGCGTCAAACACGCTCTGGGCGTTGGCCGCGGGCACGGCGACGATGCCGATTCGGATCCCCAAGTCTGCAACCGTGTTCTTGATCTCGGCAATAGGGCGGACATCGATGTCGCCGATGGCGGAGCTGGCGACGGACGGATCGGCGTCGAACGCAGCGACCACCCGGAAACCCTCAGGCCGGAAACCCGGGTAGGCGATGATGGCCCGTCCCAGACGCCCGACCCCGACCAGTCCGGCGTTCCACTGGCGGTCAAGACCGAGGATGGAACGGAGTTCGAGCGCAAGTCGCTTGACGTTGTATCCACGGCCCTGTTTGCCGAACCTGCCGAAATAGCTCAGGTCTTTTCGGATCTGTGCGGGCGTCATCTGGAGCTGGGTGCCCAGATGCTCGGAGGAGACCATCTCTGCGCCGGCCGATTCGAACTGGGACAACACCCGTACATAGAGGGGCAGGCGCTGGACCACGACTTCTGGTACGTCGGAATTAGAACGAATGTCGTCGCCGGAAAGATCGCTCGTGTAGCCGTTTGCCATTCGAGGCACCCTCGTTTACTCGGCGACGCTTCATGCGAGTGGCGACCGCCATCAACTCAACCCATTACGTGCGTTTTATCACAATCGATGATGTCCGATCAACTTACGCTCGTGAGGCTCGAACGATAATGGTCGAGTCGTCCGACGCCAGAACTCTATAGTGTCCGCATGAAAGTTGCTGTTTGCAGGATCACACTTCGGCTGCACGATAACCGGTCGCTAAAAGGGAAGCGCCATGTGGTCCGATCGTTAATAGACAGACTCCGTCACCGGTTTGATGCCAGCGTCGCCGAGGTGGGTGATCAGGATCGTCTCAAGTCGGCGCTGATCGGCGTCGCGGTAGTGAATGGGGGCGCGCGTCACGCGACGGATATGATGGACCGCGTGGTCGAGTACGCCGAGACGCAATTATTTGAGGCCGATATCGTCGACCTGGAACGCGAACTGATTGACCTTGATTGATCGCTGACCTGGCAATCCGGTCCGGCCGGAGGCAAAAAGAAACCCCGGCTCGTGTAAACCGGGGCTCCTTGTCATCGGGAGTTGGGTGATGAGTTCGGTTATGCGGCGCGCGTCGTGGACGGCGTGGGGGTGGCGGGCTTCTCATCCGCCTTCGATCGAATCAGGAATCCGCACTGCAGGCATTCCATGTAGCGTCCGTACTGGTCATCATCCAATGCGATGTCCCCGTGGCAACGGGGGCAGGCCTTCAAGTAGAGAGTCATCTTCCAGGTTCCTATTTCGTCGGTAAACGGTATGCCCGCAACCGATTTCGTTTCGATTTGCTTGTTTCGCGTATTTCGTAATCGTTAGTGACGTATGTCACAAATTGAACAGCACGGTAGTCTACTACGCTATCCGGCCCAATGCACGCGATTGTGGATTGATTTCGTTAGATTACGGTGAAATCCCCGAAAAATGATGGCGGAATATCGGAACTCATATAAGTATTTATTGTTAACATTGACACGCACCGTGTCAACTACTACGATATCAACCATGTAATTCACGCGCGTCGAACTTCGTCGCGCCGATCCTGAAACGGTCTGATTTGACGGATACAGCCTTTGGTTGTTGATAGGGGAAACGTCCAGCCCGACACCGCCGGCGTCGAGTTCACGGGCGTTTACATAATCAGCGTCGCGGCCCGCCTGCTGGAGATGCACCCGCAGACGCTCCGTAAGTACGAGCGCGTGGGGCTGGTGCAGCCGTCCCGTACGGGCGGCCATCTCAGGCTTTACTCAAATGAGGATCTCCTGAGGCTTCGCGTGATCCGCCGATTGGTAGAAGAACTTGGCCTGAACCTGGCGGGTGTTCGTCTGGTGCTGGACCTTGTCGGCCCGTTGCGCAGGCTCGTGGATGGGGCGGAGTTGAATACCAAAACGCTTGACTCCGCCGCAATTAGAGCTACGGCGGAGTTGGGATCATTTTTGAAATATGTAGGCGCGGACCCTGACGACCCGGTTAGTTCAAGTGATCTGGTTTGATAGAGGTAGGCGCTGACCGTGGAGGAAAAGTACCCATGGAGAAAGAGATCAAGGACGGAACGGCTCCGGAAGAGGAGCCGGCCGATCCTGAGGATGTGGTGGAGGATGAAGTCGAGCCCCCGGAGATTATTGAGGTTGAGGAACCATTTGTATTCGAGGAGCCGATAGATGCGGCGATGAGGGAACGGGATGAGATGAAGGCGCTGGTGCAGCGCGTCCAGGCAGATTTCGTTAACTACCGAAATCGTGTCGCGGTTGAGCGGGAAGAGATTCGGCGCAACTCCACGCGACGGATGGCGGTAAAGGTGCTGGACGCGCTCGATCAGTTCGACTCCGCCCTGGATTCTGAGCGCCCGAGGGGCGTCGAAGATTCGTGGTTCGCTGGTTTCGAAGGTATTCGCCGTGGGCTGTTGCAAGTGCTGTCGTCCGAGGGCATCGAACCTTTTGAAAGTGTCGGGGATCAGTTCGATCCGCGGTTCCACGAGGCTTTGCTGACGGCGGAGTCCGGGGATGTGCCGGCGAGTACCGTGCTGAACGTCCTGCGCAGGGGATACAAAATGAACGACGACGTGATTCGGGCGGCTCAGGTCCAGATATCCACGGCGCCGGCGAGCACGGAAGAAACCGAAGAGTCAACCGGCGAATGAGCAGTTGACACCCGGGGCGACACGCCCCCCCCCAAGACCGCCCCCTTTTTCTGGGGCCATAACGACGACTTAAGAACCCGAAATCAGACGAGGAATGAACTGAAACATGGCTAAGGCGATCGGAATCGACCTGGGCACGACCAACTCCGCTATGGCGGTCATGCAGGCCGGGGAACCGGAAATTATCGAAAACAAAGAGGGCCGACGGACGACGCCGTCCGTGGTGGCCGTCAACCCGAAAACCGCCGAGCGGTTTGTGGGCGAGCTGGCGCGCCGGCAGGCGATCACCAATCCGGAAAACACGGTGTACTCCGTGAAGCGTTTCATCGGCCGCCGGTTTGATGACCCGTCCGTTCAGGAGGACTTGAACCGGATTTCGTTCAACCTGTCTGTGGGCGAGGCGGGCGACACGACGGTGGTGTTCAACGACAAGCCCCAGTCGCCGCCCGAGGTCTCGGCGATGGTGCTGCGCAAGCTCAAGGAAGACGCCGAGACCAAGCTCGGGGAGCCCGTCGATCGCGCCGTGATTACGGTCCCGGCCTATTTCGACGACAGCCAGCGCGAAGCTACTAAGGTAGCCGGCGAGATCGCAGGGCTCGAGGTCCTGCGCATCATCAACGAGCCGACTGCCGCGGCGCTGGCGTACGGGCTGGAGGGCAAGGGCGACCAGACGATCGCCGTTTATGACTTTGGCGGTGGCACGTTTGACGTCACGATCCTCCAGATCGGCGACGGCGTTTTTGAGGTCAAGTCAACCAACGGGGACACGCACCTCGGCGGCGACGATCTTGACCTGTCCATCGTGGACTGGGCGGCGAACGAGTTCGAGGCCGACAACGGCATCGATCTCCGGAAAGACCCCGCAGCGCTCCAACGCCTGCGCGTTGAGGGCGAAAGGGCGAAGATCGAGCTTTCGACGGTGGCGCAGACGGAGTTGAACCTGCCGTTCATCACCGCCGACGCGACCGGTCCAAAGCATCTGACGATGACCCTGACCCGGGCGAAGCTGGAGCAACTTGTCGGCACCCTTGTGGAGCGTACTGTCGCCCCGACAACGGCCGCCCTGAAAGACGCGGGCGTGCGAGCGTCCGATGTCGACGAGGTGATCCTGGTCGGCGGCACCACTCGCATGCCGGCGGTGGTGGCGAAGGTCACGGAACTGTTCGGCAAGGAGCCCCATCAGGGGGTCAACCCGGACGAGGTGGTCGCCGTTGGCGCCGCCATCCAGGCCGGAGTGCTTGAGGGAGATGTCAAGGACGTTCTGCTCCTGGACGTCACGCCATTAACAATGGGAATCGAGACCCTCGGCGGCGTCATGACGGTCCTGATCTCACGAAACACGACCATCCCGACCTCGAAGTCGGAGGTGTTCAGCACCGCGGCAGACAACCAGGCGTCCGTGGAGATCCACGTGCTCCAGGGTGAACGCGGGATGGCCACCGAGAACACGTCGATCGGCCGCTTCATGCTGGACGGGATACTACCGGCGCCACGTGGCGTGCCGCAGGTCGAGGTGACCTTTGACATCGATGCCGACGGCATCTTGAACGTCTCGGCCACGGACAAGGCGACGAACCGGGAACAGCACATCACCATCACGGGCCGCTCCGGGCTGTCTCAGGAGGAGATCGAGCGTGCCGTGAGGGACGCCGAGGAGAACGCAGAGGAGGACCAGAGGCGGCGTGAGGCGGTCGAGATCCGCAACACCGCCGACAGCTCCGTTTTTGCGGCGGAGAAGCTGCTTGAAGAGCAGGCCGAAAACGTGCCGGCCGAGGCGAAGACCGAGGTAGAAGCCGTAATCACCCATCTGAAAGAACTGCTCGCCGACGAGGAGTCTTCGGCCGAGGACTTGGCGGCCAAGACCAACGAGCTCCAGACGGCCCTTCAGGCGATCGGACAGGCGGCGTACGGAGCCGCCGGAGCCACCGGACCTGAAAGCGGGCCCGAGGGCGAGGACGGCGGCGACGACGGCGACGACGACGAAGAGACCATGGAGGGTGAGTTCCGGGAGGTTTAAGCCGGACCCCGTTTTTCGTCTGGGGGTTGATGTGATGTCGGGTTCTAGCGTCGTAGGAGGATAGGCGAGGGCGTATTGCCATACGCCCCTACGGTTGTTTTCGCTTTCGGATTGATCGGGTCGTGAGCACTGGTAGGGGCGGGACGCGTCCCGCCCGAGGGCGGATAGTTATTCACCCCTACAGCTTGTTGCCGGACGCACCGGGTTTGTCGATCGCAGACTGAGGCGAACCAAACCCACCCTGAGGCTCTCGCGGGGCGGGCGCGTTGTGCGGGTACGCGCTTACGTCAGGCCGAAGCGCGGGAATATCTCTTGACGCACCTGCTCTACGCTTCGGTCGTTGAACGCGCTGACCTGCATTTCAACCAGTTCGTCCGGCGCTTCCAGGTCATCGGAGTAGGTGGTCGCTCCGGGCGACTCAGGGACTGGTGCGGGTAACTCGCGCGGCAGCTCTACGCAGGCCATAATCGCTAGGTCCGCCGTCCACGCCCGGGCCACGGCGCCCAGGTCGTACCCGCCGCCGCCGACGGCTAGCCAGCGGCCGCACTCAGACGCCATCTCGCGCAGACGGCTCACCACGGCGGCGTGGCCCTGCACGGTTAGGCGGAGGTGCGTTATCGGGTCCAGCACGTGTGTATCAGCGCCGAGTTGCGTGAACACGACATCGGGCTTGAACGACTCCACCAGGGGCGGGACCACGGCCTCGAAAGCGGCCATGTAGGCGGCATCGGATGTGTGCGGCGCCAGCGGGACATTGACTGAGTACCCCTCGCCTTCGTCACGCCCGGACTCGCACACGGCGCCTGAGCCAGGGAACAGGAACTGGCCGCTCTCGTGCAGCGAGATGGTCAAGACCTTCGGCGAGCCGTAAAAGCCCGCCTGCACGCCGTCGCCGTGGTGGCAATCGATATCGACATAGGCGCCCCGCAACCCCTGGTTCGCGAGCCAGCGCGCCGCCATCACGGTGTCGTTGAACACTCCGAAGCCGGAGGCGTGGTCCGACATCGCGTGGTGCTGGTGTCCGCCGGCGAAGTTGAACGCCACGTCGGCGCTGCCGTCGGCGATGGCCTCTGCGGCGATCATCGTGCCGCCGGAGGTCAGGGCGTTCGCCTCGTACATACCGGCGTACACCGGGTTATCGCCGGGTCCGAATCCATGTGACGGCCCGGGCGGCAGCTCCAGTCCGGAAGACAGGGCCTTTACAGCCCGCAGGTACTCAACGGTGTGGGCGAGCGTGACCTCATCGTCGGTCGCCGGTCGTGGTGGGACTACCGAGATGTTGGGGACCTTCGTCAATCCTGCGGCAGCCATAAGGTCGAAGGCCCGCTTCCAGCGCACCGGCTGGAGGGGGTGGCTGGCGCTCATCTCGTAGCGCCAAACGTCGCCCGAATAAACGACGGTGACCCGCTGTGGAGATACGGCAAACGCCATCGGGATTACTGGGTGTTAAGCCCGGTGATGGTGATCGAAGCGTGGGCCCTGTACCGCTTGTTGATGTTGAGCAGCAGGGCGGTCGCTCCCTCCAGGTATCGCGCGCTTTGCAACGGCCCGGCGTCCACCGGCCGCAGCCCCGGTACTTCGGCCAGGAGATCGCTCACGGCCACTTTGGCGTCGTCATCGTCGCCGCAGATGATGGCGTCGGTGTCGAGAGGCGCAGTCAGTTTGAGCAGGTCACGGGCCGAGAGCGTATGCAGCCCGGCGACCCAGCGCAGACCGGGCGCGTATGCGGCGGATTCTTCGGCGGCGGAGCCGATCTCCGGGGGTGCAGACGCAGGAACACCGCCGGCGAAAGACAGCGGTGCGATCACGTTCACGCAGATCTTGCCCGCCAGCGCTGAAATCAGGGACTCAAGTGAAGCCATCATCCCGCCGTACGGCACGGCGATGAAGACGATGTCGGACCCGGACGCGGCGTTTGCGTTCAGCGCGCCACGCACATCGGCCACCCCGTCCACATCGGCCAGGATGGATCGGACCTCGTTCGCGGCCTCGTCAGCGCGGACGGTGTCACGCGATCCGATCAGGACATTGTGACCGGCGGCGGCGAAGCGCACCGCCAGCCCGCGGCCTTCCGGTCCTGTGCCGCCGATAAATCCAATGGTTGTCGACCCTGAATCAGCCAAGTGAGGGCGGCTCCTTCTGTGGGGCTAAGTGAAGCATCGGGAGAAACTGGATGGATATCGACCGGGAAGGCACAAATTGAGCTTCTGTACCCGGCATTCAGGGGTCGGATGACCCCTTTGACAACGATAGGGCCGAATCGTAGCATCGCCCCCGTTTACCGGCCAGCCACCCCCGCCCCCCCTGGCGCCCTGGCGCGGTCGCAAGCACCTGATGGGACATGACGATTTCAGGTGATGTGGCTTCTGAATGCTCTGCGTGGTGACGGCGGATGAGTCTCCGAATTGTCGGGAATGACCGGTCGATCTCGCGCTTCCTAACATACCCATAAACAACTGAAGGCAGGACCTGAATGCGCTACTACCAGTTCTCGATCCGGGGCGAGTCCCACCTGGGGGTCGAGACGTCCGAAGACACCCTGTTTGACCTGACATCCGCGAACCCCCACGCGACCGATCTGTTCTCTCTGTTACGGGCCGCGTCGCTGCTGGGTGTCTCCCTGGATCATGTGGCGCGCCAGATAGTCGACCGTGGCATCGCCAGCACGCTGTCGATAACAGAGATGCACGAGAACGCCGACGAGCCGATGCACGGCCCGAAGCTGGAGATGCCTTTTCGGCCGCCGGAGGTGTGGGCGGCGGGCGTGACGTACCAGAGCAGCATGTTTGAGCGCCAAGCCGAAAGCGACACGCCGGATGTGTACGGCAAGGTGTACGTGGCGGACCGGCCAGAGGTGTTCTTCAAAGCGACGCCGAACCGGGTGGCGGGCCCGTACGGCGAGGTCGGCATCAGGGCCGACTCCACATGGGATGTCCCGGAGCCGGAGCTGGGGTTTGTGCTATTCGACGGAAAGATCGCCGGTTACACCTGCGGGAACGACATGAGCAGCCGGTCTATCGAGGGCGACAACCCGCTTTATCTTCCGCAGGCCAAGGTGTACGACAAGTCTTGCTCCATCGGCCCGTGCTTCGCCACTCTGGATGCGGTCGGAGACCCCCAGGATCTGGCGGTGCGTCTCACTATTCGGCGTGACGGCAAAGAGGCGTTCAACGGCACGACATCGACCGGCGAGATGTTCCGCGATTGCGAATACATCGCTGATTGGCTCCAGAGGCACAACGCGGTGCCGGACGGGACGACGGTGATCACCGGCACCGGGGTGATTCCCCCTCCGGAATTCACGCTGGCCGGAGGTGACGTCGTCAACGTGGAGATCGAGAACATCGGACGGCTGACAAACACGGTCACGGTGGTGTGAATAACGCACAATACCCACAGAGCAGTCCCCGGAATACCTCCGTGCGTATAGTATTGCGCGGGTATTCCTATCCGTTGTCGAATTCGACGATGAACGACAGCGGCCGCTGAGAGAGCAGGGGGGGGGAAGCGTGTTTTGCGCTCATTGCCGGACCGAAAACGCATCAGAGGCGCACGGCTGCGACAGGTGCGGCGAGCCGCTGATCGTCCCGGACGTTGAGGGGTCAAATTCCCTCGGCCTGAAGACGTGCCCCGACTGCGCCGCCTGCAACGAAACCCACGCTCGTTTCTGCATAGGCTGTGGAAGCGACTTGGACAAGGTGCCCGCGTTTGCGGTGCAGGGGTCAGGGTCGGCTTACGCTAGACCGACAGATCCCGCCTCGACGCCTGTAACTCCCGAGACAAAGAACGAGGATGCGATTGCGCCTACAACGTCTGAAGCAGGCCTCGAAGATAACCCGAGAACCGGCCCGGCCTCGCCAAAGGAAATCGATGTGAGCGAGCCGAATGATGACCGGGTCAACGACATGACGGCTGCGAGCCCCGTCTCGAAGGCTACGGGCGCCAATGGGGCTGAGGGCGTCGCAGAGCTTGCCGCACGCGTTCGGATAGCTGTCCAGAACGTGATCGTCGGTAAGGACGAGGTGATCAATCTGTCGATCGTGGCGTTGCTGTGCCGCGGACATCTCCTGATCGAGGACGTGCCCGGGCTTGGTAAGACGACGCTCGCCAAAGCGCTTGCGGCATCGCTTCGCTGTGAATTTGGCCGGATTCAGTTCACGCCGGATCTGATGCCCGCGGACGTGCTTGGCGTGTCCATCTTCAACATGCGGGGCAACGAATTCGAGTTCCGCAGAGGCCCGATTTTCACGCAAATACTGCTTGCGGACGAGATTAACCGGGCGACGCCGCGTACCCAGACTGCGTTGCTTGAGGCGATGCAGGAGCGGCAGGTGACGATGGACGGCGAATCGAGGCCGCTGCCCGATCCCTTCCTCGTGATAGCGACGTTGAACCCCGTCGAACTTGAAGGCACCTTCCCGCTGCCCGAGGCCCAGCTAGACCGTTTCATGCTGCGGATTTCACTCGGTTACCCGACCCCGGAGGAAGAGGCCGACATCATCGATCGCTTCACGGCGGGCGGAGGCGGGCCTCACACTCCGGCAGTTGTGACGCGCGACGAACTGCTGGCCGCCCAGGGCAAGATTGCAGGGGTGACCGTAGAGCCGAACCTGCGGAAGTACCTGCTCTCGCTGGTCGCTGCGACGCGCGAGCACGAGGCGTTGCATCTCGGCGCGAGCCCAAGAGCGGCGATCGCCCTTTACACGGCGGCACAGGCGTGGGCCGCGATCCAGGGCCGTGGCTACGTCCTTCCCGACGACATCAAGCAGGTCGCCGTGCCGGTGTTGGCCCACCGAGTAATGGTCTCGCCCCAGGCGGGGTTGCGCGGGCGCGCCGGGGAGAACGTCATCAAAGAGCTGCTTGAGACGACAGAGGTTCCGATCGAGCGATAAGCCCGGTCAAGCTACCGCCAGACGGTTCGCCGCCATCAACTCAGATTGCGCGGAGAATCGAGTGATCGGGGAGAACCAGCGCCGGTGACCCGCAAAGAGATTCTCTCAGGACTATGGGAAGCCCTGTTCATAGTCCTGACGCTGGTCGGCATCATTCTGGTGTCGCCCTTCATCCTGATCGTCGGCGTTTTCGGCTTCGTCATCATCGTTGGCGCGCGTATCTGGAGCCGGCTTTCGCTCGAAGACGTACTGTACGAACGCGACCTGCCGGATCATGCGGTGTTTGTCGGGGACGATTTCGATATAGAGATCCGGATAACGAACGCCAAGCCACTTCCCATGCCCTGGTTGCGTGTGGCGGACACGATCCCGATCGGACTTGAGGTTCAGGACGCCAGGATGGCGCGCGCCAACAGCCGGGCGGCGCTTGAGTTGAGGGAGTCAATCAACCTCGCCTGGTACGAGCGTGTGCACATGCGTTACACCGTGAAAGCGTTGCGACGCGGGTACCACCAGCCCGGCCCGGCGACGCTTGATTCCGGCGACCTGTTCGGCATGTTCCCGAAGAACGGAGTTGTGGCGCAGCCCCGTGATGGCGTGCTCGTGTACCCGCGGACCGTTGAGCTTCCCGATTTTGAACTGCCGTCCGGTCGGCCCATCGGAGATAACCGCGCCGTGATGGCGCTATGGGAAGATCCCAACCGGCCCCGCGGGCTGCGGGACTACATTCCGGGCGACCCCATAAAAACGATCGACTGGAAGGTGACGGCGAGGCTGCGCCAGGTGTTGATCCGGACTTTCGACCCATCTGTGACGCAGTACGCGGTGGTCGTCATGGACGTATCCACCACGAAATACCTGTTCACCGGCTATTCACCCCGGTTACTTGAGAGGGCGATCACCGGCGCCGGCTCGATCGCTACGCACGCCATGAAGCTCGGGCACCGGGTCGGGCTGGTCACCAACGGCGTCGCGCTTCGGCAGGGCACCCACATGGTGATACCACCGTCGGCCAGCCCCGGGCAGCTGGGAGCGATCATGGAGGCGCTGGCGATGATCCGGCCTGTGTCGCCGGAACGGATAGATCGCCTGCTTGAGCGGGAAGCGAACTGGGCCATTCCATATGGAGCAACTGTGGTGATCGTGTCCGCCGTGATGAGCCCAGATCTACTTGAGGTGGCCGAGCGACTGGCGATCGCCGGGCATCCGGTACGCGGCATATACGTGGGCATGAATGAGGCGCCGGAGGGGACGGCGTGCGTGCCTATAGAGGACATGGGCACCCGCTTTCATCTTCCGATACCGCCAGCGCCCCGGCCGACGGTAGGTGACGCCTTTGATGATGATTTCAACGACGTTGACGAAATACTAGAGGACGTTGAATTGGAACGGGGTGAGGCCAGTTTTGAGCGGTGGAGGATTTGACGTGAGCTTCCTCAGCCGATCGAAAACCCTGGTTAATACGGGCGGTCAGCCATGAATGACAGCCGTGGCGGCCTGATCATGTTCTCCCTCTGGGTGTCCGAGAGCGCCCGAATATTCACGGTTGCCGCCGTCGCAGCGCTGGTGGTCGGCTTGGACGCCGCGCCCCTCGCCTGGGTTGGTGTGGCGTCGATCATGGGTGTCTCGATGACCGTCAACTGGGTTGTTGGCGGAGCGAAAGGTGACGTGGTCACATTGGCCATGGTTCAGGCGCTCGTAGGGCTTCCCGTTATCTACCTTGCGCCAGCTGTTCGGGCCATAGGGGGAGAGCCGGGGCTGGACTTTGGCTGGCCTGTAGCGCTCACCGGGGGCGATCTGAGCGCGGAGGCCGTGGTCGGGGTGGTGCTGTCGTTGATTCTGGCGCTCGTCATGTGGTTGCGCGGTGTAGCTCTCCTGAACTCGGACGAGTCGGAGTCCGGTCAGCGGACGATCTTCTACACGGGCGCTGCCGCGCTGGGCATATTGCTTCTGGCAGAGCGGATCACCGGTAACGATGTTGACGCCCGATTCTTGATCCTCCCGTTCTTCACCAGCGCCCTGGCCGGCATGGCGATCAACCATCTTTCGACGGCCGGAGGCGCCAAACAGGGCTCTGCGTTCTGGGGACGGTTTATGACGGTGGCGGTGGGTGGAGTCCTGCTCTCCGCCATCTCGATTACCGTGCTAGCCGTGGTGTTCAACGATGCTGTACACGCGCTCGGGCGCGGTCTGGTAGTGCTGCTGTCCTGGATCCTCATCGTCATCGCCGCGCCGTTCGCTCTGGTGGCGACGGGGATGGTTTACCTGCTGAGAAAATTACGGGGCGAGGGCGGTTCCGAAGTAGTGATCGGGGGCGATTTCAACCTTGATCAAGGTTCTGACGACGGCACACCGGTTGTCGGTGATGGCGGAAACGCTGTATTCGACATCGTGGTCGAACTTATCAAGATCCCGTTGGGGATCCTCCTCGTACTCGGCATCCTGTTTGTCCTGTACATCACATTCCGACGGTACATGACGAAACGGCGAAAACGCTTTGGCGACGATCGCGAGTCGGTGCGCGGCGACGCCGACGCCGGTAAAGATCTGGCCGGGCTTCTGGGGAGGTTGCTGCCGGAGTGGATGTGGCGGAATCGGGAATCCGAGATCGAGCGCAGGTACCCGGCAGACGAGCCGGGAATTTCCGAAGTGTTTCAGCTTTACTTCAGATACCTGAGGGCGGCGACGAGGCGTGGAATGGTGCTGAACGACGGCCACACGCCGAACGAGTTACGCGCCGAAATGGCAAGGGCGTTGCCGGGGACGCCGGTGGACCTGATGACGGATCGGTTTAACGCCGCGTGTTACGGGCGTGAACCGTCATCGTCCGAGATAGTCAGCAGATTACGCTCCGGGCTTGAAGACTGACGTCGGGCGTCGGCGTGAAGGACCTGAAATCGGTGCGCTTAGCTTTCGAGGTTCGGCTCTGGAAGGTCGATCACCCGCAGTAGGTTGGTACTGCCGTGGACGCCGATCGGTACGCCGATCACGGCGACGGCGCGTTCTTTTTCCTTCACCAGGCCTGAGTCGAGAGCTATCTGCGACCCCTGTCTGAACATCTCATCGATGCTTCGTGGACGAGGCGCCGTGATTACCATCACGCCCCAGCGAAGGGCGAGGCCGCGTCCGACGGCGGAGTCCGGGGTGATGACGATGATGGGCACTCCGGGGCGGAACCCTGCGACCCGCCCGGCGGTGCTGCCGGACTCGGTGAATGCGAGGATAACCTTCGCATCGACGCTAACCGCCGTCGAAACGGCGGCGTCTGCGATGGCGCTGTCCAGACCCTGAATCCCGGTACGGCGGCGGTCTGCTATCTCGCGCCGGTTCAAGGTTTTTTCCGCCTCCAATGCGACCTCTGCCATGACGGCCGTAGCGACGGCGGGATACTGGCCGACCGACGTCTCGGCGGACAGCATTATGGCGTCGGTTCCATCAAGAATGGCGTTGGCGACATCCGTAACCTCCGCCCTCGTCGGCGTCGGGGCGTTGATCATCGATTCCAGCATCTGAGTGGCCGTGATGACCACTTTCCCGACCTCGTTCGCACGCCTGATAATCGTCTTCTGGCTGCCCGGCACCAGCGCTATCGGCAGTTCAACGCCCAGATCGCCGCGCGCCACCATCACGCCGTCAGAGGCGTCGATAATGGCGTTCAGATTGTCCATCGACTCGGCGAGTTCGATCTTGGCGATCAACTCCGGGTGGAAGTCGCGGGCCGCAAAGAAATCCCGCACAAGGCGCACGTCCGCCGCTGAGCGTATGTATGAGATGCCAACGTAGTCAACATGCTGTGAAGCGGCCATGGCGAGCGCCTCGCCGGTCTCTTCGGTCAGATAACTGATGCGTGACGCGTGTCCCGGGGCGGAGACCGCTTTGTCCGACTGGATGGGGCCGCCGACCGTGACCTCGCATTCGATCTCGTTCTGACGCGCCTGTTTGACGGAGAGCCGTATCGCTCCGTCCGCGATCAGGACATCGGCGCCGGCGGGCGTGCTGGACACAAATCCCGGGGGATGAACGTAGCCGACTTCGTTGGTCGATGTCCCGTTTCCGTCCCGGAGCATATAGCGCTGACCGACTTCAAGGACGATTTCAGCCCCTGAATCAGCGTCCGGAGCCGATCCCAGCCGGTGCTTTGGCCCAGGAAGGTCCGCAAGCACGGCCACGGCGACTCCGGCGCGCTCGGACCGTTCCCTCACGCGTGCGATCGCCTCGGTGTGATCTTCAGGGGAGCCGTGGGACAGGTTTAGCCTAGCGACAGACATCCCGGCTTGTATCAGATCGTCGATCATCTCGTCGGATGCGGTCGCTGGTCCCAGCGTGCATACGATCCGCGTACGGGGCCGTTTGAGCACATAATCGGGAGCGGTGTAAGAAGGCATCAATTATCTCGGCGAATCTGCGGAAGTTTGTCGGGGCAAATCATAACGGTGAGACACTAGACGATACGCCCACCCTGATATCGGTTCAATCGGCTTATTAAACGTGAGATCGGCATTCTTGTTGACACGTTCCGATGGCCGTTCATACGATGGTATGGCTAGAACGCGCCGATCCCGGTGCCGGACCCAGATCTGATCCACCCTTACCACGGAATATGTATCGGAATTGATGCGACTCTCAGGAGACCTGCTCCTTACACTCCAGGAAGTTGACGAGCGCCTGTCCGCCAAGCAGCAGGAACTCGACGCGTACAACGCTGAACTTGAAGCTCAGGCCGAGATCCCGGTGCTTATGCAGCGGGCCGAAGAAGAGCGTGAAAGCGCCATCGAGCGACGCGCAAACCTAGCGCGGCTTGAAGTCGATGCCGACGCGCTACGGGAGCGTGTGGAGGAGCTCGAGGAGCGAGTCTACGGGGGCACGATCACCAACCTCCGGGAACTTACGGCGGTTGAAGAGGAACAGACGAACGCACGTCGTGAGCTGATGCAGGCTGAAGAGTCGCTCGGCCCGGCCCGGCTGTCTGCCGAAGATGCTGAGCGCGCTACCGAAGAGCTGACAACGACGCTTGCGGAACGAGAGAAGTCGTGGGCGGCGTCCGCGCCGAAAACCCGCCGACATATGAACACCGCAAAGAAAGAAGTCGCGGTTCTGGAAGAGGAGCGGGCTGAAGCGTCCAAGAACGTTCCCGGCGAAGAACTGGCACTTTACGACCAGCTTCTTTTCCGGCGGCATGGAGTGGCCATCGCCAGGGTGGAACGGGGTGTTTGCCAGGCGTGTCATATCACTCTCCCCCTCAAGGAAGCCTCACGACTCCGGCGTTCCGATTCACTCGTGACGTGCGGTAACTGCGGCCGAATCCTCATACCGAGTTAGGCTGTGAGAGCCGCCGGGTACTACCGGCCTCTTACGTCCGACGCGCGCTCGGAACAGGTCGCCGTCTCTGCGATAGAGCGCTACTGTGACGAGGGGCTTCATAACCTGACGCAGGTCTTCGGGCCGGGCGATCCCCCCTTGAGCGACGTTGATCAGTACGCCGCCCTAGTCTCGTATCTGGAAAGTCTGGGCCGGGGCGAGGCGCTCGTGGTCATACCCGGTACCCGTCATCTCTCGTCCACGCTGGACGGCCTGGTGGACCGGCTTGCCGAGCTTGAGGAGGTGGGTGGCGAGGTAAGGTGCGCGGACCCGAATCTGCCGCACCCCTTGCAAAACGCGCTTGAGTCTCTGCCGTTCGCCGGGCGGCCGCCGGTCCAGAATCGACGCGTCCGGGAGTCGTTGATGTCCAAGGCGGCCCGTGGCGAGGTACTGGGGCGAACGCCTTTCGGCTACGTCGCTGATGTGGACGGCACCTTCGTGATTCAACCCTTGGAGGCGGTCGTGGTCAGGCGGCTTTTTGCGCTCTACGCAGGGGAACCACCCCCGGACGATGTTGATGTACCGGGTGATCCGGACCCCAGGGCCAGCGTACCGACGGGAGGCCCCGGCTTACGGCGCATAGCGGGGTTGTTCAACGCAGAGGGGTTGCGCACGCGGTCGGGCAGGCCCTGGACGCCGGTGACGCTTTCAGGAATGCTCCGCAACCGCGTCTACACGGGCAGCTACGTCCGTTACGGGATGCGTATCGCCGGGAATCATGAACGGATCGTGGAGCGAGATGTATTCAACCGCGCTCAGGTGGTGATGGGGTCTCGCAGCCCGCAGCGCAAGCGGCGTGTTTTGAAGCCCTACCTCCTCAGCGGGCTGGCGCGGTGCTGGTCATGCGGGCGTGGCATGCACGGATTTGAGCGCAACCGGCGCTGGAGCAGGGTAGACGGCAGCACGGCGACGCGTGCCTACCGCTACTACGCCTGTCCGTCGCGTTCGACGGGAGTTGTGGACGGGGAGGCGGGCGAAAAGGAAGAGCACCCGGGGTGGCGGGAATCGGACCTTGACCAGGCGATCCTGGACGCGCTCCGGGCGGCGTCGGCGGAGATGTTGAAGGATTGCTTCAATCCGCCGAAGGACACCACCTTGGATGACGAACTGAGGGCGGTCGAGGGGCAGTTCCTAGAGTCGGTGCGCCTTGTTGCGTCCGGACGAGGGGGCGTGGCTGACCTTCTCACGCCGCTGGACGACCTACGTACGGCGAGGGCGGTGTCTGCGTCAGATACGTCCGGGGACGGCGCCGTTTTTACCTTTGAGAACGCGCTCGGCTCGCTCGAAACTGCCGAGCCGCGTGCGCTTCGTATCGCCATTACATCGCTTGTCGAGCGGGTGATTGTGCACGCTGGCCGGATCGAGCCCGTATTTCGTAACGTCTGATTCACCAGATATACGGGCCTGTGGGAGTGGGATCGGGACCGATCACGCTGTACCATCGATGACGGCAAGTGGAACGGACGGTCGCCGTTCCGGTTCGGATTTTCCGGGCCGGGAGGGAGGAAAGTCCGGGCACCACCAGGCAGGATGCCCGCTAATGGCGGGGCGGGGCGACCCGACGGACAGTGCCACAGAAACACACCGCCCTTTCGGAAACGGAAGGGTAAGGGTGAAATGGCGAGGTAAGAGCTCACCGCCCGGTCGGTAACGGCCGGGGCAGGGTAAACCCCATCCGGTGCAAGGCCAAATAGGGGGACGCAGGCGCCTGGCCAGTCCCCGGGTTGGCCGCTTGACCCTTCTGGCAACGGAAGGGCTAGATGGATGACCGTACAGAGATCGCTAACGGGAAGAAGACTCGTTCGTAAACCCGCTAGCGAATTCGGACAGAACCCGGCTTACAGTCCCGCTTGTCACAAACAGGCCTGTGGAGCCCGTCACCTGCACAGGGGGTGGGCCCCAGGCCTATCTCTTTGGGCGGGGAGGCGTCAAGCGCCGGTCTGGGTGGCCTAACGCGGCGTAGAGTGCAGATATCCGAGGGGCAGCCACGTTGACAGCGATACCGTTTAACGTGCGACAGTAGGCGGGTTCGAAAGCCCCTGCTGTGGCGACAGGCGCGTGGCGGGGATGTTTCAATCGATTGGATCCAGCGGCAAATCAATGGCGACGTATATGAAACCTTCGATCATTGTGATCGGAGGCGGGACCGGGAATTTCAGTGTCCTTTCCGGCCTCAAAGCCTACGACCTTGGCCTTGACTTGACGGCGGTCGTCGCTATGAGCGACAGCGGCGGTAGTTCAGGGCGCCTGCGTGACGAGCTTGGCCAGCTGCCCCCGGGTGACATCCGTCAGTGCCTCGTGGCGCTCGCGGGGGACGCTGAACAGAGCGCCATGCTGCGTCAACTTTTCACGCACCGGTTCTCGATGGGCGAAGGACTTGTCGGCCACAGCGTCGGAAACCTGCTGCTGGCCGCGCTCACGGAGATAACCGGGGCGCACGATCGCGCTATCGAGGCGGCTTCCAGGCTTCTCAACATCCGGGGTCGTGTGCTGCCGGTAACGCTGTCGGACTCACACCTGCACGCCATGCTCTCCGACGGCCGGGAACTGGAAGAAGAGGCGCTGATCGACACGCGCGGCACCGAAGACGGTGTCGAGATCGACTACGTGTTTCTGTCGCCGCCCGCTTACGCCTTCCCGCCGGTGCTGGAGGCGATACGGAGTGCGGACCTAGTCGTGTTCGCTCCCGGGGACCTGTACACGAGCCTCGTGCCTAACCTCCTCGCCGAGGGCGTATGTGAGGCGATCCGTTCGTCGAAGGCACGGGTTGTATACATCACCAACCTGATGACAAAGCCGGGCGAGACGGACGGGTTCACCGCGGAGCGATTTGTCACCGAGGTGAACCACTACATCGGCCTTAAGTCCAGGATAGACGTGGTAGTGGTGAACTCGGCGAAATTCAGCAACCGCGTGCAACAGCGCTACATGCAACTGGGGGCGCGGCCCGTCGAGTACGACATCGCCAAGATGAAGGCGCTCGTTCCCTGGGTGGTTGAGAGCGATCTGCTTGCTGAAGGCATATTTGTGCGCCACGACTCGGAAAAGATCGGCAGCGCCGTGATGGCCCTCATTCCGCGCCTCGTTTCGGACGAAGAAGCGCTCGGCGGAGGGCCCGCCGGCGGTTAATACAGGAAGCCTCCGGTCAGCCACGAACTACCTGGGCAGACGGTCGAGGGCCTGGTTGGCGAGGGAAGTCCGGCCGTTGTAACGCGGGTCCGCTATGGCGATGAAGGCGTCCCGGATGGTGTCCATGTGCGCCGGCGCTACCTGCGCTACGGAGAAGGTCATTCGGTTGACCAGGCGCGTCACCCTCTGGGCGGTAGGTCCCTTGCTGGCCCGTTTGGCGGCGGTCCTGAAGGGCACGCCAAGATCGACGATCGCCGCCAGCGTCCTCATCTCACACTCTGCGCCGTCACGGGGCAGGGATTGAAGTAACTTCGCCAGGTTCTTTGTGGATGCGACGTAGACGATATCGTCGTCGTCGAAAATCGCCAACAGGCCGGGCTTATCGCCGATCATCCATACGCCTTCGGGCGTCAGAGAATGGCGCTCACCGGTCGTGAGTGTGAGGTAGGGCGTCTCCCATTTCCCAAGATCGGTGGAATTAAATTGCATCATCCGGTTGAGGCCAAATCGGGTAAAAATGGTGACAATCGAGCGTTCCGAGTATAGCCATTCTCACGCGGTTTGGCGGATTCCGTAGATGAAATGCCAAAAGCAAATTTCACTGATATGTGGTTCGTCAACACTTATTTTTCTGACCTTGCGTGGATGTCCGTGTGACATACCATCTGAGTGATGCCGAAAGCCTTGCGGATATCGGAGCCTTTTAAAGGCCAGTGAAACCAGCGTTGGAAACTACATGCGCAGGTGATTCTGGTAGTGGACGACAATCCATGGGTACGCTTGGCCCTTGTCATGCTTCTTCGTGATGAGGGTTAAGAGGTGGCGGAGGCCTCTGCCGGTGATTTGGGACTCGACGCGGTCCGAGAACACGAACCGGACCTGATCTTGCTGGACCTCATGATGCTGCGCTTGGACGGTTTAACACGCTCCGGGAGTTGAAAAAGGACCCGGAACTGGTGAATATTCCGGTGGTGGTGCTCACGGTGTGACAGGGCAGCGAGGATATGACTCTGGCACGGGCGCTGGGCGCTGTCGATTACCTGAACAAGCCCTGGAGCGATGGCGAACTGGAGAATGCCGTCAAGAACGCACTGGGGATCGAGTAGCCGTATTCCTTCCGGAGTGATCGACCTATATGGGCCTCAGGCGCCTGAGGGCGTACGCTATTCCGTCCGGCGTCGCCGGGACGATGCCGACCTCCGTGATGAAGCCCGTGATCAGCGCGGCCGGCGTTATATCGAACGCTGGGTTTATCGCCTGTGTTTCCTTGGGAGCGACTCTCACCCGCTGGATCCGCCCTTCGTCGTTCAATCCTTCGACGAACACAACCTCATCCTGGCTTCGCTCTTCGATCGGAATCGATTCGCCGTCCGGTGTGTCTACGTCAAACGTGGTGAGCGGCGCTGCGATGTAGAACGGGACGCCGTTGGCGCGTGCGGCGAGTGCGTGTGAGTAGGTGCCTATCTTGTTGGCCGTATCGCCGTTGGCTGCGACGCGGTCCGCGCCGGTGATGACGATGTCCACCCTGCGCTGGCGCATCAGTTGCGCCCCTGCGCCGTCCGGGATCAGTCGATGGTCGATACCTTCGTTCACCATCTCCCACGCCGTGATCCGGGCGCCCTGGAGCCGTGGACGTGTTTCGGAGACCCACACGAAGGGGCTCAGTCCTTCCCTCGCCCCGGTTTAGATGGGGGAAGTGGCCGTGCCCCAGTCCTGTGCCGCCATCCGACCGGCGTTGCACTGCGTCAGCACCCGTGAACCGTGCATGAAAAGATCGGCGCCGTGACGGCCTATCGTACGGTCCGCTGTTACCTCCACATCGTCGTGTGCGATGGCGGCGTCCAGCATCGCCCCCGGGTCGGGGGCGGTCGAAATCACGGCGTCCAGGCCGACCTTGAGGTTGATCGCCGTAGGGCGCGTGTTCAGGAGCGTTTCGTGGGCTTCATGGAGCGGATCGCCGTTCAGAGCGGCTAGCGCCAGGCCGTAAGCGCCCATCGCCCCAATGGTTGGCGCGCCTCGTACCGCCGCGGATGGCGTCCGCGACCGTGGCGACCGTGCTTGCGCTCGAGGAGTCGAACCTGTGGGGGAGACGGCGCTGATCGATAAATCCGATCATACCATCTGCCCACCACACCGCCCGATAATCCCTGCCGTTGACCTTCAATTTTTTGTCCTTCGTTGTTCTTATTGCGGCTACGGCCCGGGAAGGGTGGGTGGAGGCTCTCGCGCTCGTTAAGACCTGGAAGTGGCCCAGTCGATGCCGATCAGGACGTGTTTCTGGAAGGACGGGTTGCGCATGCTGACGCCGGCGTGTCCGAGGGAGGTGTTGAACACGCGGCCCTCCCCGTACTGGTGTGTCCATGCCATGGGCCGCTCTACGCCCTCGACCATCGCCGTCATGAAAACGTCGATGCCGGGCTGGATGTCGAGGTCGCAGTAGCTTTCATCATCGGTCTCGAAATCGGATAGTCCCGCCGCACACGGGTGGTCCGGGTTCTTGATGTTGACGGTGAAACGGCCGAAAGGCGGGTGGTTGCTCGTCCCCGACACCCATCCGCCGCCAGTGATCTTCTTCATCTCCGGCCAGTCCGGGCATGAGTCGGGCGCGATGTGAATCGAAACAAGCGGGCCGCCGTCACTCACGAATTTGGCTAGGTTCTCACGCTGGATCTCGGACAGATCGTTATTTGAGTCGGCGCGCCGTCGAGTGTTCAAGACGATGGCATCGTAGCCGTCGGTGGATGGGATGTTTAGTTCGAACGCGTAATCGCTGACGTCGACGATGTGGCCAGCGGCCTCGATAAATCCGGCCAGTATGGGCGTGGTCTCGCTGTAGGGGTGGCCGCCGCCACTGAGAAGTAAGAGGTTCATGAAATGTCCTTTTGGAATTGGAATTCTGGACTAGCACCGGTTGGTGATTAAGAGGCGTCCTCTTCGGAGTTGAGTGACGCCATATGTCCGTTTCAGGCCGCTAGAATATCAGCCGCATGAGATAAGACCGGCATTCGCAGGGATCTCGGCGATATTTGTGTGCGTTCGACCCCTTCAATGAGAGATATTCATGAAAATCACCGGCTTCCGAACCCTTGTGCTGGGGACGCCATGGCGAAACCTGACCTACCTGATCCTTGAGACGGACGAAGGGCTGACCGGCGTCGGAGAGGCGCGGGTTCTGGGTAAGACTCACACCGTCACCGAGTACCTCAAGGATGCGCAGAGGCACTTCGTCGGGTACAGTCCGTTTGACGTGGAAGCGCTGTTCCGGCGCATGACGTTGCTGGACTTCGGCAAGGCGGGTGAAGTGGTACACACCGGTATCGCACTGGTGGAGCTGGCGTGCTGGGACATCATCGGGAAGGTCTGCGGACAGCCGGTGTACAACCTGCTTGGCGGAAAGCTGAACGACACGGTGCCGGCGTACGCAAACGGCTGGTACACGGTGGAGCGGTCGCCCACGGAATTCGCTGCCGCGGCGACCCGGGTGCTGGATCGCGGCTACCGGGGCATGAAATTCGATCCCTTCGGTAACGGCGACCTTGAGCTGACCAGGGAGCAGTTCCACACCTCGATGGACCTGATCGAGGCGGTGTCGTCCGTGGCTGGGACGCGCGCCCAGATCATGCTCGAGATGCACGGCCGGTTTACCTCGGCCCAGGCACGTGAAATTGCGCGGTGTGTCGAGAAGTACAGCCCGGCGTGGATCGAGGAACCGACGCGCCCGGGCGACATCCCAGCGCTGACCACTGTCCGGCAACACACTTCGCTACCCATAGCGACGGGAGAGCGGCTTTACGGGGCGCAGGAGTTCGTGGCCCTGTGGGAGAGCGGCGCGGCCGATATCGTTCAACCGGATATCACGCAGTGTGGCGGGATCCTGGAGACGAAGAAGATCGCTGCGGCGGCCGAGACGTACTCGATGATGGTGGCGCCGCACAACGTCGGCGGAATCGTGTCGACGATGGCCGCTTTGCACCTGACGCTGACGCTACGCAACGGCAAGATCCTGGAGCATTTCAACGACTTTGCCGATCCCGGCGTGAAGTTGGCGGGCAGCAACTACCCGGAGGTCGTTGACGGGGTGTTCAACGCGCCGACGGGCTCGGGATGGGGGATCGAACTAGATGAGGACTACATCCGCGCCCACCCGCCGGCCTACGTGAACGGAGTAGCGCAGGACCCGGGACTGCAGATGTTTGAGAAGGAAGACTGGTCCAAGCGCGGGCAGGATGACTAGGGGCGGCTCTGTCCTGCAGGGCCGGGCCCGGTGGATTCAGGTTCGGGTTACGTGCGACGGTATACGTAGTCCAAACGTTGCTTTGACCTCCCCCGTTATCTTTTCGGCACCTTCCTACCACCATCCCTCACTGGAGCCTCCGTCCGGGATCACGTCATAGTGATTCTCGGTGTCAGTCATCGGTAACCGCCGGACGACGCGGAGGTTTCATAGGCTTCTCGGTTCTTCTTCGGAGGGGCCGGGTTGACCGCCAAGCCGGACTGGTCAAGGGCGATGGATCTGACCGACGGGGTTCCTAACGGAGCCGGACACGCACTTACGTGCCTCGGGCTGCCAACATGTGAGCCCTCCCCTCACAGACAGCCAAGGACCATTTTTTGGCACACTTTCCGGCCGGTCTGACTGTCCCGGCTCGTGAGAAATCAGACGCGAAAAGAGCCCCGGTAATCCGGGGCTCTTTTTTATTCGTTTATGGCGACCCCGAGCAGATTCGAACTGCCGATCTCCGCCTTGACAGGGCGGCGTGTTGGACCGCTACACCACGGGGCCACGATGCGACGTTTCCGCCGCGCAGGATAGTTTACGCTAATACCGGTTCCGCGGACCGTCAACAGCGTTATCCAAGGATATCCGGACGCGCGTGCGCCATCTGACGCGCACTGGGTGGCTCCCGGCCCGCCGCGCCGTCCAGCGCCATGCCCGGTTAGCCCGAGAGTTAACCCCGATTACCCGAGGTAGGCGCGCAGGTCGGAGTTGAACTCGGCTCGCCTGAGCGTCGTCAGCGCCTTACGCTCGATCTGTCGGATGCGTTCCCGGGTGACGTGAAGCTGCTTGCCGATCTCTTCAAGGGTCCAGACCCTTCCGTCGGCGATGCCAAACCGAAGTTCAAGGACCCGTCGCTCGCGGTCCGTGAGGGTATTCAGCACGTTGTGGATCTGGTCACGCAGGGAGTGACTGGTCGCCACCTCGCTGGGGTCCGGGATCGTCCGGTCCGGGATGAAGTCTCCGAGTTGGCTTTCTTCGCCCGCTCCGACCGGCGTCTCAAGCGAGACTGGGTCCTGGGACATCTTCTGGATCTGTCCGACCCGTTCCGTCGTGATATCCAGTCGCTTGGCGATCTCCGCAGCCGTCGGCTCTCGGTTCAGCTCCTGAGCGAGCTGGCGTCGCGTTCGGGCGACTTTGTTGATCGTCTCCACCATGTGGACGGGGATCCGGATGGTGCGCGCCTGGTCGGCGATCGACCTTGTGATGGCCTGTCTGATCCACCAGGTGGCGTATGTGGAGAACTTGAAACCCTTCCTGTAGTCAAACTTCTGGATACCGCGGATCAACCCCAGGTTTCCTTCCTGAATCAGGTCGAGCAGCGAAAGACCCCGTCCGGAGTATTTTTTGGCGACGCTAACGACTAGCCGCAGGTTCGCCTCGCCAAGATGGAGGCGTGACTTGTACTCCTCGTCCTCGATGTGACGGTAGAAGCGTGCGAGGTACGAAGAGTGTGACTTGAGAGCGTCGACCGCCGGATGGTCTTCCAGAACGTCCGCCATGTCGTCCAAGCGCGGATCGATGTCCCAGAGGACCTCGATTCCCTGAGGCATGAGGGCCGTGATGGTCGAAAGTTCGGCGACCTTGGCCTTGGCCTCGTCCGGCTCGATGGTGAGTGTGTCGGACAGGTAGTTGATCAACTCTTCGTTGTGTATCCCATCTATCAGGTCCCTGAGGTCGGGGTCCGAGGTGATGATAGATAGCGTCAAGGGCGTTGGCGCACCGACGAATCGGGCGATCGCGTTCGCTACCTCGTTCAACCGTGCAAGGATCTCAAGTGTGGCGGCGGCGATCTCATGCGCCTTCTTGTTCTTGCGCTCGTCGTCCTCCGTGTCGAGGGCGGTCAGGCCGTCGCCGAGCTCGATCGCTCGGGCCAAGATCCGTTCCTGGTTGGCGTTGAGCAAGTCAACCGCGCCGATCTCGCGCAGGTACATACGCACCGAGTCGTTCAGTACGTCTACGTCCGCCTGAGGGGAATCCGGCTGGATCTCTCGACGGCCGACATCTGTGCTGGCGTCCCAGTCGTCCTGCCGGGATATTTCGGTGAATCCCCGGCTCTCAAGAATGGCCGTTGTCGACTCTTCGGAATCTTCCCAGGCCTGAGATCCCTGGTCGGGATCTATTCGCCAGGGCTTGTGATCTTCGGATTCCTCTGGGCGGTCTTTGGAGCGTCTTGTCGTGGTCATATCGTGTGTTACGTCAGCCTATGGAAACTGGTTTCGGTCCAAACGCGGATCATAGAGGGTCGATTGAAGCGTGGGGATCGTATCGGGTTCCTCCTGGAGAGTGCACCGGGGACAACGCAGTTCATTCAAACCAGTTACACCCGGTTACACCCGTCTGAAAGTTAGATGTCGTTGTGTTCTAACGGGATCCTGTTTTACGGGGCGACGAGGCGTAATTCCCGAGCCTCGCATGATGGGACATAGGGCGTGAGATACGCATGAAAAGTGTCAGCGCTTGACCGCTACACCCGCCGTTCATGGCGAATCTGGACGAAATCGGCGCGTAGTTTAACTTTTAACAGCGATCTTTGCAGCAGGGGGCAGAAAAGATGGCCAGTCGGGGTGGTCCCAATCTCACGATTGATCGAGGACGTATCCCTGATGCATCCCAGAAATATGGGCCATTTACAAGTGTATCGGTAGGACGTGGATAAGATGGCCGCACAACGGGGTGAGCGCCTGTCCCACCGGACCCGGCTCTTTCACGATTTCAGGGCCCCAGGGGATATAGATGCCAAGAAGAACAAAATCTGCCACCCAATCCTCGACCCTGGGGGAACTGCGCGCTTCGGGATACCGGCGCCGGTCACTGCGCGACAAGATACCCGCCAACCTGTCGGCGCGCATCGCCGCCGGCGTGCCGATACGCATGTCGGTCGAGGATTTTGAGGTGGCCGAGGTGGAGCACTCCACGGACGCCACCACGGTGCTGATGCTGGACCAGAAGCTTGATGTATCACTTCGGTCGCTGGGGCGCCGTCAAGCGCGTCCCCATGACCCTGCAGTCGCTGATCCAGTCCGAGTACCCGAGGGATCGGTTGCTCATCGTCGGGTTCTCGGACGACGCAGTTGAGCTCAAGCCGGGGGATCTGCCGACGGCGACTCCGAACAACTGGATGCAGGGTACCAACATGCAACTCGCCATGATGATCAACCGGAAGTTGCTGTCCTGGGGGCGGGCAGCGACGGGCCAGATCATCATGGTGACGGACGGGGCTCCGACGGCGCAACTGGAGGGCGGGAGGTCGTACTTCGACTACCCTCCGAGCCATCGGACGGTGTCCGAAACGTTGAAAGAGGACCGCAACTGCACCCGCGCCGGGATCACGATCAATACCTTATGCTGGAGCGGACGAGCTACCTGACGGCGTTCATTGACTATGTGGCGATGGTCGACCGCGGCCGGGCATTGTTTACGGACCCGAGCCGGCTGGGCGACTACCTGCTAGTCGATTACCTGTCGAACCACCACCGCAGGGTCGCCTGACACCTTCTTGGCTTACGCGCGACCGATGTACGACGTCGGATCGGGTTTATCCCGTCCGACACAACCGACGAATTGGGAGACGACTTGAACCGCTTGCTGCTCTGCGCTGGATCCGTCTTTGGCGGGTAGCGCTTTCGACCCCGTCTTCAATCCGACCGTATCGCCGATAAAGGACCTAGGGCCGCTGGACCGTTTACTGCCGCTGTGGATCGTCATCGCAATGGCGGTCGGGGTCGCCATCGGTAAGGTCGACCCGGGGCTCAAGACTGACCTGGAGCGGTTGCGGCTCGCCGACGTTTCGCTGCCTGTGGGGATCGGGTTGATCTGGATGATGTACCCGATCCTGGCGAAGGTTCGATTTGGCTCGATGGGCGGATTCGCGGCCCGCCCGAAACTGCTCGGCACTTCTCTCATCTTGAACTGGGTCATCGGCCCGGTGGTGATGTTCGCCCTGGCGTGGATCATGCTCCCGGACCATCCGGAGTACCGAAACGGTCTGATCCTCGTGGGGCTGGCGCGCTGCATCGCGATGGTGCTGGTGTGGAACATGCTGGCGCACGGGAGCGAGGAACTCGCCGCCCTGCTGGTCGCCCTCAACTCCATATTCCAGATCCTGTTTTTCTCCGTGCTCGGCTACCTGTTCCTGACCGTCGTCCCCGACTGGCTGGGCGCTGAGGAGACGGTGGTGGACATTTCGATGTGGCTGATAGCCCGGAATGTCCTGCTGTTCCTCGGGTTGCCGCTCGTGGCCGGCGCGCTGACGCGCTACGTCCTTGTGCGCCGGGGGGGGGCTGAGTGGTACGACGGGACTCTGGCCCCACGGCTGGGGCCGATAGCGCTGGTGGGGCTGCTTTACACGATCACCGTGATGTTTGTCAGCCAGGGCGACCGCATTGTGGACTCGCCGCTGGACGTAGGGCGGATCGCCATCCCGCTCACCACCTACTTTGCGCTGATGTTCAGCATCGCCTTCATCATCACACGGCAGCTCGGGTTTTCGTACGAAAACACCACGGCGGTATCGTTCACCGCCGCCGGCAACAACTTTGAGCTGGCGATAGCGGTGGCGATCGGCGTGTTCGGCGTTTCGTCGGGCGAGGCGTTCGCCACTGTGGTGGGGCCGTTGATAGAGGTTCCGGCGCTTGTTGGACTGGTCTATCTGTCGCTCTGGTGGGGCAAGAAATTGTTCACTTTCACCGCGGTGCCTACAGGCCCGTGACGTAACACCCACAAAACATCATGCCCCGGGCACACGCGGGTCGACTCTACGCGTTAACCTAGAATTTCTTGGAACGACTTGAAACGCTCTGGGCGGCGCCGCGACGTACACCGACCCGGTGTCCCATCATTATGAGCAGAACTTAAAAGAGTTGCGGACCAGCTTGCCGGAGATGGGATTTCTGCCCGCACGGTGGTTGGGTCTATGTCAGCACAGGAACAGTTGTTGCAACCGCGGACGAGTCGCTTCTTATTCTGTCGACTCGGGGCTGATCGAGCCGGACCGACTGGCAGCTGGGTTCCGCTACCGATCGAGTAGCTCGGACGGCCGTTACTCGGTCCTAATCATCCCGCCGGTAGGACGCTTCGGGTAGCGCGATTGCGGATGAGAGTGGTGCTTGCTCCGCCCGCGAGCGTATTGCCATACGTCCCTACATTTGTTTCGAAGACCACGCTAGTGCGCTGAGGCTCTCGAAGGGCCGAATGCGCGAGCTGATCGCCTGTCGGCGATCCTCCTCACCCAGTCCTCTCCCGACCGGGATAGGGGGCAAGCGCCACCCCTACGCCCGCAGAACTCTTCCCGCCACGGCGCCCAGCTTTGCCACCATCTCCGGGTCACGTGCGTTCGCCGCCGTGATGATCGCCGTGTCTAGCACGCGGTCGCATCCGTTGGGGCAGGCGTCCGGTCGATCTTGAAGACCCGGCACGGCACGGCGGGCCAGAGTTGCCGCGTTCTGGGCGTTTGCGGAAAGCACTTTTATGATCATTTCAACCGTCACCGAATCATGATCCGGGTGCCAGGTGTCGAAATCGGTCACCATCGCCATAGTCGCGTAGCAAATCTCCGCCTCACGGGCCAATTTCGCCTCCGGCATGTTGGTCATGCCGATCACATCGCATCCCCACTGCCTGTAAAGGTTGGACTCGGCTAGGGTGGAGAACTGCGGCCCCTCTATCGCTAGATAAGTGCCGCCGCGACGGACGTCCACATCCTGACTTTCGGACGCTTTCATCAGCGCATCGCCCAGGCGTGCGCAGGTCGGGTGAGCGACCGCTACGTGGGCGGCCAGCCCCTCGCCGAAGAAGCTCTTCTCACGGGCGAAAGTGCGGTCGATGAACTGGTCCACCAGCACAAACGCTCCCGGCGCGAGATCTTTACGGAGCGATCCGACGGCGCTGAAAGACAGGACGTCTGTGACGCCGGCGCGTTTCATAGCATCGATGTTGGCGCGATAGTTGATCTGGCTCGGCGGAATCCGATGGCCGCGCCCGTGCCGGGGCAGGAACACGATGCGAATTCCGTCGATCTCGCCAAACAGCAGCGCGTCGGACGGTTCGCCATATGCCGATTCAATCTTCACCCACTGGGTGTTGGACAACCCCTCCATGTCGTACAGCCCGCTCCCGCCGATCATGCCGATCAGCGGGCGGTCGCCGTCACCGATTTGACTCATGTAGTTGGATTCCTTCTCGTCGCTGTAGGGCCAGTTGGCGCTGCCGTGAAATGCGGGGCCGTATGATTTTCATACCAGTATCGTAAGCGTCGATAGGTATCGGCCCTGACGCTTGTTTCCCAAGGCTCTTGGAGCACGGGAGTACGGGCGTGGGCGGATACTAATTCGCCCGATGGTGTCTTGGTGGAACTTATTTCTCCTCTGGCAGCCTGTTGGGGGACCGTCAGAGGTGTGCATGATATCGGTCCGGGCGCACTTAACCGCTGCTGAAAAATCAAATCGACCGAAGAAATTCACCTTGATGGAGGTATACCGCCAGATCCACCGGCTTTGTCCGATGGTATGACACACATTTGTTCCCACAGAAACATTTATGCTTCAAAGTATCGACTCAATTCAACAGGGATGAGGACAACATGAGACCAAACGTCATCAGAGAGAAGCTGGATGCCGGCGAACCTACCCTGAGCACGCACATCCATAGCGTGTGGCCGGCGGAGATCGAGGCACTCGGCCACACCGGGCTTTACGACTACGTGGAGTTCGTGGCGGAGTACGGGCCGTCTGACTTGCACGATCTGGACAACATGTGCCGGGCGGCTGAGTTGTTCGACATGGGGTCGATGATCAAGATCGACCAGAGCCTCATGCCCTTCCTCGCACAGCGGGGCATCGGCGCAGGTTACAGCAGTGTGCTGTTCACGGACGTACGGAGCCTGGATGAAGTCAACGACTGTATCCGGGCCGCACAGCCGGATCACCCGGGCTACGGCGGTCTTTACGGCGTGGCGACGAGGCGCAACTCGTACATGGGCTACGGCGGTTCGGCCGAGTACGTGAAGTCGGTCGGAGACACGGTGCTGGCCTTCATGATCGAAAAGAAGGGCGCGGTCGATAACCTGGAAGAGATCCTCTCGCTGGAGAAGGTCGAGATGGTGCAGTGGGGCGGCGCCGATTTCTCAATGAACATCGGACAGCCCCGGAACATGGGCCATCCCGATGTGGTCGCAGCCAAGAAGAAGTGCTTTGAGGTCGCGATCAAGATGGGCGTGCCGCCGCGAGCTGAGATCAACTCGGCCGATGAGACCAAGGAGTACCTGGACATGGGTGTTCGGCACTTCTCGGTGGGCACGGATATCATGATCCTGCACGGCTTCTGGCAGAAAGAAGGCGAGGGGATCAGGAAGGCACTCGGCGGGAGTTAGGGGGCTGTGGGAACTTGGACCACGCTCACCCCGGCCCTCTCCCTTCACGGGAGAGGGCCGGGGTGAGCCTTCCCTCTGGGGGCCCAGAGAACCGAGTGGTTGGAGTTGGGTCGCGATCGGGCGTATTGCTCGTAGTTAACCACTCCGAATTCCCTCCTACATTAGGAGAGGGTTGAGTTGTGTCCCTCTACCGGTCGGGAAAGGGACGGGGTGAGAGGGTTCTTCGGTAGAAGGACGATGCACTAGCGCGTACTCATACGAACCCGATCCTTCGAGAGCTTCAGAACACTTGCGCGGGGACCTCAAAATGACCATTGATTATGGCTGCCAATCAAGAACGTGATTGAACCTACGCCTGCCCTCATGGTGGGCTGAAGGAGACAGCATTGGCAGTACGAAGATTGGTGACCGGAAACGGGCCTGATGGCAAATCTCGGGCTGATATCGATGGCCTGACCCCGGGCAACGTCGACGTCGGCCGTGGCGTTTTTGACGAGTTGTGGCGCGCCACCATGCCGCCGCCCGTGACCGGTGACGACGACCCGGGCGATGTGGATGTCGCGGTGCTTCAACCGGATGTGAACGGCGTTGTGTGGCGCTGCGTCACATTCCGCCCGTGGGCTGAGGTGGAGGTGGAGTTGAACGCCAATCCGGAAGGATTGGCGGCAGGCGGGAAGTTCGACGACGGCGGTGCGATGGAGCAGGATGAGCCGGGCTGGCACACGACCGATACTCTGGACTTCGGGATGGTGATCTCGGGCGAGATCGATCTCGACCTGGACGACGGAGTGCATCACCTGAAGCCCGGCGACGCCATTGTGCAGCGGGCTACGCGGCACGCCTGGCGGAATCGGTCTGATAAGCCGTGTGTGATGTCGTTTGTGCTGATCAGCCGGGACGTTGGATAGAGGCGCCTTGAACCACCCTCACCCCGACCCTCACCCGTGAAGGGAGAGGGGGTAGATGTGAAGCCTCCTCTCGACCCTCGGGCGGATAGTCAGCCGCCCCTGCGGTTCGTTTGATGTGGTCGTATGTCTCCCGTTGCGCGGGCGTTTCGCGTCGTATCATCTCGGGTCGATGAATCTTCGAAACGGCGCCAGTGCGCGGCGTCTTACCCTCCCGGCGCTGATGGCCTCGATACCGTTCTCGTTTCCGCACGAGGCTAGCATTGCCCCGTTCTTGAACGAGATAGCGGCGGACCTCGATCGATCCACGGGGGTCGCAGGTCAACTCGGGACAGCGACCTACCTCGGTGGCATTACCTCGGCGCTCGCCCTGGCTCCGTTGATCGGCCAGATGGCCATCCGGCGCGTGCTGGTTCTGGCGCTCGCCATCGTCGCCGCCACCTCCATCGTCTCAAGCGTTGTCGATAATTTCGCTGTGCTGTTGGTGATAAGGCTGATAGCCGGATCGGCGGCGGGAATAGTACTGGCGGCGGCGCTTGCAGCGATCCCGCGTGCATGGACCGATGCCAGAACACGGGTGATGCGGACGGGGCTGGTGATCGGCTCGATGGCACTGGGGCCGGGAATTCTGGGGCCTGCACTGCGGGGCGTCGGGACGCTTACGGACTGGCAAACGGGGCTGATCGTATACGGGCTCGTTACCGCCGGAATTGTCGTGTTCGTGGCATTTGGAATGCCGTCCCTGCCCGGCGCACCGACCGGGATCTCGTATCGGAGTCGGCTGGCAGAAGCGGCGCGCGTCGTGGAGATGCCGATCGTCAGGACCGTGCTTGTTGCCCGCTTTGTTTCGCAGATCGTATTCGGGATATTTTTCGGATTCCTCGCCGCGTTCTTCCTGGACCTTCACCCCGGAAAAGACGCCTGGATCGCCCCGATGTTCTTCGTCGGCCCGTTCGGGTTTATGCAGGCGGCCTTCGTTGGCGGCGCGGTCCTGGCCCGGTTCGGGGTGATGCGTGTGACGGCGGTCTCGACAGTTCTCACGGGCGTTGCGGTGTTCAGCTTTGTTTTCATAGCGCCATCGCCGTACGTGTCCTTCTTCTTCTTTTTCATGTACGGATTGATGGCGGGTGTGGCTCAAACGGGGATGACGGCGCTCATTTATCAATACGCCGGGAACCGGCAGGGCGCGGCGATCTTCGTCAACAGCGCTCTAGGTCCGGGGGGCAGCATGACCGGGGCTGTGCTGGGGGGGTTGGCGATCATCGTGACGCCGGGTTACGACGGGTACAAGCTGCTCATCCTGGTAGTGGCGGTAGGGATGGCGCTTGCGTCGGTCGCGATGCTGTTGAGCACGAGGCGCGTTGGCGATGCGGCGCTTGTTGAGGAGTCGGTCGCCGGTTCCTGACGGACGCGACCCGACGTCATTCTCGTGCCGACGGGAAACCAAAGACGCTTGATCTACGGGAGCGCGAGGACGGGAGGAAAATCGCATCCGGATTCCCTCCTGCGTGGGAATGACGGTTGAAAAGAGGCCCACCAGGGCTGCTATCCTCCGGTTCGCCATGATTATTGATACGCACGCGCACATCTACAGCCCGGACAAATCCGCCTACCCGACCATCGAGGACCCCTACACACCGCCGCCCGGCACCGGCGACCCGGATCACCTGAGGGCGGAGATGGCGAAGGCCGGGGTAGATCGCGCGTGCCTGATTCAGACCTCGACCTTCTACCGCTGGGACAATAGTTTCACCCGGGACACTTCTGCCGGCGCCACAGACTGGGCGGCGGGCGTTTGCACCCTGGACCCGGACAACGTCCACAGCCCGGAGATCATGTACGCGCTTGTGGAACGGGCCAACATCAAGGGCATGCGAACTGTTCCGGCCGCTGATGGATCGCTTGACCACCCGGGTGTTCGCGCACTCTGGGCGCAGGCGCAGGATCTGGGGATCGTGATCAACGCACTGGTCCCGCTGGGCGTTGCGGAGCAGCTGGCCCGGATGCTGGACGACTATCCCGGCCTCAACGTGGTGCTGGATCACTGCATGTCGCTAAGTCGCGGCCCAGAGTTTGAGGCGACCGTGGCGACCGTCGTGGAACTGGCGCGCCGGCCGAACCTCCACGCCAAGCTGACCTTTCTCGGGACTGGCTCGGCGGAGCGCTACCCGTTTACCGATATGCACGAGCCGCTCCGAATGTTTGTGGATGCATACGGACCGGACCGCTGCGTGTGGGGATCCGACTTCCCGACGGAGTTGTGGTGCCCGCGCGTGAACTACAGCGATCACCTAACGCTGTTCCAGGAGGACCTTGGTTTGACGGCTGGAGAGAAGGAGTCGATCCTTGGCGGGACGGCGGAGCGGTTGTGGTTTGGCGGTTGACCCCGGTGGGGGCTTATTTTGATGGCTTCGATGCGGTAGTGCCTTTGTCGTAGTGACCACCCGAGGTGCTTGTGGTGTAACAACACCGTAGGGGTGGATTGGTATTCGCCCACGCCAGTCCTTCGAGAGCTTGGGGACACGGGCGTAACGCCTCTAAGTCATCCTGGCCCGGAAGCGACGGATCTCCCGGGTGATTCCCACTCCGGGGTTAGATTTGGCGATCCGAGATTATCCGGCAGAACTAGTAGCTTGTCGATACGAATCGATGGCCTGGCCGGTTTTAGCGCTCCCCGTGTTTGCTGAGGGTGTGATCGTGGTTATTGTGTGATGACAATTGGGTGGACGGAAAGCCGGGAGATTCTTCGGTTCCAGCTCAGAATGACAAAATACCCGGCATGCAACATGACTAAGGAGCGTCTGAACTGGTAAACAAACGTGTGACCGGCATCGTCCCCATCCTCCAGCTTTCGTTCGACGAGGGCGGCGCTGTTCTGTACGGCGACCTGGAGGCGGAGATCGATTTCGCCCTCAATGCCGGGGTCCACGGCATCGCCCTGGGTGTTGCGAGCGAACTGAACAAGTTGAGCGACATCGAGCGGGATCAGGTGATCTCCGCTGTGATCAAGCACGTCAACGGTCGTGTGCCCACAGTGATCTCCACGAGCGGACCATCGACAGCACTCACCATCTCAAGGTCGCACAGGGCGCTGGAGTTGGGCGGGAGTATGGCCATGATCTCGCCGGACGGTTTCGGCGGATTCCCTGCCGAGGACGTGCGGCGGCATTACAACGCCGTGGCCGAAGCGATTGATATCCCGATCATGCTCCAGGACCGGACCGGTGCGTCGATAGCTCCGACGTTGATGGCGCAACTGGCAGACGACCATGAAAGCTTCCGACATGCCAAGGTCGAGACGCTGCCGACGCCCCCTCGGTTTGCCGATGCGAAGCGGCTGGCTGGCGATTCGTTGACACTCCTTGGCGGAGTGAACGGCGCGTTCCTGATCGAGGAGATGAACCGGGGCTCTGAAGGAGCGATGGCCAGCATCGCGCTCATCGACGTGCTGTGCGAGGTGTGGGAGGGGTACCGGTCTGGCGAAACCGGCGCGGCGGCGGAGCGCTGGGAGCGGCACACGCACCTGATCGAGATGTATCGCTACGGGCAGGGGATGAACTACTGGATGGCGAAGGAGATCCTGAGGTTGCGTGGTGTGTTCACGTCGGCATTCCCTCGATTGCCGGCGCACAAACCTGACGAAACGGCATTCCGTGAGGTACGCGAGATGTGTGAACGGCTGGGGTTGATTTAGTTGTTTGGGACGGACGATTGGCCCCCTGCGCTTTTGGACGATGCGGGAAGCAGGGCCTCCTCCGTCATCTCAGCCTTTTCATGCCGGGAGAAGGGGCAGACCTCCAAATGTGGCCGTGATATCCAACAGTCACGGCGTCCTGTCATCCCGAACTTGATTCAGGATCCGTTTGTATCCGCGACTAACTGGATCGTGACCGCATACGCCGGCGTGAGCGTTCAGCTTGAGGCGGCGCGATGGGAGACGCAGCGTAGATGTCTGAGGTTGCCGGTTGAACCTCCCTTGTATATCAAAACTGAAGTATCTTTGGCGGACGCCGCCGACGTGGCGTTAGTGGGAGGTTGGGGTTTGACACAGGGGAAGAACTATGCGCCGACAGGCACCCAGGGCCGGACAGGGTTGGATTTTTGATAATTTCCTGAAACTCTCCGACAACGAAGAGGTGCTCCACGCTGGGATGATGGGGACTCGCCTGGAACGCGGCTTCAAGTACGCCGATATGGAACGGGTGTTTCAGCGGGTGTCGGGTCGACGTTCCTTCCCGAGAGCGTGGGCGCGCGAAGCGACCAAGCAGGAGGGCCTCGCCGACGAGGCGATGGCGGCGGGGCGCAAGGTGACGGCGGGGCAGCACTTCCACCGGGCCGCGCTTTACTTCGGAAGGGCGCAGCACCTGATCGCCGCCGACGGCAACGCGACGAAGATCGAGTACCACGCCTCGGCCATGCGCTGCTATGCCGGGTTGATGGATGTACTGGACGGCGCAATCACGCGCCACGAGATCGAGATAGAGAACGGCCAGAAGATCGCCGTGCTGTTCCACAAAGCGCCCGGGGACGGACTGAAACCGACGGTTTTGCACGCCCCGGGCATGGACCAGATCAAGGAAGACTTCCCAAACCCCTTCAATAACGAGTTCACGCGCCGCGGGATGAATATCTGCGTCATGGACGGGCCGGGCCAGGGTGAAAGCAACATGAACCGGGTGTGGCAGACGATCGGCAACTACGGCCGCGCCGGATCCCGGGTCATCGACTGGCTGATGGAACGCGATGACGTCGACGCCGACAAGATCGCCGTGTTTGGCACGAGCATGGGCACGCGCTACGGTGTGGAGATCGGCGCCGACGACGATCGCGTGAAGGCGGTGATCGGCAAGATGGCCAACGTCGGGCCCTCCGATGTTATCTACGACCAGGCGCAGCCCAACTTCAAGCGCATCTCGATGTACATGGCGGGCATGGACGATGAGGACGAGTTCGACCGCTTTACGGAAGAGCGAGACGACTATTTCTTCGCCGCAGGTGAGAGGCTCAAGTGCTCGTACCTGTTGGTGGCCGGTGACATGGATGAACTGTGCCCCCCGGACGATGTGAAGGTCTGGATGGACCGGTTGAACTGTCCCAAGGAGCTATGGCTTTACCAGGACGTGTTCCACCCGATGGGCGAGGTGGCAGCGGACGTGTATCCGGCGATTGCTGACTGGACATTGGAGGTGCTGGAGACGGGGCTGCCGGCCGGACACGACGTTAGGCGGGATATTCAGCCGTAAGGGTCTGGGCGGATGCCTCACGGTTGCCGCTTGTACGACGGACTTCTCCCTCATCCCAACCTTCTCCCGCTGGGCGAAAGGGCTTGCTCTGTCCGGTTCCACGATTACGCCGTAGGGGTGGGCAGTACCCCGCCCCTACACCTCATCGACACGTAAAAGGGCGACACATTCGAGGATCGCCTTTTTATGTTGGCTGATGTTTGGACGGACCCTAGTCGTCCGCTCCGGCGGGTTCTGGCTTCGCCCCGCCTCCCATCGGCTTTCCCTCGATGGAGATGTTGGGCATCCATTCCAGCCATTTTGGGAAGTACCAGGCGCTGTCGCCGAGTATCCGCATTACGCTCGGCACGAGCAATGAACGGACGATGGTTGCGTCCAGCAGCACCGCAGCGCCGAGGCCGAATCCCATCGACTGGAAAAACGCGATCTTGCCCAAGGCAAAACCGCCGAATACCGCTACCATGATGAGCGCGGCTCCGGTGATGATGCTGGCCGTCGTACGCAGACCGAAAGCCACCGACCCAGCGGCGTCTCCCGTGATGTCGAAGCGCTCCTTGATCCGGCTCAGCATGAACACGTGATAGTCCATGGACAGCCCGAACAGGATGCTGAACATGAAAAGCGGCAGCCAGAACTCAACCTGGTCCACTTGCTTAAATCCGAACAGGTCGATCAAGAAACCCTTCTGGAACACGAGCACCACCAACCCGTAGGCGGCGCCCACGGACAGCAGGTTCATGATGATCGACGCGATGGAGATCGTGATCGATCTGAAGGCGAACAGCAGCAGTATGAAACTGAGGCTGAGCACGGCGCCAAACACTATGGGTATATAGTCGTCGGTGATCTTGACGGCGTCGACGATCTCGGCCGTGTTACCGCCCACGTAAGCGTCGTAATCGGCCTCTGGAACATCAGCGAAAGCGAAGGGTATCAGGCTGTTTCTGATATCCCGGATAGTGGTTAGAGCCTCTTGATCAGACGGGTCGCCGGGGATCTTGGACGTCAGAGAGGCAAGTTCGACGGATGGTTCGATTCGCACTTCGGGCGCCTGCAGGCCGCCCTGTTCCGTCATCAGGGCTTCCAGAATCCCGATGGCTTCGATGATTCCCGTTGAACCGACGTCGCCGTCTATGACCACCTGGGCTGGGGCGTCGCTGCCGAATCCGAACTTGTCATCGAGCCGCTCAAAAGCCTGTTTCACCGGTTCCTCGTCCGGCAGTACGGAGATCCCGCTCGTCCCTTTTTCTAGCTCGAAAAAGAAGTAGCTGAGCATCAGCAAGAACGCGGCGGCGGCGACCATGCTGATGACGGGGCGTCCCATCACGGCAAGGGTGATGGTGTTCCACACGCCATGATTGCCGTTTGCATCGCCTTTGCCGGAGTTGGCCGTGGCATTTGAAGCACCCCGTTTCAGGAGTCTGCGGATCCCGTTCAGTACGACGAGAATTCCCATCACACCGAAGGACACGAGGATCACGACAGGCCCCAGACCGATCGTCAACGAAACGATTACAACCCCGGTGATGAATAGTCCTAGGGTCAACGGGAGAGGGGCGCGAACACTGTTCACTCGGTCACCAAGCACGCCGATTAGCGCCGGGAGGAGCGTCATGCTCGTGAGCACAGCGACGAACACGACGGTGATGGAGCCGATCCCGAAGGCCATGAAGGTCCGCTCGGGAATCAGCAGCATCCCCAGTAGAGCCAGCACCACCGTCATACCGCTGAAGGCTACAGCGCGTCCAGCGGTGGAGCCCGAGATGTCGATCGCCGCCTGCTTGTCGTGGCCGTTAGCCCGTTCTTCACGGTATCGGGACAAAACGAACAGAGAGTAGTCGATTCCAACCGCCAGACCCATCATCGTGATGATGTTCGGGACGAACTCGTTCAATTCAACAAATTGGCCGATGATCCCCGTAAGTCCAACGGCCGTGAACACTGCCACGATGGCCAGGATGATCGGGATGAATGCCGCGATCACGGCGCCGAATACCAGAGCCAGGATGATGATCGCCACGCCAATGCCGATCATCTCGCCGACGAACAGATCGTTCTCGGCGAGTTCCAAGAACGTGGCGTTGACGCTGGCGTCTCCGATCATCAGGAACTCGAACCCGTTCGCGCTATGGGTTATCTCCTCAGCTATCGCTGTGATGACGGTTATGTCGTCCTGATGAGACTCAAAGACCCGAACGGTCGTTAGGAGTGTGGACCCGTCCTCGGAAAGTTGTCCGTCGTATTCGTCGAAGTCACCGACGAGGACCTGGACGTCAGACTCGCTCTGTGCGGCGATGAGCGCGTCGTTGAATTCGACGGCCGGGGCGTCAAAAGCTGACGCGGCCAGGCCTGTCGAGTCGGAAGTGATAAGTACGAATTCCGTGAGGGTAGAGCGGCCACCAGAGTCAGGCCCGGACTGGCCCTCGTCTTCGGCCGGCTCTGCCTCATCGAGAGAGCCGAATCGATCATTAATGAGGTTCGCAGCGGTCTCGTATTCGAGTTCTTGGGTTGGTCCGTCTTCGCCGTCCAGGGCGTCCGAAACCAACGTTATGGTCAGGAAGAATGCCCCAACCAGAATCAGTACCCATCCCAATAACGTCCACCACGGATGTCGACCGCTGGCGCTTGCCAGGGTTCCGGGGGATAGCGTCATGTTCGAATTCCCTCTCGATGCTTGATGCCGCGGCCTCACCGGAGATTAAACCTGGTACGTCGCTGTTTCTGCGTTGGATGGAGTGAAGTTCCAGAGCCGTCCCCTCACGAGTGAGCGGGTTGCTTCTTCATATTTCTCGGCATCAACGACCGTGCGGCCGCCGTTTTGCAGTTTGTTGATCTCGGCCGGCGCGCCGTCGTCTTCATCGACGTTCAGCTGGTTGTACGGGATGTCGTGCTCGTCGAGGAGGTGCTTGAGGACGCGGCAGTGCGGGCACCAGTCGGTGCTGAGTACGCGAAGCGGGGTTTGACTGGTCGTGTCAGGAGTGTGTCCTCCGGGCGTGGTTGCTCGTGTTGTAACGGTTTCTAACTTGTTGGAATGACGGATCCTCTCTCGCGCCCCGGCCCTTTCCCGCTGGGAGAGGGCCGACCTTCAGTTCAGCGCCGGAATCTTCGTGAACATTGAGCGGAAGATCGCCGCCCCGTCTTTGCCGCCGATCAGAGGATCGCAGGCCCTTTCCGGGTGCGGCATCATGCCGAGAACGTTGCCCGTTTCATTTATGATCCCGGCGATGTTGTTGATGGAGCCGTTGGGGTTCCATTCCGGAGTGACTTCGCCGGCCGGGCCCGAGTATCGGAACAACACACGACCGGTTTCTTCAAGATCGGCGATCGTGTCCTCGTCGGCCTGGTAGCTGCCCTCGCCGTGTGAAATCGGGACCCGTAGCAAGTCTCCATTCTTCGCCGAGTGACTGAACATCGTCTGATCGTTCTCGACCTTGAGATCGGTCCAGGTGCAGCGGAACTCCAAGTGGTCGTTACGCATGAGCACGCCGGGCAGCAGTTCCGCCTCACACAGGATCTGGAAGCCGTTGCAGATGCCGATTACGCCACGCCCGTCGGCTGCGAATTTCGAGACGGACTTCATGACCGGGGCGAAGCGTGCGATTGCGCCCGCCCTGAGGTAGTCGCCGTACGAGAACCCGCCCGGCACCACGAGGGCGTCAAAGCGGTCTATGTCGGTGTCTGCATGCCAGACGTACTCGATCTCCTGACCGAGTGACTCCAGTGCGTAACCGCAGTCCCGGTCGCTCCATGTGCCGGGGAATACGAGGATGCCGAACTTCATAGGGAAATCGTAACCGACCCCCGGGCGATACGAAACCGGTTCGGCTGTGAACGGGTGGGGACAAAAGAAGGACCGGTCAAAAACCGGTCTTTCTCTCAGTAACACCGCTTTAAGCAGTGTCCTTACATGTTCTTGCGTTGCGCCTTCAGGCTCTTGCGGCGCTTGGCGGCGGCCTTCTTCTTGCGAAGGTTCGTCGGCGGCTCGAAGTGTTGACGGCGACGGGACTCGGACAGAATCCCTTCCTGCTGGACGCGCTTGGTGAAGCGACGCAGCATGCTCTCAAAGCTCTCGCCCTCAGATATTCGTATCTCCGGCAAACTCGACCTCTTGTACTCAGAAATGAAAAGCAACCCGATTGCGACGAATCGGTACTCACAAGCTTAGGCAGGTATGGGACGGACGGTCAAGTAGTTAGCTACGAAACTGCCTGGTCACGCAACAGCAACGCCGCCGCTCGCCTGACACGAGCAATTGAGCGTTCTCGTCCAAGCGCGACCATCGTGTCGAACAGTGGTGGAGCTACCCGCCGTGCCGTCAGCGCCACACGAAGCGCTCCGAAAAACTGCCGCGGCTTCAGACCCAGTTCCACGCACAGGGCCCGGAAACCCTCTTCCAATGGCTCCGATTCGAAGGCTTCTGCCGACTCCAAGGCCACCGCCGCCGACTCGAGGGCGGAAGCCGTTGCCGCCTCGTTCATCCCCTTTTGCACGACCGCTGCGGGGTCCAGCTCGATCTCGTCCTGGAAGAAATAGGCCAGCATCCCGGCCAGCTCTTCACGGTCGATCACCTTCAGCCGTTCGTGCACCAGCGGCACGAGTTCGGTCACGTAGTCGCGGTCCAGTGGCCGGGAAATAGACGCGGGCAACCCGTCCGGCGCTTCCAGTTCCGGGATCAGTATCTCGGCGAGCGCGTGGACCGGCAACTGACGCAGGTAGACGCCGTTCATCCACTCCAGCTTTGTGATGTTGAAAATGGACGGCGCGGCGTTCAGGCCGTCGAGGCTGAACTTCTCGACGATCTGCTCCCGGGTCATCACCTCTTCATCGTCGCCCGCAGACCAGCCGAGGAGGGACAAGAAGTTGAACATCGTCTCAGGCAGGAAGCCCTTGTCCCGGAACTCCAGCAGGGCCGTGTCACCGTGGCGTTTGGACAGCTTTGCGCGGTCGGGACCCAACAATATCGAGAGGTGCACGAACGCCGGCGGCTCCCAACCGAACCCCTCGTACACCATCACGTGGCGTGGCGTGGACGATATCCACTCCTCGGAGCGCAGCACGTGCGTGATGCCCATATCGTGGTCGTCCACGATGTGGGCGAGGTGGTAAGTGGGGTAGCCGTCCGACTTCAGGATCACGAAGTCCTGGAGCAGAGAAGGATCGAAGGTCAGCGGGCCGCGCAGGACGTCGTTGAAGACCACCTCGCCCTCGAGTGGGACCTTGAATCGGACCACCGTGGCGAGGCCTTGAGCTTTGTCCGCGGTGCGTTCCTCGTCCGACTTGTTCCGGCAGTAACTGTCGTAGCCGGTCGGCTTCTTCTCGGCGCGCTGCCGCAGTCGCACTTGATCGAGTCGCTCGGGCGTGCAGGTGCACTCGTATGCCTGACCGTTGTCGATCAACATCTGCGCTGCTTTGGCGTACTTGCCCAGCGCCTTGCGATCCGATTGGACGTAGGGCGCATGTGGGCCATCGACGCCCGGTCCCTCGTCCCAGTCAAGGCCGAGCCATTCCAGCGCGCTAAGAATCCGGTCGAGCGACCCGTCGACCATGCGTTCCCGGTCGGTGTCTTCGATGCGGACGATGAACTGGCCGCCGGCGTGTCGCGCGAAAACCCAGTTCAGGAGTGCGGTGCGGAGATTACCGACGTGCGGATCGCCGGTAGGGCTGGGTGCGTAACGAACACGCACAGGCCCGGAGTGAGATTTATCTGTCATGAGGTAGGAAATCGTATCATCCGCAGTGCGGGTATTACTTGAGGTGTGGGGGTGTGGTGGTTGGTCCGTTGGTACGCCTATATGAGACGCGGTCGCCGTCTCTTGTCATCCTGGGCATATATGCCAAGAATGAACTTGATTCAGGATCGGAACCTATAGTGGAAGCCCTGTCCGAATTGTCAGACGGCTCTCAAACCCCGATGTGCGTGCGGCGAGAATCTGTCGATCGTGGATATGAGCGGATCCGGAATCAAGTCCAGGATGGGCGTGTCGGTGCTGTTTTGACCTCCCTCACCTCAAGCCCTTTCCCAGCGGGAGAGGGGGGCGGCTACTCCCGCCTCGCCGCGCCCAAACAAAGCTGCAAGTCGTCCGGCAGAGGTGAGGCTAGCTCCAGAGCTTCGCCCGTGATCGGGTGGGTAAAAGAGAGCAATGATGCGTGGAGGAACTGGCGTGCCAGGCCGCCCAGGCCTTTGGCAGAGCGTCCGTACACCATGTCTCCGACCACCGGGTTGCCGATGGAGGACAGGTGGACGCGGATCTGGTGGGTTCGGCCGGTGTCCAACTCTAACTCTAAAAGCGTGGTGCGTGACAACCGTTCCAGCACCCGGAAGCGCGTTCGTGCCTCACGCCCGTCTTCGACTATCGCCTGTCGCTGCCGATTCCCTGGATCACGTCCCAGCGGCGCGTCGATGACGCCCTGCTCCGTCTCCGGCCCGCCTCGCACGAGCGCCGTGTAGACCCGACGTACACCCCGCTCTCGGATCATTTCGGTCAGAAGTTCATATGCCCCCGCTGTGCGCGCTACGACCAGTAGGCCGGAGGTGTCGCGGTCGATCCTGTGCACGATGCCCGGGCGTTCCGAATGGCCTACCTCGCGAATCTCCGGATAATCGACCAGCAGCCCGTTGGCCAGCGTGTCTGACACATGCCCGGGACCGGGGTGGACGGAGAGACCTACCGGCTTGTCCACCACCAGAAGTTGCTCATCTTCAAAGACGACCGCAAACGCCTGGTGGGACGCCACCAGTTCGGTTTCGTCTTCGGGTTCGGGGATGTCCACCTGGATCTCGGCCCCGGGCAGCACCGGGTGCGAGGGTCGGGTTTCGACAGCGCCGTCAACGATCACGGCACCCACTTTAACGAGGTGCTGTGCGGCACTCCTGCTCAGATCGGCCACACCCTCCGCAACGCATACATCGAGCCGGCGTTTCTTTTCGGGTCCCTCAAACCGAAACCGTGACACGGGCATGTCTTTAGTCCCGGGACTCGGGTGTGGAGGGCGAACCTTGCTCCGTGGAAGGGCCCATCGACGGCCTGGCGTCGATGTCCGTGCTCGGTTCCTCTCCCGCCTTTCCGTCACGCCCGCCAAACAGCGTGAAGTACCCGATCAAGGCGGCGATGCCGGTGATGATGGCGGAGTCTGCGATGTTGAAGATGGGCCACGGACCGACGTCGATGAAGTCGACCACGTAGCCATGCCTGAACCGGTCCACCAGATTGCCCAGTGCCCCGCCGAGCTGCAGGCCAAGAGCGACCCGTGTGAACCATGACGCCATCGCAGCTTCGCGGTAGAAATAGACGATGAGGGCCACGGCGCCTATCGACACGAAGGTCAGCAGCGTCCCGTTGTCCTGGAATAACCCAAAGGCCGTTCCGTCGTTTCGCACGAAGGTGAACCTGAAAAAGCCGTTGTTCGGCCATGACGCGCCTATGCCGAGCGAGTTGAGTACCCATTGCTTCGTGATCTGGTCGGCCACAAGCGCTGCTAGGAGAACACCGAGGAGCAGGGGGTCTCGAAACGCCCGCCATGACGAGGGGCCAGATCCGCGCCCGCCGTCTTCCGCCAACGGAGCTTTCGAGGGCTCCTGCGGTTTGGGCGACGGTGCCGATTCTTCTTCGGCGCTATGGTGCAGGGTGTCACTCATCTTCTGGAAACGTCGGCCTTTGATCTTTGCGCCGGCGAGATATCGGCGCCTCTATTTGAAGTATATGTACGCGACGGGGAGAATCCCGACCTGCCGGCGCCGGTAATGACCTCCAAGTTCACGTCCACCGGGTTCAGGCCAGCAACACCCCGACCATGAAATCGGCCACGCGATCGCCGATTGCGCCCTCGTATCCAACCAGCATGTGGTCCGCGCCGTCCAGCGTCTCAAACGTGGCCTGCGACTTCATTCCCGCAACCACCTCAGATAACGCTTCGGGGTCGACCAGTTTGTCTCTCCCGCCGACCACGAAATAGCGTGGCCGTGCGTCGTTGCCAAGTGTCGAATTCTCGACGGCGGCGACCGGAGGGGATACGAACGCCAGAGCCCGGGCCGGAACGAGATCCGTTGAGGCCCGGGCGATCGCCGCGCCGCCGAACGAATAACCGGCCACGCCCATCCGGACGCTGTTCACCATCTCCCAGCCGTCCAGTAGTTGAAGCCCCACGGCAACATCACGCGCCGAGGAATCATTCAGGCCATCTACTTCACGCGGCTGGCGAAAATTGAATCGCAACGACGCGATCTCGCGCTCCGCCAGCGCCCTGCATATGGCGACCACGACGGACGAATTCATGTCGCCGCCAAACAGCGGGTGTGGATGGCACACTACGACCGCCGGGTAGGGCACCTCGCCGGGCGAGGGCTGTCCGATCACACCGTCTACCTGGTCACCATCGACCTCGAAGCTGACGGCCGTGTTGCTTATCGGCACGGTTGTCTGACCTCTCTTCTCTTCGTTTCCCGGTTACGGATGGACCGCGAGTCGCGCTGTTAGAATTACCGCCGATTCCCGCGACGGGAGTCGCAGCTATTCAGGGTACGCCCTGAAACTAGGGTCCCCGACGAATCACCACCACCGGCGATAACCATCGGCAAAACGAGGATAGCGAATGATCCGCGTTGATCTCCGAAGTGACACCGTAAGTCAACCCAGCCCTGAGATGCGGAAGGCCATGTACGAGGCCGAGCTGGGCGATGACGTGTACGGCGATGATCCGACCACGAACGCCCTCGAGGCGAAAGCAGCCGAAATGCTGGGCAAAGAGGCGGCGGTGATAGTCACCTCCGGGACCCAGAGCAACCTGGTTGCCTTGCTGGCGCAGGCCGGCCGGGGGGACACGGTGCTGCTGGGCACCAAGAGCCACATCCTCAACGCCGAGGCGGGCGGGACATCCGCGCTGGGCGGAATCGTCTTGATGCCGATCCAGAACGATGAGCGCGGGTTGTTGGACCCGGACGTTATCAAGCTGGCAGCGGCACCGCGCGACCACCACAAAGCGCCGGTAACGGTCTTATGCGTGGAGAATACACAGAACGCGGCTGGCGGCACTGCGCTCTCGCCGGAAGAGATCAAGGTCATGGCAGACGCCGGTCGACAACACGGTCTGCGCGTCCATATGGACGGAGCGCGGATCTTCAACGCCGCCGTGGCGCTGGAAACCCCGGCCTCCGAGCTTGCGGCCGATGCCGACACAGTAGGTTTCTGCCTCTCAAAAGGACTCGCCTGCCCCATCGGATCGGTTCTCTGCGGCGATGCCGATGTGATCCAAGAGGCGCGTCGATGGCGCAAGATGCTGGGCGGAGCGATGCGGCAGGTGGGCGTGATCGCCGCCGCTGGTGTCGTGGCGCTCGACACTATGATCGACCGCATGGTGGACGACCACGCCAACGCGCGAAAACTTGCGGTCGCGCTGGCCGAGATGCCGGGGATCGATATCGACCTGACGACGGTCGAGACCAACATCGTTCGTTTCAGCGTGCCTGCCCACACGGGCATGGAGATCGCCGGCCGGCTTAAAGAAGAGGGCGTTTACATAAACGGCGGTGACTCCGATCTCCGGTTCGTACCGCACTACGGCATCGACAGCGAAGACGTGGACATCGCCATAAACGCGATGAACAAAGTGATGGCGGAGGTCCCTGTAGAGCGATGACAACGCACAAGGGAACTATCGGGATCCTCACCGGCGGCGGGGATGTGCCGGGGCTCAACCCGGCCATCCGTGCGGTGACGATACGGGCCATTGGCGAGGGCTACCGGGTGGTCGGTTTGCGGCGCGGCTGGGCCGGGTTGGTCGATCTGGTCCCGGATAAGGACGCCGACAACAGCCTCAACTTTCAGATGCTTGACGAAGGCGTCGTAAACAGGTCCGTCCGCACGGGCGGCACCCTGCTCCACACTTCGCGGACACGACCCAGCCATCTGCCCCGGAAGTCCGTACCGGCACATCTGACGGGCGAGTATTCCGAAGATGTCAATGATGTCACCGGTGCCGTCCTGAAAAACCTGGACTGGCTGGGGATCGACTACCTCATCCCCATCGGCGGCGATGACACTCTTAGTTACGCCTATCGCCTCCATACCGAAGGGGTGAAGGTGGTGGCCATCCCGAAGACGATGGACAACGACGTGCCGGGCACCGACTACTGCATCGGGTTCGGCACCTGCGTCACGCGCACCATCGAGATGACCCATGCGCTCAGAAGTACGGCGGGGTCGCACGAACGCATCCTGGTGATTGAGGTTTTCGGTCGCTACGCAGGATTCACGGCGTTGCTTCCTACGATGGCCGGAGCCGCGGACCGCTGCGTCATACCAGAGCAGGAGTTCGAAGTAGAGAAACTGACCGAACTCCTGATCCAAGATCGTGATCGAAACCCGAACCGCTACTCCGTGGCGCTGGTCTCGGAGGGGGCGACGATGTCTGGCGAGATGTCGTTTGAGGGAGAGGGGACGGACCAATACGGCCACCGCAGGCTCGGCGGTATCGGTGACCAGGTGGCGAATCAGATATCTGAACTTTCGGCGGGATTCAACAACGGAAACCGGATAGAAGCCACCAGCCAACGACTGGGCTACATGGTCCGTTCGGGCGTCCCGGATGCGATCGATTCCGTTGCGCCAATGGCTTTCGGAAACCTAGCGCTCGATCTTGTGCTCCAGGGCACGCCCGGCAGGCTGGTCAGCGTCAGCCAGGGTGTTTACGGCAACGTCTCGCTGGACGTGGTGCATGGCCCCCACAAGGTCGTCGACATCGAGAAGTACTACAACACCGAACGACTACGGCCCAACTACGCGACGTTTGACGGCAACCCGCTGTTTTTGTCCTGAGCGGTTGAGGGAATTCGCGGTGGTCTCGGTGATCGCCAGTTGATGAGATTGCCAGGAACAGATGGGTTTCAAGAAGCCCTGTAGGGGGATAGCGATCCACCCGGGGTGGACTGCTGCCCACCCCTACGTTCTCTTGTCGTTGACCCCTAAATGTTGAACCAGTAAGGACCCCAATACATCGGTGAATAGACGTCCAGACTAGGAAGTCGTCGAGCTGATGCCGGGGATTGTCGGCCGCATCCTGGCCAATCGCGCCATGGGTTCCGAGATGTTCACGATTGTCGAGGCGACGATGGCCTCCGGGGCCGCCATCCCGTACCACCGGCACGCCACCGCAGACGGACGGCCAAGCGCGTTGTTGCACGCCCCGGCCCTTCGAGAGCTTTAGGACGCGGTGGCTCGCTTGAAGATCGTTGGGCTGTCGTTAGATGAGCTCGCTGGGAACGCTCAGCTGCCGCCTCACCCCCCTCACCCCGACCCTCTCCCGCCTGGGAGCGGGGGTACGTCCCAGAACCAATCCGGGCTAGTTGTCGTCACGCGGGGGAGTGCCGTAGCGGCCGTCTTTCCAGAGGCGGCGTAGGCGGTCACCTATGCGGGACTCGAAGCCCTGGACTCCGGGTTCGTAGTAGCGATGGCCGCGTATGTTTTCGGGTCGATTTTCCATTGCAGCGAAGTTGTCTTCGTAGTCGTGCGAGTACTTGTACCCCTCGCCGTGTCCCATGTCCTTCATCAGCTTTGTCGGGGCATTGCGCAGGTGCATGGGGACTGGATCGTTTCGTGTGTCACGCACGTCCGCCAAAGCCTTGTTGATCGCCATGTAGGCCGAGTTGCTCTTCGGAGCGCTGGCCAGGTAGACGGTGGTCTCGGCCAGGATGATGCGGGCCTCCGGCATGCCGATCAGGTGCACCGCTTGCTGCGCCGCTACTGCCACGCGGATCGCCTGCGGATCGGCCAGTCCCACATCCTCGGCCGAAGCGATCACCAGCCGTCTGGCGATGAACATCAGGTCCTCGCCGGCGTCCAGCATCCGGGCCAGCCAGTAGAGCGCAGCGTCCGGGTCCGAGCCGCGGATTGACTTGAGGAATGCGGAAATCGTGTCGTAATGGAGGTCGCCCGTTTTGTCGTAACGGGACTGCTGCTGGACGGCGTTCTCCACCGTTTCTATCGACACCAGCCGGACGCCGTCTTCCGATGGCTCCGTGGAGGCGACCGCCAGCTCGAGCGAATCGAGGCCGTGCCTGGCGTCGCCGTTAGCCACCCGGATCAGTAGAGCACGTGCCTCGTCCGTGAGGACCGGTTCCGGCTCGCTTCCCTGTAGTTCCGGGTCTTTCAGCGCACGGTCGATCAGGGCCGAGATGTCATCGTCCGACAGTGACTCCAGACGGAACACCCGGGCGCGTGAGAGCAGAGGGCCGATCACCTCAAACGAAGGATTCTCAGTGGTGGCGCCGATGAGGGTGATGTTGCCCTCTTCCACATCCGGGAGAAGTGCGTCTTGCTGAGATTTATTGAAGCGGTGGATCTCGTCGACAAACACGATGGTCTGCCGTCCATCCATACCCAGCCGATCCCGTGCGCCCTGCACGGCGGCGCGGATGTCACGAACGCCCGAGTTGACTGCACTGATGGTCTCAAAATACGACTGCGTGGCCGATGCGATGACCCTTGCAATGGTGGTCTTGCCGGTGCCGGGCGGACCCCAGAGGATCAACGAGCGGATGCGATCTTCTTCGATGGCACGTCTGAGGACCTTGCCCTCGCCCAGGATGTGGTCCTGCCCCATAATCTGTTCCAGCGTCCCCGGCCGCATGCGCGCTGACAGGGGGGCCGATCGAGTGGCGATCTTCTGGCGTCTGTGGTCGAAGAGGGTCATTTGAATTCACCCCCGTTCGGGGGCCGTATACGGAGGCCTGGTCGCAGCGACCGATGTTGTCGACAACTCCCACGCAGATTCCCGCTAACCTGAGCTAGTCACCGAACCGGCTGTAACTCCGGGACAATATCAATTAATCCCCCCGAACGGGGGTTAACGGCGGTCATCGGGGGGCGGGAGCGGCGCAGCGTTGTGCGAGTTCTTGCGGGTAGCATACCGGTCGCCGGTCTTTAACTCAGCGATCGTGACCCCGTCGCCGCCCATTCCGTACGCCGCCGGATAGACTTTGTCGACAAGGTCGTGGTCTTTGAGGTGGTCCCGCACGGCGGTCTTGAGCCGCCCTGATCCGTGCCCGTGAACGACGTGAATGATGGGCGCGTTGGCCGCGAAACAAATCTGAAGGTGCTTGTCCAGGGCGACGATGGCGTCACGCACGAACAGGCCGTGGAGATCGATCTTGAAGTCGACGAACGCGGCGGCAAACCCCGGGGTTGGGGCCGGGGGATTACGGACCTTTTTGCGTTTGCGTGCCGGCGACATTTACTGAGGAGCCGCCGGTTTGAATAACCGCTTGGCCACGTCGTGCAGGTACGGGCGCCAGTTCTGGAAGTCGTGTCCGCCGCCGGTCAGGTGCGCTATGTGATCCACTCCCTCCGACTCCAGCCAGCTCAGCAGCGCCCGGTTCACGTCGTACAGGTGGTCTAGGTCGCCGCAGCCAACCCAGAGGAGGTTAGGGGCGGGTGAATCGGCCAGCCCGGCCCCGTAAACGTCCTCGAACTCAGATTCACGTATCGCCGCGCTGAACCCGGCGATCGACCCGAACATCTCCAGGTTACCGAGTCCGATGGCGAGCGACTGACCTCCGCCGCCGGATAGACCGGCGATGGCCCGGCTCTGACGGTCGATCAACACCCGGTAATTGGCCTCTACCTCCGGGATGACGCTTGACAGCAGGTCTCGTTCAAACAGCTCGATATTCTCCCGAAAGCCGATGCTCCCGGACTCACGGCTGATCTTCGGGTAAGCCCGGCCGTAGGGCATGACTACCAACATCGGGGTGGCGGCGTCGCAGGCGATCAGGTTGTCCAGGATGAAATTGACCCGGCCTTCATTCGTCCAGTTGGCCTCGGAACCGCCTGTGCCGTGCAGCAGGTACAGAACGGGGAACTGCTGGTCTCCGCTGGCTTCGTACCCGGGCGGCGTGTAAACAAGCATCCGGCGGGTGACGCCAAGTGTGCTCGACCTGTACCAGCGCATCGTCACGTTTCCGTGGGAGACATCGTCCATCGCGTAAATGGCCGGCGCGTCGCCGGGGATCTCGACTAAATTTCCCAGTGTCCGCTCGTTCTGAGACACCTGCGAGTTGTTCGGGTCGTTCACCGCAGCGCCGTCAACCAGGAAGTTGTAACGGTAGATGTTCGGGGCGACCGGGCCGACGGTGATCTCCCAGACGCCATCGTCCCTTCGCACCATCGGTTTCGGCAGCTCGAGGAACTCGCCGCGTGCGCTTGAGCTGAGTCCGTGAAGCTGGACCTCACCGGCCTCGGGCGCCGCAAAGCGAAACGTCACCGTGCGGTCCTCGTTGATGACCGGCGACACGACGTAGGTGCGGTTCCTTGAAAAATTGGTCGGATCGCTGACGTTGGCCATCGGATACTTCCTCGTGTTTCCCAAAGATTCGGAGATATTCAGCCTTTGAGAGCGGACTTCACTGCTTCAACCACGATAGAGGATTGATCCTCCAGAACCGTCCGTGGATCGAGCACAACGTCTTCGTCCTCTATTCGGGCTATTACCGGGGTCGGTCCCGAGCGGAGCCGCCCGGCGAAGGCGTCCGGTGAATCGGGGGGCGTGACGGTGAGCAGGGTGGTTGGCAGGGTCTCGCCCGGCAGGCTGCCGCCGCCGACGGTGGATTGGCCTTCACGTAATCGCACGGCCGGAGACTCGATTTCTTTCAGCCAACTTTCGGCGGTAGCGGCGATGGCCTCTTGCGACATAGAGATCATGCACCAGACGGGGACTTCTTCGTGCGCCCTTTCTTTCAGGAACGATGCCAGCGTCGCCGAGAGAGCGGCGAGCCCCATCTTGTCGATTCGTACGGCGCGCGCCAGGGGGTGCCGGGCCAGCCGCTCCACCCATTCAGCGCTTCCTGCCACGATGCCTGCCTGGGGGCCGCCGATCAGCTTGTCGCCTGAAAAGAAGGAGAGCTCGACTCCGGCGTCGACGCTGTCCTGCACCGTGGGCTCGGGCGCAAGCCCGTAATGGGTGGTGTCCAGCAGACAGCCGCTGCCGAGATCGTTCAGCACCGGCACGCCGCGTTCACGGCCCAGAGTCATGAGTTCGCCCAGTTCAGCCTCATGGGTGAACCCGGTGACGCGGAAATTGCTGGGATGGACTTTGAGGATCGCTGCCGTGTTGTCGTTGATGGCGGATGCGTAATCGCGGACGTAGGTGCGGTTCGTGGTTCCGACCTCGACCAGCGTCGCCCCAGACTGGCGCAGCACGTCCGGTACCCGGAAGCCGCCACCGATCTCCACGCCCTCGCCGCGGGAGACGATCACCTCTCTCGGGCCGCCCGGTCCTGCGACGGCGCTCAGCCCGAGCATGATGGCGGAGGCGTTGTTGTTGACCACGAGGCCCGTTTCGGCGCCGGTCACTTCTGCGATCAGCCTGCCGATGTGCGCCTGCCTTGACCCGCGGGTACCAGTCTTCACGTCAAATTCAAGGTCGCTGTATCCGCTCGCTCCGGCCTGAACAGCCTCCATAGCTGGCTCACTCAGGGGTGCGCGCCCCAGGTTCGTGTGGATAACGACGCCCGTCGCGTTCACGAGCGGTCGCGGCCACGGCGCCCACTCTTCTTCCGCACGGGCCATGATGTCCGCCGCAAGCTGTTCCATCCCCGGCGCGTCTCCTCCGTTCCGAATGGACCTCCGGGTGGCGTCCAACTGCTGTCTGGCAAGGCTCACGACGGCCGCGTGGGAGTACGCCCCCGCGAGCCCGCCGAGCCCCGGCTCTTGGAGGAGCTGCTCCACGCTTGGCAGCGATCTGAACTGTGTATTTTTATCGTCGTTTGTCATCGGCGTTCGGCCGGGCTGCGCACTCGTGAAAGTGAGACGCCCGGCCGCTATTACTTTGGAACCCCTGGCCGCTCTATAATAGGCGGCTGTGAAGTTTCGGAGACTCCCTTCAATCGTGAAAATCACGTTACCGTGTTAACAATCGGCCTTACGGGCGGTATCGGTTCGGGGAAAAGTGAAGCTTACGGGATTCTGCGGGAACTTGGCGCACTGGTCGTCGACGCCGACATCGTGGGACACGAAACGTATTTGAGGGGCCAGCCGGCCTGGGGCGAGATAGTCGAATCCTTCGGGAAGAAGGTCATCGGCCCG
>PCAM01000012.1 GCA_002730555.1 Chloroflexota bacterium
CATCCGGCAAGGCGAGTCGTAGGTTGCGACGGTCTTAACGGCCAATGTGTTGCTCCTAACCCTTGATGTGCCCCGGTTTCACGATCCCGGCTCAGGGCCGGGGGATGATTCCAAAGGGACGTGCGCTTCTGGTGACGGCGCAATCATGTTCCGGGCGCGTGTCCTCGTCAAGATCGGGGCACGGGGCGTAAGGAGGCCGTTGAAGAAGCGTGGGTGGCGCCGGTTTGCCGGGCGGGGGAAGACATCGGAAGGCTCTCGACCGGTGGGCTCGCCGGAATCCGTCTATCCCCCGGCTATCCGAGGTCCGGCCCATCCCCATCGTCCACTCGGTTCGGGTAGTTCGCGATGCGTCGGTCCAGGAGATATCCGTCGACGCGGAAAGCCGCCCGCTGGTGTGCGCTCATGACGGTGGAGACCCCTCGAGCGCCGCTGGCGAGTCCTTCACGTACTACGCTAACGGCTCGTAACGCCTGGTATGCGGGCGTGGGAATACGGCGTTCGGGTCTGTAAGAGAGGTTGACGCCAAGCCCGGCAGGCAGAGCGTTTAGCGCCGTGGCGAGAGCACGCCACAACCCCGTCGTCGCCAGAAGCAGCTTGAGCGCGACCATAACCGAGGCCGTCAGAACCTCGGTCGTGTGATCCCGGACCAGTCCGACGGACAGAGTGCCCGCCGGTAAATAGGTCCGCAGATTACCGCCGAGGCCGGCATTTTCGTCCGGCCCCGACGGGTTTATCGGGCGATGCCCATACGTGGTCAAACGGACCGCGTCTGGAGGCTAACCGTCGTTATCGGCTGATCCGCCGACAGCGCCGGTGCCCGCTTCCTCAGCCAGTGCCCGCAGGAACTCGTCCAGCGTTACCGCAAGCTGACGAGCAAACACCGTTGCTATGGATGCGGTCCGCAGGATTATCGCTGCTACGCCCCATGCCACAGCTGCCGGCAGGCTTACCCACACTCGGCCAAGAGAGCCGGTCGGGGTGATTCCACCTTCGCCGCGCTCTGCGAGGCCGGTGACGAAGCCGTCGATCTTGTCAGTGGCCACTCTGAGAATCAGTGTGAAGATCCGACCAAAATTGATCAGGACCAACGCAAGTTGAGTCGCTAGATCGCCGACTCGCTCTGCCCAGGTCATAGTCGCCCCTCCTAAGTAGTCAACAGATCGGCGAAAACGTCCACGATTCCTGATTTTCCGCAACGTGGCCCAGAGGGCACGCGCACGGTTGGAATGCTTCCCGATCCGGGAAACCTCCCGGAAGTCGTACGACCGCCGAACGAGTGTTAATCTACAAACCTCGCAACAATAGGTCAATTCAATTACGGTATTCGTTACGGCGATTACGTACGGCAGGGTGATTGCGCCAACCGTTTGTGATACCCCGCACACACTGCTTTGCCCTGCTGTGAACCCGTTGAAAACCCGGGTACTTTTCGACGCCTCCGAACTTTCTCCCTATCAAATCAGGATCATTCGCGCCGCCCTGCCGCAAGAAACGCAGGTCCCTGTTACCGATGACCGATGGTTTGCGCGCCCTTTGGGAGTACTATTGGTAAAGGGCCGGATCTGACTTTTCATCTTTCTTACACACGGGTCCACGTCGATCTTCCCCGCGCGCAAGCGCCTTTTATTTCGCTGCGACCGGCCCTGCCGGGCATCCGCCCGCCACGCACATCCGGAATTCCGGACCGCTCGTGGGACCCGTACCGGAGGCATTAATGCCGTCAACGGCCACGTCTCCAGTCTCTGGACGCCCTGAGCGAATCATGGTGTTCATAGACGGGAGCAACCTTTATCACGTCCTGGGCGAAGTCTGTGGACGACACGACTTGAACTTCGGCAAGTTCGCCGAGAAGGTCGCCCGGGACCGCCAGCTGGTGCGGACCTACTACTACAACATCCGCCAGGATTCCGAGCGCGATCCCAACGTCGCAACGGAACAGGGCAAGTTCCTCCAGACGATGTACGACACGCCGTACCTGGAGGTTCGCCTGGGCGTTTCCAAGCGGCACGGCGAGACGATGGTGGAAAAGGGCGTCGACGTGTTCATGGCGACGGACCTCGTCGCCTTCGCGTTCATGGACCTTTACGACACGGCGATCGTCGTGAGCGGTGATGGCGACTTCTTCCCGGCGATCCAGACCGCCAAGAACCAGGGAAAGCACATCGAAGTCGCGGCGTTCGACAACAATCTGTCCAGCGAGGCCGGCAACGTTGCCGACGCCGTGATCAAGCTGAACAAGACCTACTTCACCGGGTTGTGGTCTGACCGTCGCCGGAGGGCCACGTCGGCCCCGACGACGCGCCGCACACGTACCACGCGAAGCTCCAGCAGTAGCGCCAGGGCCAGCAAGGCCTCGGCGGTGGAGCCGGAGGTCGCGGAAGAGACCGCAACGACGGAAAGCGGAAGCGGACGCAGGCCGACTCGACTCCGGGCGTCTGCCTCCAGGTCCACTTCCCGGACGTCCGGATCACGCACGACCACGCGTCGCCGTACCGTCAGCCGTCGCACGGCCTCGGAATCAGCCGATTCGGCGGCGGCAACCGCCTCGGACGATTCAGCACCGACAAACGCACCGAGCCGGGGCCCGGACAACTCACCGGAACCGGCGGAAGCGCCATCCACGGCCGCCTCTAACGGCGATGGCTCTTCCGACGAGAGACCCGGATCTCAGACGCCGGTTCGCCGCACCCCGGCGCGAAGGCGCGTCGGCACCCGTTCCTCAAGTAACAGCGACGGGAACGGCAACGCACCGACGCCGCCCGCCCTCCGAAGACGGGGCTCCGGCAGCGACGACGACTCGACCAACTGAGCACGACCGTTCTGGTCCATGCGGGGATGCCGGTACGGGGTTATTCAGACCTCGTGCCGGTTGAGTCCCCCGTGGCTTCCGGATGAACACGCGGAATACGTCGGAAGATTCCCCCGGACGCGCGGCTGAGAGCGGCTACGGGGATCGATCTGGCACCTACATCCCGCGCCAGATGATGTCCGTCGTGCTGCCGACGACGGCGGTCATCATGGGCGATTCGTTGATCTACATCGTCCTCCCGGCGAGCATCTCCGATTTTGGCCTAGAGAGTTCATTTGGCGTTTCGGCAGCCGTGTGGATTGGTCTGGCGCTCAGCATCAACCGGCTGATCCGACTGGTCGGGAACTCGCTCGCCGCCTCCACATTCAACAGGTTCGGCTTCAAGGCTCCATTCGTGGCGGCGGTCCTGCTGGGCGCGCTGACCACGCTCGCCTACGCGTTCAGCCGAGGACCCGTTCTGCTGCTGCTGGCGCGGGCTTTATGGGGTATCAGTTACTCGCACCTGCGGCTCGGCGCGTACCTGACCGCCTTTGAGGTCGGAAGCTCAGGCAACCGGGGTCGCTTGCTCGGGTTTTTCAACGCCGGACAACGCACCGGCAGTTTCATCGCGGTGACGGCCGGTGCAGCACTCGCCGACTGGGCCGGGAGGGGGATGGCGTTCACTGCGATGGCCGCGGTCGGCGTTATCGGCGTTGCGATCGCCTTTACCGCGCCGAGCTTCGATGTCCAGCGGAAGACTAGGGAACCAGAGAACCCACAACCCGAAACACTTCCCAGTTCAGGGCTAGGCGAACGGGCGTGGGGAGTGCTTGTATCACCACTTCCCGCCAGCGCACGCGCCGTGCGCAGGCGCCTGCTCGCCATCAACTACCTCCGCTTCGGGACGGCGTTCGCCGCAAACGGTCTCGTGATCGCCACCATCTCGCCCTTCCTCGCCGATCTCTATGGCGATAGTGCGAGCGTGTTCGGGCTGTCAGTGGGTATCGTCACGCTGGCCGGGTTACTGGTCGGTATCCGGTGGTTCGGAGATCTGGCACTTTCGGTGCCGATGGGGCACCTGTCCGATGTCTGGGGACGGCGACGGACCATCATGATCGGGTCGGGGCTGACCCTGGCATCGATGCTTGTCGTGGCGCTAGCGACGCAGACAGAAGTGATAGTGGCAGCCCTGCCGCTGCTGCTAATAACCGGTTCCCTCCTGGCCGTGGCGCTTGACGCCTCCGCAGGCGAGGCCGTTCTCCCCGAGGCGCGGGCGGGCTCGATGGCGCGCTACGCCACGTGGCTGGACATGGGGTCCGCGATGGGGCCGATCGCCGGTCTGCTGATCGCGGACGCCTACGGGTTCCAGGCCGGATTCCTGGTGGCCTTCCTGCTGCTGGTGACGGGCGTCATCGGGTACGGGGCCGCGACGCGGCCGAGGGTTTCTCGGGGCTGAGATGTGAGCTACCCCTCGTCCACGCGTCCTCTACCTGTCATCCTGGGCATAAAACCCTTTCCCTCTCAAGGAGGAGGCTACGAACATCTGGATTCCCACCTTTGTGGCAATCACGGTCGTAGTGAAAGCAGCGCCTTCGGTCTACAATCTCCGGGGGCCCGCTTCGGCCGCCCGCCGGTCGGACAATCGCCCAACTATTCCCGGAACATTCCGGGAACATTCCGGAGACCTCTCACCCCCGCATGTACTTTGATTTTCGACTTTGGGGCCTTACCCGGGGCGTAAGGCTTCGCATCGCGTGGGCCGTGTTCATCGGGCTGTTGACGGCGGCCGCGGGGGTGGCACGGCTGGCGCTTCTCGGCTGGTTGCTTGCGGAGGTATTTGAGGGACGGGGCGCGGGATCTCTGGCACTACCGATCGCCGGCGTCGCGGGCGTTGTCGTACTCCGGGGTGTGCTGCAGTACTACAAGGAGATGGTGTCGCACGGGACTGCGGCGCAGGTTCAGGTTGCGCTCAGAGCAAACCTCCACGCCAAGGTGATGGAGCTTGGCCCGTCCCACTTCAACCAGCAGCGCACCGGCGATACGGTGCTGTCACTGGTGGACGGCGTCGAGCAGCTTGAGACCTACTTCGGCCAGTACCTCCCGCAGTTCTTCGTCGCCCTGTTAACGCCGCTGGGCGTTTTTGTATTCATGGCATTTCTGGATATCCAGACCGCTTCGGTGTTCCTGGTATCTGCGATCGCGGCGTTGTTCCTGCCGGCGCTACTCCACAGGTGGAACAGTAAAAGCAGCACGCGCCGACGCGACGCCTACGGCGCGTTCGCAGCCGATTTCCTGGACTCGATACAGGGACTGGCGACGTTGAAGGCGTTCGGGCAGAGCGGTGCCCGCGGTCGGATGCTGGCGAAGCGCGCGAGGGCGGTGTTCAAGAGCACGATGTGGGTGCTGGCGACGAACGCTTTTTCGGGAGGGCTGTCGATCGCAGCCATCTCGATAGGCGCAGCGGTCGCCCTGGGCTGGGGGGCTTTTCGGGTGGAGTCGGGCGGGCTGGAGCTGGGCGTCCTGCTTGTCATCCTGATGCTCGGCGTCGAGGTGTTCCGGCCGTTGCGGGAGCTGACGCAGCTATTTCACCAGGGTCTGCTCGGCATATCGGCGGCGTCCGGTGTGTTCGCCATGCAGGACGCGCGGACGACGGTCTCGGAGTCTGTTTCCCACCGCCACGACGTCTCAGCCCTGGATCCGACGATAGCGTTCGAGAACGTGACATTCGCGTATCCAGGTGGCCGAAGCCCGGCACACGACGGCCTTACGTTCTCGGTCGCGGCGGGCGAAAAGATAGGACTGGTCGGCCCCAGCGGCGCCGGCAAAACCTCGATCGTGAACCTGTTGCTGCGCCTGTACGACCCGGACGGCGGCAGGGTGACGATGGGCAGCGCTGACCTGCGGGAACTGTCGTTCGACCAGATACGCGGCAACCTCGCCGTCGTGAGCCAGGACACCTACCTGTTTCACGGCACGGTCGCCGACAACCTGAAGTTCGGCAACCCGGACGCTACCCCGGAACAGGTAGAGGCGGCCGCACACGCCGCCAACGCCCATACCTTTATCTCCACCCTACCGGACGGTTACGGTACGGTGATCGGCGAGCGCGGCGTACGGTTGTCCGGTGGTCAGCGGCAACGTGTGGCGATTGCGCGCGCGCTGTTGCGGGACGCGCCGATCCTGGTGCTGGACGAGGCGCTTTCCGCCGTTGATGCCGAGAACGAACATGTCATTCAGGAGGCGCTGGACCGGCTGATGGAGGGGCGGACCACGTTAATAATCGCCCACCGATTATCCAGCGTGATCGGCGCCGACCGCATCATCGTGCTGGACGCCGGGCGTGTGACGGAAGAGGGCTCGCACGCACGCTTGCTTGCCGATGGCGGCATCTACGCCGCGCTCATGCGGGACCAGGTCGTAAACGGCGCCTCCCACGGGATCGCCGGCTCACCGTTTCCCAACGGCGGGACCCGGGAAGCGTTCGCCAACCAGGCGGCAGAGATGGCCTCGACCGAGGCGATTCTCCGGGCCGAGGGCATGGGCTGGCGACAGACTTTCAACGAGCTGTTTCGGCTGGTGAACCCGTGGAAAGGCAAGCTGATCCTGACCTTCCTGCTGGGTATCGCACGCTTCGCCAGCATCATCGGTATCGGCGTTGCGTCTGCCCTCATCGTCGCCGCCGTGAAAGACGGCGACCCCTTCGGATCAGCCCTCATCTGGCTCGTTGTGCTCGCGCCCCTGGCCGCCGTTCTGACATGGCTGGAGTCGTGGGTATCGCACGACATGGCGTTCCGGCTGCTGGCCGAGATGCGGATCGAGTTGTACCGGAAACTCGACCAGCTTGCGCCGGCCTATCTGGCGCGGCGACGGACCGGTGACCTTGTGGGCATGGCGACGCAGGACGTCGAGACGATCGAGTATTTCTTCGCTCACACGGTCGCTCCGGCGTTTGTGGCTGTGGTGGTCCCCGCCGCCGTGCTGGTCACCCTGTTCATCTTCCACCCGATCCTCGCCATGACGCTCGTGCCCTTCCTCGTCATCGTCGCGATAAGCCCCTTCCTGGCGCGCGATAAGGTGGACCGACTGGGCTCCCGCTCGCGCGAAGAGCTGGGAATGCTGAACGCCCACGCGGTGGACACCTTGCAGGGGCTGAACGAGATCGTGGCAATGCAGCGTGGTCCGGAGCGCGCCGCCGAGTTCCTGGAGCGCGCCCGGGAGGCGGTACGTGTTCGTCTTCCGTTCTTCCGTGAGCTGACCCTGCAACGGGCCTATCTTGAGATCATGGTGGGAATCGGCGGGCTGGCGATGGTCGGCGTCGGATCGTGGCTTGTTTCCGATGGGCAGCTGGACTCCGGGACGCTGCCGTTGGCGACTCTGCTCGCGATGGCGTCGTTCCTGCCGATATCAGAGATCTCCCACACGTCCCGGCAGCTTGCGGACACGCTTGGCGCGACCCGCCGGGTATTCGCCGTGCACTCTGAAACGGTGGAGGTGGAGGATGGAGCGGGTGTTGGGGTGATCCCCCGAGAGCCTCAGGGCTCCGGCGGGCCCGCGGCGCCAGCCCTGGCGATGGAGGGTGTGACCTTCTCTTACGAGACGATGAACCGGCCCGCGCTGAAAGACGTGTCGTTCGCGGTTGAACCGGGTAAAACGCTGGCGGTCGTGGGGCCGTCGGGCGCCGGGAAGACGACTGCAGCGCACCTGTTCCTGCGGTTTTGGGACGCCGACGACGGATCGGTGTGCATCGACGGCGCCGATCTGCGCGACTACAGACTCGACGATCTCCGTGACCGCATAGCGCTGGTGTCGCAGGACACCTACCTGTTCAACGCATCGCTGCGCCACAACGTGCTCATCGCACGCCCGGAGGCCAGCGGGGCCGAACTACGGGAGGCGATGGAGAGCGCAAGCCTGAGCGGTTTCGTTGACTCTCTCCCCGATGGGCTGGACACGGTGGTCGGCGAACGAGGGACACGTCTCTCCGGCGGCCAGCGCCAACGGGTGGCGATCGCCCGGGCATTCCTCAAAGATGCCCCGATCCTGATCCTGGACGAGGCGACCTCACACCTGGACGCCCTCACCGAGCGCGCCGTCCGGACGGCGCTGGACGCGCTGAAGAGCGACCGCACGACGCTGGTGATCGCACACAGGCTGTCGACCGTGCGGGAGGCGGACACGATCATCGTGATGTCGGACGGGCGTATCGCCGAGACCGGAAGCCACGAGGAGCTGATTCGAGGGAACGGGCTGTACGCGCAGCTGGTAGCGACGCAGGTAGGCGTGGGAGTTGCGGGGGGGGGTTAGGGCACGGTGGGATGGCCGTGTCCGCGTCGATCGGGATCGACACGAGTATGGATAGTCATCCGCCCCTACGGGTTGTTGCGGAACGGTCTTTCGAAGACCTCAGGACGCGAATTATCACTCACCTGTCATCCTGAATTTGATTCAGGATCCATTCGTACCCGCCTTCAGGCGAGAAACACGGATACGGACGGTACCGGGTATCCCGGGCGGTGCCGCCGGTTGAGTCGATCCTGAATCGAGTTCAGGATGGGTTCGGAAAAGGCCCCACAGGGGTAAAGTGCGGGGTCACCTGCCCTGCTAGGCCAACGGGTGTCCGGAGCTCCAGTTCCACTGGTCTGACGGCCATACGTTTTTGCCGCGGATGCCGGGCGGGCGTTCGCCGTCATACCAGTCGGCCACGGTGTCCCGCCACTTGGCGATGTGCGGCGTCGTGACGTGGAAGTCGAAGGCTTCCGGGTTGACGTAGACCTCGTACAACCAGAGCTTCGTCGGGTCGCTGGTGTCCTGGTAGACATCGAAACGCAGGCAGCCCGGCTCCAAGTTGGTTGAGCCGACGCCGTCCAGCTTTACGGACTCGATGAAGTCATCGACTTTGTCCGCCTGCACCGGTAGCTGGGCATGAATGATGAACAGATTTTCGGAGGAGAAGCCCTCGTTGACGCCGTCACGTCGTGCATTCCAGCTGGCGATGTCGCCGGGGAAGACGTTGCGGCAGCGGCCGACCTTGACCGGACCGTCGATCATGTCTTTCGTGGCGTCGCGCCAGGCAGTCATGTGGGATTGCTGGCCGTGGAACTCGATGGCCGCATCGTCGTCGTAGACCTCGGTGAAGGCGATGCGGTTTGGGTCCTCCCGGTCCCGGATGATGTCAAACCGGTAGCAGCCAGGCTCGGTCAGGACGGAGCCTCGCCCGTCGCCTTTGGCGGCCTCGAGGAAGGCGTCAGCCATTCCGTCCTTGATCGTGAACTGGACCATCAAGATGCGCATGCGATTTCCTTTGAATGATTCTTTTTTTACGTGACGTCAGGGGCGCCCGGTAGCGGACCGGGACGGGGTGCGGCGAGAGTATATCCGGTGGCCCGGTCTGATGTGCCGCGTCCGATGCTACAATCGGCATGTAATGGTAATTCGGCCTTTCAACTGCGACTGTCTGTGTACGGATGCCCCGCTCGGGGTCGTCGTGTGACGCACTGCGCATAACGCGTTCGCCCCCGTCGACCGTCGAGTCCGCCGGGGGGGGTTATTGCGACTTCGCTTTGCTGCCCGAAAGTTTCCCCTCAGAAATGCCTCCTGTTTCAGAGTCCAAAGACCCGTTTTTCAGCTTTCCGCACCCGATCAACTCTTACGTCGCACGCTGGGTCGCGGCGGGCGTCGTCCTGATGGCGGTCGCGACTATCGTGTTCGACCAGCCGTGGATTATGCCGATCATGGCGTACGGCTTCATCGCACGCGTCGCGGCCGGGCCGCGACTCAGCCCGCTGGCGATGTTTGTGACGAAAATCCTTCAGCCCGCTATCGGCGAGCCGACGAAGTTTGTCCCTGGACCGCCGAAACGGTTTGCGGCGAGTATCGGAGTGGCGTTCACGGTCACGGCGACGGTGCTGCACTTCGGTTTCGGGCTGACCGGCCCTGCGTACGGGGTGCTGGCCGCTCTGATCTTCGCCGCCGGACTCGAAGCGGTGCTCGGATTCTGCATGGGGTGCCACTTCTTCAACCTCATGATGCGCGCCGGAGTGCTGCCGGAGAGCGTGTGCAAGGACTGCGCCGATTTCACCAAGCGGCAGGCGCGGCTGGAAGCGGAAGGGCGGGCGTAGGCGGGGCTCTGAACCCTCACTCCGACCTTCTTCCGTAAGGGGATAGTGGGCAGTTTCGAATCGTGAGAAATCGCAAAGCAAACGCCGCCCTACGGTGTTGAGCCGACACGTCCTTGATCGCGAGCCGAATCGGCCCACAAGAACAAAGGCCCCCGCCAGGACAGACAGAGTGCAGGGGTACCTGCTTCCTCAGACTACCTCGTGCAGGAGGTTTGCCTCGCCCCGGTCCAGGCGTCCCAGGTTTTCGATCAGGATGTCCATCAGGTTCTCTTCATACATCCTAGTTTCGGACGCGTTGTGCGGCGTGAGGATCACGTTGTCCAGGTCCCAGTAAGCGCTGTCCGGGCCGAGGGGTTCCTCGTGGAAGTGATCCAGGGCCGCGCCGGCGATCTCGCACGATTTCAGAGCCGGAACTAGGTCTTCGTCCACCACGCAGCCGCCGCGGGCCACATTCACCAGGAAAGCGCTCCGCTTCATCAACCCGAGAGTGCGCCCGTTGATCATCCCGGCCGTCTCGTCGGTCAACGGACAGGTCAGCACCACGTAATCCGATTCGCGCAGCAGATCGTCGAGACCGTCCGTGCCGGTGACTTTGTCCGCCGGGCCGTCATAGACGGACGGGTTCCGTTTCGTGGCGATCACGCGCATGTTGAACGCCTTCGCAAGCTCCGCCACGCGCGATCCGATCAACCCCAGTCCGACGATCCCGCAGGTTTTTCCGGCGAGCTCGTCTTCACGGGCCGAGATGTCGGAGATGTAGGCACGCCAGTCGTGCTCACGTTGGTAGTCGCGGAGATAGTGCAGGTGGCGTGCGAGAGACAGCATGCAGGCGAGCGCCTGTTCAGCCACGGCCTCTTTCATGACGCCGAAGGCGCGCGACAGGTGGATGCCTCGCTCCCGCAGTCGGTCGAGTGGGAACTGGTCGTAACCGGTTCCGACCGACTGGATCCAGCGCAGTTTCGGGGCGTTGTCGAGCAGCGCGTCGTTCCAGAGCCCGGACACCACCAGGACGTCCATGTCCGCCATCCGTTCATTCAGCTGGTCCGGCGTGTACACCTGGAAGTGATTTATCCCGGTGCCACGCGCCTCGAACCGCTCTTTGAGCTGGTATGCGTGATGGGCGAAACCTATGGTCAGCTGGGAGGCTGCGGGGAACGGGGTGTCTGGGTTGGTCACTTGTGGCTCCTGGCTATTCTGGTTCGTGGGACGAGGCAGCTGGACGGGTCCGTCCTGTGGACGAACACCCGCTCACCCCGGCCCTCTCCCGCGTTGGGGAGAGGGAGCACATTTGAACCATCTTCTGATCGTAAGAGCGAGTTGGCACATAGGGTATCTTGAAATTCGTAATCCGGGAGGAGGCCGCTTTGGCCGTTGCCGCTCATATCAATTGCGTTGAACTGGATCACCCGCTGGGCCGGCGGGTAGCGTGTTCGGCCACGGCGGCAAGTCGTCGCTGGCGGCGGCGATCGCCCACGAGGCGGGTTCGACGCACATCAACCTGGACGACATCAGGCTTCTCCCGAACTGGGTCGAACGGCCGGACGACGAGGTGCTGGATGATGTCCTGGAGATGATGGAGTCGAATCCGTTCGGCTGGGTAACCGACCAGTAGTTCAGGCCAGCGATGGACATGATTATGGAACACACCGAGTCCGTGGTCCTGCTCGCCCTCCCCTTCCGCACGATGTTCTGGCGCAGGTTCAAGCGGTCGGTGGCGCGCTCCTAGACTAGCGAATCGATTATCGGGGCAATCGGGAGACGTTCCGGCAGAATTTCTTCTCGCGTGAGTCGGCGATATGTGAAATTTGGCAGAGGCGGGCGCGTTATCGCAGGTTTGACGAGACGATATCGGGGTTGGCGCGTCCAGGTTTGGATTTTTGTCTAATTGAATCTGCACGTGAGTTTGACCGATTTTACGAGGTACAGGGGTTGTCGCGAGAGGGGTGAGGTTGGGGGGCAAGCGACCCGATTTGTCATCCCGAGCGTAGCCGAGTGATCTTCACCGGCACACGTTTCTGCGAATACACACCGATTAAACCGAGGTCGACTTCTCCCTCACCCCGATCCTCTCCCACCGGGAGAGTCGGGGACGTGGGCGGGTCGCGCTGATGTCGCGCGCCCATGCTGAGGCTCTCGAAGGTCCCCCACGCGATTGCGCCAGCCCGAAGTCCCTCAGCGCGGGATGATCGGCAGCACCAGCCTTGATGGCCGTACCGAGTCGTGGAACACGGTCTGGTGCGCGACCCGGAACCCGGTGTCCGACCAGAAGTCTTTGCCGGTGTTGTGGTTGCGGTCGAAGTTCGGGAAGTCTGAGCTAGACACGTCCAGGCGGATGCGATGGCCGGGCATGAAGACGTTGCCCGTGGGGTTGAGCTTGATCGTGTACTCGTACTCCCGGCCCGGTTCGATGGGCGTCGGGTTCTCGTACCCGTCCCTGTAACTGGCCCTCAGGATCCCGTAGGTCAAGTTCACGGCGGCACCGTCCGGCTGGACGTCTATGAGCTTTGCCGTCCAGTCGGTATCGGGCGCGCTTGACGAAGCAAACAGCTTCAGGACGACCGGTCCCGTAACCTCGATCGCCTCCTCGAGGACCGGGGTCTGAAAAACAAGAATGTCCTGCCGGTGCGCGAGCGGCGCCTGGTCCCGGGCAGCAGCCTGGGCATCGAGCCCCATCATGCTCATCACCGGGTCGTTGGGATCGTAGTCGTATGTGTCAGCGGGCGCACCTTCCGAAAGCTTGTCCGTCGACAACACACCATCTCCAAAAGCCGTTTCGGCGCTCCCAGCAGAAGACAAAAAATAGTTGACGTAACGCGTCCGTGCGAGAGGCCACTCGTTCTCCCATCGCCAGCGATTCTCCCCCATCACGAAGAGACGGACCGGCGGCTCGTTCTCGAGCCCGTTGAACTCGGCCTTGAACTGCCAGTCGTACCAGCGGGCGATCACCTCCTCGTACGGCCAGTCAGCATCGGGCCCGAGGTCCAGCGGTCCCTGATTACGCTCGAAACTGTCCGGCGAGTGGCCCCACGGGCCGATCACAAGTCGATGTTGAGCGCGCGACCCCACTGCGCCCTGCTCAACGACCCCGTTGAAATTGTCGATCGTCCCGATGATCCGGTCCCACCAGCCGGTGACCTGGCACGTCGGGACCGTCACCTTTGACCACACGTCTTTGAAATTCCAGAAGTCGATGTTCTGCTCACGCAGGTAGCGCTTCAGCTGGGGAGTCAGCGTGGAGAACACGTCGTCCGGCAGGTCGTCGAACGGTGTGAACCAGATCCACTTTCCGCGCTCCACCTCCCGCCACCAGTTGGCGGCGTCGACCCAGTTCTGAGGGCCGGATTCGTCGCCGACCCGGGATCGTGCATCGACCGCCATCTGGTAGGTCCACTCAAGCCGGCGGCCAGTCTCGAAGATGCCGAAGTTGAGGTCCATCAGGTTCGACGACATGCCGCCCGCAAACACGGCGGTCAGGGAAGGCGGCACTTCGCCCAGCAGACGCCAGATGCACCACGACGGGTAGGAGTGCCCCCAGGTGCCGACCTGGCCGTCGCACCACGGTTGGGTCGCAGCCCACTCGACCGTGTCGTAGCCGTCTTCTGCATCTTCCTGGACAGGGGCAGCCGAGAACTGCCACTCAAATTCGCCGTCCGAGGCGTAACGGCCGCGCACGTCCTGCACAACAACGGTATAGCCGCGCCGGGCCAGCGATCTTGCGACGCGCACATACTGGTCACGGAGCTTGTCGTACGGGGTACGGCAGAGGAGGACGGGGTATGCGGCGTCATCGTCCGGCCGGTACACGTCCGCACGAAGGACGATGCCGTTGCGGGTGGTCATCTCGATGTTTTCGTCGGTGGTAATGGTGAGGGGACTGGTGGTCATTTTGTGAACGCTACCCCACGCTCGGCAAGTGTGAATCCCCCCCTCCCCGCGGGAGAGGGTTGGGATGAGGGAGAAGTTTCTAACTCAGCTCGCTCATCCCTTTCCGTCTTCCTCCTCAGGGTTTGATCACCCAACTACTCGCAAACCGAGAGTTCCACTTCGATGTTCTAGACGCACCATGAATTCAGACGATTCACCAATTTCACGACCAGACGCCACGGAGTAGTCATAACATCGACATTGCGCAATCTTTTGGAAAGAATTGCAAGGCCATGTCGACCACTCCACTCGAGGCACGTCAACCCATCGATTTCGCCGTCGGCCAGATCTTTCGCGTCTCCATACACGTCATTTCCCGGATTACGCGTACGCAGCTTTCCCCCAAGATCAAACTTGATCACAATCGGAGTCCCGATCTTCACTTGGATATTCGTGGCGACGAGATTCGTGAAGGGACCTAGTTCGTAATCGATGTAGATTGGCGATGTCCCCACACGCAAGGAACGCCATTGTGCACTCGTCTTCGATTCAAGCAACAACGGACTCTCTCATTGACCTTTTAGATCCGAGGAGGATATCGGGAGTATTCAGGCAACTCTAAATTCGTGTCACAACCGTGACGCACGGATGGCCCTTATGCCTAGGATGACAGTTTTACGTCTCGCCGATATACGAAGTTCTTGAAGGACGGGCGAGGGTAGATGCTAATCCGTCTCTACGAAGAAGAACAAAAGAGCATCCCAATAGACGCCGGAATAATCGCCCCTAAGGAGCGGACACTTGCATTAGTTCTTCGCCCCAGACTATTTCGCCGTCGAAGGCTGACTCCGCCTCGCGGGCACGGGCTTCCGCCATCTCAGGATTTCTGAGGCGGGCGCCGATGTGGACCATGACGAGCTGTCGGACTCCGGCCGCGGCTGCGGTTTCGGCCGCACCCCGGATGGAGCAAGTGGCGAGGTCGTGGTCGGTGCCGCCGACGTGGTCGTGCGATTCCCAACACATCATCATGAGCGAGTCCGCCCCGCGTGCCAGCTCCGTGACGCTTTCACAGGGCCGGGTGTCGCCAGTTATTACGACCGAACCGCCGTCTGTATCGACCCGGTACGCCAGGGAGTCCAGGTAGGGCTGGACGTGCTCGGCGCGGGCGGCGGTGATTTTGTACTCGTCGGTCTCCAGAAAAGTTCCTATCCCGATTTCGTGCGGGACAAGCACCGGCTTGGCGCGCGGGAGCACGCCCCCGCGATCGACAAATGTCACCATGCTGCCGGGGTGGTTCACGCGAGCGATCCAGTCGTGGACGAACAGCCCATCCGGCTCATCCAGCATCCCGCTGCAGAACTTGGCCGTCGGCGGCGGGCCGTACACGTCAAGCGGGATATCGGTCGGCACTAGTTGGTCCCAGCGCGACAGGACGAAGGTCGGGAAGTCAGAGTCGTGGTCGAAGTGGTGGTGCGTGAAGATCACTTTGTGGATATCGGTGACCGGCACGCCGGCTTTGGCCAACTTGTGGGTCGTGGCGGGGCCGCAATCGAAGAGTAGTTTCTCGCCCGAACCAACTTCTATCAGGTGGGACGAGCCGAACGCCTCCGGAGTGGGCGTCGGCGTTCCACAGCCGATGATGGTGATCTTCGGGGCGGCAGCATTAGACAAGCGTCGGCTCCTTACCAACCAGACCCGATTCCTCGGGACCCGATATCTCTGGACTACTTCTGGGGTTATGTTTCAAGGTTGCGCCAGCCTCCAATTCCGTGTGACCGGGCTCACTGGCGGCACGGCGTACAGCGGCCCGGCGGTGATGGCACGGTACATGAGGATGAGGCCGTGTTGTTCCCGTACACCGTTCTTGCCTGCCAGCGGGGCTTCACCTCCGACTCGTAATGCACCTATGAGGTCTTTTGCCCCGGATGCCTTTCTCATGACCTCTATGATGGCCTTGAGTGGGCCGACCTCACGCCAGCGCTTCGCTAACACCGCTGCGGCGGCCAGGCGTCGCTCCGGTGAGTTGTCCGGCCGTTCGCCCGTCACCCATACGGGCTCGGCGGGCAGATCATCCGCCACTCCGTTAAATAAATCCGGGACCGAGCCGGGCATCTGGCTGGACCTGATTTCAGAAGCCTCTGACGCCGGGTTATTAAATTCACCAGGCTGCGCCTGTGCCTGCTGCTGCAGCAGCAGCAGGTGCAGCGGCCGGCCGGAGAGCATGTGTGCCGTGCGGGAGCCCATCCGCGACGAACCCGCCAATTCGCCGAAGGTAAATACAGCTGGCCCGCCCGTGATGTGGAAGGCGACGTCGTTGTAGCGGGGATCCAGGTGGTGGCGATGTGCGCGCCAGCCGGACTGCCGGACGTATATCTCGACATCACCGCGCCTGATGAGCCCGTCCGGGCCTCGCAACGGGGCGTCCCGGAAATCCGGCCCCGGCTCGTCTGCCGGCCGCCCGGAATAAACAATCGTGTAAACCGCGCCGTCGCGGCCCTTCACCGTGATGCCCGCTTCAAGCCTCGGCCACGCCGCCTGCAACACACGCTCGCTCCCAGCGGGCGCAACCCGCCGCCGTTCACGGACGCAAGAACAGTAACACCTGTCCACGCGGTAACGCGCAACAGACTCCTGAACAGTGCCCGCACCAAACGGAGCGCGCGCCAGGAAGCGAAGCCCAGTACCTGTTTCAGGCGGCGCCAACAGCATCCGCAAAATCCAACGTCCCTATTAATCTGGCTTAATACCATCCGACACTACGACAAGGCTCAACTCAAGACCGGAAACTAAAGATAAACCCTGCCCACGGGTTGTTCCACAATCGTCCAGCATTTAACTTATTCGCACAGATAACAGGTCCGTGCCCGTCCGGCCCAGATCCGGACGGCATGGTGAACCCCATCCCCTACATCGCCGGCCCTCCAAAACCCGAAATTCCGGACGGCGGGCACGGGTTTTATCGGGGCTCGTTAGGAGAGATTATGGGCATGGAAGAACTGGCCACGACGGCTAGGGAACTGGTGGCCGCGGGCAAGGGAATCCTGGCCGCTGACGAGAGCAACGGGACGATGTCGCGTCGACTGGAGAGCATCGGCGTTGAGCCAACCTCGGAAAACCGCCGTAACTGGCGTCAGCTGATCTTCACGGCGGACGGGTTCGCCGAGTACGTAAGCGGCGTGATCCTGTTTGACGAGACGATACGGCAGAGCGCCGACGACGGCCGCCGTCTGGCCGACATCCTCTCTGACGCCGGAGTGATCTCCGGCATCAAGGTGGATAAGGGGACACACCCGCTGGCCGGGAGGCCCGGCGAACTCGTGACCGAGGGGCTGGACGGCCTCAGGGGACGGCTCGCCGAGTATCACGATATGGGCGCCCGCTTCACCAAATGGCGCGCCGTCATCTCGATCGGCGACAAAACCCCCTCCGACTACTGCATCAACGTCAACGCACACGCCCTCGGGCGCTATGCGGCTCTGGCCCAGGAGGCCGGGCTGGTGCCGATCGTCGAGCCGGAGGTGCTGATGGACGGGTCTCATTCCATCGACAGCTGTTACAAAGCCACACAAAGAACCCTCAGCCGCGTGTTTGAGGAGTTGTCTGCGCAGGGCGTGGATTTGCGAGGCATCATCGTCAAACCAAACATGGTGATCTCCGGTCACGAAGCGCCGGGGCGCGCGGCGACGGCCGAGGTTGCTGAGCACACGCTCGCCTGCCTGAAGGAGAATGTCCCGGCCGACGTTCCTGGAATCGCGTTCCTGTCCGGCGGGCAGGGCGATGAAGAGGCGACCCAGAATCTGGATGCCATCAACCGTGACATCTCGGACGAGGGCGCGCCATGGGAAGTCACTTTTTCCTACGGCCGAGCGCTGGTGGCGACGGCGCTCAAAACCTGGGGCGGCTCCCCGTCTAATCTCGGCAAGGCGCAAAACGTGCTCCTAGAGCGCTGCCGCCAGACAAGCGATGCAAGAAGAGGCGCCTACAGCCGGGCTGGGCGGCTATCTGAATAGAGTTGACGAACCCATAACCCTGGATCGCGTCTCTGCTGGGCGGCTTTTAGATTGAAATCACAACGATGGGACTGGATCGCGATTAGGGACGGTTTGCCCTGCCGGGCGTCTTATTGGCCCAGCCGGACGACTGCTTCCATCGCACCCACCAGAGCGGCCCAGGATCGGAATAAGATACCGCTGCTCTTACCTGGAACCTCAAGAAATCAGAAGGAGGGGTAAATGCCCCGAATCAATCGTGTCATCGAACTGTGGGAACAGGGACAACCCGTTTACCACGAAGGCATCGGCGAACTCTCGTACGAAAACGGGAAGAAGATGTCCGACACTTGGGCCGACTACCTCCTGACCGACTTCGAGCACGCGCCCTTCGACATAGTCGGGCTGCGGGCCTTCATGCAGGGACTGGCCGACGCCGGGCCCACCCGAAGCGGACACCGGACGCCGACGGTGATGGTCACCCTGCCCTCAAACTGCCGGACGCGCGCAGAGATGTGGGCCAACTCTTGGCAGGTGCGGCATGCGCTTTCCACCGGCATCCACGGCATCCTCCACACCCATACGCGCCAGCCGGACGCCGTTCAGGCGTTTGTTGAATCCACCCGATACCCGTTCCAGACGATCGGCGTCGGTAAAGGTTTGCTGCAGGGCCAGCGTGGCGCCGGTGGCCAGCAGTTCCCGGCTCAGATCTGGGGCGTCGACCCGGTCACCTACACCAAGATCGCCGACCCGTGGCCCCTCAACCCGGACGGTGAGATCATTCTGGGCCTCAAGATCGAGGACCGTGAATGCCTAGCCAACTGCGACGAGATCGCCGCCATCCCCGGCATCTCCTTCGGCGAATGGGGCCCCGGCGACATGGGCATGTCTTTCGGCAACGGCGACGCCCACGACCCGCCGTACGAGCCCGAGATGGAGGCCGCACGCCAGCGCATCAAGGCGGCGTACGATCGCAACGGCATCAAGTTCCTCTGCGGCTGGAACGACCCGAGTATGACAGTCGAAGAGGCCACGAAGAAGTTGATCGACGAAGGCACGATGATCGTCGGCGGGAATGAGCGGGCGGCGAAATTCGGCCGTGATTACAGCAAACGGACGATGACGGTCTAGCCGGAATCGTCCGGAGATTTGAGAACACCGGGGCCAATCCACGGTAATCCAAGCTAAAATCAGGTGAAAATGGACCGTAGCGGTACCTGATCGCGCCCCGCGCGAGACTTTGACAAAAGTTTCACAATGTCTGATACTCGCCGCTTCGGTTCGTTGCTTTGACATTTGACAGGCGAACGCGCCCCGCGCCCGCGAGGGAGTTGCGTCTGTTTCTGCCGCCTCGCCAACCGGGGGGAAGAGAACGGCGGATCGAATGTGCATCGCAAGCCCATTCTGACACGAGAACGTAATACTCGTAATGCATAATTCTGGGCGGCGATTTTCGGCATTACACCACCACACACGACGGACCCGATGAATCCGACCCCAGACCAGGCTGCGACTAGCTACGTTTTGCACTCAGCAAACGAGCTTGACGTGAAGTTCATACGCCTCTGGTTCACCGACATCCTCGGCACGCTCAAGGGCTTCGCCATTACGATTGATGAACTGGAAGAGGTGCTCGCACGCGGGGCCACAATCGACGGCTCCTCTATCGCAGGGTTCGCGCGCTCGGACGAATCGGACATGATCGCCATGCCAGACCCGTCCACATGGCAACTGCTCCCCTGGCGGCCGCGGGAAAACGCCGTCGCCCGCATGTTTTGTGACATCCTCCGGCCGGACGGTACCCCGTTCGAGGGCGATCCCCGCCACGTGCTGCGCCGCAACATCCAGCACGCCTCTGACATAGGTTATTCGTTTTACGTAGGTCCCGAGCTTGAATACTTCTATCTGGAAGATTCGGACTCGGTCGTGCCCATAGACCAGGGCGGGTACTTCGACCAGACGGCGGCGGACGGCGGGCCGGACCTGCGGCGCGAGACGGTTTTATCCCTTGAAGAGCTCGGCATCCCGGTGGCCCACAGCCACCACGAGGTAGCGCCCGGCCAGCACGAAATCGACCTGCGGCACCAGAACGCCCTCACCATGGCCGACACTGTGATCACGTACCGGGTCGTGGTGAAGGAGATCGCCTCGCACCACGGCGTGTACGCCAGCTTCATGCCGAGGCCGATGAACGATCAGAACGGCAGTGGTATGCACTGCCACCTTTCGCTCGCCAAGGGCGAGCGAAACGCCTTCTATGACGAGGACGACGGGCTGCACCTGTCCGCAGAGGGCCGCAGCTTTCTCGCCGGGCTGATCAGGCACTCCCCGGAGATAACCGCCGTCACGAACCAGTGGGTGAACTCATATAAGCGGCTGGTGCCGGGGATCGAGGCGCCGGCGTACAGCGTTTGGACGGGCGGAAACTGGGGCGATCTAGTCCGCGTTCCGCCCTATCAGGGACGCGCCGAGGCCGTCCGCATCGAGTACCGGGCGCCCGACTCCGCCTGCAATCCCTACCTAGCCTTCAGCGTAATGCTCGCCGCCGGGATAAAGGGCATGGAAGAGGGCTACGATCTGGGCGATCCGGTCACTCAGGACTTGGAGGACATGTCGCCATCTGAACGATTGGACGCCGGTATCTCCAGACTCCCGAGCAATCTCGGGCAGGCGTTGGATCTCTTGAAGGGCAGTGAACTGGTGCGTGAGGCCCTTGGCGATTCTGTTTTCGACAACTTCATACGCAACAAAGAGATCGAGTGGCGAGAGTTTGAGGCGACGGTGACCGGATATGAGGTCGACCGTTACCTGAAGGTTCTATGACCGGCCCGTCGTGAACCGGCCCCGGGGCCACCACCATCTTTTCAACCACGCAATCCGCAGACGAGAGACCGCACTTAAATCCATGAAAGATCCCGTTGCGACGACAAACACGGAACAGGCCAACGCGTACCCGCAGCCGCGGCTTAAAAAGATGCGCAAGGCGGGGTTGTACGACCCTGCATTCGAACGCGACGCCTGCGGCGTTGGCATGGTCGCCAACATCGATGGTTCCGACACTCATCGCATGATCGATCAGGCGCTGGAAGTGCTGGTCAATCTCGGGCACCGCGGCGCTTCCGGCTCCGATCCAGAGACCGGCGACGGCGCCGGGATCCTGTTCCAGACGCCGCACAGTTTCTTCAAGCGCGTCACACACGCAACCGGGTTCGACCTCCCGGCGCCCGATCGCTACGGCGTCGGTATGCTTTTCCTCCCGGAGGACCCCGAGCTCCGTCGGACCGTGGAATCCGAGATCGAGGCCGGATTTGCCGACGAGGGTTTATCGGTCCTGGGCTGGCGCGACGTCCCGACAGACCCGTCCGTCATCGGCTACCTCGCCCGCGAGGTCATGCCGGTCATCCGACAGGTGTTCGTGGAAGAGCCGGGCGAGTCGCCAAATGGCATCGACGGCGATTCGTTTGAGCGCCGCTTGTACATCGCCCGCAAGGGGATCGAACGCCGCGTCATCGACCTGAAGGCGCCGCTCCCGGAAGGCGAGTTGGACGTGTTCTACGTCTGCAGCCTCTCCAGCCGAACGATCGTGTACAAAGGCCTTGTCATGACGGTCCAGCTCAGGGGGTTCTTCCCTGACCTTTCAGAACCGGACCTCACGACGGCGTTCGCCCTCGTACACTCCCGGTTTAGCACTAATACTCTCGGAGATTGGAAGCTGGCGCACCCGTACCGCTACCTGTGCCACAACGGCGAGATCAACACCGTGCGCGGCAACCGCAACTGGATGCAGGCGCGCGAGCAGTCTTTCGAGTCTGATCTATTCGGTGACGACGTGTCGAAACTCACCCCCGTCAACTCCGCCGCGGCGAGCGACACGGCGTCGCTGGACGAGGTGTTCGAGCTGCTCTCGATCGGCGGCCGGGACGTGGAGCACGTCGCCGCGATGATGATCCCGGAGTCGTGGTACGACCACGAGTCGATGAGCCAGCCCCGCAAGGATTTCTACGAGTACCACAGCGGCGTGATGGAGCCCTGGGACGGCCCGGCGCTGGTGGCGTTCACAGACGGCCGCAAGGTCGGCGCCGTCCTAGACAGGAACGGGCTGCGTCCCTTCCGCTACTATGTAACGAAAGATGGCCTCCTCGTGATGTCGTCCGAGGTCGGCGTGCTTGAGATAGAGCCGGAGCGGATCGCAGAAAAGCGCCGCCTCCAGCCGGGCCGGATGTTCCTGCTGGATCTAGAAGAGGGCCGGATCGTCAGCGATGACGAGATCAAGGACAACTTGGCCGCCCGTAAGCCTTACGGCGAGTGGCTGGACGGTGGGCGGGTCGTCCTGGACGATCTGCCGGAGGCGCCCGCGCATACCGTTCCGGGTATCGATCTTGAAACGCTGGTGACGCGCCAGCAGGCGTTCGGTTATACCCAGGAGGATCTGCGGCTGCTGATCGGGCCGATGGGACTCGACGGCGCAGAGGGGATCGGGTCGATGGGCAACGACACGCCCCTGGCCGTTCTTTCGGATCGCCCACAACCACTATTCACCTATTTCAAGCAGTTGTTCGCGCAGGTCTCCAACCCGCCGCTGGACGCCATCCGTGAAGAGCTCGTCACGCAGTTGTCCGTCCCGGCCGGGAAGCGGGGTGGGTTGTTCCAGGAGTCTCCGGAACACGCCAGGTTGCTTCGGATCGACCGCACGGTGCTGCTCAACTCCGACCTCTCGAAAATCAAGGCTCTCGACCGCCCGGATATGCGGGCGGCAACTATCTCGACCCTCTTCCGCGTCGCCGACGGCGCAGCGGGTCTGCGGGACGCGCTGGACAGGATGCGGGCGGAGGCTGACCAGGCCGTGGCCGACGGCTACTCTCTGATCGTTCTTTCCGACCGAGGCGTCGACGCAGAGCACACTTACGTCCCCACCCTGCTTGCGGTCGGCGGCGTCCACCACTACCTGATCCGCAACAAGACCCGAGCGGAGCTCGACATCATCGTCGAGTCCGGCGAGCCGCGCGAGAACCACCACTTCGCCACACTGTTCGGGTACGGGGCATCTGCCGTTAACCCCTACCTTGCGTTTGAGACTCTGGCCGGGTTGCGCGAGCGCGACACGGCAAACGAACGCACGCTCCCGGATCAGGCAACGGGGGAGTACAACTTCGCAAAGGCCATCGAAAAGGGCGTCCTGAAGGTGATGTCCAAGATGGGCATCTCCACCATGCAGGGCTACCAGGGCGCGCAGATCTTTGAGTCGCTCGGGCTGTCGCAGGATCTTGTCGACGAATTCTTCACGTGGACGCCGACTCGTATAGAGGGCATCGGCCTCGACGAGATCGCAAGCGACATCCTGGACAACCACGCCCGGGCCTACCCAGAGTCGACACTCGGCGGCCGACTGGCGCTCGAGATCGGCGGGCTGTACCTGTGGCGCGGCACCGGCGAGAAGCATCTTTACGATCCGGACTCGATCGCGCTGCTCCAGCACGCGTCCAGATCCAACAACGCACACACATATTCGTTATTCGAGAAGGCCTCTAACGACGAGGCTGAACGGCTCGCCACGATTCGCGGCCTGCTCGACTTCAAGTTCGAGCCAGACGGCGGTTTGCCGTTGGACCAGGTGGAATCGGCGGAATCGATCGTCACCCGGTTTGCGACCGGCGCTATCTCCCTCGGTTCCATCAGCCGTGAGGCGCACGAAACGCTCGCGATCGCCATGAACCGCATGGGCGCCCGGTCCAACACGGGCGAAGGCGGCGAGGACCGGGCGCGCTACACGCCCGACCCCAACGGCGACGACCGTTCCAGCCGCATGAAGCAGGTCGCATCCGGCCGCTTCGGCGTGACAACCGAGTATCTGGTCAACGCCACCGACCTTCAGATCAAAATGGCGCAGGGCTCCAAGCCGGGCGAAGGTGGTCAAATCCCCGGTTCCAAGATCACTGATTACATGTCCGGCATCCGCGGCACGACCGCCGGGGTCGGGCTGATCTCGCCCCCGCCGCACCACGACATCTATTCGATCGAGGACCTGGCGCAGCTGATTCACGACCTCAAGAACGTGAATCCTGAGGCGCGTATCCACGTGAAACTCGTGTCCGAGGTCGGCGTCGGAATCATCGCCGCCGGCGTGTCCAAAGGCCACGGCGATGTGGTCCTGATATCAGGCGATTCCGGAGGTACCGGATCATCCCCGCTGTCCTCGATCAAGCACGCCGGGTTGCCCTGGGAGCTTGGCGTCGCGGAGACGCAGCAGGTCCTCGTACAGAACGGCCTCCGGGGCCGAATAGTCGTGCAGACGGACGGCCAGATCAAAACGGGCCGGGATGTTGCCATCGCAACGCTTTTGGGGGCCGAAGAGTGGGGTGTCGCCACGGCTGCGCTCGTGGTGATGGGCTGTATCATGCTGCGCAAATGCCACCTGAACACCTGTTCAATCGGCGTCGCCACACAGGACCCGGAACTGCGCAAACGGTTCGCCGGAGATCCGGACCACGTCATCAACTACTTCATGATGCTCGCCGAGAGTTTCCGTGAGTACATGGCGAGGCTCGGATTCCGAACGGTGGACGAGATGGTCGGACGCGTGGACAAGCTGGAATCCCGGCGCGCCGTAAATCATTGGAAGGCCCGCGGGTTGAATCTGGACAAGCTGGTGTACAAGCCGGAGCCAGCCGGGGGTGTGGCGATATACCACAGTGAGGCCCAGGACCACGGATTGACCGGGGCGCTGGACCACCTCCTCATAGAGACCGCAGCTCCGGCCCTCGGCAACGAGACGCCGGTGGAGGCGGAGTTCCCGATCAAGAACTCGAACCGTGTCGTCGGAACGATGCTCAGTGGCCAGATCGCCCGTAAATACGGCGTCCGCGGGTTGCCACAAGACACCATCCGTTACACCTTCACGGGCTCGGCCGGACAGAGCTTCGCCGCCTTCCTTGCGACGGGGGTAACTTTCAGGCTTGAGGGCGACGCAAACGACTACTTTGCGAAGGGCCTCGGCGGGGGACGGATCGTCGTCGTCCCGCCGGAGGAATCGACCTTCACCCCGGAAGAAAACATCATCATCGGAAACGTCGCCCTTTACGGATCGACGGGCGGAGAGGCGTACATACGGGGGATCGCAGGAGAGCGGTTCGCCGTGCGCAACAGCGCCGCACGCGCCGTCGTCGAGGGTATCGGCGACCACGGCTGTGAGTATATGACCGGCGGAACGATCGTCGTGATCGGCCCGACCGGACGGAACTTCGCCGCCGGAATGAGTGGAGGCGTCGCCTACATTCACGACCCGGACAACACGTTCTCGAACCGATTCAACTCGGAGATGGCCAGCCTAAAGGAGGTCGTCGCGGGATCGGGAGACGAGGCGGAACTACTGGGACTTCTCCAGAACCATCAACGTTATACAAGAAGCTCCGTGGCCAAGCGCATTCTCGGCGACTGGGGCAGTTCACGCGGCGCCTTCAAGAAGGTGATGCCGGAAGCGTTCAAGCTGGTACTTGCTGAACGCGCCGAGCAGACCGCAACGGCAGGGGACTAACAGAGACAATATGGGTAAAGCCACCGGCTTCATGGAATGGGATCGCGAGCTGCCAGACAGGCGGTCCGTAAAAGAGCGACTCCGGGATTGGCGTGAGGTCTACGAGAACTGGTCAGAGCACCAGGCGAAGACCCAGGCCGGACGATGCATGGACTGCGGCGTTCCGTTCTGCAACTCGTCAAGCGGCTGTCCGCTCGGCAACCTGATCCCAGATTTCAACGATCTCGTCTATTCAGGAGACTGGGAAGCGGCGCTCGCTCAGCTCCACGCCACGAACAACTTCCCGGAGTTCACCGGCAGGGTCTGCCCAGCGCCGTGCGAGGCCGCATGCACGCTGAACATCAATCAGGACCCGGTGACGATCGAGATGATCGAGCAATCGATCGCCGAAAAGGGCTGGTCTGAAGGCTGGATCACCCCGCAAGTACCGCCTGTCAGGTCCGGTCGCAAGGTCGCCGTCATCGGCTCCGGTCCCGCCGGGCTCGCCGCGGCACAGCAACTGAACCGCGCCGGCCACCGGGTCACCATATTTGAGCGCGACGAGGTCGTCGGCGGTCTGCTGTCCCTCGGCATCCCTCACTTCAAACTTGAGAAGACGGTCGTCCAGCGGCGCGTTGCGCAACTGGAAGCCGAGGGGATCGAGTTCCGCACCTCGACATGGGTCGGACGTGACTACCCCACGGACCAGTTGAAGGTCGATTTCCACGCCACTGTGTTGTGCGGCGGATCGACGGTCCCGCGCGATCTGCCGGTGCCCGGCCGTGACCTGGACGGCGTGCACTTCGCCATGGACTATCTGAAGCAGAGCAACCGCTGGAATGAAGGCGCCGAGTTTGGCCCGGACGACACGATCACGGCAGACGGCAAGACAGTGGTGATTCTGGGCGGCGGCGACACCGGGGCCGACTGCCTCGGAACGTCGCATCGCCAGGGCGCGGTGGAAACCCGGCAGTACGAGTTGCTGCCGACCCCCCCGACCGAACGTAACGCTGAGACGAACCCCTGGCCGCAGTGGCCGATGACGTTGCGCACCTCCTCGGCGCACGAAGAGGGCGGGATCAGGGACTACGATATCCTGACGAAGCAGTTTAACGGCGAGGACGGGAAACTGAAGAGCCTGACCGCCGTGCGTGTGGACTGGGAGCCAGACCCGAACGGCGGACACCCAAAGATGGTGGAGGTCCCGGATTCCGAGTTCACGGTCGAGACGGAGCTGGTGCTGTTGGCCATGGGTTTCCTCCACGGCGAGCGGGGCGGACTGCTGGCGGATCTCGGTGTCGATCTTGACGAGCGCGGCAATGTCGCCACGGACAGTAACTTCATGACCTCGGTCGACGGTGTCTTTGCGGGTGGCGACATGCAGCGCGGGCAGTCGCTCGTGGTGCACGCCATCGCGGGCGGACGACGGACGGCGCGCGGCGTTGATGCCTGGCTCATGGGGCAGACTCAGCTTCCGCGTGTGATCGGGTACGTCCGGGGTGGCGTTTAATCCCCGTCTAGAGGGCCTATTTAGACGGGATGTCTTGGGTCCGATTTGCCCCGGAATTGATCTCCGAAGGTTGCGTAAGGAGTTCTGATACGTGCGGATTCTCCGTATAGCGCTGGCGCAAGTGAACACCGCCGTCGGAGATATCGACGGCAACGTCGAGCTGATAATCGACGCCATGGTATCGGCGCGCGAGGCCGGCGCAGAGCTGGTGGCGTTCCCGGAACTGGCGATCACCGGATACCCGCCAGAAGATCTCGTGTTGCACCGACGGTTTGTCGGGGACAACCGGGCCGCGCTTGATCAGGTCGCCGCAGGGGCCGTTGGCGTCAGCGCCATCGTCGGATTTGTGGATGGTTCCACAGAGCACCACGCCCCGATCTATAACGCAGCGGCTTTCCTGCACGGAGGCCGCGTAGCCGCCGTCTACCGGAAGATCCACCTCCCCAACTACGGTGTCTTTGACGAGGAACGCTATTTCGAGCGCGGGGCCGAGTGCCCGGTGATCGACTTTGGCGGCGTCCGTATCGGCGTGAGCATCTGCGAGGACGTGTGGGAGCCGGTCGGTCCCTCCGAGGTGCAGCGAGCATCCGGAGCAGAGGTCAATATCAACATCAACGCCTCGCCGTTTGAGCGCGGAAAGGACGGCGTGCGGCGGGAGCTGATCAGCGGGCTGGCGCGCCGCAACCAGATGTTTGCGTGTTACGTAAACCAGATCGGCGGCCAGGACGAGCTGGTGTTCGACGGCACGAGTCTCGTGTACGGCCCCGACGGGGCGCTCATCGCCGAGGGCGAGCGGTTTTGCGAGGATTTGTTACTGGTCGATCTTGATCTTGACCAGGTGGATGCGGTGCGCTCCCGGTCGGCGTGGAACAAGCCTTCTGAGCGCGAGCTCGCTGCGATCGGTATTGCGTCAGAGATGACGATCTCCGGGGCGGCGAAACCTCCGGCCAGCGCCCCGGCGCCACAGACGGCAATTGCCGAACCACTGTCCGAAGAGGCCGAGGTGTACCGGGCGCTTGTGCTAGGAACCAGGGACTACGCCCGGAAGAGCGGGTTCGGCAAGGCCGTGATCGCCCTTTCTGGCGGCATAGATTCGACCCTGACGGCGGTGATCGCCGTCGACGCTCTTGGCGCGGAAAACGTGCTGGGTGTCGCCCTGCCCTCCCGTTACTCGTCCGATGGGTCTGTTGCCGACGCCGAGGCCCTGTCGAAGCGGCTCGGCATCAGGCTCTGGAATCTCCCCATCGAACCCGCCCATGCGGCATTTGAGGAGATCCTTGAAGACGAGTTCCGCGGCACGGACGTGAACGTGGCCGAGGAGAACGTGCAGTCGCGCGTCCGCGGCAACGTGATCATGACGATCTCAAACAAATTCGGGTACCTGGTCTTAACGACCGGGAACAAGTCGGAGTTCGCCACCGGTTACGCCACACTGTACGGCGATATGGCAGGCGGATACGCCGTGATCAAGGACGTGCCGAAGACGCTCGTGTTCCGGCTGTGCGAGTACCGGAACGAGGCCGGACCGGGCGCGCCGATCCCACGTTCGGTGATCGACAAGCCGCCAAGCGCAGAGCTCCGGCCCGATCAACTGGATAGCGACTCCCTGCCGGCCTACGAGATCCTGGACCGGATCCTTGAGCGTTACGTCGAAGACCGACGGGACGCAGAGGAGATCGTCGCCGAGGAAGCCGCGCTGGACGGCGGCGATGAGGCGACAGTGCGGCGCGTCCTGCAGATGGTGGACCGCAACGAATACAAGCGCCGACAATCACCCCCGGGCGTCAAGATCACCGGGCTGGCGTTTGGCCGGGACCGTCGGATGCCGATCGCATCACGCTACCACCCGCACTGACCGCCCAAGAAACGCCCTCACCCCAACGCCCTCTTCCACTGGGAGAGGGCGTTGGACCCGTGCCCTTCCAGCGAGGAAGCCGTATCCTGGGGCCCTCGAAGGGCCGGGTACGGCGATAAGATTCGCACCGCTCGCATCAGAGCGCTTGCATCTTCCTTCCCGACGGGAAGGAATCCCATCGCCCCTACGCGGTGTCGTGGAAACCCTACGGCCGGACCACGACCTGCAGCTGGTTGCTTGGCTTCATCAGCCCTTCAAACGCTTCCTGCATGCCCTCCAGCGGGATGGACTCCACGTCCCCTATCAGTGGCTTGACGGTGAGCTTCCCGGACGACATCAGCCCCATCGCACGGTGCCAGTCGCTTGGCAGCGAGCCCCAGCTCGCCTTGAAGCTGATCTCTCGCGCCATCCAATCGACCGGTCGCAGCGGCAGCTCCTCCCACGGCACGGCCACCAGGACGACCTGCCCGGTGTGGCGGACGATGTTGAATGCCTGATCAAGCGTTGACGGGAACCCGGCGACGTCGAAAATGATGTTTGGGCCACGCCCACCAGTCAGCGCATCTATCTCTGTTTGCAGGTCCTGTGTCAGCGGGTTGATCACGGCGTCCGCGCCCAGCTCCAGCGCCACGCGGGCGCGTTCCGGGGCCGGTTCAGATACATACACGGCGCTCGCACCGGCGGCTTTAGCGGCCTGCAAGGTGAGAAGCCCGATAGGCCCGGCGCCGATGATGCCAACACTATCGCCGAGCTTCAGATCGGAGTTGCGGATGGCGTGAATGGCGACGGCGGTCGGCTCGCACATGGCGGCCTCTTCGTCGCTGATACCCTCCGGGATCAGGATGGGCTGCCACTCCTCCATCAGGACGAACTCGGCGTAGCCCCGGATTGAGCCTTCCGGGAAGCCCATCGTCCTGTAGTTGAAGCGCGGGTGCGTCCGCGTCGGGGACTCGTGGCCGGGCGGTGGATCGCCACCGCCGCCGATCACGCGGTCGCCTACTTTCCACACCGTGACGGCCGATCCCACCTCAACAATGTCCCCGGCAAACTCGTGCCCGAGCACCGTTCCGGGCGGGGCCACGTCGTACAGGAAGGCGTGGACGTCCGTACCGCAGATAGCGCAAAAGTGGACCCTAACAAGCACCTGCTCGGGTCCCGTCGTAGGCGTCGGAATCTCCTCGATCTCGAAGCGTTGTTTGCCCTTGTAGACGGCTGCTCTCATTCGATTGCCTCCCCGGCTCAATGATTCGGTAGCCCAGATGCGCGAGTCGGCAGGATACACCGCCGGCATATGGACGAATGCAAGGGCGGAGGTTTGAAGCCACGTCTGATGAGCCTGGCCGTTTGAAAGCTGGGAGATCCTTGGCTTCCGACTCAGGATGACCTGGGCGGTGCAAGTCGTTAGTGACCCTGCACTGGGCGAGACACCGGGGACTAGGGAGCCATCTTCTGCATGGGGCAGGTCACCGCACTCGCCGTGGCGTTAGGGAACCCTGTTACTCAGGCTAAACAAACGTTAATAAAGTGCATCACGTAAATTGATGGGCGTGGATCGAAATGGGTAAAGAATGGGCGTTCTGATACCCGTGCATCAACGACCTCAACGCTAGAGATGGCCCCAGAACAGGGTAAACAGGAAAACAGTGGTATCCGGTAGGGATCAACTGCAACAGAGCGGCTTCTCCCATATGCGAGAGTTCCCTATCGAGGTGGCGGTACGTTCCCCGCAATACGCAGACCAAACAGATGCCGTTTTCGGAAACTTCAATCTATGTACAGTTCCACGAGTTCCGTATGCCGACGTCTGACGGCTTCCGGTGTCATATCTTCACGACCGAGCTCCAGGAGACCCGGCGACCATTCTTCCACGGCGGGGAATGTCTGGACTAGGAAATGCGTGGTCCAGAGGGGTAGTAATTCAAGACTTCGTCCCGATTCCCGGGCGTACTCACGGACAAGCTCGTCTGCGCCCAGATCCCAGCCCTGAAGTCTGAGGTCCATCGAGATATAAGCGAGGTCCCATATCGGATCGCCCAGGCTCGCACCCTCCCAGTCGATAACCGCTTTCAGTTTCTGTCCTGTCCAGAGAATGTTCCCGAGCCAGAGATCGTTATGAAGAATGGCCGTATCCCCGATCGGGGCATCAGTAAATGCGTCGACTCCAGCGCGCCAGATTCGATCGGCATCCACTAATGTCGAAAAACTCTGTGCGGCGGTTACGGATGAATATTTACGATGGATCGCCGCTCGATTGTCCTCCAGCAAAGCCGACACATCGGGGTTAATCGGAAGGGCGTGCAGGCTGACGAGGAACCCGGCCATCTGATGCGCCCAATCCGCCTCGTCTTCGGGCCTCGTGATTGGCTCGCCGTCGATGTACTCAAGTACGAGGGCCGGTTCCTGGAATGTGTTCCGGGAATCGACCCAGACCGGCTCAGACACCGGTAAACCGGCTGTAATGAGGAGCCGAAGTATTGCTACTTCCCTGACGGCGTGTTCCCGTCCTTTTGATGCTATCCATTCGCCGTAGCGTCTCAGGATAACTTTTCTCTGTCGCCCGGAGTCGTCTGTAATCCTCAGCAACTCCATCGTCGCATCGATCCCTCCGTCCAGCCGGCCCAACAACTCCACGCCACCCTTGACGTTTAACTCAACGGCAAGAGCAATTAGCTGATCTTGAGTCGGTTTCGGGGTTCGAACTGACAAACTGATGTTCCTTGCGGAGACCGTCAAATGAGGTCTGGGCTACATGGCGCACTAATCGACACCGTGCTTCCGCATCAACGCCGCGACCGCCGCCGCGAGCTGGTCGCCTGAAACGTCCAGCTGATCTGCGACTTTCGCGCGATCAGCGGCGCTGCGGTTCTGGTTGAGCTTGAACTTGGCCTCTATCGACGTGACCTTCATCTGGACGCCGACGATGCCAGCAATGCGCCCCGTCTGATATTCCCGATCGGTCGGGTTGGGGTGGCCCAACGCCTTCGTCTCGTGCCGCTTGGTTAGCTCATCGACGTGCGCCGAGAGCCATTCCGAAGCCTCTATGGCCCGCACCGGTCCCCTCATGTGAACGATGGCAAAGTTCCAGGTGGGCGCGGCAGGACCTTCCTGATACCAGTCGGGCGAGACGTAAGCGTCCGGTCCCTGGAAGATCGCTAGGGACTCCGACTCCCCATCGAGCACTTCCCAGTGATCGTTCTCGCGAGACACGTGCCCGGTGATGATTCCGCCATCACCGGAGCGCGCGTACATGAGCGGCAGATGCGTCACTTTTAGACGGTCGGGCGAGGCCGTAATCAACGTCCCAAGAGCGTTCTCCCGAACAATGTGCTCTATCGCCTCCGGGTCTTCCATGTTGAAGTATTCAGGGATGTACATGCTTTGCTTTTGAGCCTTTGTGGGAAAACCGCAGGTTGTGCGTCAGTGCCCGGCACACGGTATCTGATCCCCTTCCCCTGCGCCGTGTTCTCGCCCTTTGTCGGTCTGATCTTGCCCACTTGTCATCCTGAACTCGATTCAGTATCCGCCGCTATTTCGATCAAACGAGTAATCGAGCATCGGAGCGGCCCCCAATCGTACTTCCCTTTATCCTAGATCTCCTACTACTCCGATCTAGCGACCCGTCGCGAACTCCCGTGGTTTAACCTCTTTTGCACTGCCTTTAATACAACTCGATTCACCTAACCGGAGAACGCATGGTCAAGCTCGCCGCCAATCTTTCGATGATGTTTACCGAAGTCGAAATGCTCGACCGATTCGACGCCGCCGCGAATACGGGGTTCAAAGGGGTCGAGTACCTGTTTCCGTACGACTTCCCGGCGGAGCAGATCAAGGAACGGCTCGAAAAGAACGGGCTGAAGCAGGTGCTGTTTGACCTTCCGGCGGGCGACTGGGATGGCGGCGATCGGGGGTTGGCCGCGTTGCCTGATCGCGTAGAGGAGTTTCGGGATGGCGTCGGGATGGCGATCGAGTACGCTAAGACGCTCGATTGCGGGCAACTGACCTGCCTGGCCGGGATCCCACCTGCCGGGACCGACCCCGAGGTCGCAACGCAAACGCTGATTGACAACATGGCGTTCGCGGCGCCGCTGGTCGCAGATGCCGGGGCGAAGCTGCTGCTTGAGCCGATCAACCCCCGGGACATCCCTGGTTACTTTATCACGACGAGTTCGCAGGGGATTTCGGTACTGGACGCGGTCGGCCATGAGAACGCTTGGCTGCAGTACGACATTTATCACATGCAGATCATGGAGGGCGACCTGGCCCCGACGATCGAGCGGCTCAAAAACCGCATCCCACACTTCCAGCTCGCCGATAACCCGGGACGCAACGAGCCCGGCACCGGGGAGATCAACTACCCCTACCTGTTCTCTTTTATAGACGGCCTTGGATACAAAGGATGGATCGGCTGCGAGTACAAACCGGCCGGGGTCACGGAGGACGGGCTTGGATGGGCGGCGGCGTACCTTGGTTAGACGCGGTGTTTGAGGTTCCGGGATATGGGCGGGCGCTTGCCCCGCCCTCGGGCGCCCCTACATTCACCCGGGCAGCATCCGTAAGGCGAACGCCGGCGCCCTGAGGCTCTCGAAGGGCCGGCTCGGCTTCACTCCTACGCACTCCCCACTAAGGTTGTCGGTCCGGCGGGGGGAGACATAAACTTCGTGTCACATCACCACTCTGGCCGGTGTTCCATGCATCCGTTTCGTGCGGATGTGACGCCGTCTGGTTGCATCATTAGAACATCCGTGCTAGCGTCACTTCTGCTACTGGAATTGGACACAGCATGCAAGCGTTCAACCAGTGGCCAATATTGCTAACTCACGCCGACAGGTCTGCCAAAAGAAGAGGCAAGAGATATGTCCCCCCTTCGCAACGCCAAAGCCGCCCGCGCCGAAAAACCCGTCAATACCAACGGGAACCGCTCCGAGCGGGAGAAGGCGCTGGAGTTGGCGCTGGCGCAGATCGACAAGGCGTTCGGTCGCGGCGCCATCATGAAGCTGAGCGATCGGGGAGGCCAGGACGTTGACGCCATTCCCACGGGTTCGATCGCCTTGGACATGGCGCTCGGCATAGGCGGGCTGCCCCGCGGCCGGGTTGTGGAGATCTTCGGCGCCGAGTCCGCCGGCAAGACGACCCTAGCATCACACGTGATCGCAGAGGCTCAGCGCATCGGCGGCACTGCCGCTTACATCGACGCCGAGCACGCAATGGACCCCGCTTACTCCACGTTGCTCGGTGTCGATATCGACACGCTGCTCGTCTCTCAGCCCGACTCGGCCGAGCAGGCGCTTGAGATCACTGATTACCTGGTGCGTTCCGGCGCGCTGGACGTGATCGTGATCGACTCGGTCGCGGCGCTGGTTCCGATGGCGGAGCAGGAAGGTGAGATGGGCGACACGCACATCGGCCTCCAGGCCCGCCTCATGTCGCAGGCGCTCCGTAAGCTGACCGGTTCCGTGGCGCGCACCAGCACCACACTGATCTTCATCAACCAGTTGCGTGAGAAGGTCGGCGTGGTCTTCGGAAACCCGGAGGTCACCCCCGGAGGTCGGGCGCTCAAGTTCTACTCATCCGTCCGCATCGACCTCCGCCGCATGGAGGCGATCAAGAGCGGGACCGAGATCATCGGCAACCGCGTTCGCGCCCGCGTTGTGAAGAACAAGGTGGCTGCGCCGTTCCGGGTCGCCGAGCTCGAGTTTCTGTTCAAGGAAGGCATCAGCAAGGAGGGCGCGCTGCTCGACCTTGGTGTAGAGCACGGCATCCTTAGGAAGAGCGGTTCGTTCTTCTCCTACGGCGACACTCGCCTAGGTCAGGGACGTGAAACCTCCCGGACCTTCTTGAAGCGCGAGGCCGCCATCAGGGACGAGATTGATGCCGCTATCCGCGCTGCGGTGGTGGCCAAGAACTCGCCGCCGGACCCGGCGCTGGTAACGGCCAAATCCGATGCGTCTGAGGAATCAGAAGACTCTGAATAACCTCGGATAACCGAACCCTCTCGCTCCAGAATCCGGCCCTTACAGGGGGCGGATTTGTGGTTAACGGCCACTTCCGACGAACGGGCCTTCAATCGTCCTGCGATAAACTCTTCTTAACACGGTCGCCGCCGCATACACCAGCGAGACGGCCAACGAGGAGAACGCGCGGGATGTTTCTGTCGATATTGATCATCGCGATTGCCGTGATTGGCAGCGCTCTGATCAGCGCGTCTGAAGCAGCAATCATCTCGGTCAATCGGTACCGGGTCCGCCACCGCGCTGAAGGGGGAGACGCCTCTTCCGCTGCGATCGTCAAAATTACCGACGAATACAACAAGTTCTTCGGAACGATCCTGCTCATCGGAAACGCGCTGAACATCGTCATTACGGCCGTCGGCACGGCGCTCGTGATCAGGCTGTGGGGCAATTCGGCGGGCGTGGTCGCAATCGCCACACTTGGCGCCACCGTCGTCGTCGTGGTCGCGGCGGAACTCACGCCGAAATCGGTCGCCATCGTGGGAGCGGAACGCTGGTCCCACATCGTCTCGCGCCCGGTCCTTACGCTCATGCGCTTCACCGGGCCGATGGTCTGGATTTTCACACTGGTGCCGCGGGTAATAACGCACGTCCTCGGCGGCAAAGAAGCGTTGACAACCCCGACTATCACTGAGGGCGAACTCCGCATGCTGATCGACGTCGGCGAAGCGGAGGGGACGGTGGAGGAGAGCCAGGGGGAGATGCTGGAGAACATTTTCAGGTTTGGAGAGTCCGAGGTCCGGGACGTCATGACCCCTCGGAACGAGATCGAGTGGATAGAAGTCGGCACCAGCTTCAAGGGGTTCATGGAGATCTACGCCGCGAATCCACACACTAGGTTCCCGGTGTTCGACGAAGACCATGACGATGTCGTCGGTATCCTGTCCGTGAAAGACGTGCTCCAGTCCATCGCCGATGGTAACCTCGAGGATAAGGACCCGGTCACCGGACTCATGCGGACGACCCTGTTCGTTCCGGAAACCAAAAAGCAGGACGAGCTGTTCCAGGACATGCAGGAAACGGGTCACAAGATCTCGCTCGTGGTCGATGAGTTTGGCGGAATTGCCGGGCTCGTCACGCTGACGAAGATCGTGGAACAAGCGATCGGCGCCACGGGCGAGGAGGGTCTCAAACCGGACGACCGCTTCATCACGCTCGACGCCAACACGTTTGAACTGGATGCGGCGTTGTCCATCGAGGACGCGAACGACCGGCTCGAACTCGAGATACCGGACGGCGATTATCAGACGATCGCCGGCTTCCTGCTGGACCGGCTGCAGCGGTTACCAAAAACGGGCGACCGGGTGCGCACCGGCCCGGTCCGGTTCCAAGTGATACGTATGGACGGCAACAAGATCATGCGCGTCCGGGCAAGGCGCCTGTACACGACGCAGGAGGTCACGCACGTCCTGTGACTCCCGTAGCACCCAGAACGTCCAAGACTGGGTCCGAACACGTTCTATCGGTGAGACAGACCATTTATGCGGCCTTGCAAGAGGCCGGTGTCGATCCGCGGCGATCCATACTGGTCGCGGTATCCGGCGGCGCCGACTCGATGACCGCGCTAGACGCGTTGCAGGCGATCGGTGAGGACGACGGCCCGAGGGTCGTCATATGCCATTTCAATCACCGGATGCGGGGTGAGGACGCGGACGCGGACGAAGAGTACGTTCGGACTGCTGCTGAATCACGCGGGCTGGCATACCTAGGCGACGGGGCCGACGTCGCCTCCTACGCGAAAGACAATCGACTTTCCATGGAGGACGCGGCAAGGCGACTGCGATACGGTTTCCTCGGGCGCGCCGCTGAACAGGAAAGCGCTCAGGCGGCCATCACCGGGCACACGCTAGACGATCAGGCAGAAACGGTGTTGCTGCACATCGTGCGTGGCTCAGGGCTCACCGGCGTTCGCGGCATGCGCCTTATCTCGCGTACCCCCAGGCGCTGGGGCGGCGGCGCGCTGACCATCATCCGGCCACTTCTGCGGCTCCGTCGCGAAGACACCGAGCAGTACTGCAGCGAACTCGGCATCATCCCGCGCCTCGACGTCAGCAACGAGTCGACCACGTTCGCTCGGAACCGATTGCGCCTGAACGTGATGCCTGAGCTGGAGGCCATCAACCCGCGCGTCGCCGAGTCGATAATCAGGCTGTCCGACACGGCGGCCGAAGAGCTCGCAGCACTTCAAGAAGTGATCGATGAGTTATGGAAGCACGTACTCGACAACTCGGATTCCGATAGCCATACCGTAACGCTGGACCGCGCGCTCCTTAAGATCGCCCGTCCGGCGCTCAGGCGATCACTTTTGCGCAGGGCGTTTGTGGAGGCGTCGGGTACCGAGACGGACCTCCAACGGTCGCACATCACGGAGATGGACCGGCTGGCCGAGGCCGGGGCCGGACGCTCGATCGACCTGCCGCACAGGATTCGATTCGAGACCCGATCCCACACTGTTATGTTCGCACCGGCTGGAAGGGAAGACGCGCCATACCCGGGTCCGATCGAGCCCATCATCATGTCGGTCCCGGGACGTTTTGACTTCCCGGGCGGTGAGACGGTGGAGGCCAAACTGGTCGACAGGCCGGGCGATCTGGATGCCGGCTCGGATATGCTTCAGTACGCAGACGCGGACGCCATCGAGGAGACGGTGACCCTGCGCAACCGGGTCGATGGCGACCGATTTCAACCGCTCGGGATGGACACGGAGACGCGCCTGAAGGATCTCTTCGTCAACTCCGGCGTGCCCAAGTCCTGGCGGGAGGGCGTTCCGATCATGGAGTGCGAGCGCGGGATCGCCTGGATCGCCGGGCTCCGTATCGCCGAGTGGGCGCGCGTAACGCCCGAAACCAAAAGGGTGCTCCGCATCAGCCTGGCGACGCCGGACCGGAAGTAAGCGGCGGGCTTAGAGGACGCGCGTCAGGCGCGGGTTGAGCGTTATCCCGGGGACGAAGCCTCGGAGGGCCACTGGCCGGCCCTCAAGCTCCTTGATCTCCGCCCGGAACTTGATCGGTTGCGCCGCTCCGATGTGGTACCCGACGCCGAACGCCGCCACCGGGGCGCTCTCTTCAGTGAACTCCCGAATCTGCTCAGGGTTCAGGTCGCCGCTGACGAAGATGTCCACGTGGTTGTAGCCGGCCTGGTCCAGCCGCGCCCTGAGTTCGTGGACAAGGTCCGGCGTCACGCCGCCGCGTGCAGCCGCGGTCTCCAGCCGAACGCCACGCAGCCGATCCCGCAGCATGCGCGACACCTCAACCGCCTCAATAGCCTCGTCACCGATCGTCCCGACGATCGCCACACGCGGCACTTCAGGCGGCATGTTGCGGTCGAACGCCTCTACGGCGGATCGGGTGTCGCCCATCACGATCACAAGCGCCGCCGCCATCGTGCCGGACGCCGTCACGCCGGCGAGGCGTGCACCGAGCACGGAAGAACAGGAGCTTGCACCGCCGGTCACGGCCGAGTAGTCCATCGCGCCCACAACGCTGGGGTGGGCGTGGTGCGCGCCAAGAGAAACCACCGGCGCTCCATCGGCGGCGTCGACGCATTCTCGCGCCGCCGTCGCCCAGCCTGCGCCAGATGAGAGGGTTCCGTTAATCGCCGTCTCGTAAAGGCCGAAAGATGCATACGGCCCGCGAACACGGAGCACCACCTCGTTCTCGTCAAAACTGCTGGCCTCGTCCAGCGCCCAGACTTCTCGACCAGTCTCCGGCAGGTTCCGATTGAGCAGGGTTTTGACGTCGTTAACACCGGCCAACACGCCCGGTTTCTCGGGCGAGAACTCCATCACGACCTCGGGATTGACCGACTCGTTACGGAGAATCTCCCGGGCGCGATGCAGTTCGATGTCGGCCGTATGGCCGAGCACCAGCGCTCGGGATATCTCAGGATCGCGATTAGTCATCGGCGCCTGTGCGGCTCATCTGAAGGTGGCGACACGAAGGTGTCGGGGGCTGCGCATAGAGGGCAAGTCGTTCCGGCGCGACCCCATGAAAGGCTGCGTCACTCTATCGACGCCTGCACGCGGGGGTCAAGGTACGCACGGCGGTCATCGGGCCGACTCATCGCCGGACCGCCTTCGGCACGCCGCCGAAGCGGAGGCGTAGCAGCCCTTTAACGTCTTCGGTAACCGTCGCGGTCACATTCACACGGGTATCCGGGTCATCTTCCCAGTGGACCGGGTGAGATTTGATCTTGTACCCAGACCTGGCGGCGATGATCAGCAACTCCGTATCGAAGAACCAGTTGTTGTTCACCACAAGCGGGATACATACCTCGGCCGCCTCACGTGTGATCCCCTTGAAACCGCACTGTGCGTCTTTGAACGGCGAGAAAAACATGACCCGGTGCATCAGGTTGTACACCCGTGAGGTGATCTCGCGCTGGAGCTTCCGCCCTACGACTTCAGATCCTTTCATCAGTCGGGACCCGGTGGCGACCTGGTACTCGCCAGATTCCAGGGCCTCTACCAGCGGCAAGAGAGCATCAAGCCGGGTCGATAGATCGACGTCCATGTAGAAGCGTAAATCGGCGTCACTTTCAAGCCAGGCCTTCTTGAGCGCGCGACCGCGGCCGCGCTGGTCGAGCCGGATGGTTCGGATCGGAAAGCCCTGTTCGACGAGCTCCACCGCCACTTCCTGGGTGCGGTCCGTCGAGCCGTTGTCGGCGACCGTGATCTGCCAGTCCCGGCCCGGGTGTTCGTTTATGAACTCCGTCAGCGTTCTGACGCAGTGCGGGAGCGCGACCTCTTCGTTGAGGACCGGGATGACTATGTCTACGCTTGCGGCCACGATTAGTGCAGGAAGTGCCGATTGCCGGTCATGATGACCGCCATGCCGAGCCGGTTCGCGGCTTCGATCACTTCATCGTCACGGATCGAACCCGCGGGCGAAATCGCCGCCAACACCCCGGCCTCCGCCGCCAGCTCCAGCGTGTCCGGGAAGGGGAAGAAGGCGTCCGATGACAACACAGAACCCAGCGCGGCGTCTCCGGCCGCCCGGATGGCAAGAAACGCGCTGTTCACGCGGTTCGGCTGGCCCGCGCCCATGCCGACGATGGCACGGTCTTTCACAAGCACGATGGCATTCGATTTGATCAGCCGCCCGGCGTGCCAGGCAAACGCTAGGTCAGCGCGTTCCTCTTCGGTCGGCTGTCGCGTTGTGACCACGTTCCATGACTTCAGATCGTCGTCCGCCCGGTCCGCCACCTGGACCAGCAGGCCGCCAGACACAGTGTGGAGGGCGACGCCGTGGTCGGCCACCGGGGCCACCTTCAGCAGGCGCAGGTTCTTTGATTTGCGTTTGAGAATTTTGAGCGCTTCCGGGTCGTAATCCGGCGCGGCGACGACCTCGTAAAACACGGGCCGCATCGCTTCCGCGGTTTCGGCGGTTACGGTGCTGTTGAAGCCGACGATGCCGCCGTAGGCCGATACGCTGTCCCCGGCGAAGGCCCTACGGTAGGCCTCGGTTTGGTCCTCGTGCATCGCCAACCCGCATGTGTTGGCGTGCTTGACGACCGATACCGCCGTGGACGGAAGCATCACCACCGATGTCCAAGCAGCATCGGCATCCAGGTAGTTGATGTACGACATCGCCCGTCCGTGCAGCAAGTCGGCAGACGCGATGCCGCCGCCGTCCGCGCGATCGGCGGAGTACAGGGCCCCAGGCTGGTGCGGATTCTCTCCGTAACGGAGGACACCGTCAAGCTTGAACCCCACCGTGAGCTCATCCGGGAAAAGACCGGCTGGCGCATCTTCTGCCAGCGTGTCCCGCAGGTATCCGGCGACCGCGGTGTCGTACAGGGCAACATGCTGGAAGGCCTTTGCCGCGAGGCGGCGACGCTCTTCCGCTGATACACCGCCGTTTGCCAGCATTGCACCGACCCGCTCGTAATCAGCCGGGTCCACAACGATCACGACGTCCGGGTGGTTCTTGGCGGCGGCGCGGACCATGGTCGGGCCGCCGATATCGATGTTCTCGAGCGCGTCCTCAAGGGTCACACCGGGTTTTGAGATGGTCTCCCGGAACGGATACAGGTTGCCGACGACGATGTCGACCTGCTGGATTTCGTGTTCCTTGAGCTGCGCCACGTGGTCCGGGTTGGAGCGCCTCGCAAGCAGACCGCCGTGGATCACCGGGTGCAGCGTCTTGACACGGCCGTCCAGGATCTCGGGAGAACCGGTGACGTCGGCGACCTGCTTGACCGGCAGGCCTGCGCCGGCGAGTTCGGCATGGGTGCCTCCGGTCGATACGAGGTCGTACCCGGAGGCCTGGATGACTCGGGCGAATTCCACGAGTCCCGTTTTGTCGTAAACGCTCAGTAAGGCGAAGGCCAAATCAACGGTTCCTTTTGTGGTTGGTTGTACCCGAATCCGGCGGCCTGCCGACATCCGGACGGTTCGCTGTCGCCGGAATCCCGGCGGTTTTTCAAATAAGAACTACGCGCTCGGCGCCGGGATCGCGCTCAACGACCCGCCCGACGATCCACGAGTCCGTCACCAGTTCCATGATCTCATCGGCCCGATCTGCTGACGCCAGCAGGACCATGCCGAGTCCCATGTTGAAGACCCGGAACATCTCGTCTCGGTCCACCGCCCCCTGCTTCTGGATAAGCCGGAACAGCGGCGGGACTTCCCAGCTTGTAAGATCGATATCCGCTCCCATGCCGTCCGGAAGCGACCTCGGGATGTTCTCGAACACGCCGCCGCCGGTGATGTGCGCCATACCGCGGATCATGCCAAGCACCGGCGTGACTGGATCGAGATAGCTCCGGTGCGGCTCGAGTAATGCGTCCCCAAGGGAGCGTCCGAGGTCCGGCGACCACTCGGTCTCTTCAAGCACCTCTGGATGGTTGTCGATATCGAACACACGTCGGATCAGCGAGTAGCCGTTGGTGTGAGGGCTGTTGGACGGTATGCCGATCAGCACGTCGCCCAGTTCCGCAGCTTCGCCGCCGAGCAGATCGGAGCGATCTACATATCCGGCGATAACCCCGACGACATCCATGTCATCGCCGGCGTACAGCCCGGGCATGACGGCGGTTTCACCACCCAGGAGCACGCATCCGGCGGCCTTACATGCCTCGGCCATGCCTTCAACGATCTCGACTGCGTCGTCACGTTCTGCATGCCCGAGCCCAATGTAGTCTAGGAAGAAGGCCGGTTTCGCGCCCGTGGTCAGGAGGTCGTTCACGCAGTGGTTGACCAGGTCCATCCCCAGGCCACGGAAGTTCTTGGCGGTCTGGCCGACGGCGATTTTCGTCCCCACTCCATCGGCGCTTGCGGCCATGAGCAGGTCGTCGTCCGGTGATCGCTCGTAAACCCCGGCGAAAAAGCCCGGGCGTCCGATTACGCGGCCTCCGAATGTGATACCGGCGACCGTTTTGATCCGATCTTTGAGAGCGCTGGCGGCGTCAAGATCGACCCCTGCTGCCCTGTAGGTATTGGGGTAAGTGTTGGGGGAGGTGTTGGCGGTCATGGGGGTGCGGCCACTACCTTTGGGGTTTCGGGTGAGTCCCGGATCATATCCGGGTGACTGGGCATTTCCGGGGGTTCCAAACAAGTGTATGGACGCCGGGAAAGATAGGGGGATTAGCTTATTACGCCCCAGCTTTGTGCGAAAGCCATTTAACCGGGGACTTCGCAACACGAGAGCGCATTGTCAATAACGCGGCGGGAGAGTGCCTGAAGCCCTTGACCGAACACCCGGAATTCCCTCGTTAGATCCAAAGAGTTGCGGGTGGTTCCGTGCGGGCAGGCCTAGTCGTTGGACGCGGCGCCTCTTCGAACTCCATCTTATTCATCTCTAGTTGGACGGGGATGGGGTACTTGCCGGTGAAACACCCACTGCAGAAGGTTCCGGCTTCAGCCTGGACGGCGTTTCTCAGTCCATCAACGCTCAGATAACCGAGCGAGTCTGCGCCTATCAAGTCCCTGATCTCGTCAACCGTCTTGCGTGCTGCGATCAACTCGTCGATCGACGCCATATCGACGCCGAAGTGGCAGGTGGAGATGATCGGCGGCGAGGCGATACGGACGTGGATCTCGGCGGCACCGGCGTTGCGGAGCAGTTTCACCACGCGTGACTTGGTCGTGCCCCTGACGATGCTGTCCTCGACCACAACGAGACGCTTCCCCCTGATCACCTCTGGAAGCGCATTGAACTTCATCCCGACGCCGATGTCTCGCATGCGCTGGCTCGGTTGAATAAACGTTCGTCCGACGTAGCGGTTCCTCACGAGGCCTTCGCCGTAAGGAACACCGATCTCGTTGGCGTAGCCGACGGCGTGGGGAATGGCCGAGTCCGGTACCCCAATCACCATGTCGGCCTCCACCGGGTGCTCCCTCGCCAGCCGGGCGCCCATCTCGGCCCGTGTCGCCTGGTTCAGGTTTCCGTTGAGAATACTGTCCGGACGGGCGAAGTAGATGTGCTCAAAGATGCACATGGCGTGCGCGTCGCGTGCGCTGGACCACATGAACGAACCGACACCGTTCTCGTCAATAACGACCGTCTCACCGGGCTCAATCTCTCGTATGAATTCGCCGCCGACGTGGTCGATCGCGCAGCTTTCGGAGGCCAGAATGTAGCCGTCGCCGAACTTGCCGATGCAGAGCGGGCGAATGCCGAGCGGATCACGGACCCCGATGAGCTGGTCCTTCGTCATGATGGTAAGCGAATAAGCGCCCTTCAAGCGTCTCATGCAGTACGCCGAGCGCTCTTCCCAGGTGGTCCCGGGCGCTTTGGCGTACATCTCTGCGATGACCTCTGTATCGGAGGTGCCGGTGAAGGTGGCGCCCCACTCCTCCATCTCCGTGCGGAGCGGGCCGGCATTGATCACGTTGCCGTTGTGCCCGAGCGCGATGGTGAGCCCGTTTTCGCCGTAGGCAATGATGGGCTGGGCGTTGGAGCGTTTGGGCGCGCCGGTGGTGGAATAACGTGTATGGCCGATGGCGATGTGGCCGGTCAGGCGGTCAAGGTCTTCTCCCCTGAACGCCTGTGCGACGAGTCCCATAGCCGTGTGGAGCACCATGTTCCGGCCGTCGGCCGTGGCGATGCCCGCCGACTCCTGGCCGCGATGCTGCAGGGCGAAGAGTCCAAAATAAGCGACATTGGCGACGTCGTCGCCCGGCGCGTACACGCCGACGACACCACAGGCTTCACGGGGCCTGTCGCTATCAAGCCAGTTGGGCCGAGAGGTTTGCGGCAATTGACCTTGCGGTGCGCTGCTCCCGTGGCGCCGCCGCACTTGCGGGGGGCCGGGATCCACGTCGCTGAGAGCAACCCTATGGTACCCCCGGCGAGGTTTCATCCGATAGTCCCGTTTTCGTAAAGTTCGGATGGTGGATTGACCCGGGCCAACGGCGAACACGACAGGAAACTCCCCACCAATTTCATGAGCCGGGGTTGGTTGCCGATCCCTTTTCCCGGATCTTTTGCCCGGCTTATCTGGGTGGCGGCTCGAGCCAGATCAGGAACTCCGCGTTCCCGGCGTCACCCAGGATCGGTGACCGGATCAGTCCACGGATACGAATCCTGTGCTCCGTTGACCAGGCCACGAAACGCCCGATGAGGAGGGCCCTGAGCCCCGGGTCACGGATCACGCCACCCTTCGGCACTTCTTCACGCCGCGCCTCAAACTGCGGCTTGAACAGCACGATCGCCCTACCGCCGGCGCGCAGATGCACGAATACCGGCGGCAGCACGACCTCAAGCGATATGAACGACACGTCAGCCACGATGAGATCGACCGGGCCCGGGAGCTGGATCGACTCACGTGCGTTGACGCCTTCCATCGAAACGACCCGGTCGTCGGCAATAAGACGTGAGTGCAACTGCGCACGTCCGGCGTCCACCGCGTATACTCGGGCGGCCCCGTTCTGGAGGAGGCAGTCGGTGAAACCACCGGTCGATGATCCAACGTCCAGCACGATGATGCCCGTAGGATCGACGCCAAACCGATCCAAAGCATGCGCTAGTTTTTCTCCCCCGCGCGACACAAAACGCGGACGAGGCCGCAGCACAACCTCTTGGTCGTCCCTGATCTGCTGTCCGGCCGTGAGGCGCCCGTGAGTCCCGGGCATGGACACATCCCCCGCCATCACAAGCGCCCTCGCCTCTTCAACGCTGGCCACAAGACCCCTATCGACCATCAGCCGGTCGAGGCGTAACCGCCTTCGCGGGCTCATGGCGTCACCCGGGCCCGGTGGAGACGGCTGCCTTGGCTCCCGGTTCCCGCCGGAGGCATACCCCGCGGGAATCTGTGCCCCGTTTCCGTATGTGTGGCGGAGACGCCGTCCGGTATCATCCGCTCGATGGCAAGTACCCCTGCAACAGAACGCCGCTCCGGCTCGCCAGCGGCCATCCTGTACGGACTTATACGGTCGATGCGGCCGAAACAGGCCCCTAAAAACGGTCTGGTTCTCATCGCTCTGTTTTTTACGGTCAACAAATGGTGGGACCTCGACCAGGTCGAAAGCATGGCCCACCTTGTGGCGACGAGCTCGGCGGCGACGCTGATCTTCATCATCGTGAGCGGCGTCGTCTATATCGTCAACGACCTGTTCGACGCCGAGCGTGACCGCGCGCATCCAAAGAAACGCTTCCGGCCAATAGCCTCCGGCATCGTACCAACGGGCGCGGCGTGGGCGGCGGCGGTGCTACTGCTGATCGGCGCGGTAGCGGGCGCGTTCGTGGTCAGTTTGTCGTTCGGGCTGATCGTCCTGGGGTACTTCGGGCTATCGCAGGGCTACAACCTCGTGTTGAAAAGCACCGTCATCCTTGACGTGGGAACGCTCGCCACCGGTTTTGTACTGCGGGCTGCGGCTGGCTCAGAGGCGATCGACGGCTTCAAGTTTGGAAGCGGGGTCGATCAGTTCGAGCTTGAGCTGACTATCTCTCCCTGGCTCTACGTCTGTACCGCCTCCGGTGCATTGCTGATCTCGTTGATGAAACGCCGGGCCGAGCTTGTGACCGCCGGATCTAACGCCGCCGCCCAACGGCCGATCCTGGGCGAATACAGCGTCGAGCTCATCGATCGGTTCGTGGCGGTAGTCGCGCCGACCACCCTCATGGCATACACCCTGTACACCTTTAGTGGCAGCTTCCTCACGGACGTCAATCTGCCCGACAACAACTCGATGATGTTGACCATCCCGTTCGTGGCGTACGGACTTTTCCGCTATCTCTACCTTGGATACCGGAAGGGAATGGGCGAATCGCCGGAGGAGTTGCTGATCCGGGACCCGGCGCTCCTGGTGACCATCGTCGGGTGGCTGGCGACCGCCGCACTTGTCCTCGCGCTCAACTGACGCCCTTAACTATCGCGCGGGCAACGGGTACGCTTCTCATCCGAGCCGGTCAACAACGCGCTCTCTTTGTACGGGCCGATTGGCAGCAACGAACTCGCTCGTTTCCTGAGGTTCTCGAAGGACGGACGTGGGCGGATAGTCATTCACCCCTACAGTGGTGTGACGCCCAAATACTGAAGGAATGTGAATGCCCCCCGGACGTGAGGATTTTTGGAACATCGGGTACCCGTTGCCCGCGATCCTCGTTTACCTGGCCGCTCCCATAATCCTTGCCGCCGTGATCTACAGCATCCGCCGCCGGTCGCTGATGTGGCGTCTCGGCAGGCCCGTAGAGGGTTTCGGGCCGATGGGGCCGCGTATCCGCGAGTTCATCGGGCTCGGCGTCGTCGATCTGCTGGCCCACCGGAAGTTCGTGAAGCGTGAGGTTTACCCGGGGATCATGCACTTCTCCATCTTCTGGGGCTTCATGATCCTGCTCGTTGCGACCACGGTCGCGGCGGTCGAGTTCAACGTCGAGAAGTACATGCACCGGGAGTTCCCGACGATTGAATACCGAGTCGCCCTTGGATTTACGTGGGATGTCCTCGGCGGGGCGCTGGCGATGGTCGGCCTGGGCATGGCGGCGTTCCGGCGTTACGTCCTGCGACCCAGCCGCCTCCACTCTTTCTCCGACAACGGCGTCGTTCTCGGTTATCTTGCGCTGCTCTTGCTTACAGGCTTCCTGATAGAGGGCGCCCGGATTGGCGCAACGGAACTCAACCAGGCCGACGTCCGGTTCTACGACCCCGGTGTCGCCGGCTGGTCGCCCATCGGCTGGGCCTTCGCCAAAGGCCTCGACGGGATCGCCATCACCACCTCCGAGATGAGGGACCTCCAGGAGATCATGTGGTGGACCCATGCCGGGATCTTTACCGCCGGGTTCGTGTATATCGCCATCGGCTACAAGCACCTGTCGCACATCATGACGAGTCCGGCCAACATCTTCCTCCGGCCCAAAAAGGCGCGGGGGGCGCTCAAACCGATGGGCGATTTCGAGACGCTGGAGACGTTTGGGGCGAAAGACATCACGGACTTCACGTGGTGGCAGAACCTGAACTTTGACGCCTGCACCAACTGCGGGCGATGCGAAGAGCAGTGCCCGGCATGGGCCTCGGAGAAACCGCTCTCCCCGCGTGGCGTAATGCAGGACATGAAAGCGTTCATGGCCGAGCGTGCGCCCGTATTGCTGGCGATGCCGGAGGGCGAAACTCCGCCGGCGCCGGAAGCAGCAATGGTCGGCGAGGTGATCACGGAGGACGTGCTGTGGTCCTGCACGTCCTGCGGCGCGTGCGTCGAGGCGTGCCCGGTCTTTATTAACCATATCGACACGATCGTGGACATGCGCCGCTACCTCGTGCTTGAGGAGTCACGCCTGCCGGAGACGGCGCAGGCGGCGCTCATGAGCCTTGAACAGCGCGGCCACCCGTGGCAGGGCACCACCCTGACCCGCACGAGCTGGCTGGAGGGACAGGTTGTCCCGACCATCGAGGAGAACCCGGACGCCGATGTCCTGCTCTGGGTCGGCTGCACCGGAGCGCTGGTGGAGCGCAACGTGCAGGTGACGCGGGCGGCGGCATCAATCCTGAAAAAAGCAGGCGTTAATTACGCCGTGCTCGGCAACTCGGAGACATGCACCGGCGATCCGGCCCGGCGCATGGGCAACGAGTACCTGTACGCCATGCTCGCCGAGCAAAACATCGAGACGCTCAAGGCGATCAACCCGAAGACGATCCTGACGACCTGCCCGCACTGCTTCAACACGATGAAGAACGAGTACCCGCAGTTCGGCGGCGTGTTCAATGTGCGGCACTACTCGGAGTACATGGCGGGGCTGATCGACGACGGCAAGCTGCGGGCGCTGGCGACGGTAAGCGCCGAGAAGACAACGTATCACGACTCCTGTTTCCTCGGGCGCCACAACGGGATTTACGACGCCCCTCGCCGTATTGCTGCCGCCATCCCTGGGCTGGAAGTGGTCGAGATGAGCCGCTGCAAAGAGCGGGGGTTCTGCTGTGGCGCCGGCGGCGGGCGAATGTGGATGGAGGAGGACGGCACCCGTATCAACCACATGCGCACCGATCAGTTTTTGGAGACTGACGGCGATTCCATATCGATGTCCTGCCCGTTCTGCCTGCAGATGATGGAGGAAGGGATCGGGTCCAAAGGGGTGGAAGATACGAAGAGCGCCAAGGATCTGCTGGAGATCATGGACGCCAGCCTTGAGGGTTCCGGGGCAAGTGCGGAAACCCAGGCCTCCAACCCTGTCGGATCGGCGGACTAAGTCTCCAATGCCGCGACGCGAATCAACCGCAAAACGCCGCTCTACAAGCACCAGCGCATTCGGCGCGAGCGGTCGTATTTCGCACGACGCGTCTGCGTATTACTCGCGCGCATTCCAGCCCGAAATCGACGCCCGTAACGTCGGCGAGACGGCGGCGGCGCCGGAGGAATCGCTGGACCGGATTTACGCCCACACGAGCGAGAACATGCACGAGTTGCCGGACGGCAGCGTTCACCTGATGGTCACCTCGCCGCCCTACAACGTCGGCAAGGAGTACGACGAAGACCTGACGATGGAGGATTACCGCGATCTGTTGCAGCGGGTGCTCGCCGAGACCTGGCGCGTGACCGCCCCGGGCGGCCGGGCCTGCGTCAACGTGGCAAACCTTGGCCGCAAGCCTTACATCCCGCTGCACGCGTACATTATCGCAGGCGCGTCCGAAATCGGCTTCCAGATGCGCGGCGAGATTATCTGGGACAAGGGCGCCGGGGTCGGGGCATCCACGGCTTGGGGAAGCTGGATGTCGGCCTCAAACCCGACGCTCCGGGACACCCATGAGTACATTCTCGTTTTCCAAAAACCGCATCCAAAGACCGGCTTCGGACGACGTGCCCCCGAAGGCGGCGAGAACACCATCGACAAAGAGGATTTCCTGGAGTCGACTAAGTCAGTCTGGCGCTTCAGCCCGCAGTCGGCAAAACGGGCGAACCACCCCGCCCCGTTCCCGGTGGAATTGCCGCGCAGGTTGATCCAGCTTTATACCTACACCGGGGACGTCGTTCTCGACCCATTCATCGGAACGGGTGCGACGGCGATGGCTGCGGCGGTGGCGGGTAGGCGCTACGTGGGATACGACACGTCCGCCGAGTACTGCGCTATCGCTGAGGATCGAATCGCTGAGGCGCTTTCAGGGGACTGATACGGCGATTCAGGCCGGAGACAGTGACCCGGGCGCCAACGCGTTACCCCACGACCGGCCCAACACACTCCCACACCGTCATTCCCACGCAGTGAGGAATCCGGAACACGCAGCTTTCGTCGTCACAAAAGTCGATAACGGAAACCGTGTCTGAATCCCGACTACTCGAGAATGAGGGAGTGGGCAGGTTTCCCCACATAAATACCCGAAACCGTGTAAACACGCGATGCGTTTAGCTATGGGGGATCGGTGGGAAACGCTAACGTCGCTACACGCCCTGTTCCCCCAGGGCTGCTCCTGGCGCCCCTGCCCACCCCCCACTCATGTGGACCGCAGGGGCGCTTTTATTGCTTATTGTCCGTCCCCTCCGCCGAGCCGAGGAAAGGGCGGGGCGTGGTCATTGTCTTCGGTGCTCGGTGTGTTAGTGAAGTTCCCTCGCCCTTCCGGGAATGGAAGGATCGGGTTGACTGGACGGGCGTTCAGGGCATCGTAGGGGCGTATGACAATACGCCCTCCCCCTCTCCCATACGGATGAGGGTTGGGGTGAGGAGGACCGCGGACAGGCGATCGGTGCACCAGCGCGCTGCCGCACGCTCCGGCCCTTCGAGAGCCTCAAAGCGCTGGTGCGGAGTTGAGATACGCAGGTGCGGTGCTCAGGACACCCGAGTAGCCATGAGTGTGGCTCCGCCTTGAATCGGCGCAGATAGTGAGAGGAGCTTCTCCCTCATCCTGCACCTTCTCCCGTTGGGAGAAGGGTCGCCACGCATACGTGTCCTTCCATCTTAGGTCGTTTTCGATTCCCGACGGACACCACGGAGGTACGACGGCCTCTCGGCGCCTCCCCGGAAAACACAGAGATCCAGAACAAAACGGTGCTGGCATTCCTGCGATCCGCGGCGCGCGTCTTCGAATCTGAACTGGGCATCGACGTTCAACTGACGGGCGAAGAGATGCGCCAAGACTCCGTAACGACAGAAGACATCTCAGTCTTTCTGCGTGTCAGCGGGCAGATCAAGGGCAGTATTTATTTCGGCATGGACCGGGCGGTGGCGCTTGAGCTTCTCACAATCGAACGGCGGCACCCGGCTTCCGGCATCGGCGTCAAATCCATAACGAACTGGAACAGGTTGGTCGGACGGATCGGCGGCCACGTTCAATGTGAATTCGCTGACGCGGGCTACAGCGTGGGTATCTCTTCGGCGTCGACAATCCGGCCGATTGGGATGAAGATAGCGCGTTTCAGTGCTTTCCATATCGTGGCGAACCTGGATATCGAAAAAGATCCCATCACAGCGCACATGAGCCTCCGACGGTCGACCTCAGAGGGCGTTCTCGCAGCCTGACCTGCGAGCCGGTCAATCCCGGCGAGGCCACTGCGTAGAACCGGGACGAGGCCGGGAACCGGTGTCTACTCACGTGGCCGCGCACTGTAATCGCCGTAAGGCGTGTCACGCCATGCCACCGCGGCCCGGAAACCGCCCTCTTTCATCGTGTCCTGCCAGGTGTACGAATGCTCCGTGAACTGGCCGGCGGCGTCGAGGTCCGTGCTTGAGCGGACGGACGAGTAGATGCCCATGTTCTCGTAGAAGCGGTTCATGTTGAGCTTGAGGATCGCCAAGTTGTCCGCCGTCATGTTTGCGATGCGATCCGCCAGCGCTATCGTCCTGTCCTCCAGCTCGTCCTCCGGCCAGGCGTAGTTGATCATCCCCATCTCTTCCGCTTCGGTCCCGGTCACCGGGTCGCCGGTGAGATAAAGCTCTTTGGCCTTGCGCATGCCGATCACAAGTGGCCAGATAACGCCGGTGCGGCTCGTTCCCATGCCGCGCAGGCCCGGGTGCCCCAGCTGCGCGTCTTCCGTGGCGACCACGAGATCGGCCATCATCGCAAGCTCACACCCGCCGGCAATGGCGAAACCGTGGACCTGGGCGATCGTCACCTTCGCCATGTTCCAGAAGTACATGTGGATATCGGTTATCTGTTGCATCGACGTCCGTATGCCCATCAGCATGCGGCGGTTCTTGCCGTCCACTACCTTGTGGCTGCGCACCTGGCCGTCTGATCCTTCGCCGCGCGGCGTGGTGATGTCGTAACCGGCGCAGAACGCCCTGCCCGAACCCCTGACGATGATGGCGCGCACGCCGTCGTCCGCCTCCAGCTCGTGCAGCACGTCCCAGAATTCGTAGAGCAACTCCTGCGACAGCGCGTTGAGCTTCTCCGGTCGGTTGAGCGTCACACGGGCGACACGCCCGTCGGTTCCAACACGATCGATCAAAAGGTTCTCGTATTTGTCTGACCCTGCATCATTCTCAGGCATCGTTCGCCTCCACCAGCTTGTTGGATAGTCCACCCCATGCGGGTGGCATGGTCTGAATTGGCTGAGCGGATTCTAAATCTCCCAACATCGATGCGGAGATAAACTTGGCATGAAGACTTCACGGATTCCTCACGTGAGTTCGGGCAAGGTGTGCGAGGCTCCCGCAATTGGCAGCCGCGTTCGCGCCAGCGCCGTGATCTCGCGTCAAGTCAATAGGAGGATTCCCGTGGACATCGGCTTGATGTTTTTGTTCAGCGACTTCTCGAAACTCTCCCAGAAGCAGACCTTTTCGGAGGTCTTGGAAGAGATCGATTACGCGGAAGAGCTCGGTTTTGATTCGGTCTGGCTTCCCGAGCACCATTTCGCGACACCCGGACTTCTAGGCAACCCTCTCGTGCTCGCAGCGGCTGTGGCCGAACGAACCGAGCGTATTAAGATCGGCATCGCCGCCACCGTGCTGCCGTTCCAGCATCCTCTGCGGATCGCCGAAGACGCCGCGCTCGTGGACGTCCTCAGCAACGGCCGACTCATGCTCGGCGTCGGGAGGGGCTGGCAGGTCCCGGAGTTTGAGACGTTCCAGATCGACCAGACGCAGTCACGTGAGATGTTCGCCGAGAGCCTGGATATCATCACGAAAGCCTGGACGGAAGACTCCTTCTCGTACGAGGGCAAGTTCTGGCAGTTCAAAGATGTTTCGACATTCCCGAAGCCGGTCCAGAAACCATATCCACCAATCTTATGGACCGTGGTGACTCCCGGTTCGTACGAAAAGGCCGCTATTGAGGGCTACTCGGTGATCCGTTCGCTGAACTTCGTGTCGCTGGACACAGTCGAGATCGGCACCGCGGCCTTCAGGGCCGAGATCGAGAAACAGGGCAAGCAGCTTTCAGATTACGAAATGCCCCTAACAGCCAAAGTGTACGTTGCTCCGACCGACGAGGAAGCAGAACGGGATGCAGCGCCCAACGCGCGGTGGTTCTACAACGCCCTTTCGGCGTTCCTGCCAGGTGCGCCCGGGCGGACGAAGCCGACAAGTGGATACGAGGAGTACCCGGACCAACCGGGAGCGGTGGCCCAGGCCGCAGCCGACGACCTCTGGACGTGGGGAACGGCGTACGGATCGCCCGAAACCGTCCTGAAAAAGCTCCGCGACTACCAGGCACGTACCTTCACCAACCACTGGATGTCATGGATGCGCATCGGCGAGCTTCCCCACGACAAGGTCATGAAGTCGATGGAGCTGTTCGCAAAAGAAGTGATGCCAGCATTGCGGGAAGACGCAGAGGCAGAGGTCAGCGCCGATTAAATAGCCCGCTCCCGATGGTCCAAAATACCTGAGATGCGGTAGCCTCGCCCTCTCGCTTGGTCGAGCAGGCGAGGCACGTGACTCAGGTATTTTTATTTGCCAAATTCGCAAGCATCGGAGGACTTCATGCCCAGACAGGTCGACGGACGAGTGGCGCTGGTGACGGGCGCTGGATCGGGGATCGGCCGCGCGACGGCGCTCCGGTTTGGGGCGGAAGGCGCACGTGTGGTTGTAGCGGATATAGTGCTGCAAGCGGGCGAGGAAACGGCGCGGCTGGTCCAGGACGCCGGGGGTGAGGCGCTGGCCGTGCGTGTCGACGTGACCGACGAAGATTCTGTTCGTTCGATGGTCGAGTTCACGGTGTCCCGGTACGGCAGGTTGGACTGCGCTCACAACAACGCCGGTATTCTCGGTCCGGTTGCCGAGATGACTGAGTACCCCCGAGCGGATTATGATCAGGTGATCTCCGTCAACGTGACGGGCGTTTGGCTGTGTATGCAGGCAGAGCTGCGTCAGATGCTTACGCAAGACCCGCCACAAGGCGGCCATTCGATCGTCAACACAGCGTCCGTCGCGGGGCTCGTTGGCAGCCCGACGATACCAGCATACTCGGCGAGCAAGCATGCAGTGGTGGGTATGACGAACTCGGCGGCACGGGGCTACGGGAAGCGCGGGATACGCGTGAACTCGGTCTGCCCCGCCCTCGTCGACACCCCGCTTGCGCAACCGCTGTTTGAGAACGCCGAGTCCGAGGAACGGATGCGCCTCCGTCAGGCGGTTGGCCGTTTTGGGGACGTAGAAGAGATCGCTTCAACCGTTGTCTGGCTTTCTTCCGGCGACGCCTCGTTCATCACGGGAACGCCCATGAGAGTGGACGGCGGCGCGCTGGCGTAGAAGGGCAAGGGTGGGAACCTGCCCTTCCAAGGAAGGTTGACGAGAAGTCCTTTACCGTTTGAAAGAGTTGTTTGCCATAACGCCGCGTTAGCGAATCGGCCTTCTGACGAAGGCCCCCTCATCCTGCACCTTCTCCCGATTGGGAGAGGGGAATACCAGAACCGTTCGCTCTGCTTTCACCTCTGCCGGCGACAACACTGTAGGGGCGGATCGTTATCCGCCCTCGGGTCGATCGGTATCGCCCCGGTTCGGTTGATTGGGCGGTCGTGAATTACGGACGTGGCAGAGTGCAGACCGGGAGATTCTGAATCAAGTTCAGGACAGGCTCTTCGCCTTGGGCTCAGGATGACAAACCGGTCTGACTGCGAAACAACACACGTGTAAACCATCACGCCGTAGGGGCGGCGCTTGCCCCGCCCGAGGGCGGATACTAATCCGCCCCCACGCGTGTATCGGTTGAACGTTGGCTCCGGGTCACATGCGTTCCGGTGCCTAGCCCCCGCTGAGCACCTTGTGGGCCAGTAGGCGGCTGCGGTCGGTGTCGGTCAGGTAGGGCTCGATCTTGTTCACGAACTGCGCCATGGTGTCTACCAGTGCGCCGCTGTTGTCGATCGTTATCTTGTTGCCCAGCAGAGACCAGTCGACCAGCTCTTTGAACCGCTTCTTGACGTTGTCGACATCGTCCGGCTTCACGATGTCGTTCTCGTGCGGATCGTCCTTCATGCGCTGCTTGATCACGTCCGTGTCGGCCGTGATATGCACAATCACGCTGTCCCTGGTGAAGTAAAGGATCGTCTTCTCCACCTGATGCATCACGAGCTCACGATCGAAGTTGTAACCCTTCTGGCCGTACCCGAAGTACAGCGGGGCGTACGCGGCGTCATCGATGTGACCGCCTACAACTATGCCGTCGTCGCCGTTATAGGTGCTCATCTGCGTGTGGTAGTAGAGGCTGTGGCGCTGGTGCATCTCCTTGAACTTTGGAGTCGCCGCCAGCAGCCATTCCTGCTCTTCGGAAGTCGTGTTATCGGGGTGCCCAGACGTGTGTGGGATCTTCCAGTGCTCGTGAATCAGGGAGAAGCGGGCGCCCATGTTCTCCGACATCCAGTCGTCGATGGCATGGGCGACTGTCGTGGTTCCGGCGTATTCACATCCGGCGAGTAGCAGGCGCATTAGATCTCCCTGCCCCACTGGGGGCGGCTCTTCCAGTAGAGGCGTAGTTCAGGTCTCTCCGACAAACCAAAGGAGTGCGTTTCTCTCATATTGAATTCTCCCACATCCTTCTACGGCGCAGAAGGGTAGGATCCGAGCCCTCTCCCGCTAAGGGAAGGGGCTTCAGAGCTCCTGAGCCCCGCCGAACGTTTCTTTGACCCGCGGGCGGATCACCTTGCCGAGCGCGTTCCTCGGCAGTTCGTCCGCGAAATGAATCTTCTCCGGCTTCTTGTAACTGGCAAGCACCCGGCGTGTGTGCTCAATAAGTTCCGTTTCTGTTACCACCGTTCCATTCTCGATCACCACCACGGCGTGGACAATCTCGCCCCATGTGGTGTCCGGTACACCAATAACGGAGGCCTCCCGGACTGCTTCGTGGCTCTCCAACGCCTCTTCAACCTCTTCCGGCGAGATCATCTCTCCGCCGCGTTTGATGATCTCCCGGGCGCGGCCGGTCAGGAAGATGTAGCCATCTTCGTCCCGGTAACCAAGGTCGCCGGTGTGGAGCCAGCCGGCGCTGTTCAGCGCTTTGTTCGTGTCGTCTCCCCAGTAACCCTTCATGAGTCGCTTGCCGCGAGCGACGATCTCTCCCAGCTCGTTTTCGGGGACTTGATGGCCTTCTTCGTTCATTATCTGGACTTCAACGCCATCGAGAGGAACGCCGATGGATCGCAGCCGCCTGCGCTTCTTTTCGATCTCCTCCGGCGTTCCGGTGAGATCGTGGTCCTCCGGCGGGAGCATGGTTATGGTGGCGGCCGTTTCGGTCTGGCCGAAGGCGTTGATGAACTTGACCCCGGGGAACCGCTCGATTGCTTCAAGGATTACCGATTCCGGCATGGCGGCCGCACCGTATGTGATTACGTCCAGGCTGGAGAGATCAAAATTGCTGAACTTCGGGTGATCCATCAGGGTCTTCAGCATGGTCGGGACCATCATCGCCCTGGTCACGTTCTCCCTCTGGACCAGCTCCATCCAGCCTTCAGGTTCGAACTGCGGCTGAAGGACCAGGGTACGGCCACCCCACACGCCGGACATCATCGATTGAACGCCGGCGATGTGATAGAGCGGGACCGTGAGGAGATTGCACTCGATGGCGTCCGGGTCCGCCGGGGGCACGTTGTCCATCACGAAGGATGTGAAGCTGCCGTGTGTGAGCGTGACGCCCTTTGGCGCGGAGGTGGAGCCCGACGTAAACATGATCATCGTCGTGTCGTTGTCGTCGCCGGTCGGGTAACCGAGGTAAGGTTCCGCGGCGCTTATCGCGCCCTCGTAGGAGGCCCAACCGTTCCCCGATGTGCCGGTTTCAAGCGCTATTCGGCACGTGGTTTCGACATCAACACTGTCGCACGTGTCGATCAGCTTCATGTACCGGGCACCCGCCAGGACGACCGATGGTGCAGCGCGCTCAAGCATGTGGTTGGCCTCGGTCGTGCGGGACCGGAAGTTCACGGGGACGTAGATGGCGTCCAGCATGGCGGACGCGAAGTAAGTCTCGGCGTGCGCCGGGGTGTTAACGTCCATCAGGGCAACTCGGTCGCCGGGTCCGACACCCATTCCAGATAGAACGGACGCAAGGCGGGACGCTCGATCCCGGAAAGTCGCGAAATCCGGCTTTATCTCGCCGTTCTCACCGGCCACAAATGCCGGTCGGTCCGGAACGATCGCACAGGCGATCTCCAGCAGATCGAATGTATTCAAAGGTCTCCCGGTTTCGGAGTGGGGCTAGGTTCCTGCTACGTTACGGCACAACATGATAGACAGCCTTCGTTCGAGCGCAAGGCCGTCAACCAGTGGAAGATCACGTGCGGCAGCTAACGAAGCCTTGATCGCACCGGCCAGTGCCCGGTCAATCCCGGCCAGCTCCCCGGCAATTCGTTCCGATTCCGTCGCCAGTTCGGTTGTCGTAACAACGCGCTCAATCAGGCCATCGTCCCGCGCACCCGTCGCGTCCAGTCGGCGACCCGTTAGCAGCATGTCGAGCGCCCGTCCCTTCCGGATCGCCCGCGGCAACGTCTGTGTGCCGCCGGCCGCGGCGATCAGGCCGTAGCAGGTCTCGGGCATCGAGAACACTGCGTCGTCCGCGGCGATACGAATGTCGCACAGCATCGCCAGCTCAACGCCGGAGCCGATCACGTGGCCGTGCAACGCCGCGATGGTGGGCACGGGAAGGTTCCTCAATACGCCGAATACGTCCCGTTCCCAGCGGGCGTGGCGAGCAGCGGCCTGCGAGGGCGCACTGCCGAATTCTGATAGATCGGCCCCGGCGCAGAACCCGCGGTCGCCCGCTCCCCGGAGCAGGACAGCGGCGACGTCCGTGTCCCACTTGACGGCGTCAAGTACCTCGGAAAGATCGTCCCTCATCTGGACGTTGAAGGCGTTGATCACAGCGGGCCGGTTCAGGACGATGTGAGCGACCGGTCCGTGTTTCTCGTATATGACGGTCCTGAAGGGGCTGTCCGTCATGTTTCTGGATCTTTGCCGGGGGGGGTTGGACGGAATCCGGGTTGCCGGCGCTCCTTGAAGGCGTCGATTCCCTCTGCTCGTTCGGGGTCGGTGTGGAGAAGGATCGCCAGATCGGCTTCGAGATGAAGCGCATGTTCGAGCGGCATGTCGCCGCCCTTCAGGACAGCCTCTTTTGTGAAAACACTGGCCGCACGTCCGTGGGCTGCTATCGCAGTTGCGATCTCATCCGCCCGCTGACGCGCCTTCCTGGGGGCTGCGATCTCGGTGACGAGGCCAGCGGCGAACGCTTCTTCAGCGCTGATGGTCCGCCCGATAAGGAGCATGTCGGCGGCAAGCCCGGGGCCGACCACCCGCGGCAGGCGCTGCGTCCCGCCGTCGGACGGCAGTTTCCCGCGTTCGCTGACCATCATGGCGAATGTGGTTTCGGGCTCACATACGCGGATATCGGCAGCAAGCGCCAGCTCAAGAGCCCGATCTTCGATCCGCCCAGACAGACCGGCGACAACCGGCATTCCCAGGGCAGCGAGGAGGGCCGGAGCACCCGGCTCCACCGCCTCTCGGTCGCCCGTCAGATGGATCACGACGACCCGCGCGGATTCGTCCGCCGCGGCGTTGGCGCAGGCGTCCTGGAACACCGTCCCGTCTCCGACCGGAATGGTCAGGACGCCATCGCCGGACGTTTTCTTGTTCAGACTACTCATGAGAATGGTTTCAAGTTCATTAGCTGCATCGCTGGTGCGAGCCGCGACCCTGATATTACAGTCGCGCGTCGACGATCTGGGCCTAAAGGGTTCAGAATCACGCGGGGCCACGTGCCAGTCGCGCCGCTATCTCGGCTCGGTCTGGAGAGCCAGACAGCCCTTCTCGTTCGACGGAAACACTTGCGGCCGCATTTGCAAATCGCGCCGCCTCCAACGAATTGCCGGTCTCGGCCAGGCGCACTAGGCATGCCGCGGCCCAGATATCGCCGGCGCCGGTCGGGTCGAGCTCGTTGGCGGCGTAGCCTGGAACGCGGCTCGGCGCCCCGGGCGAACCGCCGTTCGCTTGTACGTATATACGAACGCCGTTCGAGCCGTCCGTCACCCCCAGCACCTCTGTGCAGGCCGCCCATCTGGACATCTCCGCTTCGTTGTCCACGGGAAATTCTGTAGTCGAACCCGCCAGCAACCGGTATCCGTCAGAAACGCCCGCGGGAAAATCGGTGTCCTCGGTCACGCGGCCGTAGTCGTCCCAGCGACGCAGCCAACCCTGGATCGCGGCGCCCACAACGGCGTCTGGGAACCATCGATTAGCGTCCGGCGGCGTCTCGTGAACCAGCGGGCCGAAGAACACGATCGGGGCGTCCAGCCATGCAGGTGGGATGTCGGAGCGGGTGATGGAGGACGAACGACCCCCGAGCACCTGGGTCCGCTCGCCGTTCAGGTCGTAGACGTTCTGGAAGAAGGTCGTGAACTTTGATCCGACGACGTGCAGGGGAATCCCCGGGAGGATCGACCCAACCGGGTAATCGGGCGCGGCGCTTGTGACGACGGCGGCCTTCAGTCCGAGCGCTTGTGCACAAAGAGCGCCGAACGCTGCTGCGCCGCCGGATCGCACGCGGCCATGTGGAAGCCCGGGTTCCGGCGTGACGTCGTACGTCACTACACCGATGGACAGGAAGTCCGGCGTCGTGAGGTCAGACATTATGGGCACAACCGGTCAGAATTCGACTGATTAGTACGATCGGCCGGGGTTGGAGCGGGACGCCCTAACCGCGTCCCCTGCCGCCCCCGCGACCACGTCGTCCCCGGGATCGCCGTGCGCCTCCGGAGTTGCCACCACCGTTCCCACCGCCACCCGGGTAGATAACGACGAACCGATCCGAGCCCTCGCCGCTGCTCTCGGTCGTAACCTCAGAGTTGTTTGCCAGCGCCATGTGGACCCAGCGCCGTTCGTACGCCGACATGGGCTCAAGCTCTGCGGATTCGCCGGTGTCCACCACGCGCTCCGCGGTGCGTTGCGCCACGCCAGCCAGCGTCTCTCGGCGGCGCTGCTTGTAGCCCTCGACATCGATCTGGACGTACGCCGACCGGCCCAGCTGGTGGGTGACGATCAGGTTGACCAGGTATTGGAGCGACTGGAGCGTTTCGCCTCGCCGCCCGATGAGCAGCCCGGAGTCTTCCCCCTCGATGTCGAATACGGGGACGCCGTCGTCGGTCTCCTCACGGATATACGTGTCTGCGACAACGCTCATGCTCGCCAGGAAGTAGTCGATTACCTCCGATGCAAACTCGATCACTTCGGGATCGGGTTCGGACGGCCGTTCTCTTCGTTCCGGACGCTCAGAACGCCCCGCGCTTTCGGGGCGGTGACGCTGTCCGCCGCCCCGCCGTGTCGTAGAAGGCGGCTGTGGTTGACCCTCTTCGGGCTCCGAGTCCTCATCTTTTACGTCAGCCATCGGTGCGGATACGACTGAACGGCCCGGTTCATCTTCCAGCTCACCCTCATAGCCGTCGTCTGACTCGAGCGATTCGGGTTCGTAGTGTTCGTAATCGTCGTCCGAGTCCGGCGCGTCGTCGTCATCGTCCGGTTCAGAACTGGAATCAAAAGACCTGCCGGAAGCACCGGCGTCCAGCAGTACAACATCTATCTCGGCCGGCTCACCGCCGAACCCCAGGATTCCCGATCGCCCGGGGTTAACGACGACGATTTCTACGTCTTCGAGGTTTGCGTCGAGCGTTTCGAGCGCGTTGTCGGTCGCTTCTTCGACTGTCTTCCCCGAGAACCGTCGCGGTTCCATCAATGACTTCCCCCTTATTTTCATCTTCGGCTGCTGGCACGCCGGCCTCAACCGCCGCCGCCGCTGTGGCCGCTGATGTTCCAAACCGGGTTCCTAGAAGAGCCCCCGGGCCGGAAATCACAGCTGTAATTGCGACTCCAATCAAGTTGGAGAAAAGGATGTAAACGGCCAGTCCCGCCGGGAACTGGAAGGTAAAGAACCCGAACATGATCGGCATCATCCAGAGCATCATCTGGTTGGTCTGGGCCGATCGAGCGTCCATCGAAGGCATGGCACTGATCTTCTGCTGCGCCCACATCGACGCACCCACCAATATCGGCAGCGCGAAGTTAAACGGCGCAGGGGCGTTCTGGACCAGGTCAACCAGATCCATCCCTATGAACATGCTGTCCAGCGGCACATCGCTCGCCGCCGGGTTCCAGCCGTAAAGAATGGCCGAAAGGTTTGCTGTGCCTTCCGGTGTAGCCGGGACGGCTTTGAAGATCGCCCTGTACAGGCCAAACCAGATCGGCATTTGAAGGACCATCGGGCCGAGACAGCCGACCGGGCTCACGCCGGCCCTCTTGTACATCTTCATCGTCTCGGCTGATTGCAGGCGGCGAGCGTCCGGGTGGTCTTTCAGCCGTTCCTGCATCGCCTTCATCCGCGGCTGCAACGCAGACATCTTGCGCATGTTGCGCGTCTGCATCACCGTCAGCGGGATCATGAGCAATCTGACCGTCACGGTGAAGAAGATGATCGCCAATCCAAAGTTGCTGAACAGGATCTTGTCCAGCAGGACCAGCGAGTTCACCATCGGATTGATGACAATCAGGTTGAATTCCCAGATCGCGGCCGCAACTATGGCGATGCCGAGGATGATCCAGAGTCGACGTGAGAAAAGTGCGTCCATCAGCACGCCGCTCCCGTCTCCGCATCGATGCACGAGAACAACCCGTGATCGGTGATCTTGAATCTGAGCAGATCGTCGTCCGTCGTATGGGCGTAAAGGACACCGTTGTCCACGAGGAGGTCGGCCTTCACTCCGGCATCAGTTGCAAAGCCGTTTAGCTCGGCGCCGTTCGATGCTATGAAAGCTCCAATGTTGCCCGTGCCGGATGGGACCGCCACTGCGGTGCGGGATCCGGCGTCTTCAAATATCGCGGCCCGGCCAACGATCTGGCCGTCGACCTCGCCGGGGTTCGCCCAGAACTCGGTCCCGGTATCGGGGTCCAAGGCGTAGAACTTTCCGTTGAGGGTTCCCACGTAAAGAACGCCGTCATTGAGAAGCGGCGTCGCCCAGAACCACCCGTCGGAATCGAACGACCACTCACCGGCGCCCAACGGGTTTGACCCCGGCCCGCCGGCCTCCCTGGTGCCTATGTCCAGCGCGTAAAAGTTGTCACTGAAATCGCCGAAATAAATCTTGCCGTCCACGATAAGTGGTTCGGCGACTATGGCGCCTCCGGCCTTGAAATTCCATATCTCCGTCCCGGCATCATCACCCTCAAGCGACACGGCGTGGAATACACCGTCGAGATCGCCAAAGTACACCACGCCATCTGAGACGACCGGTGTACCCCACACAGAGTCGGTGGCCGGCACGCGCCAGAGAACCGTGGGGGCAAGCGGCGTGCTGGTGTCTATCGCGTACAGATATCCATCTGCGCCGAGAACGCCGGGATCGGTGTCGAACTCGTCATCAATAGATGCGGTACCAAACATCACGGTGTCCCCAGAAACGGCGACAGCGCCCACGATCTGTGTCTGTCGCTTGAATCTCCAGAGTTCGTCACCTGTGTCCGCCGATATTCCAAACACCGTCGCTTCACAGTCAAGACCGCCGCAGTCATAGGTGGCGCCGATCGCCCGGTCGCCGTCCACACGTGGCGTGCCATAGAGTGGGCCGAGCGTGTCGACCCCGGCCGCCGGAAAGCCCCATGCGTTGTCGAATCGGCCGTCCTCGTTCAGGGCGAGCCGCGTGATACGGCCGTCTTTCGCGCCGACGTAAAGATGGTCGCCGCTGAGAACTGGCGCAGCCCAACCGCCGTCCGGGTCGAGGTCTCCGACGCAGGCAGCGAGTATGAATATCGATGCGGAAAACAGCAGGGCGAGGCGGAAGGATCCTGGCCTGCGGATACCCGGACCCCGTATCGGAAATTCGGGTGTCCTCTCGGGATGTTTGATTAAAGGCGAGGTATGTCTCCGGGTCTGGTCAAAGTACTCACGCCGGCCGGGCCACTGATGGACTCGGATCGGGGAGCAGGATGTGTTTGGAATGGGTTGCGGCCTCAGGCGTCCTAGCCTGTGCCAGCGTCGGAATCGACGGCGCCCGCCGTCGGGACTGGGTCGTAACCACCTTCATGTCCAGGATGGCACCGGCCAAGACGCTTGAACGTCATGTGGATGCCTTTCAAGATGCCATGCTCGCGCACTGCGTCCTGCGCGTATATAGAGCACGTGGGCTCGTACAGGCACTGCGAAGGCAGGTACGGCGAAATTACTTTCTTGTATCCCTTCAGGAGCAGAATCACTGCTCGGCGCATTTCAACCCGTCTTCCCTTCAGGAGCCCCCTCGTGTATGGCGCTACGCGTGACCGCGCCTGGCACACAATCGTTGACCGGATCCGTCGCGTCGGGTTTCAAAACCCCGGCTCGTTCGGCCAGTCGTTTCAACGACGATAACAACATATGGTAGTCCGCATCCGCCGCCGCCGGTCTAGCGGATACGACGATGTCGTACCCCGGGAGTACATCGAGCGACGACAGGCCCCCCCGTAGTCTGCGCTTAACTTTGTTCCTTGTAACGGCACCGCCGACACGTTTGCTGACCACCAGCCCGAATCGGGTCGCGTCACCATCCGATGGCGCGGAATCAAATGTCATGAGGCGGTCACTCACACGACGCCCGCGTTTACGAACATCGCGGAAATCTGCGCTCTTACGGAGTCTGGCAGCGGTGCGCATCGGAGGGACAGCCTCCCCCATACGGAGAGGGAGAGACTGGTTAGACGCTCAGGTGTGAGCGCCCGCGGGCGCGGCGTCGCGCCAGCACCCTCCGGCCGCCGACTGATCGCATACGCAGCCTGAATCCGTGGACACGGAGGCGGCGTCTCTTTTTCGGTTGATATGTACGTTTCGGCATTTGCTCGGTTCAGTGTGGTCTGAAAAATCCAGGAAATTTCCTAGACAATTATATGCGCTGCCGGCGCCAGAACGCGAGCGCGTCAAATGAATTTCGTTCCTGTTTTCTTGACGGCTCGACTAGGCGTTCCTAGAATCGGATCTCTGGGGTCCTGGCAACGACAGCCGGGCGACAACCCCTGAAGTGTCAGGATCGTGTCGGGTTTATGGTTGCCAAGTCAAAGGATACCGGAATCGACCCAGAAGCGGTGGCATTTGATACCGTCGCAGAAGCGCTTAAGGAGTACACCGCTACGATAGCGGAGGACGACCGCCCCTCAGCGAGCGCGGAACTGGGAAGGTTCTCAAGGTGGTTGGGACACGATCGCACCCTTGGCTCACTGGCCCCGCCAGAAATCGGCGATTACAGCGACCACATCGGCGCACACGGCACCGCCCCGGACGCAGTTGACCGGCTCGCCGTCGTCAAGCTCTTCCTCGCCCATCTGAAAAAGAAGGGCCACATCGACGTCAACCTCGCACAGCACCTGCGGTTGCGAAGGGGACGTGGCGCATCCACCGGCGCCAAGACCACCACGTCATCCAGCGAAACCGGCGCCCGACTGACGAAGGCAGGACACCAGGAAATGCAGTCCCAGTTGGCGGAACTGATCGTCCAGCGCACCCAGTTTTCCGAAGACATCCGAAAAGCCGCAGCCGATAAAGACGTCCGTGAGAACGCGCCGCTGGAAGCAGCACGTGAAGCACACGGCATGGTGAGCCTGAAGATCGGTGAGCTTGAGGAGACTCTCAGAGGCGCCGAGATAATCACCGAAAGAAACGGAGCGCGTGAAAAGGGCGTCGTGAGGCTCGGCGGCCGGGTCACCATCAAGGAAGTTGGTTCAGGACGCGCTACTGCCGTCCAGCTTGTCCACCCGGATGAGGCGAACCCGCTTTCCGGAAAGATGTCCAGTGGCTCCCCCGTCGGCGGAGCGATCATCGGTCACACGATCGGTGAGATCGTCACGGTAAAAACGCCGGCAGGTTTCAAGAAATACGAGATCCTCAAGGCCAATTAAGCGGATTTAAACGGCCACTTTCCCAGGCGCCGCCGGTCCTGGATTCAGGTCGGTGGCGCAAGTTTTTTTGAAGGACAAAATAAACGCCTTGGCTGATCGCACGTCTGTAACGCGAGCGACCGAAGTATGGCGTTCCAGTCCTTTCACTCTGTCCTCATCACGTAGAGTGCATCTTGGCTGGGCAGCTCGACGATCAACTCGATCGGAGTCAAGCAGGCAATGATGCTGTCAGACCAGCCGTGGGTCTGGATATCCTTCAACGCGCTTCTGGCTATCCTGCTTTTCCTGGACCTTGTCGTCCTTGGAAGGGCTCGCACCGTCTCCATGCGCGAGGCTATTCTCGGGACTATTTTCTGGACCGCCGTGGCTGGCGCAATCAACGTCGTCATATTTGTTTTCGGCAGCCAGACAGAGGGCATCGATTTCCTGACCGCGTACATCGTCGAGCGCGCCCTCAGCATCGACAACCTGTTCGTCTTCCTCGTCATCTTCACGTACTTCGGCGTTCCGGGCCAGTACCAGATGCGCGCCCTGCTCTGGGGGATAGTGGGAGCGCTGATCGCCCGGGCCGTATTCATTGCGGCGGGCGTCGCGGTCATCAACGCCTTCCACCCGGTCGTATTTGTGCTCGGCGCGTTCCTCATCTACACGGCGTACAAACTGGCCACATCCGGGGATTCAGAGGTGGATCCAGAGAAGAACATCGCCCTCAGGCTGGCCCGAAAGTTGTTCAAGGTCTCGGACGACTACGACGGCCAAAAGCTGATCACGCGGCTGAGCGGTGGGGCGCTGGCCGCGACGCCTATGTTGATGGTCATCATCGTGCTCGCCACCACCGACGTGGTGTTCGCCGTGGATTCGATTCCGTCCGTTCTGGCGATCACGACGGACGGCTTCATCGTATGGAGCTCAAACGCCATGGCGGTGCTTGGCATGCGTCCGCTATTCTTCGTCCTCGCGGGCGCCGTCGCCCATTTCCGCTACCTTCAGTACGGACTTGCGGCGGTCCTGGGGTTCGTCGGGTTCAAGATGATCTCGGAGGATTGGATCCATATCGAGACCAATATCTCTCTCGCCGTTATCCTCATCGCTCTCGCAATAAGCATGCTCGCATCCCGGGTATTACCCAACAATGAGGAAACTGTGGAGACCGAAAACCCGGGGGTGCCGGGTGCATCCAGCGGTTCCGGGGAGTAATATTCCGACGTAACTTCCAGTGCCGACAGGCCATATTACCGACGTACTTTATGGCCGACGAGGACTCGGGCCGCGTAAACTTTTGTGGCTGCCCACATACGGTCGACGCCGGCCGGCCGCAGCCATTCAGGGAGGAAACCGAACCAGATGACCACCAGCGTACGAAGTGATCTCGCCGCCGATCTCCGACGGGTCGTCAAGGGCGAGGTTCGGTTCGACAGCTACTCGCGCGCCCTCTACAGCCAGGACGCCAGCATCTACTCCATGGAGCCGACCGGGGTGGTGCTTCCGAAGTCCGCCGAGGATGTCCAGGCCGTCATAGAGATCTGCGCCCGTAACGGCGTCAAGGTCTTGAGTCGCGGGGGCGGCACGGGCCTCTCCGGCCAGACGGTGCAAGAAGGCGCAGTCGTCATCGATTACACCAAGTACATGCACGACGTGCTTGAGATCAATGCCGAGGAACAGTGGGTCCGCACGCAGCCGGGCATCACGCTCACCGAACTGAACAGACAGCTCAGGCCGCACGATCTGATGTTCACGCCGGACCCAAGCACGGCGAGCCGGGCCACCGTCGGCGGCGCCATGGGTAACAACTCCTGCGGCGCGCACTCGATCATCTATGGAAAGACCGTCGACCACGTGCTCGGTCAGGACGTAGTGCTCTCGGACGGCAGCATGGCCAATTTTGAGAACGTGGCCGGCGCAGCGCTGGCAGCCAAGCTCCGCATCCCCGGGCTTGAGGGCGACATCTACCGCACGGTGCGAGATGCCGCGGCGAGCGCCGCTCCACTGGTCGAGGCGAATTTCCCAAAGGTTCTGAGGCGCGTCGGCGGCTACAACCTTGACCTAGTAAACGACCCGGACGGTGTCAACCTGGCGCAGCTCGTGGTCGGTTCCGAGGGAACGCTGGCCGCCGTCACCTCCGCCCGCCTGAACCTGGTAAAAATCCCCGAGCACTCGGGACTTGCGGTACTCCATTTCGCGAGCCTCAACGATTCGATGGAAGCCACGGTCGCAACGCTTGAGCACGATCCCGCGGGGGTCGAGCACGTCGGCGCCATCATCCTCGGGGAGGCGCGCCGCCATATCAGCATCTCCCGCAACCTCGGCTTTCTGCAGGGTGATCCGACCGACATCCTGGTCGTCGAGTTCAACGGGGAGTCGGAGGCGGAGATCGCAAGCAAGTTTGACCGGCTTGAGCAGGACATGGTGCGCAAAGAGCTCGGATTCGCCATGACCCGGGTGAGCAGCGCAGCTGGCAAAGCGCAAGTGGCGAGTATGCGTGAAAACAGTCTCGGACTCATGAACAACGTGGAGGGCATCGCCAAGCCACTCCCATTCGTGGAAGACACGGCGGTCGATCCGGCGAAGCTGCCGGAATACGTGCGCCGTTTCGACAAAATCATCCGCAACTCCGGAACCGAGGCTGGCTACTACGGTCACGCTTCGGTCGGCTGCCTGCACGTCAGGCCCCTGGTCGATATCAAGACCAGGAAGGGGATGGATCAGCTTTATAAGATCAGCGAAGAAATCACCGATCTCCTGAAAGAGTTCGGCGGCTCGATGACCGGTGAGCACGGCGACGGCATCGTGCGTGGCTTCTGGACCGAGAAGATGTTCGGGACGGAACTGGTCGACCGTTTCCGCGAGGTCAAGAAGGCGTTCGATCCGCAGACGATCATGAACCCGGGGAAGATATTCGATACGCCCCACCTCCTGGACAATCTCCGGTTTGGCGACGAGTACAAAACGCACGAAATCGAGACCCGGCTGGACTTCACGAAAGAGGGCGGGTTCGCCGCCGCCGTCGAGATGTGTAACGGCGTCGGAGCATGCCGCAAGCTCAACCTCGGCGCCATGTGCCCGTCCTACATCGCAACACGCGAGGAGACGCACACGACTCGTGGCCGCGCCAACGTGCTGCGCGCTGCCATATCCGGCAAGTTCCCTAGCGACCAGTTCACATCGAAGGCGACGCTGAATGTCCTAGACCTGTGTATGGAGTGCAAGTCGTGCAAGGCCGAGTGCCCGTCAAACGTGGACATGGCCAAGATCAAGTACGAGTTCCTGCACCAGTACTACAAGACGCACAAGGTGCCGTTGCGTTCCAAACTGGTCGCCAACATCCACAAGACGAACGCCCGGATAGCTCCGGTGGCGCCGGTGATCAACGCCATCAACGGAAGCGCGCCGATGCGATGGGCGCTCGATAAGTTTGTCGGCTTTTCTTCGGAGCGGCCCGCACCGAAGGTGGTGCGTAAGACTTTCCAGAAGTGGTTCGACACCAGGGAAAAGGCGCCCGAGGACACGAACCCGCGAGGGCAGATCGTGCTGTTCCACGACACCTTCATGAACTTCAACTTCCCATTGATCGGCGTCGCTGCGACAGACCTGCTGGAGGCGCTCGGTTTTGAGGTCATCATCCTCAAGGACCGCAAGTGCTGCGGCCGCCCGATGATCTCCAAGGGGTTACTGGACATGGCCGGCGAGAACGCCCGCCACAACGTCGATCTGCTTTACGAATACGTTCAGCGCGGCGTCAAGATCGCCGGTTGCGAATCGTCCTGCGTGATGGCGATCAAAGACGAGTACCCGGACCTGCTCGGCAGCGACGAGAAGGCGCGGGCGGTGTCCGAGGCCACGGTGATGCTTGAGGAGATCATCGCGGAGTGCCTGGGCGACGACGGCCCGCAGCTTGAGTTCACGGAGCTCTCGAAGAAGGTTCAGTTCCTGGGTCACTGCCACCAGCGGGCGCTCACGGGTCTGTCTTCCAGCGTGACGGCGCTCAACCTGCCGCCCAACTACGAGGTGATCGATATCCCGGCCGGTTGCTGCGGCATGGCCGGGGCATTCGGCTACGAGAAAGAACACGTGGACGTCGCGATGACGGCCGGCGAGGAGCGGTTCTTCCCGCACGTGCGAAATAACCCGGATCACGAGGTGTGCGTCACCGGCATATCGTGCCGTGAGCAGACGGGTTTCGGCACCGGCCGTAAGGCACGACATCTGGTGGAAGTGCTGGCGGACGCCCTGAAGAAGTAGCTGCCCGCCCAAGGGCGGATTGCCATACGCTCTACAGTGTGCCGTGCGTCACAACTTTCTCGCTGATCAAACTGCCTCATCTGGCTGCACTGGCCTGTTCGGTTCATCCCGTGTAATATCCGGCGAATCCAGGGTGACGATCTGGCATGCCGCACTCGGGAGGTGAACGTATTGGAGATCGTGTGGTTAGATCACCCGTGGTCGCGCGACGTGAAAAAGGTCGGCGGCAAGGGCGCAAGCCTGGGACGGCTGGCTGACGGTTACACCGTTCCCCCTGCTTTCAATCTGACCGTTGACGCGTTTGATCGCTGGGGCGAGTGCCGCCGGAATAATGACGATCCGCCGGGCGATATGGTCGTCGCCATCGCCGAGGCTTACGACCGGCTGGGCGTCCTTTGCGGGACCGACGACCCGGCCGTCGCCGTGCGCTCATCCGCCGTGGACGAAGACGGCAGCGACAACTCGTTCGCCGGGCAGCACGACACCTTCCTCAACGTCCGTGGCGGGGACGCAGTCGCCAGGGCCGTAGTCCGCTGCTGGGCGTCGCTCGATGGCGAGGTCGCTATCGATTACCGCCGCCAGAGCGGGCTGACCGTTGACGACGCCCGCATGGCTGTCGTGGTGCAACAAATGGTGCCCGCCGATATCTCCGGCGTGGCGTTCAGCGTCAACCCCGTTGCCGGAAAACTTGACGAGGTGGTTATCAACTCAAACTGGGGGCTCGGCGAGAGCGTCGTCAGCGGCACCGTCACGCCGGATACGTACACCGTTGAAAAATCAGGCGGGAGCATCATTTCCGCGCAGATCGTAAACAAAGCGAAAATGACCGTCTCAAGGGGCGCGGGGGCTGAGGAAGTAGACGTCCCCGGGATCATGCGAGATCAGCCCTCGATGTCTGACGCTCAAGTGTTGGAGGTCACCCGGCTCGCCGAGTCTCTTGAGCAGAGAGAGAGACACCCGGTTGACGTTGAGTGGGCGTTTTTCAAGGACACGCTGTATCTGCTCCAGTGCAGGCCGATTACGACGCTCGGCTGACCCAGAACTCTGTGGCCAAACAACGCCCGTCACGGACCCAGTTCCAAACGGTCCTGAAACCCGACGCTGGGACGCCGTTTGAACCGGGTCCGGGGCAATCCACCAGCTCAAAGCAACTCAAAGGACCGCAAAAGAAACAGGGAGGTGGAACCTTGGCAGAACATCACCCGGAACCGACGCTTTTCCCGAATCCGCCGGACTTCCCGTTTGAGTGGGCAAACCCGGAAGACGCCAACATGATCTGGATGCATGAGCGACAGCACTCGCCCGGCCCCGTGATCCTGCCCCCAAGCTGGTTGATCATGAACTACTGGGGCGACGATCGTGGCGGGGGATTAGGCGGGGACGTGCGGGTCGGTTGGGAGTGTCAAACCGAAGTGCTCTGGCCTGCAGGCCGTAGGGGCGGCTGACTGCCCGCCCTTACGGTGTTTTGAACAGAAGGATTTCTCCCTCACCCCAGCCCTCTCCCCTAGGAGAGGGAAAAACGGGCGGGGCAAGCGCCACACCTGCGATGTCCGGGCGTTTCGTCACAACAGGCGTAGGGTCAATTGGTATCGGCCGTAGGGGCGTATTGCCATACGCCTCTACGGTGTTTCGGACGGAGAGCGTAGGACGCCGGAGGCAACGCCCATCGGGCCACGGCGCCCCAGACAGGCCTCCCTGCATGGGGTTAGAGGGTTGCGAGGGCTCTTTTTGCTGCGGTTATGGTTTTGGCAATGTCCTGGTCTGTGTGGGCCAGCGACACAAACCACGCTTCGAACTGTGACGGCGGCGGGTAGACGCCCTCAGCGACGATGGCGTGGAAGAATCTTGCAAACTTGTCCCGGTCCGTTGCCGACGCCGAGTCCATGTCGGACACCGGGTCGCCGGTAAAGAAGACCGTCAGTAGCGAGCCGACGCGATTCACGCGGGCCGGGACTTCCGCTTCCGCGAACGCCTCGCTGAGGCCCTTCTCCAGCGCCGCGCCCTTGCGGGCCAGCTCCTCGTAAACGCCCGGCTTGCCCAACTCTTCGAGCATCGCAATACCGACTGCCATCGCCACCGGGTTTCCGGACAGCGTTCCCGCCTGGTACATCGGACCGAGCGGCGCCACGGTGCCCATGATCTCTTTGCTGCCGCCGTACGCGCCGACAGGCAGTCCGCCGCCGACGATCTTGCCCAGGCAGGTGATGTCCGGGCTGACGCCGTAAATGGACTGCGCACCGCCCAAGGCGGTGCGAAATCCGGAGATCACCTCATCAAAGATGAGAAGCGAGCCGTCCTTTTCGGTGATCGCGCTGAGGCCCTCGAGGAAGCCTTCGTTCGGCGGGACCACGCCCATGTTTCCGGCGATCGGTTCCACAATGATACAGGCGATCTGGCTGGGGTTCTCGGCGAACAGTTGCTCGACCCCTGCGAGGTCGTTGTAGGGCGTCACGAGCGTATCTTTGGCGTAGTCCGGGTGGACGCCCGCGCTGTCCGGAATGCCGTGCCCGGCCGCGGCCGATCCGGCGGACACCAGCAATGCGTCGTCGTGGCCGTGGTAACCGCCGACAAACTTCATGATCTTGTTGCGCCCTGTGTACGCCCGTGCAAGCCGGAGGGCGGACATCGTCGCCTCTGTCCCGGACGAAACGAAGCGCACCATCTCTATCGACGGCACAGCGTTGACCACGAGCTCCGCCATACGGACCTCGGCCGCCGTTGGGGCACCGAAACTGGTGCCGTTTATCGCCGCTTCCTGAACAGCGGACAGCACGGCCGGGTGGGCGTGCCCGAGGATCATCGGACCCCACGAGCAGACGTAGTCGATCAGCTCGTTGCCGTCTTCATCCCAGATCTTTGAGCCCTTCGCCCGATTGAAAAATAACGGCGTCCCACCGACGGATGTCCATGCCCTTGCGGGGCTATTGACGCCTCCGGGGATGAGTTCACGGGCGCGGTCAAACAACTCTTGCGAGCGAGTGGTATCCAAGGGTGATCACCAGTGCGTCAGGTTAGGGTTTTTGATGTGTTGAGGCGGGAATATTACCCGAGTGGCGATTCTATTCAGTCCGATTAGGCGTCGTCGCCCTTAATTGCCTCGACCTCGGCCCCCGCTTGTGTCTGGTTGTCGGTGTCGAGGAGTCCAAATAGCCGGGAAACTGCGTTCGCCGCTTCGCGGTCGTCGCTGGTCCGAAGAAAAGTAATCGGGTCTGCGAGAAGTTTCGAAACGACTGATTTCGTCAGCGACTCGATCACGGTGCGCTCTTCGTTGTTCAGGTCTCTCAGGCGACGCAGTCCACTATGGAGCTCGCGCTGCCGAATCTCCTCGGCGTGCGCGCCGAGCGCCCTGATCACCGGTTCGGTGGCGAGAGCCGTCAGCGACTCGTTGAAGCGCGGGACATCGCTTTCAATAATGGTTTCGGCTTCCGCCGCGGCATCCGCGCGCTCGGCACGGTGCTCATCTGCGATCGCCTGCAGGTCCGGGAGGCCGTAGAGGGTGACGCCCGGTAGCTCTCCAACGGACGCATCGATGTCCCTGGGCATCGCCAGGTCAAGCATCACCAGCGAGGAGGGCGCCGGGTCCGAATTCTTCAGCGCTTGCTCCACCATCTCGGTGGTGATGATGGTTTCGTTCGCTGCCGTGGCGGAGATCACGACGTCGGAGTTGGCCATCGCCGAAACCAGGTTCTCCCTGAGCACCCAGTCGCCGCCCAGTTCTGCGGCGACGCGTTCGGTCCGTTCAGCGTTACGCCCTGCGACAGTCAGACGCCCTGCGCCCATCCGCCCCAGCGTGCGGGCCGCCAGTTTGCCGGTCTCGCCGGCGCCGACCAGCAGAACGCGCCGGTCCCTGAGGGATCCGACGGCGCGCTCCACCAGCTGCACGCCGATGGAACTGACGGTGAGACGACTGCGGCCGATGCCGGTGTCCTCACGGATGCGCCTGCTGCTGCGCAGTGCGAAGTGAAAGAGTCGTGAAAGAGGGGTGTCTACGGACCCGGCCTCGCCGGCCGCTCGGAGCGCCGTTTGAACCTGCCCGGCGATCTGGTGCTCGCCGATGACCATAGAGTCCAGCCCGCAGGTCACACGAATGGCGTGACGAATCGCTTCGTCACCCCCGTAGACATAAGCGACCTCAGCGATTTCGGTTTCTGTGAGATCTGACATGTCGCCCAGCGCCTGCATCAGCCGCTCGCGTTCCACCGCAAAATCTTCACCGGTGGTGTAGACCTCGGTACGGTTGCAAGTCGAGAGGACCAGGGCTTCGCCAAGCTGCCTGTGCAGCTTGAGAAGGAGATCAGGGAGATGTCGGTCGTTGACCGCGACTCTCTCCAGGAGCTCTGTTGAGGCGGTCCGGTAGTTCAGCCCGGCTACGAGGAAACGCAAATTCGCTCCGTGTTATACGTGGCAGCTTGGAGACTTTAGCATGGCGTGACGAAAGTCACAAAGGCTCACTAAAGGAGTCCATGCTACTATCCGCGCTCGCCGCTGCATACGTGTGAAGGACTTGTGAAATTTTCCGCTAAGTGACCGGTTGTAAACCGCCCGTCATAGTAAACATTTGGACCGGAGAACAACGTGCCCCTCAACATCCCAGACCCCGATCAGCGTGGATACGTCAACCCGGAGCTGTTGGTCACGACCGATTGGCTGGCCGATCACCTGGACGACCCGAACGTGGTGATCGTAGACCAGGATCTGCCGGACAACTACGCCCGCGCCCACATCCCCGGCGCCGCGGTGTACCAGGATCATTACTACAAGGAGCTCTCGGGCTCACCACACATCCAGGACGCGCGTACGTTTGCCGCGACCATGGAGTCGCTTGGCATAGGCGACGATACGACCGTGGTCGCCTACGACTCGGACGGCAATCACGTGGCAGCACGGCTCTTCTGGGCGCTCAAGTACTACGGACACGACGACGTAAGGATCCTGGACGGCGGATTCCCTAAGTGGTTGGCGGAGGGCAAGCCCCTGTCACGGGAGACGCCAGAGCCGCGGCCGGTGAGCTTCACTTCTCGCCCGCAGGCGGGCATATTTTCGGATAAAGACGATGTCCTCGCCTGCACCGTCGACGACAACGCCATCCTCCTGGATGTCCGGTCGGACTCGGAATGGGACGGCACCAACAGCCGTGGAACGGCGCGCGGCGGCCGCATCGGCAACTCGGCGCACCTGGAGTGGACAAACTTTATAACGGACGGCGACGTACCGGTTATCAAGCCGGCAAATGAGTTGCGGGCGTTGCTTGAGGCGAACGGGGTGACCCCTGAAAAGAAGGTCATCGTGTACTGACAGGGCGGCATCCGTGCGTCGCACGGATTTCTGGTCTTGCAGCTCCTCGGCTACAACAACATCACCGTCTACGACGCTTCCTGGCGTGAGTGGGGTAACGCCCTCGGCTATCCGATTCTGACCTGATCGGGCGCCGGGATCTATCGCGTTTCCGGACGTCGCCCCACATTCAGGCCCGCCGTAACACGGGGACGGGACTCCCAGATTCACGGATCGAACGTAATTGGAGTCACAACGGCGCCAGGCTACCGGCGCCTCAGAGATCGCCCACCGGGCGATCGCCGAACCCGAAAGAGAGCGCGCCCGATGGCGATCTGGGCTCGCCGGGTTTCGGTTTTCCCGGCTTTGGTTTTCGGGCACATCACTTATTCGCCGCAAGTTACTAATCGCACGCCGGTGCTTTTCTGAAGGCGGCGTGTCGGCGATCGAGGATATGGCGCACCAGATTCTCCGAATTCAGGCACTTAAGGACTGGGACGCAGGGTCCACGATCAACGCCGGTTTGATCGACGGAGGGTCGACCCACAACACCATTCCGGCCGAAGCTAACGCCGTGATAGACGTCCGGGTCAAGAACTCGGAGGAAGGCCAGTGGATCACGAACGCAGTGCACAAACTGGAGCCGGTAGACCCCGCAAGTCACGCTGGAGGTGACCGGAACGCTGCACCGCCCGTCGATGGAGCCCGAAGGATCGGTCGCCTAGCTGTTCAGGCGCGTTCAAACGATCGGCGTAGAGCTGGAGCCGTGTGAATCATCCACCGGCGGCGGCAGCGACGCCAACCTGACCGCCGCGCTCGGGATCCCGTTCACAGACGGGATGGGAGCGGTGGGCGAGAATCCGCATGCGGACGGCGAGTACCTGATGGCGTCAGAGTTGCCGGGGAGAACCGAGATGCTGGCCCACTGCCTCAGGTACCTGTAGAGCCGTTCGATCCGCCGTTCTCGTTCGATCCCGACCCGGAATCAGATGTCGCCAGCCTGCGCCCTGCCGGGATCAGCAGCAGCGGACGGCCCGAAGTACGGATCACCTCATCAGCCGTGCAACCGAGTATGGTCCGCCGCCAGCCGCGTCGTACAACGGAGGCCATGACCAGCAGGTGCTCCGGTTCGCGCTCCTGGACATCGGTCAATGTGCGTGCCGCCGGTCCCACTTCGACGCGAGTGTCGACGTCAAAACCTTCTTCCGTCAGGAGGGTCGCGTGCCGTTCCAGATAGTCCTCTGCATTTTGAAGCGCGCCCTCAATAAAGGGCGGAGCGATGCTGCTCAATTCCACAGAGCGATGGAAATCAGATATCTCCGGCACGACGCGCAACAGTGTGATCGGCAGGTCCCCGGCGCGAGCGACACGCCGAACGTAAGGAAGCGCGAACTCCGATACACGTGTGCCGTTCAACGCCACGAGAAGGCGCGTGAGCGTCTTTTCCGGGTCCTTCTTTCTGCGCGCCATGTGGCCGTTCAGGATCAGCATGGGGATCGTGGACCTCACCCGGATCTTCTCGCTTGGACTTTCCGTCACATGCCGCAGGGCCGGATGACGCTCCCCGACGGCCAGCGCCAGAAGGTCGAACCCGCCGGTCGATGCGCGCGCCACCACGGTACCGACCAGTTCCCCGGTGGCGGTGGTAGAACGCGCCGTCACCCCGATGCCGTCAAACTGCTCAACCAGTTCGCTGAAGTACTCCCGCGCCAGCCCCTGGGCGCGATCCGTCAGCATATTCGGGTACTCGATCTGGAGATCGCCCGTGGAGCGTGACCGGGTTGGGCGGAGGACGTGCAGCAAGGTCAGCTCGGAGTCGCACCAGTTCGTCACCTGGACGAGATGGGGCAGTATCCGCTCCGTGCTCTCGGAACCGTTCATCGGGACGAGAACGCGTTTGAACATGGGTTAGGGCCGCGCCGTCGATTCTCACAAACAAGCCCCGCAGGCCTTCGGCGATTCGCCGATTTCGCCCTGGAGCCTCGGCGCCAATTCTATTCCCCCCGGGCGGCGACCAGCTCCGGGGCTTTTTGTGAACGGAAGCCTGTGCGGCTGTCCCCGTGGCGGCTAGACTGAATGCTTCATGACCCACCGAGGCTCAGATATCCTGAATTGCCCGGGGAATACTTATCGATAATCAACGCCGGGCGACCCCGCCCGATTCAAGCGAGATCCTGATTTCCACGTGCCGATAACCCAATCTGAACTCGACGAAGTCGCCCTTTCCAGAGTCGAGTACGAAGCGATAGTCGACCATCTGGGGCGCGACCCGAACGCGCTGGAGCTAGGGTTGTTTGGATCGCTCTGGAGCGAGCACTGCGGTTACAAGCACTCGAAGCCGCTCCTCCGGACATTGCCCGGGGAAAGTGACCGATTGCTGGTGTCCCCTGGCACCGAGAACGCCGGGGTCGTGGATATCGGCGACGGGCTCGCGGTGGCAATGAAGATCGAATCCCACAACCATCCATCTGCCATCGAGCCGCGCGAGGGCGCTGCCACCGGCGTGGGCGGGATCGTCCGTGACATCTTCGCCATGGGCGCACGTCCCATAGCGCTCCTGAACTCGCTGCGGTTCGGCAAACCGGACGGCGCCCGGAATCGCTACCTGCTGGACGGCGTCGTGGGCGGCATCTCCTTTTACGGCAACTGCCTGGGCATCCCGAACGTCGGTGGAGAGGTTGTTTTCGCCTCCTGCTACGACGGCAACCCGCTTGTTAACGCCATGTGCGTCGGACTGGTCGAAAACCGGCACATCATGTCGGCCCGCGCCGAGGGGCCAGGCGACGTGCTGCTGCTCGTCGGCTCCGACACGGGCCGCGACGGCATCCACGGAGCTTCCGGTCTGGCATCCCGCACATTTGAGGAAACAAACGAGCTGCGTTCCGCGGTCCAGGTCGGGAATCCGTTCCTGGAGAAAGTGCTTATCGAGGCCTGTATGGAGGTCATCCAACTGGACAGCGTGGTCGGGCTGCAGGATTGCGGCGCGGCCGGTATCACGAGCGGGGCGATCGAGATGGCTGAACGCAGCGATATGGGGTTGCGGCTTGACGTCGCCGCGGTCCCGAGGCGCGAAGAGGGCATGACCCCCTACGAGGTGATGCTGTCGGAGTCGCAGGAGCGCATGCTGCTGGCGGTGAAGCCGGGACGCGAGCACGAGGTCGAGGCCGTCTTCAAAAAATGGGAGCTGGACGCCACGAAGATCGGCGAGTTTGTGGCCGGGGATTCCGTGGTAATCCTGGACGGAGAGGATGAGTTGTCCGAGACCCGGATCAAGGTCCTCACGGAACCGCCGGAGTACGAGTTTGATCCACCAAAACCGGGTTGGATCGCGGACCTGCAGGCGGTAGATATGGACGGGATTCCACCCTCCGGCGACTCGCCTTCGGATGCTTTATTGAAGATGCTGGCGACGCCTAACATCGCCTCCAAACTGCCGGTCTTCCAGCAGTACGACCACCAGGTGCAGACAAATACCGTGGTCGCCCCCGGCGGTGACGCCGCCGTATTGCGGCTCAAGGACAGCAAGCGCGGGATTGCGCTGTCCACCGACGGCAACGGCCGCATCTGCTACCTCGATCCCTACGTCGGAGGCCAGATAGCGGTCGCCGAGGCATGTCGGAACGTGTCCGCCACGGGGGGGCTCCCCGTTGCGATCACTGATTGTCTGAACTTCGGCAGCCCGGAGACGGAAAACGGCCAGTACCAGCTCGTGCAGGCGGTCGCCGGGATTCGGGATGCGTGTGATGCCTTTGGTATCCCCGTCATCAGCGGCAACGTGAGCCTCTACAACGAAGCGCCTGCCGGAGCGATCTACCCGACACCGGTGATCGGAGCGATGGGCATCCTCGACGACGTCCAGAAGCACGCATCGGCCGGGTTTGCCGGAGACGGGGACGCCGTGTACCTGCTGGGCACGGGCTCGCTGGACGGCGACGCGGCGACGCTGGCCGGAAGCGAGTATCTGGACGTGTTCGTGGGCCGGCTCGTCGGGCAACCAGCGCTTGATCTTGACCTTGAAGTTAAGTCTCAGACGGCATGTCGGGACGGGATCGTCGCCGGGCTGATTTCCTCCGCCCACGACGTATCGGACGGCGGGCTGGCTGTCTCCCTGGCCGAGGCGGCGATCCTTGGCGGGCGTGGCGTGGTGGTGGATGCTGGTATCGGCGGTCGTTGGGACGCGGCGCTTTTCGGCGAGGCGCAGTCCCGCATCATCGTGACGGTGCCGGTTGGACGTACTGACGATTTCGAAAAGACAGCCGAGAATGCGGGTGCGCCGACGCTGCGGATCGGCGTCACTGGAGGCGACCGAATCGTCATCAGCGATCTCGTCGACGTGGCGTTGTCCGACGCCGCCGATAGTTGGAATTCGGGGTTCGATACGGCCACCCACACCACGGCGCCGACATCAGTCTGAGCGCCGTTTACCCCTCTTCCACTACGTTTAGGCGACCCATCGCTACGTTTGACACCTGTTGAGCGCGATGCTAAATTTTGACTAGCAGTTCATGAATGCGAGTGCCAGTTGGCGCTCGCTTTTCGCGATCCCCTCGACGACTGTTTCCGGGGATCGGCGATCCCCGGAGGCCCCATTGCCCAGGTACGACTATCGGTGCGTTGACGAAGGTTGTGAGAACGACACCTTTGAGGTGTCGAAGAGTTACACCGATAACTCCGCAACGGCGTGTCCGGTGTGCAATACAGAGGCCAAACGGCTCCTCTCGCCCATCGCAGTACACTTCAAGGGCAGCGGCTTCTACGTAACGGACAACCGGGCCTCAAACGGGGCATCGGGGAGCGATTCCGATTCAGGGTCTTCCGAGAAGGGGTCCGAATCGAAGTCTGACTCCAAGTCCGAGAAGAAGTCTGACTCCAAGTCCAGCTCTGATTCCGGCACGAAAACCAAGGCGGAATCGAAGTCGTCTTCAGGCGACTCGAATAGCAAGTCGAAGGCGGTTTCCTCCGCCGATTAGGTCCGTAGGGTCGAATGGGATCGGGTGTTATGTCCCGATTCTTGAGGTTCTTGGAGGACGGGCGTGGGCGTATTGCCGATCGCCCCTACGGTTGTGGAGTAGAACGTGATCCCAGGAGTGGGCGGGGTAAGCGCCGCCCCTACGGTACGGACGCGGGATAACATGCTTCTTCGTCGGGGTTCATCCGTCTGGGCACCCACTTTTCTCCAGCACAGGGAGTCCCTCATTGCGAGCAGTTGTCCAACGCATTAGCCGTGCTTCAGTGACGGTCGATGGAACTGTGACCGGGAGCGCGGGGACCGGCCTCGCCATCTTGATCGGGATCACGCACGACGATGGGCCGGAGGAGGTGAAGTACCTCCGGGATAAAATCGCCAATCTGCGCATATTCCACGGCGATGACGACGACATCGGTTTTGAGCGATCGGCGTTGGAGATCGGGGCAGACATCCTGCTTGTCAGCCAGTTCACGCTGTACGCCTCCACGCGGAAGGGCCGGCGTCCGGGCTTCACGGAGGCGGCGCCGGGACTGGTCTCGGAGCCGCTGTTCGATCAGGTTGTCGGGGCGTTCAAGGAGACCGGTTTGCGAGTGGAAACAGGCGTGTTTGGGGCGAAGATGCTGGTGGAGCTGGCGAACGACGGGCCCGCTACGTTCATCCTGGACACGGCCGACAGGAATAACCCGAGGCGGAGTTAAACTGCCGCTGGCAATTCAGGGCAAGATCGGGAGTTCTTCAGCAATGCAACTCGAACCGCAGATCGAACAGTTCATTCACGACAACCCGCAGGGCGTGATGACCACGTTCCGCCGCAACGGAATGCCCCAGCTCAGTATCGTCACGGTTTACCCGCGTGACGGCGGCGTCGGCATCTCGATCACGGAGACACGGATCAAGTTCAAGAACCTGCTTCGTGACCCGCGCAGCTCGGTCCTGATTTCGCACGAAGACTGGTGGTCCGGGTTCCTGGTGGTCGAGGGAACCATGGAGATGCAGCACTCCGGCAACACCGACCCGGAAGAGCTCCGGTTGGCCCGGCGGAGCATTTTCAGCGCTACTACCCGACGCCGAAGCGCCGACTGGGACGAGTACGACCGGCTCGTGGACGACGACAAGCGGGTCGCCATGATTCTGCGTCCGGACGCGATATACGGGTCGGTACTGGCCCGGATGGAGGCGGCGTGTGGGTAGCGGTTCTCGCATGGGCGTAATCGTGTTACGTTCACGCACGGATTGCGATCCGCACGTTCCCCCTCACCCCAACCTCCTCCAACAGCGGGGAGAGGGGACAAAACGTATGAGCAAGCGCGCCGTAGGGGCGGCTGTCCATACGTCCTTTGGGTCGATGCCAATCGGCCCGTATGTCGATCTTGCTGAACGAACGTTCAGCGGGACAAGATCGCAGCGGAGTTCACGCCGGTAGATCCTGATCAACCTCAGTTCAGGGCCGTCCGGCAGATCGAGGGTTGCCGCCGTCAGATACTGGACGGGCGATTGTGCCGGTGCGAAGAAGGTCGGCGGCGCATCCGGCACGCTGTCCGTTAGCTCTCCTCCGGTGGGATTCGTATACGTGAGCAGGTTTCCGCCGTGATGCAGCACGAGCGTCGCGGAGCCGTACGGCCGGTCGTAGTAAATAGGAGCGCCTGTGGTCAGGTCCGTCCCTGCCCTACCCCGGTTAAGTCGTGTCGAACACGGTCAGAACGAGCTCGGTCTGGGTGCCAACGATGACGGCGAGCCATTGCCCGTCCGGCGGACTTAAGGGATGATTATCGGCTCTCGTAGTCGAGTGCGATGTTGAGCGCCTTGACAGAGTGCGTGAGCGCGCCGACGGAGATCAGGTCCACGCCGGATTCGGCGGCGGCCCGGACGGTCGCCATGCTGATATCGCCCGACGCCTCGGTGAGCGCCCGGCCGTCGACCAGCTTCACCGCCCTGCTCATCTGATCCGGCGACATGTTGTCCAGCAGGATGATGTCCGCACCGCCCGAAAGCGCCTCGCCGGCCTGCTCAACGGTCTCGACCTCGACCTCAATCCGCAGGTTGTGCCGGACGTTGCTCCGGGCGCGCCGGACCACGTCCGCGATGCCCAACCCCTCACCTGCAAGCGTCTCGAGGTGGTTGTCCTTGATGAGGACGAGGTCACCGAGGTTAAAGCGATGGTTCGCTCCGCCACCCGCCGTAACGGCGTACTTGTCCAGCGCGCGTAGGCCGGGAGCCGTCTTGCGTGTGTCGATGATGCGGGCGTTCGTGCCCTTTACGGCGTCCACAAGTTCGGCCGTCATGGTTGCGATTCCGCTCATGCGTTGCAGCAGATTAAGCGCCGTGCGTTCCGCCTTCAGGATCCCGGCCATCGAACCAGAGATACGGGCTATCGCCTGGTCCGGTTCAAGACGCAGACTGTCTTTGACCAGCGGTTCCGCTTTGATGCTATCGTCGACACGCCGGAACACCTCACACGCCGCATCGACACCCGCCAGCACGCCGGTCGAGCGCGCCACAAGGTTTGCCGCACCGAGCAATCTCGGCGGTATGAGCACGTCGGTCGTGGCATCGCCCAGGCTCAGGTCTTCACGCAGGGCGCGGTCGATTACGTCATCCAGCGCGGCGTACGGAAGTTCTCCAGCCTGGTCCCAAAATCGACCCACAGAAAGCTCGGGCGACCGTTAACCGGCCACGTCCAGCATGCGCCGTAGCGCTACCCGGGCGTCTATCGCCGTCTGGCCCTCGACCTTGATCGCGTTGATCACCAGACCCGCCATGAGGCCGTCCAGAACCCACAGCAAATACGCTGGATGGATCCGGTACATCGTGGCGCAGGGGCACACGACCGGGTCCAGGCAAAACACCGTTTTGTCTGGGTTCTCTTTGGCGAGGCGGTTGACTAGGTTGATCTCCGTCCCGATGCCCCAGATCGAACCGGCGGGCGCTTCCGAGACCATCTTGACGATGTACTCGGTCGAGCCGACGTAGTTGGCGGCGTCCACGGTTTCACGGGTGCATTCCGGGTGAACGATCACATTCACGTCCGGGTACCTGGCTCGGGATTCCTGGACCTGAGCCGGGGTGAACCTCGTGTGGACCGAGCAGTGGCCCTGCCACAGGATCACACGGGCTCGCCGTAGCGCTTCCGGAGTGTGTCCACCCATCGGCACAAACGGGTTCCAGACAATGATCTCATCTTCCGGGATGCCCATCTTGAGCGCCGTGTTCCGGCCGAGATGCTGGTCCGGGAGAAAGAGCACTCGCTTGCTGCGCTCAAAGGCCCATTCAAACGTCAGATCGGCGTTGCTGGAGGTGCAGACGATACCGCCGCTGCGGCCGCAGAGCGCCTTGATGTCCGCCGCCGAGTTCATATAGGTGATCGGGACGATTTCTTCCTGGCCGCCGAGGGCGGAGGTCAGGTCCTCCCATGCATCCTCAACATCCTCGCTCTGGGCCATATCGGCCATCGAGCAACCGGCCGCCATGTTCGGGAGGATAACCGTTTGCTCCGGTCCGCTCAGAACGTCGGCGGTCTCTGCCATGAAATGAACGCCGCAGAAGACGATGAACTCGGCTTCTTTATTTTCGGACGCCAGGCGGGAGAGCTTGTACGAGTCCCCTGAGAGGTCTGCGTACTTGAATACGTCTTCTCGCTGGTAGTGATGGCCGAGGAGGAGAACCTGATCTCCCAGCGTTTCCCGCGCCGAAGCGATGCTGGCGTTTAACTCTTCCGGGGTCATCTTAAGGTACCTGATCGGCACCTTCTGCCATCTGACGCCTGACTTGAATTCCTCTTCAAGGGTCAGGGTCCGCAGGTTGCCATCTGTGCGACAGAAGGCTGACTGCTCTAGTTCCGTGATCGGTATTACGATCCGTTGCGAGCCGGTGGTCATGCTGGATATACCCTCAGTCGATCTCCCGTCGCCGACATTTCAGCCGCCGTGACCTCTCCCTGTAATGACCAGGGGCTGGTCCCGGTGATCCGCACCATTGCGAATCCGCCGATACGAGTCTCGAACGTCTCAGAGTTTTCTATGTAAACAAGTTTATCCGTTCTTGTGCGTCCCTGGTACTTTCCCCTCGAATGCCCATCGATAAGCACATCGAATTCCGAGTCATCAAACCCAGAGTTGATGTCACCGCAGATTCCTTCTTGCAGCTCGTTCAACTGCACCAGACGCCGCTTCTTTTCTTCTACCGAAACGGTGTCAGGGTGCTGACGTGCCGCAATAGTACCCGGTCGGACCGAGTATGCGGCGGAATGGACCTTGTCGAAACGCACCTGCGTGAGGATATCGAGAGTATTTGCAAACTGGGACTCGGTCTCTCCGGAGAATCCGACGATCACGTCCGTCACCATCGCGACGCCAGGGATATTCTCCCGGATCTCGTCGACCTTCCTGAGGTATTCGTCCCGGGTGTAGCCGCGCCGCATGCGCTCAAGGACCACGTCGTCGCCAGCCTGGAACGGCAGATTGATGTTCTCGCACACCTTCGGTAGCTCGCCGACGGCGCGGATGATCTTCGCCGACATGTCGCTCGGGTGCGATGTGAGGAAGCGGATGCGGTCGAGCCCCTCGACCTCGTTGACGGCGTACATGAGGTCGGCGAGGTCGTGGGCCGGTTCGAGGTCGTGGCCGTAAGAATCGACGTTCTGGCCGAGCAGGATGACCTCTCGAACGCCCCGGCTCACTAGCATCTCCGTCTCGTAGACCAGTTCCTCTATCGAACGGCTGACTTCTCGCCCTCGCCGGTACGGGATGATGCAGAAGCTGCAGAACTTGTCGCAGCCGTGGATGATCGGGATGAAGGTAGAGACCCTGGGATCGGCGGGCAGCAGTTCCTGGATACAGCCGTCGGGGTCGATACCGACCGTCTCTCCGGCCATCTGGAGTATGGGCTCAAACTCCTGCGGACGCGCCCACGTGTCGACCTGTGGGAAGCGGCGGCTTAGCTCTTTGCTCTGTGGGCCGACCATGCAACCCATGACGGCAATGCGGCGCGCTGGGTCTTTTTCCTTTTCCTTCTTGAGAGCGCCCAGCATCCCGGTCGCCGTGTCTTCAGCGCTCTGGCGCACGACGCAGGTGTTGAGCACCACAACGTCGGCGGTCCAGGGATCGTCGCACTCGGACAGGCCGAGCTGTTCGAGCCCGCTCCCGAGCCGTTCTGAGTCGGCCTTGTTCATCTGGCAGCCGACCGTCCAGATGTGATAAGTGGTCATGAGGACAGGCCGTTGCGTGGTCGTGAAAAAGTGGCGGAGGGAGAGGGATTCGAACCCTCGAAGGGGTTATACACCCCTTACCGGTTTAGCAAACCGGCGCACTAGGCCTCTATGCGACCCCTCCGCGGTAGTGAAGCCCTACCTAACGACTATAGCAATGGCAGGTTGGGCACGCAATTATTTTACTGTGAGTAAGAGAGCGTCTTGGGAGGGTCGGAGTAACGCGTTTACCGATTCGACGAATGAATGATGGTGCATGTACCGATGAAAGTTCTTCCGCCTCGGTCGGGATGACAGTTTCGCCGTGATTCGCTAAGAAGAGACGCTGTGCATCAACACCGAAGGAACGAATGACTATCCTCCCTTGGGTCGATGGCAATCGGCCCGTACGTATGTTGTGTTGCTCGGCCGGGAGATTCCTGAATCAAGTTCAGGACAGGTTCTTCGCATCGGACTCAAGATGACCATTTGCCCTCGTCTCGTAGGGAAAGTCTTTGGCACAAACGCCGCATGGCCTGCGCGTGCTCCGACTCGTTGCGTTGATCAGGCCTTTTTCGCAGCAACACCGTAGGGGCGGCTGGCGATCCGCCCTCGGGTCGATGGCAATCACCCCATACGACTATTGTGATGAACGGTCGGTTTGTTGAATTACGAACGGGGCGGAAGGCTGGGCGGGACATTCCTCGCGTGCCAGCTTCCGAATGATAAAAGGGTCGCAGTGCACGCTTCCTGAGGTCCTCGAAAGGCGGGCGGGCAAGCGCCGCCCCTACGGCGTTACACCCCTGCGGTTTCAGGCGGAGGCTCGCTTTGAGTCCGGGTCACCGACCCAGACGTCTCCGCCTTCGAAGTACTCTTTTTTCCAGATGGGCACGACCTGTTTGAGCCGGTCGATGAAGTGGAGGGTTGATTCAAAAGCGGGGCGACGATGCGCCGCTGATACGGCGATCACCAGACTTAGCTCGCCGATGTCGACGCGGCCTATCCGGTGTGCGATGGCGACCTTGTCGATCTCCCACCGATCTTTGATCTCATCGATCAACTCCTGGAGCTTCTCGTCGGCCATCGGCCGGTACGCCTCGTACTCCAGGTACTCGACACCTCGCCCGTCGTTGTGGTTGCGGGTGACGCCCTCAAACGTGATCACCGCGCCGTCTGTGTCGTCCCGGACGGCATCGGTAAGGATGTTCGGTTCGAGAGGCTGGTCTGTGATGATGATCATGGTGAGATACGAATTTTACTTAGTTATTGGAAAGAGCGGGAGCGATTCGCAAAGTCGATGTTTACCCCCTCTCCCAGCGGGAGAGGATCAAGGTGAGGGAGAAGTTTCGTATTTCAGTATGGTTTCCAAGATGCCACCTAAGTTCTCTAGAACATCGTCGTTCCAGAATCGCACGACGCGGTAACAGCGCCGTTCAAAGAAAGACACGCGCTCGTTGTCTGCCTCAACGGTTTCCATGTATTGGGAACCGTCTAACTCGACGATCAAATGATTTCTCTCGCAACAAAAATCTGCCACGTAGGGAGGCAACGGAAACTACCGGCGGAATTTGGCGCCCGCTAACCGTCCATCACGAAGCCAAAACTAGACCAACCTTTCTGCGTCCGTCTGGTTGCGGCGTAGCGTCCTTGCCGTCGCCGTTGACCTCGCGTTTCGACGCCGTACCGCCATCAACTCTTCTCCCTCACCCCAGCCGTCTCCCGCTGGGAGAAGTGGTTGGTTAACCGCCGCTTACGGGCGGGATGAGGGCCAGTTCGTCGCCGTCGGCCACTGTGTCTGTGAACTCAACGTACTCGTTATTGACAGCAGCCATCAGGCTTGTGGGAGCGGCCCACTTCTTCGGGGCGTTGTGCTGGGCGGCTTCGATGGCGTCCCTGACGGTCGCACCTTCGGGCAGTTCCACGGACAGGTCGCCGGTCCCCGCACGGTCCCGGAGTCCAGCGAACAGTTTGATAGCGATCTTCATAGGCCTGTGCGGTCTCATTTCGTGGGTAATGACTGCTTTGAGTATACGGCTGGCCAAGGGTAAATCGGCGTCGGCGACGTGGTATTCAGCTTCACGACACGACCGGGCGCATGGCACAATTAGCCTCTCAAAAATAAATCCCGCACGCGGGCGCAGGGCACGATGACAAACTCAAAGGTGTTCTTAGACGGCTCATACGGCACGACGGGTCTCAGGATTGCTGAGAGGTTGGGGCCGCGCGACGACATCGACCTGATCGTTGTAGACAAAGACCTGCGCAGGGATGTTGGTGAACGGCGAGACGCGCTGGTGAACTCCGACTTAGCGATCCTTTGCCTGCCGGACGATGCGGCCGTGGAAGCCGCCGGGTGGGCCGCCGAGAGCGATACCAAAATCATCGACCCGTCCACGGCTCACAGGATTGCCGATGGTTGGACTTACGGGCTGCCCGAGATGACGCCGAACCAGCGTGACGCGGTTCGGGAGTCCGACACTGTGTCCAACCCGGGTTGCTACCCGACGGGGGTCATCCTCAGCATTCGGCCGTTGACCGAGGCGGGGATCCTCTCCAAGGACATGCCGCTCACGATCCACGCCCTCTCCGGGTACTCGGGCGGCGGCAAGAATCTGATCGCCAAGTGGGAAGGCGGACAGCCCGATCTCGCGGGACTTCCGTTCGAGTCTCCGTATGCGCTTCACACGAAGCACAAGCACGTGCCGGAGATGCAAAAGTACTCCGGTCTGACCTACGAACCGCAGTTCATGCCAGCCGTGGGCCCGTACCTGAAGGGTATGCGCGTCGAGGTGCCGCTGCACAAGTCGGTCATCCAGAAGGGGGCTTCCGCCGAGACGATCTACACGTTGTTAAGTGAACGCTACGCGAACGAACCACTGATCAACGTGGTGTCGATAGACGACGCCCTGACCTACACAGACCCGGCTTTCGATCCGCAGTCGAGGAACGACAACGACGGGCTGGACATCTCTGTCGTGCCGAACGTCCTCAGGCACGTCCTGATAATCATCCAGATAGACAACCTGGGCAAGGGCGCGTCTGGCGCAGCTATCCAGAACATGAACCTGATGCTTGGGCTGCCCGAGCACGCCGGGTTGAACGTTTAGGGACGCATCACTTCCCCTGTTTCAGGGAGCCGCTCGGTGAAAACGGGAGATGCGGCGAAGGGAGTACAACACGATCCGACCGCATGGCTCACTGGGCTACAGGCCGCCGGCGCCAGAGACATTCATACCGTCAGTCACAGAGGTGTCAGGACTAACATAATCCCTAGCACCGTGTCAGGGGGCAGGTCGTATCGGTGGCCGTTGCAAACGTTAAAAGCCGGGCGATGCCGGTGAGACTGGGATTCAACCTGAACGCCACATGCGAGAGAGCATGCTGCAGGATAGGCATTATTTCGATGCTGCTGTGTATTCGCTGTTGGCTCGGGAGTGGAATCCGATTCGGGACGAAGGGGGGCACGACTCCCTGTCACAACACCTTTCGCGTTGACACCCCTTATACGGCGTATTTACACTTATTCAGTTAATCGCCTGAGCGTCAGAGTATTTCTGCCGTCTTCCGGATCATCCCAAACGTAACTGGAGTCTATTTCTTTACATGGTTCGCATCCGGCTGCGCCGCATTGGCGCCAAGGGCCACCCGTTTTACCGAGTTGTGGTCGCTGACCAGCGCACCGCCCGCAACGGCGCGTTCATCGAGCAGATCGGCACTTTCGACCCGATGAAAGAACCGTCCGAGGTCAAGATCGACGAAGAGGCGGCACTCAAATGGCTGCGCCAGGGCGCACAACCTAGCGAGTCGGTCGGCGCGATGCTCAAGAAGCTTGGCATCCTGGACAAAGTGAAAGAGACCGCCTGATCTCATGAAAGAGATGGTCGAGTACATCGCCCGGGCGCTTGTCCGTAACCCCGACGCAGTCGAGGTCATGGAGGAGGTGCGCGGCAACCGCGTGTTCATCACGCTCATCGTGGACGACGAGGACAAGGGCAAGGTCATTGGCCGCGACGGTCGTGTGGCCCAGGCCATTCGCTCCCTGCTTCGGGTCGCTGGCGTAAAGTCGGACCAGCGCATCGTCCTCCAGATCGACTAATCCTTCCGGGGAAGGACATTGTCGCCACCACGCCCCAACAGGGCCCGCCGGGAGGCGCGTAATCAGAGCCCGCCGACCAGGGGAAAACCCCCGACGGCCATATCCGAGCCGTCGACGTCATCGCGTGTTGTGGTCGCTTCTGTGCGAAGGGCGTGGGGCACCGAAGGCGCTATCGCCGTCAGCCAGTTCTCCGACGACCTGGCCCGGTTCTCTCCCGGCGAGGTTGTTTACCTGCACGATGGGCGCGCCGCAAAGGTGATCGAGAGTCATCGCGCTGGGTCGGCCACGATTCTCCACCTGGACCTGCTGCGTAACACCCGCAACGCCGACGCTCTGCGTGGGACAATCATTGAGATGGAGCGCGACGACCTGCCGGAAGCGCCGGACGGCGCTTACTACCACTACGAGATCGTCGGAGCGAAGGTGCGCACCACCGGGGGCGAAGAGTTGGGCGAGGTGCTGGAGATCATCGTCACCGGTGCGAACGATGTGTACGTTGTCGGCGATTCTGGCGCGACCGATTCCAAAGGCCAGATTCTCATCCCGGCGATTTCGGATGTGGTGCTGGAAGTTGATGTGAATAACAGCGTCGTGACCGTGGATCTGCCGGAGGGTTTGCGGTAGGGGCGGGGCCGGACCGTCGAGCCAGGAACCGTGTCCTGAGGCTCTCGAAGGACCGGCGGTTTGCAGTTACGATGTGGTATCCGGTTTGACCTTTGACCCGATTTCGGACGGTTTGCCAAGATCAGTCTTTAACTTGTGGCAATCCCGCTCCTGAGCCCGTGAACGTCTAAGCCCGCACACCGAAACCCGATCGGCAACGGGAGGAACACCATGTCCGGCCACTCTAAGTGGAGCACCATCAAACACAAGAAGGCTGCGACCGACGCGCGTCGGGGGCAACTCTTCACAAAGATCGCCCGTGAGATCATCGTGGCGGCACGTGGCGGCGCGGACCCAGAAACGAACTTCCGGCTGCGTCTCGCCATTCAGACCGGCAAAGACGCCAACATGCCGAACGACAACATCGATCGGGCAATCGCCAAAGGTTCAGGAACCGGGGCTGACGGCGTTGAGCTGGAAGAGATCACTTACGAGGGCTACGGCCCCGGCGGCACTGCGATCATGGTCCAGACCCTGACGGACAACAAGAATCGAACCGCCTCGGACGTCCGGCAGATGTTCTCCCGCGCTGGTGGGAACCTGGCAGCGGCCGGCGCAGTAGCGTGGGGGTTTTCCAACTCCGGCGTGATCAATGTTGAAGCCTCGTCGGTCGATCCTGAAGAGATCGCTCTTGAAGCCGTGGACGCGGGCGCTGAGGATTTCGATATCGAAGGCACCGCGATCGAGTTCAAAGCGACATTCACGGATTTCGAGACGCTGAAGTCGGCTCTCGAGGCGATGGACGGTGTAAAGGTGGTGTCCGCGGAACTGGCGATGGTGCCGGATACGCTAGTGGAGCTAGACGATACGAAGGCCAAGCAGACGCTCCGGCTGCTGGACACGCTGGAAGAGCTTGATGATGTCCAGAAAGTGTTCTCAAACGCCGACTTCCCGGAAGACGTTCTGGCGGAGTACGCCGAGGCCGGTTAGACACCCGGAATGCGGACAGATTCCATTCTCACGGCGGGGAAAGGTACAGGATTCGGGAGAAGTCGCTTTCCCCTCGCACGTTGTATCGTCCGTAGTCTTGCCTCTGGACGTGCCGGAGATATCAATGAGTTCGACAGGGGACGTTCTCCCTCACCGACACCCTCTTCCGCCGGGAGAGGATGTCCTGTTCCTTCCCCTTCCGGAGAGGGGATGTTATGAGCATGGATTACGATGCCTGGGCCGAATGGTATGACGTCTTTTACTCTACCGCCGGAGTCGATGACGTCGAGTTTTATATGGACCTGGCAGTGCTCTCCGGCGGACCGGTGCTGGAGATCGGTTGCGGGACGGGACGCGTAAGCCTGCCGATTGCAGCCGCCGGCGTGGACGTGGTCGGCGTGGACTTTTCGCCAGCTATGCTGGCGAAGGCTCGTGAGCGAGCGAGGGAGACAAGCGATCTTGGCGGCTCATTCGAGTTCGTTCAGGGCGATATGCGGACGTTATCGTTGGGCCGCCAATTCCCACTGGTCATCATCCCGGCCCGAACCTTGTACTTGGCGTTAACGCCGGAAGAGCAAGTGGAGTCGCTGCGTCGTGCCGCTTCGCATCTGGGCCCCGGCGGGCTGCTGGCGTTCAACATGTTCGTCCCAGATTCAGAGTTGGTTTCAGACACGGCCGAGTTCCGGGTAACGATGGGCGAAGCAATCAACCCAGTAACCGGCTTCCGGTGTGTGCTCAGTGGGGTCAATCGGCCCGATCCGATCGCTCAGACGATCCACAACATCCAGACCGTTGAAGAGCTGGACGATAACGGAGGCGTCCTGCGAACGGTCGATCTGGATGTGAACATCCGCTACCTGTTCCCGTCCGAGGTCCACGTGATGCTGGAGCAGGCCGGGCTGGTGGCGGACCAGGTATTCGGCGATTTCAACGGCGGCCCGCTGGACGAGGACAGCGAGGAGATGGTGTGGGTGGTGCGACGGGCAGACGGTTAGGCGCGTCTCGGGGCGACGGGGGGGCTGAGGGTGTCCAGTGTCAACCGCGAGGTAGGGCAACCACGTCAGGGGTTGATGTGAAATGCGTTCTCCCTCACCCCTGCCCTCTCCTGCTGGGAGAGAGTGAGCCGGCGTATTGCCATATGCCCCTACAGAGTGGTCAGACCTCGTGTTGTGGGGCACCCATGATGCGGTTATTGAAATACGGGTGCGGGCGGGGCGGCCGCCGCCCCTACGGTGTGATTCCCATCATCGACTGTGACGGCCCGCACTCGCCATTTGCGCGACTCTAATAGAATCGTAGAGATGTCACGCCCATGCCGGGGCGTATGACTACATGCCCGCCCTTCGAGAGCTTCAGGGATCCCACCAACCCTTCACACCCATGCCTGATTTCAAGACCGTCTCGGACTTCAAGCCCACCGGCGACCAGCCGGCGGCTATCGACGCGCTCTCGAAGGGGCTCGATGACGGGAAGAAGCATCAGACCCTGCTGGGCGTGACCGGCAGCGGCAAGACCTTCACGATGGCGCAGATCGTCGAGCGCCAGCAGCGCCCTGCCCTCGTGATCGCCCACAACAAGACGCTGGCGGCGCAGCTTGCGTCAGAGTTCCAGGAGTTCTTCCCGGATAACTCGGTCCAGTATTTCGTTTCCTACTACGACTACTACCAGCCCGAGGCCTACATCCCGCGGTCCGACACTTACATCGAGAAAGAGTCAGACATCAACGAGGAGATTGACCGGCTGCGCCACGCCGCCACGCGGGCGCTGCTAACGCGTCGGGACTCGCTGATCGTGGCGTCCGTTTCGTGCATCTACGGCCTCGGCTCCCCCGAGGAGTACGAGAGCTTTGTCCTGAACCTGACCAAGGGCGAGAAGACGGGCCGCAACAAGGTCGTTCGGCGCCTCGTGGACATGCACTACGACCGCAACGACATCGACACGAGCCGGGGTCGGTTCCGGGTGCGGGGCGACACGCTTGAGGTCATGCCGGCCTACGACGAGTTGGCGGTCCGGGTGCAGTTCTGGGGCGACGAGATCGAGCGCATCACGGTGCTCGACCCCCTGACGGGCGAGATCCTTGGCGACCGGGACGAGATCGATATTTACCCCGCCAAGCACTTCGTGACCTCCGAGCAGCGCTTGCTAGAGGCGCTGGGCGATATCGAGGAGGAGCTTGAGGTCCGCCTGAAGGAGTTCACGGACAGCGGCAAGTTGCTGGAGGCGCAACGGCTTGAGCAGCGCACGCGTTACGACGTGGAGATGCTGCGGGAAACGGGCTCGTGCCCGGGCGTCGAGAACTACTCCCGGCCGCTTGGCAGACGTGCGCCCGGCTCCGCTCCCTGGACCCTGCTGGATTATTTCCCGAAGGACCTTTTAATCTTCATCGACGAGTCGCACATGACGCTGCCGCAGATCCGCGGCATGTTCCACGGCGACCTAGCGCGAAAGACGACGCTCGTGGATTACGGCTTCCGGCTGCCGTCTGCGATCGACAATCGACCGCTTTCGTTTGACGAGTTTGAGGATCGTGTAAACCAGATCGTGTACGTGTCTGCGACGCCCGGCCCATACGAGGACCAGCACGAAGAGCAGCGGATTGAGCAGCTGATCCGGCCGACCGGGTTGCTTGACCCGACCATCGAGGTGAAGCCGACCGCCGGGCAGATCGACGATCTGATCGACAACATCAAGGAGCGGATCGGCAACCATCAGCGTGTGCTGGTGACGACGTTGACGAAGCGTATGGCGGAGGAGCTTTCGCAGTACCTGCTGGAGATGGGCGTTCGGACGCAGTATCTGCACTCCGACATCGACACGTTTGAGCGCACGGCGATCCTGCGAGACCTGCGGCTGGGCGTTTACGACGTGGTGGTGGGAATCAATCTGCTGCGTGAGGGACTGGACCTTCCTGAGGTTTCACTGGTCGTCATCCTGGACGCCGACAAAGAGGGTTATCTGCGGTCGAACACATCACTTGTGCAGACAGTGGGCCGGGCGGCTCGGCATGAGCTTGGCCACGTCATCATGTACGCCGACAACATGACGGACTCCATGCGCACGGCGATCGAAGAAACGGCGCGCCGACGCGTGGTGCAAGACGCACACAACAAAGCGAACGGCATCGAGCCTGCGTCGATCATCAAAGAAGTGCGCGACATGACGGAGCGAATCCGGCAGGTCGCCGAGACAAAGGCGCCTTACGTGGCAGCCGAGGGTCTGCCAAGAGACGACCTGGCGCGGTTGGTCCGGGACCTTGAGTCGCAGATGCGGACGGCGGCGCGGGACCTGGAGTTTGAGAAGGCGGCGCTGCTGCGGGACCAGATCGTGGACCTGCGGAAGGTGATGGTCGATACGGAGATCGCGACGCCGACAGCGGGAGATTAGCGGACCGGAGCCTGGCCGTCAGAGTGACGGGCGGGGCAAGCGCCGCCCCCACGGTGTTGTTGCACTGCGTTTGTTTTCCGCGTATCACGGCAAAACTGTCATCTTGGGCATTATTGTCATTCTGAACTTGATTCAGGATCGGCCGATACCCTGGCGGCGTCCGAAATACGCGATAACGGATTCTCACGTTGTCTCGGATCGAGCGGGGCCTGAATCAAGTTCAGAATGACAATAATGCGTTGCCGTCCGTTTCCAAAGTTCTCGTTGGAAACCCGAGGGCGGATACCAATCCGACCTTACGGTGGTCCACAAAACCCACCGAAAATCAACTCCCCACGGGCCCTTCCAGGCCTGTATCATTTCGCCTCATGACAATTGGTCTTGGCGTGCGATGTACGCGCCGCGATCGCGTTTGCGCGCCCTGATGCGTCACTTACGGCTTCCGTTTGGCAACCGCTTCTCGGGCTGGTTCATTGTGGCCGGAGCCGCGCTGGTACTTTTTGGCGCAGCCGGTAGCCGGTTCTCCTTCGGCGTGTTCCTGACTCCGCTGACCGAGGATTTTGGCTGGTCACGTAGCTCGATGTCCGGTGCGCTGGCCATTGCCGGGCTTGCGACAGCATTTTTGCGCCCGGTAGCCGGTTATCTTTCCGACCGCTTCGATCCCGCCAAAATGGCGTTGATAGGTATGGCGATGGCCGGGTTTTCACTGCTGGGCCTGTCGCAGATCAATGAGTTATGGCAGCTCTACACCCTTTTCCTGATCATGGGATCCGGGTTCACGCTCGCCTCGCCCGCCACGCTGACCCGGCTTATCAGTTCTGCTTTCACAAAACGCCGGAGCCTCGCGCTCTCGCTGGCGGGCAGCGGTTCGGCGATCGGAGAAACGACGCTCGTTCCGATTTCCGCCACCGTGCTGACTATCGGAGGCTGGCGGTCTGCCTACGCCGTACTGTCGATGCTCGTGCTGGTCGTGATCATCCCGATTTCGTACCGCTTGCTGAAATCGAAGTTCGTACCGGAGGTGGATGACCGGAATCCTGCGGAGATCAAGAAGGCCAAACAGGCGGAGTCCGAGGGTCCTGTCTGCGCATGGGCGCCCGATCAGGGAATGTCGCTCAGAGAGGCCGCGAGGACACCCATCTTCTGGGCCCTTACGCTGGGCTTCTTCACCTGAGGCTACACAATGGGCTTCGTGAATGCCCACTTCGTTGCTTACGCCGAGGGATTCGGCGCGAGCAGCATCGTCGCCGCAGGAGCTCTCGCGACGGTTGGCGTGACCGGCGTGATTGGCGCTCTCACGTTCGGCAACATAGGGGACCGCTACAACACGCGCTACATCCTGGCCGTGGCGTATAGCTTCCGCGGGATCGGTTACGGAGTTCTCCTCCTGGCGAATTCGCTGCCGCTGGCGACCGTGGGAGTGATGATCATCGGGGCGTCGTGGACGAGCGTGATCTCACTCACGGGCTCTGTCAGTGCGGAACAGTTTGGGCTGCGGCGTCTCGGCACGGTTTACGGCGCCATCTTCGGCATCATGCCGCTGGGCGCTGCCTCCGGGGTCTGGATCGCCGGGCGTGTGTACGATAGTCAGGGCTCCTACGACCTTGCGTTGTGGGCCGCCATGGCCGTCGGGCTGACCTCGGCGGCGCTGATCGGCGTTCCGAAATACCAACAGCTTGCGCCGGAGATCGATCGATCGGCGGCTGCGGCGGCAACCGCGGACTAGGATTCGGATCATCTATCGGGAAAATTCGGTAATAGGCGCGAATCAACCCGCGTAAATTGCCCGGAGCTCCTGCCCTTGCTAAACTGACCGTATCGTTCAACGCGGTCCTAACCTCCAATTAAGCCTCCCCGACCGCAGAAACGTAAGGAATCCCAAATGACCACCGATCAACGGCTCACTAAAGACGCAGTGATCGAGGCCCTCAAAGAGGTTTACGACCCGGAAATCCCGGTCAACATCGTGGACCTTGGCCTCATCTACGACGTCGAGGTTGAGGATGGCGAGGTCGCCGTCGAGATGACCCTGACGGCACAGGGATGCGGTATGGGCCCCTACATCGCCCAGCAGGCCGAATGGCGAATCGCCGAGATGCCCGGCGTCGAAGACGTTGAGGTTGAGCTTGTCTGGGATCCGCCGTGGTCTCCGGAACTGATCACGGAGGACGGCAAGCGTCTTCTGGGTCTGGACTAACCCGGCCACGGCCGGGACGTTGGCTTGATTCAGCCTGGCGCTAATTTGAATCCACGGGGCGGTCCAGATCGGGGCCGCCCCCGTCGCGTAATCTCTCAGAAAATCAACCACCCAAGGATTCATTCGAAGTCACATGACGCAACAGCCGCAGCAACAAAGGGAACTGACCCCTGAAGAACGCACCCGGGTTGAGGGCATGAAGCGCAACTGGGAACAGAAGCGCCTGGTCAACGAGCGGTTGCAACAGATCGGCAAGCGCATTGGCGTTTACTCCGGCAAGGGCGGTGTGGGCAAGACGACCATCGCCGTTAACCTCGCAGTGATGCTCGCCCAGGAGGGCGCCCGCGTCGGGCTGTTCGACTGCGATATCGACTGCCCCAACGTGACGCGCGTGATGCGTATCAGCGACGGGCCAACCTCAGACGATGGCACGGTGATGATCCCGCCGTCACGTTTCGGCGTGCGCGTGATGTCAATGGCGATGTTCCAGGAAAACGAGGAAGAGGCGACTATCTGGCGCGGGCCGATGATCCATAACGCCATCAACCAGTTCTTGACCAACACCGACTGGGGCGAGCTCGACTACATGGTGGTCGACCTGCCGCCGGGCACGTCCGACGCCCCGCTGACGGTGATGCAGACGCTGAACCTTGATGGCTTTGTCGTGGTCAGCACACCTCAGGAACTGGCGGCGCTTGACGCCAAACGCTCGATCAACATGGTGAAGAAGCTCAACCTGGAAGTCCTGGGCATTGTCGAGAACATGTCCGGCTCGATCTTTGGCAGCGGCGCAGGCGAACAGTTGGCCGAGGATATGGAACTGCCCTTCCTCGGGCGGGTGGCGATGCGGGCCGAGTATCAGCAGTCCGAGACGAAGCCGACGGTGTTCAACTCCGACGAGGTTGCGGACGAGTTCCACACGATCGCAGACGGCGTCCGGAAGCGGCTGGTCGAGCTGGATCCAGAGGCTTAGGCCGAGGTCCGTACGCAGGTTGACCGGCGGCGTGACCTCCGTTTAACTCGCACTATGCCAGGTAACGATGCGCCCGCCAGACAGATTGACCGTTATATTTCGGTCTCGGTGTCACCCCGACGCTGGCGTGGTTTGCTGGCCGTCGTCGTGATGACTCTTGCTCTGGTCGACGCCGCTTGTAGGAGCGATGAGGTCATCCCGCCCATGGCTCCGGACACCCCCATCCCGGCCACTTCAACGCCGGTTCCCACACCCCGGCCAACGCGCGTGCCACGCCCTACGCCCACACAGGTTCCGGTGCTTCCCCCGGTCACGATCGACGGGTATCTGATCGAGACCTTCGCCGGCATCCAGACGCCGGGCGACCTGGCGTTTGACGGCGAAAATGTGTGGGTCGCTATCGTCGGCGACAACGCCGTATCCAAGCTTGACGACGATGGCAAGATCATCGCCACCTACCCAGTCGGTGTGGCGCCGCGGCCGATCGCTTTTGACGGCGAGTTCATGTGGGTCGGCAACAACGCCGTCAGCTCCGTCACCAAGCTAGCACTTGATGGCGAAGAGATCGGCACCTACCCGGTTGGTGGCGGCTACACCTCACCTGCCGCGATGGTCGACGACGGGACGAACATGTGGGTTGTCGCGTCCTGGGGCAACTCGCTCCACAAACTGGCGCCCGGTGGCGAGGACCTGCTATCGATCGCAATCCCTGGCAACCACCCTTCACCCTGGGCCGTGACTTTTGACGGCGACGCCATCTGGCTTGCCAGCTTGAACCTGCACACCGTCGACAAGATCTCTCTGGACGGCGAGGTTCTGGGGTCGTTCCCGGTAGGCAAGCGCAACGTGGATTACGGGGGCATCGGAACCGACACCGGCGGACAGGGCCCGACGGCGCTGGCGTTCGATGGAACGGCGGTGTGGGTGGCCTCTAACTGGCTTGATCTGGTGACGCTGCTGAGCACGGACGGTGAGATCTTGAAAGAGATCACAGTGGGCGCTTGGCCGTCCGGGCTGGTTTTCGATGGGGAGACGGTGTGGGTCAGCAATTTCGTGGACGACACGGTCACCCGGCTCGGGCTGGACGGCGAGGAGGTCATCACGCTTCCGGTGGGGAAGGGTCCGGTGAGCATGGTCGCTGTGCCTGTACGCCCCGGCAGGAACGCCTCGTTGTGGGTGGTCAACACGTCCGAGACGACGGTGTCCAAGATCACGTTGCCGTGAGATACGCGTTAGGGAGGAGACAACGAAATGATTCCAGATAAATTCCTGTGCATCTTCGAAAAGAAGGTCATCGGCCATCTGGCGACGACGCGCCCCGACGGCGCGTTACAGAACAATCCGGTGATCGTCATGCTGGTCGATGGAGAGCTCAAAATTAGCCTCACCAAGACCCGCAAAAAGTACCGCAATCTGATCACCGACCCGCGTTGCGCCGTCTCCATCACGGACCCTGACGACAGTTCGCACTACCTTGAGGTGCGCGGAACGATCTCTTTTGAGGACGATGTCGATAACGCGTTCGTCAATGCGATCGCAAAGAAACACACGGGACGAGATATCTACGCCGGCGATTCGGCGGGCGAAGTACGTGTGGTCGCCACCGTTACTGCGGAGCACGTAACCGGGCGTTAGGGATGCGAACGGGTCGACCGGCAACGAGCCGAGTGTGGATACTCAGCCGCCCCTACGGTGTTGACGTTTGTCATCCCAAGCGTAACCGAGGGATCTTCACCAACACATCGTCCGGCCGAAACGCAGTGATTGCGCAAAACCTTGGACCTCCCTCACTCCAGTCCTCTCCCACCGAAAGAGGGAGAGCGAGGCGAACGCACAATCGTTCAAGCGAGATCGAGCGGATAGTCAACCGCCCCTGAGGCATATTGGCGAATCGGGCTCTGACCGCAGCCGTAGGGCCGCTGCCCGGCCCTACGGCTGTTCGCTCCACCGGTCATTACGCCACCGGCACAAGCTTCAAACAGACCGGCATGGAGACCGTCACCTCGGTGCCCGTCGCCGTCAGCTTTCCAGAGTCGCCGTCGATCTCAAACACAACGATGTTGTCGGTGTCCTGGTTGGCGGCCAGTATGTAGCGGCCTGTCGGGTCGATCGCGAAGTTACGCGGGTTGTTCCCACGGGTTGATTCGTGGCCGACGTATTCCAACTGGCCAGTCGTTGCGTCTACCCCGTAGATAACGATGCTGTCGTGGCCGCGGTTTGAGCCGTAGATAAAACGGCCGTCCGGCGAGATGTGGAGATCGGCACAACTTGATGAACCGTCCCAGCCATCCGGCAGCGCGGGAACTGTCTGGGTCGGCGTCAAACGCCCGGATGCGCGGTCGTATTCCATCGCCGTGATCGTGTTGTCCAACTCGTTGATGGCGTAGGTATGGGCGTGATCCGGGTGAAAGTCAAAGTGGCGCGGGCCGGCGCCCGGGTGAAGCTCGACGTCCGACCCCACCGGGGTCAGCTTGCCGGACGACGAGTCGAGTTGATACGACTTGATGCGATCGAGCCCGAGGTCGTTGATGTAGACCCAGCCCGTCTGGTGATCCAGGTTGGCCGAGTGCGCGTGCGGCTCCCCCTGCCGGTCGGGAACGACGCCGGCTCCGCCTTCGTGCTGGACGAAATCGGAGGGCGCGTTGAGGCTTCCATCCGGGTTGATGGGGAGCACCGCGACGCTGCCGCCGTTGTAGTTGGCGACGACGGCGTTCCGACCCGAGGCGTCCACGTTGACGTGGCAGGGGCCGGGGCCGTTGGTCGGCTGTCGGTTGAGGAAGGTCAGCTTCCCGGAAGATCGGTCGACGCTAAAAGCGCTCAATGCGCCGATCACGTCACCCTGGTAGTCGTCGAACTCTGTGACGGCGTACAGGTGTGACAACGAAGGATGCAGCGCCACGAACGACGGGTTCGCCAGCTCGACCACCAGCTCCGGCGTGGTCAACTCCCCGGTATCGGCGTTGAACCGGGCCACACTGATGCCGGACCCGTCACGCTGTGTGTAAGCGCCAATAAACACCAGGAATTCGTTGCCGGCCATCTAATCCCCCGACCATATGATTGATCCGCGCGCACCCGCGCCGAGTGGCAGGCTGAGATCATACCTAACGGGAGCCGGCGGGCTGCCCAGAGACGGGGTTAGATGGGGAGATTCAGTTCAAGGCAATTTGCGGGTTGAAATCCCTCGAGACGAAAGATCGGTACTCTCTGACCTGCTCGCGGCCCCTGCCATAGATTGAGATCTACGACAGTGCCCTAGTCGCCCTCGATCAGAATTACCAGTGGCCAAACTAGTTGTCTTCCTCCCAATAATCCCAGATCCGAACATGGGTTCCGAGCACGTACACCGTACGCTCGCCGTCGGGCGTGATGGCTATTGCTTCTGGATAGGTGACTCGTTCGATCGTATCCGTCGAACGATCTCTTCACGACGCTCCCCGGGCGTGATATACCTCCCCGGTTTCTGCCTTAGTCTGCGGCTCTGCTCCTCTTGCCCAGATGTTCCACGTATACCTTCACAGAGTCTTCCAACGTCCGGCTGGTGTCGAAGGTCTGCCTGGTCTCGCTTGCGAACGGCGTGCCATCCAGCAACAGGAAAATGTCCCGTGCGGCCTGGTGGAAGTTGTCCGTTACGCCCGCAGACGCAAACGTGGCCGCTATCTCCTCCATCTCTCCGATCCATCGACCCGCATCGAGCGGCAGGCGTGGGACCGCCCGCTTCATGCCGTCGTACGCGGCCGACTGGCTGGAAGCGAGTTCAGCGCCCAGTTCGTCGGTGATGCCGAGCGACTCTGCGGCGATGGCGACCGCCGTCAGGAGGGTGGTCGTTCCTTTGGTCAGTCCGGCGTAGCACATCTTGATCGAGGTGGCCCGGCCGACCTGGTCGCCCATCGGCATCACCTTGATGCCCTTGCCGTCGAGTTCCGAGATCGGTCCCAGGTCCGGGCCGCTAGCGTAGAAACGCGGCGGGGAGCCGGGCCTGCCGGGCGCGCTACCGATGATCCCGACATCGGTGTAAGACGCGCCGGCAGCTTTAATACCGGCCTCAACACGGCGGGTTGTATCCGGCGAGATGGCGTTGCACTCCACGAACATCGGGCTGCTCCCGGAAGCCTCGATGGCGGCGACGATGTCGTTGCCAAAGCCCTCGGCGGCCGATGGCGGCATGATGGAAAGGACGATGTCGGAATCCGCTACCATCAGTTCAAGGTTCCCGATGTCCCGAATCCCGGCGACCTTGGCCAGGTTTCTGGAGTGCTCGCTGCGCCCGTTGAGGCAGGAGATGACGTCGAATCCGCTCTCCTTAAGCGCCCCTCCGACGGCGTGCCCCATGTCCCCAACGCCCATGATCGCAACTGTCTTGATCGGCAAGTCTTGTTCTCCCGGTGATGTGATGGTTTCCGGAAGAAGGGTATATGACGTCGGGATGTTGGGGGGAGGTGGTGGCGCCTGTGGCGTTGTAGAGGTGGATTGGTATCCGCCCGAGGGCGGGCCGCTGCCCGCCCCTACGGCTGGCAGTTTCAAGCGCGGGCCAGGGCGTGGTGTTAGCGTTCGATATCCTCTGGAAGGTGGTGTCCCATGACACCGCCACCGGCTAGCTTTTTCGAACGAATAGGAGACGGAGTATGCAACTCGGCATGATTGGCCTGGGCCGGATGGGCGGGAACATGGCTCAGCGACTCCTGCAATCGGGCCACGACGTGGTCGCGTACGACCTCGATGAGGGCGCGGTTAAAGCTGCGGCCGGGTACGGGGCGACGCCAGCAACCGGTCCGACCGACCTGGTGTCTCGGCTGGACGGGCCGCGGGCCGTGTGGATCATGCTGCCTTCCGGCGACGTTACGGAATCCGGCGTCGTGGAGCTCCTGGGTTTGCTGTCCCCGGGCGACACGATAATCGACGGTGGAAACTCCAATTACAAAGACTCGATTCGCCGCTCTGAGATGGCCGCGGTGCAAGGGATCGACTTCATGGACGCCGGCGTCAGCGGCGGCATATGGGGACTGAGAGAGGGTTACGCCATGATGGTGGGCGGTGACAAGACTGCTTACGAGCGGCTGGAGTCGATCTTCCAATCACTGGCCCCGGCGGAGGACCGCGGCGTCGGGCGCGTCGGGCCGAGCGGCGCCGGACACTTCACCAAGATGATCCACAACGGCATCGAATACGGGATGATGCAGGCGTACGCAGAGGGATTCGAAATCCTCGCCGCCAAATCCAAGCTTGCCGAAGACCTTGAGCAGATCTCCAAAATCTGGCAACACGGCTCGGTCGTCCGCTCATGGCTCCTTGACCTCGCTGTGGCGGCGCTGGAAGAGGACGGCGATCTGTCCGCCCTGACCTCGTATGTTGACGACTCCGGCGAAGGCCGCTGGGCCGTTCAGGAATCGGTCGACCTCGGAGTGCCCGCCCCGGTCATAACGGCTTCTTTACAGGCCCGATTCCGCTCCCGTCAACCCAATCCGTTCGGAGGCCGTATGCTGTCCGCTCTGCGCAACCAGTTCGGCGGCCACGCCGTACAAAAAGCAGAAAGACGACCACCCAGCACGCGGACACCACGACGGTGATGATCTTCGGGGTCGCGGGCGACCTCGCGGCGCAGAAACTGCTGCCTGCGCTCTACAACCTGGCATGCCCGGGACGGCTCCCGGAGTCCACGCGCATCGTGGGGTTTGCGCAGCGGGAACGCCCGATCGCGGGCGCGTGAGTTGCTGCACGACGCCGTCACCCAAGGTGATTTGCCGGTGAAAGTCATCCCTTCTACAATCCGCCGTCTGGGCAGAGTGTTCCGACGACACACGTCTCAAACGCCATTAGAAACGCTGTCCGGTGCACTTTCGACACGTCACCAACGGGATGGCGACATCAACAAGCGATATGGAGATTAGTGATGGCACGGTATTTACTTCAGGTTGGGTACACATCAGAGTCCTGGGCGGCACAGGTCAAGGACCCCCAGAACCGGTTGGAACGGGTCGGTCAGATGCTGGCCCCGGCGGGGATCACGTTCGTTGATGCGTACTACACGTTCGGGGAGTTCGACATCGTCGCGATCATCGACGGGCCGGACAACGTCAGCACGGCGGCGGCCGTTATTGCGGTCGCTGCGGGCGGTGCGGTCACGAAGCTACAGACGACACCGCTCCTTACGACCGCAGAGGGCCTAGAGGCAATAACTAGAGCGGGATCGATCGGATACCAGCCAGCGGGTTCCTGAGCGAGTTTTCCAGAAATCCCGGTTGAACACAGGGAACAGGGCGCAGTGACATTTTTCGCTGCGCCCTGTTCTTTTTTATCGTCGAGCTAATATGGCGAATCGGATCACTCGCTCGCATCGGGGGCTATCGATATGGCTGGACTGGTAGAAGGCAAAGTCGCACTGGTTCCGGGTGCAGGACCTGACATCGGGCGCGCCACCGCCGTGGAGTTTGCCAGGCAGAGGGGCGCGTCGTAGCCGCCGATATCGTTTAAGACTCTGCGGCAAGGACTGCCGAGCTTATCGGGGCTGAAAGCGGCGAGACGGCTTCGGTCTTCGTGGATATTACGGATGAAGCGGCGGTGGCGGCGATGGTGGAATCTGAAAGTGAAAGAGGCGCCCCGACCAAGAACGGAGCGCCCCTTTCAATGTTCCTGAAAACCACCGTTCTGAGATTTATTTGAGCAGCTCCGGGTACATAGAGAAGTCCATCTGCTGCACCGTAATCGTCTCGATCAGTGCGGACTTGCCCTCGCTGTTTAGCTGCTGCGCCTTCTTGATCGCCGGGGCGACCTCTTCAGGCTTCTCGACGCGGATGCCGGTTGCACCCAGGCCCTCTGCGATCTTGGCGTAGTCACCGCCCTGGTTTCCTGCGCCAAACTCTTCCATGGCGGTCGGCTGGTGATGGTTGTAGCCGCCCATCGTACTGTTGTTCAGCACGACGGTCGTGATCGGGTGGCCGGACCGCACTGCGGTTTCGATGTCCAGTCCGGACATGCCGAAAGCGGCGTCGCCCATGATGTTCATGCAGAACTTGGACGGGTCTGCGATCTTGGCGCCGATCATCAGGGGGATTCCGTACCCGAGGTGGGTCGTCTTGCCCCAGCCGATGTAACCAAACGGCACGGTGGCGCTGAAGAAGGGCATGACCTCGTCACGGGGATGGCCGGCGTCGTGCGTCGCCACGGTGTTCTTGTGGTCCACGACGGCGTTGATCTCTGCGACGACCCGGTACGGGTTCATCGGCGAGCCCTCGGTCGCCAGTTTCGGCGCCCACTCGGCCTTCCACTCGGCCCATACGGCGGCGACGCGGTCTGCGGTTGCGGTGTCGCCCCTGCGGCCGTTATCGCCGATCGCAGCCTTCACCTCTTCGATCATGGCCTGCAACACCAGTTTAGCGTCGCCGACGATGCCAAGGTCGATGGCGTAGTCCTTGTTTATGTCCTCGTCCGATATGGTCGAGTGGATCATGAACTTGCCGTCCGGGATCTCAAGCCCGAAATTGGTCCGGGTCAATCCGGTGCCGACGCAGAACATCGTGTCGGAATCACCGAGCCACTTCCAGACCGGCTTCGGCGCCGTCCGGTTGGCGGATCCCAGGGCCAGCGGGTGGCTATCCGGAAATGCGCTCTTGGCCTGCATGGTGGTCATGACCGGGATCTGCGTGAGCTCCGCGAGCTCCATCAGCTCATCGGTGGCGCCGGCGTAAAGCACACCCTGCCCCGCCCATATGGCCGGGTTGGAGGAGCCGAGGAGCCGCTTGACCCCGTCCTTGATGTCGGAATGGTTCGGCGCCGTTTTGATTGCGGTTGTGGGCTTGTAGTCGGTGAAGCCCTCCGGGACTTCCTGGCCAAGAACGTCGCCGTTCAGCTGGAGCAGCGTCGGTCCGGGCCGTCCGTTGCGAGCGACGTGGAAAACACGCCGGACCTGCTGAGAAACGCGCTCGATGCGGTTGACGTCCAGCGCGAGTTTGGTGATGTGCTCGTAGTTCTCGGGAGCGGAGAAGCCGGGTAAGACGTCTTCATGGAAGGTGCCGTGACCGCCGGGCATGTACACCATCGGGACTGCGTCGCCAAAGGCCTGCGCGATGCCGCCGAAAGAGTTCTCGACGCCGGGGCCCCCCTGAGAGGCGAACACGCCGATCTTGCCTTTGGAGGCGAGCTGTCGGGAGTATGCGTCCGCGGCCTGGATTCCGCCGCGTTCCTGTCGGAAAACGATCGGCCGGATGCCCGCCTTGGCAACCGCTTCGATGAGCGGGTTCGCCGGGAAGCATGCCATCCAATCGACGCCTTCTTTTTTCATGCAGTGGGCTACAAAATCGAAGCCGTTCATCGCAGGGAGTCCCTCCTCCTCAGACGTGTGTTGTCGTTGTTCCGAAGTGTTCCGGGCGCCGTATGTGCCGGGAACCGGTGTTTCGGGGCGAAACGAGTTCATCGGTCCCCGCTGCGCGCCCGCCGGCAAATAATGGGATTCCCGGGCTGATTGGGCCGGCACATTGTACCGCCGCTGCATCGTCCGCGCCGGGCCCGATATTCATATTCGCGCCCCGTATGCGCCAAACGGATCCGGGCATGCCCGGATCCACTACTTAATAGGCGGCGCTCCGGCCGTGCTACACGGTTATGGAGTCAGTAACGCGGTTGCCGCCATGGTCGGACTACGCTAACTTTTCGCCTGCCGGTCCGCCGATA
>PCAM01000013.1 GCA_002730555.1 Chloroflexota bacterium
CGTCAACGGCGACCGCTGTCGTGATCTCCGCCCGAGCGATACCTCTTCGACCGTCCAGCATCGCCCGGAAGTCGTCACGGATCGCCGGGGCTATCCGTGACGCACGGTGCGTCACCAGCAGTTTGGCCAAGTTCCGTGCCGTTTCGCCGAGGTCCGCCAGTACCTTGTCGATGCCGTCCATCTTGACGGCCATCGGCACTTGCGGGGCGTCCAATAGAGCCGCGAAATCCTCGTCACCCAGCGCCGTCGCTAGGGCGTCAAGGTCAGCGGCCCATTCGTCAAACGTATCGTTCTCGAACGCTATATCGAAGGCGGCCTGCGCGTAACGTCTTGCTTTAGGCGCCATGCTCAGTCCTCCTTCCTGTTCGTCCGGCCACGTCGGTCAACATGCGTTAGTTCCTACGATCCTCAGCGAGGCCTTCTTCAAGGACACCGGCGATGATTTCCCGGTGCGCCGGTGCGTCAAGCGACCGGCCGATCACGCGTTCAGCGGCGTCAACCGCCAGGTTCGCGAACTCGGTCCTGATCTGCTCGATAGCCCCGTCTCGCTCACGCTGGACGTCCTGAGCAGCCCGTTCACGCAGGCTTTCGAGGTCGGCACGAACGCGTTCCTCTTCCGTGACCCGCAGCCTTGCAGCCGCCTCTCGCGCTTCGGCGATCAACTGCTGACCCTGTGTGCGGGCCTCGGCGATTTCCTGCTCTACCCGCTCGGCAGAAGACGCAGCATCCCGTCGCGCCCTGTCGGCCGCCTCAAGACTCTCCTTGATCCGATTGGAGCGCTCATCGAGCGCCTTGGAAATCGGACCGTATAGGAGCTTCGAGAGGATGAAGAACAGGATCAGAAAGCTGACGATCTGTGTTACCAGTCCCGGCAGATTTATGCCTATAGCATCCATCGATCTTCCCCAAAACGAGGTGGGCGATAAAACGCCAACCCCGCACCCACGACTCCAGAAAACGCCTGAAAGCATTCCCGGCGCCGTGCAGGTGTATTGCTACGCGACGAAGATGATGATGATTGCCACCACCAACGCGTAAATGGCGATTGCTTCAGCGAACGCGATCGCTAGGATCATGTTCTGCTGGATTGGGCCCTGGGCTTCCGGGTTCCGGCCTAGGGCTTCCAAGGCCTTCCCGGCCAGTATGCCGATACCCAGACCGGGGCCGATCGCCCCGAGGCCGATTGCCAGTCCAGCGGCAAGTGTCGTCAAATCCATTTCGTTTACCTCTCCTGCAAGGTTTTCCTGCGGGCACAAACTAGTCCACGGGCACCACGGTCCGGAACTCTCCGGCCGTTTGACGGGTACGCCGCCCAGATAAATAAAGGCACCTAAAGCGCGTCGACGCTAGTGCTCCTCCTCGCCGTGGTCAATGGTTGCCATCACGCCGAACACCAGCGTGAGCATGGCGAAGATGAAAGCCTGAATGACGCCAACAAAGAGTTCCAGCCCAATGAACGGGATGATCCCGATCAGGGGGAACAGGAACGCCATCGCTACGAGCAAGACCTCCCCGGCGAACATGTTTCCAAAGAGACGGAAGGTGAAGCTGATGGTACGGGCCAGTTCGCCGATGATCTCAAGGATCCCGACAAAGAAGAATATCGGGCCCTGTTTGATGTTGATGAACTTGCCACCGTAGCCGCCGAACCCGAGGGAACGGAATCCCCAGATCTGGACAGTGATCATCGCCACAAGAGCGATAGCCAGCGTGTTGTTGACGTCCGTGTTGGCGCCGCGGAGGTAGGGGATGAGAATGCCGACGTCTTCCGACAGGTCTACATCATGGGATTCAATATCAGCCATCAGGCCTGAGTCGAAATCTTCATCGATCAGTTCATCGAGCTCTTCTGAGTCGTGAATGAACTCAACACCGTGCCCTTCGTGGTCAAGCTCAAGACTCGCCAGGGGAATGGCGTCCTGGCTAGTGCGACCGAAGGGAATGATCTTTATCGGGCCACCGTTGAAAACAACCAGATCGGGATCTTTGAACTCCACCTCGCTGCCATCGTGTCCAGCCTCTTCAATGGCATGTTCACGATGCTCAGCGAACTCCGTAGAGGTCTCGACCCAACCGATGGTGCCGACACCCGGAAGAACCCCGATCCAGTTGTTGATGACGACGACGAGGAAGATAGAAAGGACGAGGGGGAGGAAGCGTCGGCCGTGGCGACCTCCGGCGGCGGATTCCGCCAGGTTGATGAAGAAGGCGACGATGACTTCGAGGAAATTCTGCAGTCCAGTCGGTACGTCCTTCTCCGGGGAGTTGCTCCGGATTTTACGGGTGCCGAAGAAGGCAACGAGGGTGAGGATGATACCGGCGATCCAGAACATGATCGCCGTGTTCATCACTTCGTATTCAAAAGAGCCAAAATCAATCGCAAGCCCCACAGGTTCTGCGGGAAGTTGGATGGCGGCGATGGGGGCACCGAGGAATCCGAGGCCGAACGGTGCGCCGAGTGCGCCACCCACGATCGACAGGCCGAACACGCCGGCTAGAAGTAACAGCGTGACCAGTTTTATTGGACTGGAGAGAATCTTCGACTACCTCGGCGATTCAGTTCTACGCGGACCTACCCCGGACGGGCTACCGCTGATCCCCGTCCCCGGGTCCATCGGTCGAGCCGTCCGAGTCGCCACCCCGCATGGCGTTCAATATTCGGATCATGCCTGCGAAGGCCACCACAATCCCGATGGCGAGACCGACCAGCGTCAGAACCGGACTTGTGTCGAAACGACCGTCCAACCAGAAGCCGCCTCCCGCACCACCAGCGATGCTCAACGCAACAGCCCAACCTGCACCCATCAGCCGCCCTAGCAGCTCAAAAGTGCTCCGATTCCCGGACGGAAGAGCCATCGCGTTCGCACCCGCATTAACTGCGGATCACCCTCAGAATTTCGATTGTGGACTTTATCACACACTGCACGACGGGACAACGAAAATTCCCGAATCCCTTGAAATCCAAATTAACCGGATTTCCGGAGCCGAGCCGCACGTAAAACACAGTCGATCAACGCCCGCAGCAAACCTGAAGGTCCGCCACGGGCACACCCACTATACGTCGGAGCCGCGCCCAGATACACCCGGGGAAAATGAGGACGAGGTGAGCATCAGGTAAACGGTTTCCTCAAAAGGCGTTCGCTGCAGTGTCACGTCGCAGGGGCGGTGCTTGCTCCACCCCGTCTTGTGGCAACGACAGAAATCGGGCGATCGGCCACTCGCTGAACGGCCCATCGCTTTAGTCGTCGCGGGCCAATACGTATGGTCTGGGCGCATCTGCCCGTCCTGAACTATCAACCTGTCATCCTGGTCATTATCCCCAGTATGACAATTCGTTTGTTGGCGCCGGACCGGGTGTCTCCTTGAAACGATGTGCGACTGGAGGGCCTGCGCCTCCGACCGCACGCGCCACCCCCACGGACGCCTAGCCCTCTTTGCCGGAATCCCCTATGTCATCTAGGTCAAGGGTGTCGATGAAATCCTTGAACGCGGACATTCGCTCTATCTCGCCCTCGGTGGGCGGGTTGCCTGAAGACTCCTTCGCCTCGCCGTCCCCGACCACCGCTTTGCCCGTCTCCGCATCCATGTGCACGCCGGCGCGATCCAGCACGGACTCTTCAACAAAAATCGGAACCTCGGCCCGTACGGCAAGCGCTAGTGCGTCCGAGGGGCGAGAATCCACAGAGATCTGCTTCTCAGACGCCGTCATCACGATCTTGGCGAAAAAAGTCTCCTGATCCAGCCCGGATACCACGATGTGATCGATGGTGCCGCCAAGGTTGCCGATCAGGTGGTGAAGCAGGTCGTGCGTCATCGGGCGCGGCGGCGTCATATCCTGGAGCGTCAGGGCAATGGCCTCTGCTTCAGGCTGTCCGATCCATATCGGCAGGAACCGCTCGGCGTCTTTTTCTTTGAGGATGACGATGCGCGAGTAGTTCAGAAGGCTAACTCGAATACTGTCGATGACCATCTCGCGCATGATCTCGGTGCCCTCCGACTTTGGCGACTACCGTCGATCCCGCTTGGTTCCGAAGGGTCTCCGGGAGCTCCGAGATATCTCTCAGACCAGTACCGCCAAATCGCTGCCCGTAGGTTAGGGGTCATTTCACAGGGGTGTCAACGAAGTAGTCACCCTGCTTCGACGGGTGCTACCTTTCAATCGGTGATTCCGGACTTGGAACCCGGGAACGCACCCGAGCATCGACCTGCCGCCTGCGAAGCATCACCCTGTGGCCGCATCCGCCGCAGCGAAGACCTATGTCAGCCCCGACACGATATACGGTCCAGTCGTTCGCGCCGCACGGGTGCCCCTTCTTGAGGGTGATACGGTCACCGACCTCATACTGGACCGCTTCTCCGCCCGTAAGTTTCGTGTGCTCGCTCACGCCGGCATCGCCATCAATTTTGGCCTTCCAAGGCCTCATTTATCTCGTCCCTCAACGTTTCAGCCGCCGACCTGGCAGACCCGGCGTATGTCCCTGCTTCTTCAGAGGCAAAGATGATGCCGCGTGAGGAGGAGATCATCACCCCGCGACCGTCCGAATTAACGCCGGCTCGCGTAGCGGCTTCCACATCACCACCCTGTGCGCCTACGCCCGGGATGAGGATCGGCATGTCGGGATGCTGCCCCCGCAACGTCGCCAGCTCGGCCGGGTAGGTGGCCCCGACGACGATCCCCACGTTGCCGCCGGTGTTCCACTTTGAGGCCAGTCGCGCCGTGTGCTCGTACAGCGTCCCTTCCACACCGTCCCCAACCAGCTTGAGGTCCTGCAGTTCTGCCGCGCCTGGATTGGAGGTCCGGCAGACGATGATGGCCCCGCGATCCGCTCGTTCCGTAAAGGGCTCGACCGACTCGACGCCCAGGTAGGGGTGCAGGGTCACGGTATCAAAGTCCCACACATCGAACATTGCTTTCGCGTATGCGGAAGCGGTGGAGCCGATGTCCCCCCGTTTGCAATCGCCGATCAAAACAGCGTCCGGAGCAATGTTTTTTATATGCGAGATCGTCTTCTCAAGCGCCCTCAGTCCATCCAGACCGAGCGCCTCGTAGAAAGCGAGCTGCGGTTTGTAGGCGCAGACGAGGTCAGAAGTGGCGTCGATGATAGCGCGGTTGAATTCCGCCACATCGGACACCGCCATGCGCCGGGGATCGGGGTCAAGGCCGATACACACGAGCGAGCCGCTAGAGCGAGCCGCCGCGTCCAGTTTTTCGACCCATCCCGTCATGGGCAGTAACCTTTCAAATGTGAGCGCCATCCGACTGACGGATCGGCCAGCTCAAGTTATTGGAACGAGTACTCAGGGTCGCGCATACGCTGGTGTGCGTGCAAAGCAGTCACGTGAGGTTACCCGTAATACCCCTATGACTGCGCCATCCACAACAACGCCATCAACCGAAGAGGTCCAGACGCTTTACGACCGGTTGTTCACTGCTTACGGGCCGCAGCGCTGGTGGCCGGGCGATGGACCGTTCGATGTAATCGTCGGAGCGATCCTGACCCAGAACACAAACTGGACCAACGTGGAGAAGGCGCTGGAAACGCTTCGCCGGACGGGCGTGTGGTCTTTTGCCGCTATCCATGGCACCCAGCGGGACGAGCTTGCCGAGCTAATCCGGTCGTCCGGCTATTTCAACCAGAAAGCCCGCAAGTTGCACGGGTTCGCTGCGCTACTGGAAAACGAATTCCACGGCGAACTCGATCAGTTACTCGGCCTTCCAATGGACGAATTACGGGCCAGATTGCTTGGCATCTGGGGGATCGGCGAAGAGACAGCAGACGACATCGTGCTGTACGCCTCCGGCAAACCATCGTTCGTGATCGACACTTACACCCGGCGGATAGTCGACCGGCTGGGCTGGCGTGTGGACGGCGATGCGTACGGAGACTACCAATCGCTGTTCGTAGAACGGCTCCGGCCCGACACTGCCCTCTTCAACGAATACCACGCTTTGCTGGACCACCACGCCGCCGAGGTGTGCCGGCCAACGCCGAAATGCGACGGGTGCTGTTTGCTGGAAATCTGTCTGACGGGACGGAATACCCACCACGAGTCATCGTGAGCCGAGGCGAAGGATCTCGCCAGTAGCAGAGCGCAAGAAGGCCCGGCGTGCATGCGGCCATCCAGCGGCGAGATCCGTCGTCGCAAGCTCCTCAGGATCACTTGTCGCGGAACCGGGGTGACAGGTGAATGCCACCCACCAACCAACCGTCATCCCGATCCCTCCAGAAGCGGAAGGACAGCCCCCGCAATCCTCCCCCACCGGAAGACGTGGTACGCCCACTACCCCACAGGCGCCGCGTCCAGCAGCTTGATACTGCTCGTCTTGAACACCAGGTAGGCGTGCTGCCCGCGCTCAAGGCTCAGCGCGTCAACCCCCCCCGGCGTCAGCGCCACAAGCACCGGGACACCGATATCGACGCTCGCGTACACGAGGCCCCCCACCGGCTCCAGTTCCGTGATCAACCCGGCTATGGCGTTCCGTGCGCTCAACCCGGACGGCTCGCCCGTCGAGAGGATGATCTCCTCCGCGCCAAGCGCCATGATGACGGGCGCATCTGGGGCCCGGTCGCTCGGCGGCGTCACGATATCGGCGTTTCCAACCCTCACCCGGCCCGACGCGCCCCCGCCCCCGGGCTCAAGCACCGTCCCGTCCAGAAGATTTTCGACCGGCTCGTCCCGCAACAATCCGCCAACAGCCGGATCCAGCAGCACCCGTGACGGACGTCCTGACGATACGACCGCGCCACCGGACAGCACAAGTGCGTCATCGGCCAGCGCCAACACCTCGGAGATCGAGTGCGACACATACACCATCGGGATGCCCAGGTCTTTGTGCACGCGTCTGAGGTAGCTCAGCACAAGTCCGCGCAACCGGGCATCGAGCGATGCCATCGGCTCGTCGAGTAGCAGCAATCCCGGCGACATCGCAAGCGCCCGGGCGATGGCGACACGCTTGCTCTCGCCGCCGGACAGCGAACCCGGGGATCGCTCCATAAGCGACCGCAAACCGAGCAGGTCAACGACGTGATCCACATCCACCCGACGCTCGTTCTCAGGCGTCCGTCGCCAGCCGTACATGACGTTGTCGGACACGTTCATGTGGGGAAACAGGGCCCCACCCTGGAAAACAAGACCTATGCGCCGTTTCTCGGGCGGCACAAATGTTTTTGAAGCGCTTCGATACAGGTCGGTTCCGTTGAGAACTATCTCCCCGTCGTCCGGTCGGAACAGTCCAGCCAGGCAGTTCAACAACGTCGTCTTACCGCTGCCGGACGGCCCGAAGAGCGCCGTTATTCCCGATCCGAAATCCCCGGCGACATCCAGAGTGAAGTCGCCTTGTCTGCGCGCAAAAGAGAATCTGAGCACGCCCGTCGAGTCAGGGGTCGGGTTATCGGGATTCATCACGGCTTTTGACACCGGTTAAGCGCCGAATCCGGCACGGTGTCTACGGCCAGACAACCCGCCACGGCGCAGCAGGAGGTCGTGCACGATCAGGGTCGCGATCGCCAGCGCTATCGAGACGGCCACCAGCCGGTAAGCGGCCGCGTCATCGCCGGCCTGAATCCGGGTGAAGATCCCGAGGGGAAGAGTCTGCGTTCGCCCCGGGATGTTGCCGGCGACGACGATGGTGGCCCCGAACTCGGAAAGCGCACGCACGAAACCGATCAGCGTTCCGGCGAGCAGACCGCGATACGCCAGTGGGATCGTCACCGTGACCAGCACCCGCCAGGGGTTTGCCCCTAGGCTCCGGGCGGCAAGCTCAAAACGCGGGTCCACGGCCTCAAGGGCCACGACAAAGGTCCTGACGATCAGCGGGAGGGCCACTATCGCTGAGGCGAGCGACGCGGCAAAAGCGGTAAACGCCAGCCCGTCAAAAGGCCCCCGGTTGCCGAGCAGAATCAGCAGTCCGTAACCGATCACCACGGGCGGCAACGCCAGCGGCAGGGACACGATGGCCTCGATCAAGAACCGGCCGCGCAGCTGCTTTCTAACGAGAATCCATGCCAGCCCAAACGCTATCGGGAGCGCCATCAGCATCGCCGCGACCGCAACTCGCAACGATAGCAGGACGATAGTTAGATCAGACGACATCGGGCGTAAGTCTATCTCCCGACCGAACCGATTGGCTCACCGGGATACGGGCACGAAGCCGTGACGCTCAAACACAACGCCGCCGGCGTCACCAGCAAGAAATCCAATAAACCTTCGGGCCACCTCTGAACCGCCTTCCCTGTCGATGATCGCCGCCGGATATATGATCGGATCGTGGAGCCCTTCCGGAATGACGTACAGGACCTCCACTCCGGACGCCACCGCCGCATCCGTGCCGTACACCAATCCAAACGCAGCGCTGCCGGTGTCCACCGCGCCCACCGCCGCCCGCACATCAAGCGTCGGGATCACGCGCGACTCCACACCCTCCCACGACCCGGCCGCCTCAAATGCCTGCTTTGCGTACAACCCCGCAGGCGCCAGCTCCGGGTCGGCGATCGCGATTCGGCCGCCCAGGGAAGCCAGATCACTGAGATCACTCAGCTGCGCAGCCCCCCCATCGCCTATCACCACGAGTCGATTGCGAAGAAGCTCCAGCCGGCTCCCCGCTAGTACTTGGTCGGACGCCTCCAACCGGTCCATAGGCGCGGCCCCGGCGAAAATTACGGCGTCCGAAGGCGCCCCCAGCTCCACCTGTCGCGCTAGTGCATTAGACCCACCGAAGCTGAACTCCACCTCCACGCCGGAGTCTTCCTCGAATACAACGCCCGCCTCTAGAAGCGTATCCGTCAATGACGCGGCGGCAAGCACAAGAATGGCGTCGTCTCCACCGCCGTTTCCGCATCCGACGGTCAGAGCAATCACCATCACGGCAAACGCCAGCACGACACGCATCAAGATCGCCATCCCGGTGATTTGTTTTCCAACTCCGGCCATTGTGTCATCGATCGCCTTCACTTGCTGGTCGGTGTTACTTCAGTTGATCGCCATCGTGCGTACGAATACGATGCAACATGGTAGAATCGGCTGCGTTACTGGCGGCATTTCGCCAACCGCTTGGCCGCTCGTGGTCCACTCGCACGCGGGCCGATTACACGAACCGCAGATCCTGCAGGAGGGGCCCTTGGCCCAGAGAGCTCAGGCTCAGTCAGCTCAAGGCTATTCGTTTTCCAAGTTTGCCGGCCTGGACTTTTACGCAGAAGTAAACGCCGCCACGCTGGATCTCGCAGAGATCGGCAAGCACCACGCCATTGTCGATCTTAGCTGTGGGACCGGCGCGATATCCAAGCAGATTCTGGAACGATTAGAGGACGCTAAGAACACCGTCATCTTCGCCATCGACCACTCGGCGGCCGCGCTGCGTGATGCAAAAGAGAACATCGGTGAGCGAAAAGACGCCGTCGTGAAATACGTTCAGGGTGAAGTGCAGAACCTGTCGGACCTGCTCGGCGAGAAGGTGGACTCCGTCGTCTACTTCAACGCCATCCACTACGTGCCGGACAAGGAAGACCTCCTGAGAATGATCAGGGAGGCGATCAAGCCCGGCGGGACATTCGTTTTCAACAGCTCGTTCTTCAAAGGCGCACACCCGCCGGAGACCGACCGGTTCGCCCGCAAGTGGATGATGAAGTCGCTCCGCATGCTGAAGCGTGAACATGGACTTCGACCGATCAAGTCAGATAAGACAGAAGCTCGGCAACAGCTCACTCCTGAAGAGTACTACGAGCTCCTGCATGAAGGTGGGTTCGAGATCACCGCCGAGGAAATCCACCGCATAGAGGTCCCGATCGACGGCTGGTACGACATCAGTGGTTTCCAGGACTTTATCGAAGGCGTAATGCCAGGAGTCCCGCTGGAGATCGCCCGGGAATGCCTTCAAAAGGCCTGCAAAGAGACCTGGGACGAGATGGAACTGGACACCGTTCCGCGCAACTGGATGATGATCGTCGCCTCCCGGGCATAGTCCGGAACCGGCCAACACTGTGAAATCAAACGCCCCGGTTATCCATCGGGGCGTTGTTGCGTCCGTGGCCTTGACTGCCCTGACACCGCCGGGGCGGGCAGCGGCCCGCCCACACCCGTAATTCAATGACCCACTACCGAGCGAAACGGTGTCATGTCATCCTGAACTCGATTCAGGATGACATGGTCGGGACGGTCGATGGCGAGATCGACGCGACCACAGCAACCCTAGCGGTCTAGGTACTCGTCCAGCCGCATGACGTTGTACGCTTGCTCGCCCCGCGCCAGGCTCTCTACTGCCGCCCTTGCCGTGTCTATCGAAGTAAAAATAGGCACCCGCCGTTCCGCCGCCGCCCTGCGGATGTGGAAGCCGTCCTGCATGATCGAGCGGTCGCCGGTCACCGTGTTCACCACTGCGCCGACCGACCCGTCTTCGATGATGTCGACCACGTTAGGGTGGCCCTCAGACAGCCGCTTCTCGATGGGCGTCACGGGCAGTCCGGCTGACTCTATCAAGGCCGCCGTGCCTGCGGTCGCGTAAAGCGGGTGGCCGCTCTCGACCAGCGAACGCACAAAGGGCAGCGCGTTCGCTTTGTCGGTATCGGCGATGCTCAGCAGCACGCTGGTCCCCTCTGGTATCGCCATGCCGCTTGCGATGAGCGCCTTCGCCACAGCGCCTCGGTACTCGGTATCGATGCCCATCACCTCGCCGGTGGACTTCATCTCCGGGCCGAGGAAGGTGTCTACCCCCACCAGCTTGGACATGGAAAACACCGGCGCCTTAACGGCCACCAGGTCACGCTTCGGGGCCAACCCGGGCTGGTAGCCTTGTTCTTTAATCGACTGCCCGCGCATCACGTTGACGCCGATCTCGATCATCGGCACGCGTGTCACCTTCGAAATAAACGGAATAGTGCGGCTCGAGCGCGGGTTCACCTCGATGATGTAAACCTCTGACTCACCGCCGCTGCCCTTCTCGCCAAGCGATCTGTAAGAACCCCGCCCGGTAATCACGAACTGGATGTTCATCAGACCGCGGATGCCGAGCGCCACGCCTATGCGGTGCGTGAAGTCGACCACCGTGTCGACCTCTGCTTCGGTCATGCTGAGCGCCGGGTAAACGGCCATCGAGTCGCCGGAATGCACCCCGGCGCGCTCGACGTGCTGCATGATTCCCGGAATCAGGACGTTCTCGCCGTCGCACACCGCGTCGACTTCTACCTCAATCCCTTCAAGGTAGCGGTCGACGAGGATCGCCTGGCCGGGGGTCGCCCCCAGCGCGAGCAGGTTGCTGAAGTAGCGCACCAGTTCCGATGCGTTCTGGATGATCTCCATCGCACGCCCGCCGAGGACGTAGCTGGGCCGCACAAGCACCGGGTAGCCGATGTTGTCGGCAATTTGCAGCGCGTCTTCCGCCGTCATCGCCGTGCCACCCGGCGGCAACGGGATTCCGACTTCGGCCGCAAGGTCCTCAAACCGACCCCTGTCGGACGCTTGGTCGATGGACGAAGCTGACGAACCAAGTATCGGCATGCCGGCGACGTCGAGCCCCTGCGACAGGTTGATCGCGGTCTGCCCCCCAAACTGGACGATGGTGGAGGTCGGGCTGCCACCGTCCTCTTCACCCCGTCCCGCACCAAACCCCGATTCATTCTCGATGATGTCCCGAACAGATTCATCGTCCAGCGGTTCGAAATACAACCGGTCAGATGTATCGAAATCGGTCGAGACCGTCTCCGGGTTTGAGTTCACCATCACGGCGCCGTACCCGCCCCGCTGCAATGCCCACGCGGCGTGCACAGAGCAGTAATCGAACTCGATTCCCTGCCCGATCCGTATCGGGCCGCTCCCAAGCACGATAGCCTTCTTGCCTCCCATCGGCAGCGCCTCATTCTCCTGCTCGTAAGTCGAGTAAAAGTACGGTGTTTCGGCCTCGAACTCCCCGGCGCAGGTGTCCACCATCTTGTAGATCGGATGCAACCCCCACTCCAGCCGCTGCGCCCGGACCTGCTCCGGCAGAAGGTCGGACAACGTGCCGATCTGGGAGTCGCAGAAACCGAGGCGTTTCGCCTCCCACATAAGGCCGCGCGTCAGGTCCTCAGCCAGCAGGCGGCGCTCCATCGACGTGATCCGTTGCAGCGCCCGGGTGAACCACGGGTCCACACCGGTCAGCTCAGACACTTCCATCGCCGACCAACCACGGCGAAGCGCTGTGGTCAGTTTCCATATGCGGTTGTCGTCAGGGTGGAGATCGAAGTTGCCGTCCTCCCACTCCGGGTCCTGCCAGAGCAGCGAGCGGCCGCCGACCTCCAAACATCGCACCGCCTTTTGCAACGCGGCCTCAAACGACCGATCGACCGCCATCACCTCGCCGGTCGCCTTCATCTGGGTACCGAGGGTGCGGTCACCGGTCGGGAATTTGTCGAAAGGCCAGCGCGGGATCTTGACAACGCAGTAGTCGAGCGCCGGTTCAAATGCAGCTGAGGTCCGGGATGTCACCTCGTTCGGGATCTCGTGGAGCGTCTTGCCGAGGGCGATCTTGGCCGCCACCCGTGCGATCGGATAACCGGTCGCTTTGGACGCCAGCGCGGAAGAGCGACTGACGCGGGGGTTGACCTCGATAACGTAGTAGTGCGGCGAACCTTCGGGTATCTCAGGCAGCGTGGCCGCCACATCGGCGCCGGGCCGCAGGGCAAGCTGGACGTTGCAGCCGCCCTCGATCCCGAGTCCGCGAATGATGTTCAGTGACGCCGTCCGGAGCATCTGGTACTCCTTGTCGGACAGCGTCTGGCTCGGAGCGACCACTATCGAATCGCCCGTGTGGACTCCCATCGGGTCCAGGTTCTCCATGTTGCATATCGTGACGGTGTTGTCCTCCCCGTCACGCATAACCTCGTACTCGACCTCTTTCCAGCCGACCAGAGATTTCTCAATTAAAACCTGTCCTACGAGGCTGGCCGCAAGCCCACCGCGGGCGATCTCTGTGAGTTCGTTCTCGTCGGCCGCAACACCGCCACCCGTACCGCCAAGTGTGTACGCAGGGCGCACGACGACCGGGTAGCCAACCTTTTTTGCCGCCAGGACGGCATTGCCCAGCGTCTCCACGGCTTCCGAAGGCGGGGTCGGCTCTTCAAGCCGATTCATCAAATCCCGGAATTTTTCACGATCCTCGGCCATCTCTATAGAGGCGATCTGGGTGCCGAGCACACGGACGTTAAACTTCTCGAGAACCCCGGATTCGGCCAGCTCAACCGCCAGGTTGAGACCCGTCTGACCGCCCAGCGTCGGCAGAATGCCGTCGGGGCGCTCCCGCTCGATGATGCGCGATACAACGGCCACCGTCAGCGGCTCGATGTAGACGCGATCGGCGACGTCCTCGTCCGTCATGATCGTCGCCGGGTTGGAGTTGACGAGGACGACCTCGACTCCCTCCTCACGCAGCGACTTACACGCCTGCGTACCGGCGTAATCGAACTCAGCGGCTTGGCCGATAACAATCGGGCCAGAGCCGATGACAAGAACCTTCTGAGGAGCAGAGTCGCTCAAACAATTTCCTTCTTTGACCCAACTGGGTCAACATGGCCCCTCTCCCGGTGGGAGAGGGTTGGGATGTATCTCCTCTCCCAGCGGAAGAGGACTAAGGTGAGGAAGAAGTCCATTGCTTCAAAACACGTTGAATACTGTTCAGTTGAAGTCACTTCTCCCTCACCCCTACCCTCTCCCGCTGGAAGAGGGGGTTCCGCCACCACCAACCAACCTCATGAACCGGTCAAACAGATACTCGGCGTCCTGCGGGCCCGGCGACGCCTCAGAGTGGTACTGGATGGTCATGATTGGCAGCGATTTGTGCCGCAGACCCTCGACCGTGTCATCGCTCAAATCCCGATGCGTCACCAGCACGTCGTCGGAAAGCCCCTCACGAGACACGGCGTATCCGTGGTTCTGCGCCGTCACATAAACCCGGCCCGACTCCTCGTCCATCACCGAGTGGTTGCCGCCCCGGTGCCCGAACTTCAATTTGAAGGTCTCAGCCCCAAACGCCCGGGCGATCACCTGGTGCCCGAGGCAGATGCCAAACATCGGCACCTGGTCCGCCAATGACTTCGCGACATCCACGACGGACTCAAGAAACACCGGATCGCCGGGTCCGGGCGATAGCAGCACGCCATCGGGCGATAACGCCATCACCTGTTCGGCGGTCACGTCCATCGGCACAACAGTCACCCGCGCGCCGCGCTTCTCCAGATTGCGGAGGATGTTGTGCTTCACGCCAAGATCCACGACAACCACGTGCGGGCCGCCATCCCGGGGCGATCCACCGTCCCACGCATACGTCTCGGCGGTGGAAACGTCTGCCACAACATCAAACTCGCCGTAGCGGGGCGCAGTGCCAAGTTGCTTCAGGCCGTATTCGATATCACCCTGCGCAGTCACGAGCCCCATCATCACGCCGCGCGACCGCAGCTTCCGCGTGATCGCCCGCGTGTCCACTCCGGATACGCCCGGGATGCCGTTCTCCGTCAGGTACTCGTGGACGGTCGACTTGCTGTCGCGATGGCTCGGCATATCGCAGTCCTGCCGCACCACAAAGCCGCGCACCTGTATCCGCCGCGACTCCCAGTCGTAATCGTTCACGCCGTAATTGCCGATCAGCGGGTATGTCGGAACAAGGATCTGGCCACCGTATGACGGATCGGTCAGCATCTCCTGGTAACCGGTCATCGAGGTGTTGAACACCACCTCGCCCGTGGCCTCGGCGTCCGCGCCGAAGCGAATACCCGGGTATACCGACCCGTCTTCAAGGACCAGGTACGCCGGCAGCCGCTCTTGTTGGGAACTAGTCAAGTCGCGCACCGGCCTCGTGAACTACTTCGCCGGCATACAGAGTCGTCACAACCAGGCCTTTCAATGTCGTTCCGGCGAGCGGGGTGTTCTTGCCCTTTGAGAAAAACGCCTCCGGCTCCACCGTCCAGTCAGCAGACGGGTCCAGCACAACCACATCGGCCGGGAGCCCCACCTTCAACGATCCCAGCTCTGTGTCCCCGGCGGTTGGACCAAGAAAACGGGCCGGGGCAGCCGTCATGCGCTCGATCAGGTCTTCCAGGGCCAAGTGGCCAGAGTGCACCGGGACCATGCACGACCCGAAAGCCGTCTCGATATTGCTGATCCCGTGCGCCGCTTCGATATAGGTGCATTCCTTGTCAGTCGCCGCGTGTGGCGCGTGGTCCGTGGCGATAAGATCGATCGTTCCTTCGGCCAGCCCCTCAACAACTGCGTCCACGTCGTCATTGGTCCGAAGCGGCGGGTTCACCTTGGTGTTTGTGTCGTAAGCAGCCGTGCTCAGCGCCCCGTTCTCTGGCACAGCGCCGCCGAGCCCGTAGACCCACGACTCCGTAATACTCACGTGGTGCGGCGTCGCCTCCGCCGTCACATGCAGCCCGCGCTCTTTAGCCCGGCGCACCGCCTCCACTGCTCGGCGGGTGCTCAGGTGGGCGACATGAAGTCGTCCGCCGGTCAGCTCGGCCAGCGCGATGTCGCGCTCAACCATCACCGTCTCAGCCTCAGACGCGACGCCGGTCAAACCTAAATGTGAGGCGATCACGCCCATCTGCATCTGGCCTGCGCCCGCTATCGACGGCTCCTCGCAGTGGTTGATAATCGGCAATCCGGTGACCTGTGAGTAGGTCAGCGCCTGCCTCATGATGTTGGGATCGGCCACCGGGTTTCCATCGTCCGAAAAACCGATCACCCCGGCGTCCGCCAACTCCGCCATCTCGACGAGCCGTTTACCAGCCCGCTCCAGCGTCACAGCGCCGATGGCGAGCACCCTAACGACGCCCTGCTCACGGCCGGTCCGCAAGACGAACTCCACGGTGGAGACGTTGTCCTGGTTCGGCTCCGTGTTCGGCATGGCGCAGATGGTCGTGAAACCGCCGGCCGCCGCCGCCCGCGTTCCCGTGGCGATGGTTTCTTTGTGTTCAAATCCGGGTTCCCGTAGGTGCGTGTGCACATCGATGAATCCCGGAGCAACCACCAGACCTGTGGCGTCGATAACGTGATATCCGTCCGGGACATCACCCGGCGCGCCCGTGATCGCCTCCACAATCCCGTCCTTCAACAGAACGTCGGCGAGCCGGTCGATACCCTGTACGGGATCGAGCACGCGTCCGCCGACGATTGCGGTGGGCTTAGTCACGGGTAGCTGACCTCGGGCAAAGCAGGTAGAGGACGGCCATCCGAATCGCCACACCGTTGCTGACCTGTTCCTCGATGACCGCCTGCGCGCCGTGGGCAACTTCCGAGCTGATCTCGATGCCCTCGTTCATGGGTCCGGGGTGCATCAGCAGTGCGCCCGGGTTGGCCAGCGCCAGCCGGTCGGCGTTAATTCCGTAAAGCTTTGAGTATTCCCGGAGATCCGGCAGATTGCCGGAATCCTGGCGTTCGCGCTGGATGCGCAGCGCCATCACGACGTCAGCACCCTCGAGCGTCTCCTCGACCCGGTCCACTACTTTGATACCGGTAAAAGCCGCGCTGTCGGGCTTCTCTGTGCCCGGTCTCAGTCCATAAGGCAGCAAAGTCGGCGGTCCGCACACCCTCACCTCGGCGCCCATCTTTCGCAGTCCCCATACATCGGAACGTGCGACCCGGGAGAAATGGAGATCGCCGATGATTGCCACCTTCTTGCCGGCGATGTCGCCCAGGTGCCGACGCATGGTGTACAGGTCCAGCAACGACTGCGTGGGGTGGGCGTGCGTGCCGTCGCCCGCGTTCACGACCGCTGCATCGATCTTCGAAGCGACGAAGTAGGGAGCGCCGGAGTGCGGGTGCCGCATGACCAGCACGTCAATCTTCATGGCCTCAAGCGTGCGCACCGTGTTCAAGAGCGATTCGCCCTTGGCCACGCTGCTGGCAGAGGCCGACACGTTGATCACGTCAGCGCCAAGCACTTTGCCAGCCTGTTCAAAAGAAACGCGGGTGCGAGTGCTGTTCTCGAAAAACAGCGTCAATATCGTCTTACCCCGCAACGTCGGCGTCTTGCGTACGTTCCGGGACAGCACCTCGTTCATACCGTCTGCCGACTGCAGGATGTGCTCGATCTCTTCCTTCGAGAAGTCGTCCAGGTCCAGGACGTTTTTTCTGGAACCGGACAGCCCGCCGAACATCGATGGCTGGCTGCCCCGTGCGCGTTCCGCGCGCCTCCGCTGAGTCGCAGGCGTCTCCTGACTGGTCTGGGCCTCCGGATTCGCAGATCCCTCTCGAGGACGTTCCGGCGCTGTCGTCGCCGTTCGCGTGCGTGCCATGTTTAGGCCTTTCCTCCGCTGTCAGCCGGAGCTTCGTTTCTTCTGACGAGCGCCACGCCGTCGGAGCCATCGACCTCCTCCAGCAACACTCGTACATCCTCGCCTCGCGCCGTCGGCACGTTCTTGCCAACGTAATCGGCCCTGATCGGCAGTTCCCGGTGCCCGCGATCCACAAGCACAGCAAGTTGTATCGAACTGGGCCGCCCGAAATCTAGCAGCGCGTCGAGGGCGGCCCGGATGGTCCGACCGGTGTACAGGACATCGTCCACCAGCACGACCGGGCGGCCGTCGATGGCGAACGAAATTTGACTGGGCTGGACGGGCTTGTCTGCCCCGCCCAGGTCGTCACGGTAAAGGCGAGGATCGAGCGTCCCGAAATCGGTCTCGGAGTTCTCGATCGAGTCGATCAGGTCTGCAATACGGTGTGCGAGATCGACGCCCCGCGTTTGCATGCCGATGACCGCGACCGGGCGTTCGTTACGCTCGAGGATCTCGTGGGAAATCCGGACCAGTGCCCGGCGGAGTTGCTCCGCCGACATGATCAGTCTGCCCTGATTTTCGAGGCCGCCAGGTCCCTGGGACACAAAAACCCTCGTCATTCCTGATCCGGAGCCAGGCGGCGAGGGTTGGCGCTCGTAGCTGCGTGGTACGCCCTCAGGCAAACGCAGTTACAGGTACCGAGTGTCCTTGCCAGCCTCTCTGGACTGAGTTAAAGGCCACCGGCCGTTCCGACGCAGCACGCCGAAACACTCGGTTGTCTCCGTAAAGGTTAGCACCGCCGGAGTGGCGCGGCTACCCGGTATCGGGGTATTGAGGCGGACGGGCGGAATGGGTTCAGCGATTTCCCCCTCTCCTGGTCGGGAGAGAGCTGGGGTCAGGGAGGTTCAAAGTTGACGTTTGATCAATATGTATTCTCGGGACGGAGGGCTGGTGAAGGTCCATCGGCTACACTCGGGATGACGAAACCGTAACTGCAACATACCGGCCCTCTCCCGGCGGGAGAGGGCCGGGGCAGGCGCGCCGCCGCCAGGCAGTACAACACCCCTACCCCCCCCCACGCGGCCTCGCGTATCCCTCCACGCGCACCACCCGTCCGCCATCATCCACCGCCACGCGCGCCGCGCGTTGTACCGCAAGCCTTGTCCCGCACTTACACCGCGCAATCCGTACAAGCCGCTTCCGCGCCAAAGCCGAATGGCAAACGGGGCATGTGAACACATAGCGCTGGCGAGAGCCCCACGCCCCTATCGGCACGTTTACGAACCGCTTCGATTCGACGCCCAGTTCCCGGCACACCGACTTGAACAGTCGACCGTGTGAACTGGCCTTTTCGTCCCTGTGATGTGTGATGGCGTGCGCCGTCTCGTGCAGCAGCACCGCCTCGACATGTTCCGTCTCGCCAAACGCCAGCAGCCGGGAGCTCAGAGCAATCTGACGTTTGTCCGGCCGATAGCTGCCCAGCGTCCGGGTCATCCGGCGTGACACCCGTATCGGAGACAAAGGCGACATGCCCGGCTCATGCGCTTTCAGCGTGGTCCGGACATATTCATCAAGCTCGGCAACGCGCTCAGGCGAATCCACCTTCTTAGACGGATCGATCGCTCCTGAGATGACGTTTCGGGCGACACTGCCGTTCGGTGTCACCCCACCGGCGGGCGTCGCAAGCCTCATCCGACGGAGGAAGCCTTTCACCGGACGCCCGAGAACCGGTCCGCCGAAAGCCCGCTCACGCCGATGCTCGACGCCTTACCGGCGACCATGTCGGCCACAGAACGCGCCATCGCTGGCCCAAGGAAAATTCCTTTCCGCCCACTTCCCGATGCGATGAAAACGCCTGCGTTATTGGGCGCTGGCCCTATCACCGGCAACCCGTCCGGCGCCACTGGCCGCAAGCAGGCCGTGTGATGCACAAGCTCGGCGTCCACCAGGTAAGGCAGGACCTCCACGACGGACTTCATGATCGTGTCCCGCCCGTAAGCAGACGGCGTCTCGTCGAAGCCGACGCGCTCTTCGGTCGTACCGCACCAGAGCAGTCCGTCTGGCTTTGTGGTCGCATAGTTATGTGACCAGGAGAGCGACACCGCCAGCGGATCGCCCGGAGCCTTAAGTCGAAGTATCTGCCCTTTAAGCGGCGATATCGGCATGTCGATGCCCAGCCACTCGGTGGCCTTACCCATCCATGGGCCGGCCGCAAATACGAACGCGTCGGCCTCGATCTCCTCGCCGTTGCTCAAACACAACGCCGAGACATTTCCAGCCACCCGGGTCACACCTACGACCTCCGCGTTCCGCATCTGGGCGCCGGCCCGCTCCGCAGCCTGCCAGAGCGCCAGCGTAAACCTGTACGGCTCAACCTCGCCGGAGCGATCGGCAAGCAGACCCGCAGTTACAGACGGTCCAACCCGCGGCTCCAGCGCATGCAACGACGCCTCATCGTGCCAGACAACCTCGCTCTTGTAATGCAGTTTGAGCCAGTCGTGCGCCTCACGCAGTTCGTCCACCTGGGCCGGGTCAGACGCCAGCGTCAGTGACGTCTTGGTGCGGTACTCATACTCGACGCCACTTTCGGCCGGTAACCGTTCCGCCAGCTCGGAGTGGAGCGCGTCTGAGGCCTCGGACAGAGGCAATACCGGATCGTCTTCGATAATGCCCACGATGGGCGACAGTCCGCCGTAAGCGAACCCGGATGCATGGCTCGCCACCGAGTTACGTTCTATCAGCGTCACGGAGTAGCCGTCACGGGTCAGGAAGTACGCCGTGGCACAGCCAACGACGCCGCCACCTACTATTGCAACATCTGGCGAATCAGGCACGGTTTAGCTCACTACTCTCAGCGGAAACGGAAGCTCGTATAGCTCTCTACGTCGTCCTCGGTGGAGCGACTCGATCGCCGGGCGACCCCGCTGTCTATCGCCGCCTGCGCCGTCGCGGCGGCGACACGGGTGACGACATTGCCATCAAACACGCTTGGGATCACGAAATCCGGGCCCAGACTGTCCTCCGGGATGACGGACGCCAGCGCCCGCGCGGCGGCCACTTTCATCTCGTCATTTATCTCGGAGGCCCGCACGTCAAATATGCCCCGGAACAGGCCCGGGAAACCGAGCGAGTTGTTGACCTGGTTCGGGTAATCGGAGCGGCCGGTAGCCATCACCGAGACGTTGTCCGGCAACTCCTCCGGAGCGATCTCCGGGATCGGGTTAGCCAGTGCGAAGACGATAGCGTCGTCGGCCATTCCGGCGATTTCTTCTGTCGTCACAAGTCCCGGTCCTGACAATCCCAGGAAAACGTCGGCGCCCTTCAGAACTTCACCAAGCGGTCCGTTCTCGTTGTTCGGGTTGGTGTTGTCCGCGAACCACTGTTTGAACCGGTTGTCGGAGTAATCTCGATCGTGAGTGAGCGCGCCTTGCCGGTCGAACCCAATTATGTTCTTCACGCCGTGGCTCATCATGATCTTAGCGCATGCCGTACCGGAAGCGCCCACGCCCAGAACCGCTACCTTGATGTTTTCAGGCGTCCGGCCCGTTACCGCCAGCGCGTTGATCAATCCGGCCAACATCACCACCGCCGTGCCGTGCTGGTCATCGTGGAAAACCGGGATGTCCAGTTCCGCCTTCAGCCGTTCCTCTATCTCAAAGCAACGCGGCGCAGAAATGTCCTCAAGGTTGATGCCGCCAAAACCGGGTGCGACCGCCTTGACGATGTTCACGATTTCGTCAACGTCCTGCGTGCTCAGGCAGAGCGGCCAGGCGTCCACTCCGGACAGCTCTTTGAAAAGCAGCGCCTTGCCTTCCATAACGGGCATCGCTGCTTCCGGTCCGATGTCGCCCAACCCGAGCACGGCGCTGCCGTCGGACACGATGGCGACGGTGTTGGCCTTGCCGGTTAGCGCCCAGACGGCTTCCGGGTCATCGTGGATGGCCATGCAGACGCGCGCCACACCCGGTGTGTAGGCCTTCGACATGTCCTCCCGGGTTTTCGCCGGGACCTTACTCCGCATCTCGATCTTGCCGCCGAGATGGAAAAGGAAGGTGGCGTCCGAAACGCTGCGGATATCGACGCCGTTAATGCTGCGGACCGAATCGATGATCTCCTGGGTGTGTTCCAGCCCGGAGGCATACACGGTGAGGTCACGGACCATCTTTTTGTCCGTTGCGGAGATTACATCGATCCCCGCCATATCACCGCCCCGGTCGCCGATGCAGGTCGTAATCTTGCCCAGCATGCCCGGCGAGTTGTCGTACTCTGCTCGTATCGTGACGCTGTAGGCGGGGCCTGTACTCACCATCGGGACTACCTCAGTCGATCTGTCCCCGGCGACCGACGCACATGAGTCCGGCACACAGAGGGCGACAAACGGCGGCCATAGACGGTCGTCGTGAAATCAATATCCGTAACGGAATTGCCGAATCTTACACTCGACTCGTGCTCCAGCGACACGAACCGACGATACGGATTGTGAGCTTTCCGTGTGCGCTCTCCGGCGGTGATCAAGACGCGACACTTCCGGCAGGCGGTAGGATATGCACTTCCCAGCGTCGAACCGATGCGTTCCGGGAATCCGGCGGGACACCGCAACGCAACGTATCAGGCGATAACTGCGCCCGATCAAATACCTTCAGGCCAGATGCATTCAGGGCCAATTACGCTCACGCCTGTTACGCTCAAGGGAGGAAAAATGACCCAGCGAGCCGATTCACCCACCACCCCTCGTGGCCGCTTCACGACGGCGACGGTCACCCGTCGCGAAAACCTCACAGACGAACTGTGGCGTTTGTGGTTAAAACCCGAACAGGGCTTCATGTTCAAGCCCGGCCAGTACTGCACCATCGGGGTGAACGGCATAGAACGCGCTTACTCGATCGTCTCGTCGCCACGAGAGAAAGAACTCGAGTTATTCATCGAGCTCGTCCCGCCGCCGGACGGCGTGCTGACCCCGCTCCTTAACGATCTCAAAGTCGGCGATACCGTCACACTCAGGCCACGTGCCAAAGGAATATTTGTGCTCAAGCCGGAGGTGAACAATCATCTCTTCATCGCCACGGTAACCGGCATTGTTCCCTACGTGAGCATCCTCCGCTACCACCTGGAAACCCTGGCAGGTCAAGACGACGAGTCAGAGCAACAGTCGCCGGGAGATTTCAATTTCTACATCCTGGAAGGCGCCAGTTACAGCAACGAGTTCGGGTACGACGAAGAGTTGACTAAGCTAGCGAGTGGGCACGATAACATTCACTTCGTTCCGACGGTCAGCAGGCCGAACGAGGAGAAAAACGCTGGGTGGAACGGTGAGACGGGTCGGGTCAATACCCTGACCGAAAAGTATATCGACAAGTACGGACTGAAACCCGATGACACGATCGTCTACGCATGCGGCAACCCGCAGATGATCGAAGACGTGAAAGACCGACTCGGCAACGCCGGTTACCGCGTCGAAGAAGAGCGGTTCTGGAAAGACGACTAATCACCGGCCCGAACAAAGTACGCACCGGCTGCCTTCAAATCCACAAAACACCACCTGGAGAGAGAAATGGCTGACAAAGAACGCGTTGGCGTCATCGGTCTCGGCATCATGGGTAAACCGATGGCCCGGAACCTCATGGCCGCGGGACATGAAGTAGCCGTGTATGACCTGTTTCCGGAACCGGTCGAAGAGCTGGTCACGGACGGTGCGATCCTCGGCACGTCCCCGGCGGATGTTGCTGCCAAGTCGGATGTAACCGTCGTCATGGTCCAGAACTCGCCGCAATCAATGACCGTGGCTCTTGGAGAGAACGGCATCATCGAGGCCGCCGACAGGGGTCAGCTTGTGGTGGACATGAGCTCCATCGCCCCGCTGGTATCGCAGCAAATCGGCGAAGAACTGGCGGAGGCCGGGATCGACTTCCTAGACGCCCCGGTATCCGGCGGCGAGCCGGGCGCCATCGCCGGGACTCTGGCCATCATGGTCGGCGGCACCCAGGCGGCGTTCGACCGGGCGGGCCCGATTTTCGACGCAACCGGCGCATCCGCCGTTCTGTGCGGAGATGTGGGCGCGGGCGGCTTCACCAAGCTCGCCAACCAGATCTGTGTCGCCGCCAACATCAACGGGCTCGCCGAGGCGCTTGTCCTCACTACCAAAGCAGGGCTGGACCCGGAGACGGTGTTCAACGCAATCAAGGGCGGACTCGCCGGCTCCAACGTCATGAACGCCAAGGCGCCGATGATGTTTGAACGCAACTTCCAGGCCGGTTTCCGAATCGAGCTACACCTGAAGGACATCAACAACGTGATGGACACGGCGCAACAAATGGGCGTGCCGCTCCAGATGAGCGCACAGCTCCAGCAGGTGCTCCAAGCGCTCTACAACGACGGCAACGGCACCGACGACCACGCCGGAATGCTCAAGTACGTCGAGGCGCTGGCAAAGGTAGAAGTCAATAAGTAACCACCCCGCCCATCAGTTTCCGAGTGACGCTAACCGCCGCCGCCAACCCGGCGGCGGTTTCGCGATCAACACCATAGGGACGTATGGCAATAAGCCCTCACATGCTCACTCAACCATCATCGACTCACCGCAATCGCATCAAACGTCCCACACGCCGTAGGGGCGGCCGACTATCCGCCCTCACCCGTTCACCTAACGCATTCGGACACCCCGTAACTCGCATGAATATCGCGTCTGTCGGGCACCGTGGGCGGATGGTCAGCCGCGCCTACGCGTTATCGCGGCTGAACGAATCGCGCCAACGACACAGCCCACCCTGGGGCTCTCGAAGCTTGTGCTGAGGCCGTAGAAGTGGGCGGGCGTAACCTCAAAACGCCCCTACAATGCCTCCGCCGCATCCATAAAACCACTCACGGAGACCAACCTCAAATGACGAACCCACGAATCAAGATCACCGACGTCCGGTCCAGGAACCTCAGGGTCGTCAAAGAGATGGGCGAACTGGAGCCGGCGTGGAGCGTCGGAACCATGTCCCAGTTCCGGATCGGCGGCGGCGCCTTTGTGGAGATACATACAGACCAGGGAATCTCCGGCATCGGCCAGGCGGTCAACCCCGCCTTGATCCCGGACATCAGGGAACTGCTCGTGGGGAAAGACCCCTTTGATGTCGAGCAGATCGACGCAATGATGCGCTACTACATCAGAGGCGGAACCGGTTACGGCGGGACGGCGGGGATCGACGTCGCCCTCTGGGACATCATTGGCAAGGTCGCCGGACAGCCGCTCTACAAGCTCTGGGGCGGAGGCAAGGATCGGATAATCCCGTACGCCAGCATGTATGTCCTCTCGACGCCCGAAGAGCGCACCGAGATGGCCACAAGTCTTGCCGACGACGGCTGGAAGGCGATCAAGCTTCGTCTGCACCATCAGACCATCGAACACGACCTCCGAACGTTCGAGATGGTGCAGGACGCCGTCGGTGACCGAATGACGGTGATGGTTGACGGCAACCAGGCGCAGTCATCGGGTACATGGCAGCCCGGCATCCGGTGGGATTTCCAGCGGGCCATGGACACCGCGATGGCGCTTGATGCGATGGGTTGTTTCTGGCTTGAGGAGCCACGCCCGCGTTACGCATATAAAGAGCTGAGCCTGATCAACAACGCAATCGCCATGCCGCTGGCCGGCGGCGAGAACAACGTCGGAATCCACGAGTTCGTGGACATGCTTGAGCAGAACACCTACGACGTGTTGCAGCCGGAGGGCATGGTCCTGAGCGGCATCACGACACTCAAGAAGATCGGCGTGCTGGCACAGGCCCACGGCAAACAGATCGTCCCACACCACGGCGGTGGCAACATCGGCGTCATCGCCCACATGCACCTGATCGCCTCATGGCCCCACTCGCCCTTCATGGAACTGCTAAACGACCCGCCAATCGGAGCCTACACAAACGGCTTCTCGATCATGTCGAACCACCCCGTCGTCAAAGACGGCTACATCGACCTCCCACAAGGCCCTGGCCTGGGCGTGGAGATAGATCGAGACCTCATCATGGACGATTAAAAAAACCTCTCCCTGGGAGGAAGAAGGTATTGGGGATGGTCGCGATCGGCGAGTACAGCTGGTTTGGCGATAACCACACGCCCATAGAACCCGTCATTCCAACCCCGGTCGGAATCCAGAAGCGCCGAAATCACGATCACGCGTCGTCAGACCAGAAACCGTGACTGAATTCCCGTCTTCACGAGAATGACGTGGGAAAACGGCCACACGAAGCACTCTCCAGCACCCCAAAAAAAGCCACGAGCATGGGGGCTATCGGCCGCCTGTTACCTCCACCACCGTTCCCGTGATGTAGCTCGCATCGTCGGACGCCAGGAACGCCACCGCCTTCGCCACCTCTTCGGCGCGACCCGGGCGGCCCAGCGGCACGGCTTCTGCCATCGCCTCCTGTGACGCCCGCTGCATCTCCTCGTAACGGCCCCGCACACGTGCGCCTTCCTCCGTCAGGATGAAGCCCGGCAGGACGGCGTTCACGTAGATCCCGGAGCGACCGAGGTCGCGCGCCAGCTGCGCCGTGAGCCCAATGATCCCAGCCTTCGCAGCGGCGTAAGGCAGCCGAATACCGGACGTGTTGAGCGGCCCGAAGTGCCCCTTTGCATTGGACGACGACAGGTTGACGATCCGGCCGTAACGACGCGAACGCATGTGCGGCACGATCGTCTTGCAACACAGGAATGCGCCCTTCAGATTCAGGTCCACCTGCGCGTCCCAGCGGTCCTCCGTCACATCCTCGATCCTGAGCACGCCCTCGGTCCCGCTGCCCCCGGCGTCGTTCACAAGGATGTCGACCTGGTCAAACTCTGTGAGCGCGAGAGAGACCATCTCAGCGACGGACGCCGAGTCCGTCACATCAACGCTGGTCGCTGTCGCGGTCCCGCCAGCGCCGCGAATCTCTGCCGCAACGCTCTCCACCTTGGCGCTCTGGATATCCGCCAGTAACAGGTACACTCCCTTGCTGGACAGATCGAACGCAACTGCCCGACCTATCCCCTGTGCGGCCCCCGTGATGATGGCCGTCTTGCCCTCGAACGTTGTGCTGGCCAGTGACATATCGCTCTCCCGAAAAACTCAGCCGCTGACTGATAATTTGCCCGCCGAATAACCACCGTCCACGAAGATAACCTGCCCGTTGATATAAGTCGCATCCGGGGACGCCAGGAACGCCACGGCGGCGGCGATGTCTCCCGGGACACCGGCCCGTCCCATCGGCACCTGCCCCACGAAGGCGCCCTGGTACTTCTGGCTCGGCGCAGGCTTCACCTCGGAGCCTGTGAGCGTCATCCCCGGGCCGACCGCGTTCACCCTGATGCCGTGCTGCCCCAGCTCCAGCGCTAGAACCCTGGTGAACTGGATAATCCCCGCCTTGGACGACGCGTAAGCACTTGCACCCGGCCGGGCGTTCGCGCCTGCAGTGGAGGTGATGTTCACGATAGCGCCGCCCCCCCCCCGGGCCACCATCTCCCGCGCCACCGCCTGGCTGCAAAGGAAGTTGCCCTTCAGGTTGACGCCCATGACCCGATCCCAAAACGACTCCTTCATATCCAGCAGCGGCGACTCCCCACTGACCCCGGCGTCGTTGACCAGAATGTCAATGCACCCGAGAACCTCAACGGTCGCCATCACCATCCCGCTCACCGCGCCGGAGTCGCTCACGTCCACTTCATAGGACACCGCCCGCCGCCCCCTGGTTCGGACCTCCGCGGCCACAGCCTCGGCGTCACCCCCAAGAAGGTCGGCCACCATCACATCCGCCCCATCATCCGCCAGCCGCAGAGCGATCGCCCGCCCCAGTCCATGAGCACCGCCGGTGACGATGGCTGTCTTGCCTTCTAACATCATCTTCCGCTCCTCAAATTACCTGACCGCTCTCAACTCGTTGGGGGCGGATAGCGATCCGCCCAGGGTGGGCTGCGGCCCACCCCTACACGCCTGTTCCTGAAAACGAATAATCTTCCCGCCCGCAACCGCACTGGATTCCCATTTTCATGGGAACGAGGAGCTCGCACGATCCCTATCCATCCGAAAGCCTGTCCACAAACGGGTCGCCGCCCTTCATCACCATCTTGATCTTGTCGCGATCGCCTAGCAACGAGATGTTGGTAGCAACATCGCCGTCCACCACCACCACGTCCGCCAGTTTGCCGGCGACCAGCGTGCCGATCTGATCGCCCAGCCCGACACATTCCGCGGCAGTGCCGGTGCCCGCCTTGATCGCCTGCAGCGGCGTCATACCGCGCTCCACCAGCACCTCCATCTCCCGGTAGTTTTTGCCGTGCACAAACCCGCCCATATCTGTCCCGGCGGCGATCTTCACACCGGCCTCCATCGCCGCGTGTAGCGATCGCTTGTGTTTGCCCATCAACGCCTTCGCCCGCTCCGCCATGTGCGGCGGCGAGTTCTCGGCGTGGTACTCGTAAACGGCGAAGGTCGGGACGTAGAACTGGTCGTTGTCGGCCATCGTCTTCAGCAGATCCGGTTGATCGACTAGGTACCCGCCGTGCTCGATCGAACCGGCACCCTCTTCGACCGCGTACCGCAGCCCGTCTCCGGCCAGAGCATGGCACATCGTCCGCAGCCCCTTTTCGCCGGCCTCGGCGACGATCGCCGCAACTTCATCACGGCCGAATGATGGGTCCCATGGGCCGTGGCCCGGTCGGGAAGCGCCACCGCCCGTTGTGGCGAACTTGATCACATCGGCCCCGGCGCGCCACAACTCGCGCACCTTGGCCCGCGCCGCGTCGGGCCCATCGACCACGCCATCCGGCAGACGCGGATCGTTGTTGAACGGGTTCCTATGGCCAGACCCAGTCACCCTGTCGGCGTGCCCGCCGGTGCCCGACATAAAACTGATGGTGATCATGAGCCGCGGCCCGGGGTAAAGCCCTTCCTCGACGGCCATCTTGAACCCGGCATCGAGCCCCCATCCGTCCCGGATGCAGGTGAACCCGCCGGCCAGCGTGTCCTCCAAGTGTTTCGCCGTACGCAGGTGCTGAAGCGAATTCGGCATTCCCATGCGCCAGCGAGTCATGATGTCGTAATGCATCTCAGACAGGTGATCGTGGCAGTCGATCATCCCGGGCATCACCGTCATGCCAGCGGCGTCGAAAACCTCGGCGTCTGGCGGAACCGCGACGGCGGCCCTCGGCCCTACCTCAACGATCCGTTCGTCATCGATCAACACCGTGGAATCGCCGACCGGCTGAGCGCCGGTTCCGTCGATCAGGGCCCCTCCAACGATAGCTTTCACAGGACTCCTCTCTGACGACGTGATTACCAGCTACGGATCAATATTCCGGGGGGCACTCGCGAGCACGAGTGCCGAATGCCCGGGCAGCATACCCGCGTCCGTGGCTTTCCGCGTCAACAGTCGGGGGAACGATGGAGATTCGTCCGTGCTGTGTGTCACATCGCAAGGGCGGATTAATATCGGCCCACACCCGTCCTTCGAGCAGGCCCGGTCGATGTCCCATGGCCTCTATTGATGTCATCCTGACCTTGATTCAGGATCCGCTTGAAGCTACATCCCGGCGTCTTGCGGGGCCGGGGTGAAGGAGTGGCGGACGCAGCCGCCTAACACGCGGCAAAACCAAGGTGCCAAACTCCATCCCCAACAATCCTCGAACCCCAACACCCCAGATAGGCCCCCACGCAGTGGGCTAGATCCCGCCGGAGGTTGGGCCGTCCTCAGAATCACCGCCCCGGACCTCGTCCAGAAACGCCTCTATCTCCGCCGACAGCTCGACGGACGGCGGCGGCTGATCGTCGTCATCGTTGGAGTCGTACTCGGCCTCAAACCGCTTCACCATTTCGGCGAGCCGCGGGTTGTTGGTCATCGCCGGCGTCACCTGTGAGTACTGCTGCTCCCCGAGTTCGACCTCTGGAAGCTTCAACTCTCTGAAGTCGTAAAGCGGCGCCAGAGCTTGCAGGGCACGCGCAGCACCGGCGTAATCGTTATCAAGCTGCAGGTACATCGGCAGATGCACCATCACCGTCAGCGTCGCCAGCCCGCGTGCCGTCGCACCCACGCCTATGCCGTTCGTTGCCGAGGTCGGTCCTTCGTATCGACTGCGCGACAGTGTCACTCCGCCCAGATCCGGTTCTATATCCCAACCTCTGGACGAACCGGTCACGAGCAGCGGCCTGGAGTGCGGAACGGAGTCATACATCCCGCCGACGGTTATGTACGTGGTGGCGCCGAGCGCTTCCAGCATCTGGAGGACGGACTCGTTGAAATCTTCAGAGTTGGAGTGCGGTTCAAGCAGATGGACCAGCACCAGATCCGGCTCTTCATCACGGCGCACGATCTCGATCTTTGAGTTCGGGCTCGTGATCTCGCGTTCACCTTCCACCCACTTCATCTCGGGCCGGTAGCGCGTGAAATCGTAGAAATGGCCAGGTCGGCGCAGCCGCGCTATCTCCTCGGCGTTGTAGATCGACGCCAGTCGTGACAGGACCAGCGTCCCGACGTTGCCGACGTTGATCCAGGGCCGGAGCATCACAATCGCATGGGGATTGCGGAGCGGTACTTCCGGTGGGTCAAAATCAAACCATCCAATATCCATACAGCGCGTACCCTAGCAAACACCCATCGAAGGCCGCAACTGCATTACGTTGCATTAAAGGGCGTGTGGTTACGATGTTCCAGCTCGATCCCGCACTCCGAAAACCCTTTGACCGCCCCGATGCGCAAACTTATAATCGCCCCCTCTTCTATGCCCGATATCACGAACAACAACCCGAATCCTGAACCAGCGGAACAAGCCCCCGATCAGGCGTGGCTGTACAAACGCACGAACGAGGCGATCGCATCGGATCCGGAGCTGGTCAAACTGAGGCTGAAGCCGCTCACCCGTTTCAACACGGACGTCACCGGCCGCGCTGAGTTCATCAAGATTTATTACGGCATCGGTTGTGAATGCTCAACCGCGGCCGTTCTAAGCGTCGAGGCATCTGCGGACAAAACCAGGGGCGAGTTTCAGGAGGCTCTCCCCGCGCTGCTAGGGAAACTCAAGCTCCAGGCGGTGGGTTTCCGGCGCATGGACTGCGATTCCCATCTCCAGATGCGAATCCAGATGCTTGGAACCGCAAGATAAAGTTTCAGGGGCACTCAAAAGGTACCCTCGGAAGCTCCCGCCAACTAGAATCAAATACAGTCGCTAACTATCCATGAACCGAAAGGCCCGAATGCCCAGGCGAAAGCTGACACAGGAACAGGCGTTAGAGGGAACGATCAAGTTCTCTGAACGCTACGTGGCGCGGCGTGCGTATGAGTTCTTTCCCGAACCGGAAGTGGTCGCAGAGGTCCAGCGCGGGCTTGCCGAAAACCAGGTCGAGCACGGCTACCGCTACTGTCCTTGAATGCCCCTGAGCGGCGATCCCGTGGAGGATCGCAAGAAGATTTGCCCCTGCGACAGGCATCACGAGGACATCGCTCGCGATGGCTTCTGTATATGAATGTTTTTCGTTAGCGAAGAGTTTCTTCGCGAGTACCAGGGTGCGGACGAAATCACCCAGACCATCGACGAGGCGGTCGCCGATGGTGAAGAGCTATTCGGCGGGGACTACCTGTCCAAGTCAGAAGCCAACACCGATCGCAGGGATCACGCATCTAACTAGTGAACCGTTACACTAATTACGGCTGTTAAAAAGTTCGCACGTATGCAAGTGCGGCTAGATCCCCAACAAATCAGGAGTACGGGTTGAGCGCAGACAACCAGATCACGGTCTTCACCTCAAATGGCTGAGGACCCTGCCATATGGTGAAAGTGTATCTTTCACGCAAAGACATCCCGTTTGAGGAAGTGAACGTTTCCGGCAACAGAGAAGGCGTCATGCGCCTGATCGCGCTGGGACGAAACACGACCCCCGTGACGACCATCGGCGATGAGGTGATCGTCGGCTACAAGCCGAAGGACATCGATTCCGCCCTCGAAGCGGCAGGCATCGCCTAGCCCTGTTTCACGGAAAACAATCAAACGAAAGGCCTCGCCAACCGGCGGGGCCTTGTCGCGCCCGGAGGCGTAACGTGCCAGCCCGCTAATTTCTGTTGCGGTGAGACTAACCACCCTCTGATCCCCTCCTATAATCAGGAGGGAGCTGCAAATAGCCTCCTCCGTGGGAGGAAGGAGGGTTGGAGGAGGATCGCGTCTCCCAACAACGCGACTCGATGTTCTTATCGAGGCATCGCCGGATTCTCGCCCCATAGGAATGACGGGCAAACAAGCACTCCCCGGCGGCGGTACACTCGCCCACGCAAACACGCCCGCGCCCGTCGCTAAAGAGAGCCACACCATGCTTGAGCAGTTCCACGTCCCGGAAGCGATCGCACACCGAGTCAACCACGACGACCTCAGAAGCACCTGCGCCGAACTGCTCGAGACAGCGGGACTTCCAGAGGACGACGCCCTCCTCGCCGCAGATGTGCTGGTGGCGTCTGATCTCCGCGGCGTGGAAACCCACGGCGTCTCCAACCTGATGCGCAACTACATCACCGGCCTCGGCAACGGCCACCTCAACCCGCACCCCAACATGCGGATCGTCAGAGAGACTCCGGCCTGCGTCACGATCGACTCCGATCGCGGCATGGGCGTAGTGATCGCGCCGAAGGCCATGGAGATCGCCATCGAGAAGGGCAAGGCCACCGGTGCCGGACTGGTCACCATCGCCAACGGCCGGCACCTGGGCATGGCTGGGTACCACGCCATGATGGCGCTTGAGCACGACATGATCGGCCAGTGCATGACGGCGTGCGGCCCGTCCTTCGTTCCCACATTTGCGGCCGAAGCCGCCATCGGCACCAACCCCATCGCCATCGCCGCTCCCGCCGGTGAAGAGCCGCCCTTCGTTTTTGACGCAGCAATGTCGATCCTTGCCGCCAATAAGATCACGCTGGCAAAGCGTCTCGGGGTCGACCTTGAACCCGGCTGGATCGCCGATCCCGACGGCACGCCCATCACGGAGGCCGGACCGGTGCCGGACGAGTACAAGCTCCTCCCAGCCGGAAGCACCCGGGAGCTTGGATCGCACAAGAGCTACTCGCTGGGCGTCGTCGTGGACATCCTCGGCGGCCTCCTGAACGGTAGCCCGGCAGGCCCCATGGCCCCAAGGGGCCACAACAACCACTTCGTCGCCGCCTACGACATCGAGGCGTTCATAGACGTCCAGGACTTCAAAAAAGGGATGGACGAGTACCTGCGCGCGCTCCGCGATCTGAAACCCGCTCCGGGACAGGAACGCGTCTTCTACGCCGGTCTCCCGGAGCACGAGGAGGACGCCGAGCGACGCGAACACGGAATCCCGCTGCACCCGGAAGTGATCGACTGGTTCAGTTCCGCATGCAGCGAACTGGGCGTAGAGTTCAGGTTGTGAACCCCAGTGGGGTGACAATTCCCCTGTCTCAGCGGGAGAGGGTTAGGGTGAGGGAGAAGCCTAACCCGCTCTAAACTCTAAACACCGTAGGGGCGGACTGGTATCCGCCCTGAAAGTAGGACACATTAATTTGTCATCCCGAGCGTAGCCGAGGGAGCTTCACCGGAACATGCAATGTCCAGATAGACAATTCGGTCCGGTTCGCGTTCCGGCCCTTTGACCGTGTTTCGGACATCAGCCGTTCCATCCACGATCACGACCATCAACCCCAACAAGAAAGACAACCCTTGCCCAAGTTCGTAATCATGCCGCCGCAGACCGAGCACCAGAGGTCGTGGGCTGCACGCATCGCCGACACACTGCCGGACTTCGATGTCGTCCTCCCGGCAAACGCCGAGGACGCCAAACGAGAGATCGTTGACGCCGAAGCCGCTTTCGGCAACCTCCCCGCTGATGCGCTTGCCGGGGCAACAAAACTGCGCTGGTTGCAGTCGCCGCAGGCAGCACCACCGCCCGGCTACTACCACGACGAACTGATCGCTCACCCGGTCACAGTCACCAACTTCCGGGGCATCTACAACGACCACATCAGCGCCCACATCATGATGATGGTGCTCGCGCTCTCTCGCGGCCTCCCCGGTTATATGCGCGCCAAGGCCCGGCACGACTACGAAAAGGATGCCAACGACGCACCCTTCATCTTCCTGCCCGACTCCACCGCCGTCATCGTCGGCGTAGGTGGCATCGGCGGCGACACCGCCCTGCACTGCAAGGGCTTTGGGATGCACGTCATCGCAGTAGACCCACGGGTCGGCGAGCCGCCGGCAGGCGTCGACGAGCTATTCCCTGTAGGACAGTTGAGCAGCGTCATAGGTCGAGCAGATTTCGTACTGGTCACGATGCCGCACACGCCCGAAAACAAGGGACTCTTCAACGCCGAGATGTTCGCACACATGAAGAGCACCGCCTACTTCGTCAACATCGGACGAGGCCCGACCACGGTATTAGACGATCTAGCGGCAGCAATAGAAAACGGCGTGATCGCAGGGGCCGGGCTGGACGTCTACGAGACCGAACCGCTTCCCGCTGAACACAAACTCTGGGATCTGGATAACGTCGTCCTAACGCCGCATGTAGCGGCAAAAGAGGACGAAGGCGGCGCCAACCTCAACCAGCGCCGCTCAGACCTGCTACTGGACAACGCCCGCCGATTTGCTGCCGGAGAAGAGCTACTCAACGTGGTCGATAAATCGCTGTGGTTCTAGGTTCATCCGCGTATGGCAAAAAACTGGACGTAACCTGGGGCAACATCGTATGGGCGGATAGCGACCCGTCCGAGGGCGGGCCACTGCCCGCACCTGCTCGGTTGAGTAGACCGCGACCGTTACTTTGACCAACACCCGCCCGGACAACTACCAGTGGATCGCGCTGTTCGCCATCACGCTCAGCGTCTTCACGACGGTCACCGACTTCAGCGGCATCACCGTCGCCCTGCCGACCATCGCTCGCGAGCACGATCTGTCGCTTCCGGCCGCGTCTTGGGTGATCCTGGCGTCCACCCTCACGATCATCGCCGTCCTCGTTCCGGCCGCCAGTCTCTCGGACAAACTTGGCCGCAAGAACTCTTACACCCTCGGGTTGATCATGTTCGCCGTCGGTGCGATCGGCGTCGCGCTCTCACCCTCGTTCGGCTTATTGATCGCCGCCCGGATCTTCCAGTCGGCTGGCATCGGCATCGTCCAGACCAACTCCTACGCCATGGTCGCCACTGTGTTCCCGGACGATCAGCGTGGCAAGGGCATCGGCGCGTACACCTCCACCGTCGGGCTCGCCGGAATCGCCGGGCCGATCATCGGTGGCGTGGTCGTCGATTTTTACGGCTGGCGATCCTTCTTCCTCATAACGGCCACCCTCGCGGTAATCGCTACAATCGCCGCCGTCCGCCTGATCGATGCCTCCCGGGTCAACAGCGAACGACGCAATACTGAAGGCCCGGGGTTCGACTGGATAGGAGCGTTCCTCTCGGCGGCGATGTTGTCGGTGTTGATCGCCGCCATCAACACCGGGAGTCGAGTCGGCTGGAGCTCGCCCTGGATCATCGCCGCGTTTCCGATCGGGTGCCTGTTGCTCGGCTTATTCATCTGGCGGGAGTTCTCGATAGAGCGCCCGATGCTGGACCTCCGCGTATTCGCCAACGCGGCCTATTCGTTCTCGATGGCGACGCGCTTCCTCGGCTTCTCCAGCGGCTCCGGCTGGCGCTTCATGATGCCGTTTTACCTCCAGGAAGTGCGCGGTTTCCAGCCCAGCGAGGTCGGTTTCCTCGTGTTCTCTTCGGCCGTCGGGATGGCAATCTTTTCTTACGTTTCCGGCAGCCTTTCGGACAGGTACGGCACCCGTCGCTGGGTCGTCCTGGGGCTGGTCGTCGTCGTGGCCGCCTCGATCTATTACGCCACGCTCGATACCGGTTCCTCGATTCCGCTCCTGGTCGCGGTCCTGTTCATCAGCGGAATGGCGCTCGGCATCTGGGAGGTCCCCAACACCACCTCTGCGATGGACGCCGGCGACGAGTCCGTCATGAACACCACCGGAGCGCTTGTGAACGTGACCCGAAACGCCGGCAACATCACGAGCATCGCCATATCGTCTTCAATCGTGACCGGCGTACTGGTGGCGAGAGGCTTCGAGCCGGACATAGCTCTGGTCGGCGAAGACACAACGGGCGCAATGGCGACCGCCTTCCTGGACGGCGCCCGGTACGTCTACATCGTCCTCGCAATCGGCGGCGTGGCAGGGGTCCTCACCGCATGGCGTGTGACCACGCGTCGACGCGGGGGTTCCGACTAATCGTGCAACAGTCGATACTGCCGATCACGTGCGACGCGACCCACCTCCAACCTCCCAGAGAGGCGCGCTGAGGCCACTAGATACCGAATCCGCGACCTCCTCCCTCCCAGGGGAGGAAGCATCCGGCAGTTCACGCATGACCCTACCCCGTGTTCTTCAGTCCCGCCGCGATGCCGTTGATGCTCAACAAGAGCGCTCGCCGTAACAACGGGTCTCGCTCACCGGCCGCCTCGCGCCGCCGACGCCCAAGCAGCGACACCTGTAAATAGCTCAAGGGAGCGATATACGCCTCACGCACGGCGAGCGTCCGCTGCAGCACCGGGAAGGCGTCCAGCAGGTTGTCCTGTTGCGTCACATCGAGCACCCCCGCCAGCGCCAGTTCATGCTCAGACCGAATATCGGCGAAAATCCCATGGAACTCAGACGGCACCAGCTCCATCACGTACAGAGAAGCGATATCCATGTCGGTCTTGGCCAGCGTCATCTCAACATTGGACATGAAGGCCCGGAAGAAGCTCCACTCCCGGAACATCTCGTCGATCACGTCCGCCATCCTGCCCGAACGCGCCTCCGCCAGCGCTGTGCCCACGCCGTACCAGCCCGGCACGATCTGCCGTGACTGCGTCCAGCCAAAGACCCACGGGATGGCCCGCAGGTTGCTGATGCCGGAGATAGAACCACCCCGGCGGGCAGGGCGGGAGCCGATGTTCATCTCGGCCAGTTCCTCGACCGGTGTGGCCGCTAGGAAGTAGTCGACCAACCCATCGGTCTCCACGAGCGATCTGTACTTCTGGAACGCCGTGTCTGAAATCTCTGCCATCGCGTCGAACCATCGGCTCAGCGTCGCCTCGTCGTGGCGCGGCTCGGTGTGCAGGAGTGACGCCTCCGCCACGGCCGCCGTCATCATCTCCAGGTGTCGTCGTGCCAGCTCGGGCGTGCCGTAGTTGTCGGCGATGACCTCGCCCTGTTCCGTCGTCTTGATTCGAGCGTCAACGGTCCGCGCCGGCTGCGACAGAATGGCGTCGCGCGTCGGTCCTCCGCCCCGGCCGGTGCTGCCGCCCCGGCCGTGGAACAGTCGAACAGCAAGCCCGTGTCTGGCAGCCACCGCCCGTAGCGCCCGCTGCGCCCGGTACAGCTCCCACTGAGAGGTCGCGATGCCGCCGTCCTTGTTGGAGTCCGAGTAGCCGACCATCACCTCGGCGACGCCGCCGCGCAGCGCGACGAGTTTCCGGACAGATGGAATCGACCAGTAGCGATCCATCACGTCGGCAGAGGCCCGCAGCGCGCCGATAGTCTCGAACAGCGGCACAACGTCTAGGCGCGCAAGGTCGGACCGCAGGTCGATTAGACCGGCCTCGCGGGCCAGTACGATCGGCGCCAGGAGATCGTCCACCTCGTTCGTCATCGACACGATCCACGTATCGACCGACTCTCCGCCGTATCGGTCCTGCGCCCCGCGCACCACGCGCAAGACATCCAGCACTTCCTGGGTCTCCGGCGCGTAGCTGGCAGTCGGAGTGCGCAGCGTGCGAGACCCCTCGAGCTCGTCTGCCAACCGTTGGATTCGATCCTCACGAGGCAACGATTCAAACGCCCCCTCGGCATCATGCCCAACGGAATCAATCAACTCGCCTACGGCCGGGTTCGTTACCGAGGAGTCCTGTCGCACATCCAGCGCGGCCAGCGTGAGCCCGAACACCGTCGCAGACCGGATCAGTCGCCCCAGCCGACCGGAGGCCACGTTGCCCCCGCCATTGGCGGCCATCGAGTCAGACATGAGCGTCAGATCGCCGACCAGTTCGCCACCACTGACGTACACCGGACCCGCCGGCGCATCATCACTTTGCGCGACGGCGAGCGCGTTGATCACCCGCTCGTACATATAGGCGCACTTCATCCGGTACGGCTCGTCGGCGTTCAGCCGGCGGAACTGCTCGTAAACGGAGGGCATCAGTGTCCGGTCGCGCTCCAGCGACGCCAGCAGTTCATCCGAAACTTCGATGATGTGGGTCGACTGGCTGAGCTCCCTGGCCAGTGTCCGGATGGCGTCCCGCAGCAGCCGAAGCGCGCGCTGGTTTTGCAGTCGCAAGACCGCTGAAGTGGTCTCCGCTGTGACGTTAGGGTTTCCGTCGCGATCGCCACCCACCCACGAGCCAAACCGCAGCGGGATCAACGCTTCTCCGGTCTCCAATCCGAGTTCAGCGAATCCTTCCTCCAGCGACTCCACAACGTCCGGAACGACATCGTCGAACAGCGTCTCAAGGTAGTAGATGACGTTGCGCGCTTCGTCGATCGGCTCTGGACGTTCCTGATGGAGTTCGTCCGTCTGGGTAATCGCCTCCACCAGTTCCGTGATACGCCGATCTATGCGGCCCCGGCGGCGTTCAGGCGTGCTGGAATGCACACGCTCTTCAAGGAGCTGGTGGATCGACCTGAGCTTGTCCAGGATCGAGCGGCGCGCCGCCTCCGTAGGGTGCGCCGTGAACACCGGCCGTACGTCGAGACGCTGTGCGAAGCTCGCGATCTCCTCGGGCGTCAGCCGGGCGGTGGCGACACGCTCAAACGCCTCTCCAAGAGGGTCATCCCCGCCCGGTCCACGGCTCATCGTGTCTACGCGATGAAGCTGCTCCGCCGTGTTGGCCAGGTGGAAGTAGATCGTGAACGCCCGTACCAGCCGTACCGCCGAGTAGAGCGACGTCCCATCCAACTCATTGAAAAGGTCAGTCTGGAGCTGGGCGTCCGGGTTTTCTCTCAACGAGCGCGTGCGGGCACGGACGCTCTCCTCGAGTTCGTAGAGCTCGTCGCCGAACTGCGTCCGTAGCACGCGTCCAAGGATGTCGCCGAGCAGCCGGATATCGGCGCGCAGAGCCCGTTCGTCGGTTCCGGAATCGGCTTGAGAATCGTTGACGTCGTTGTTATGAGAATTCACAGAAGGAATGATATCGAGTGACGAGGTTCGGCATGAGGCATGCCGCCACGGCTATCATGCGTTTCGATGTCTTACGGTCGACGCACGGCATGCTTAGTTGGACGATGACCCATCACTTTGTGATAGGACGTAGACCCAACGGACCAGATGTGGAAAGGAGGTGAGGAAGATTAATCTCGGCATCACCCGTCGTTTGCTAATGGCAGCCATTTTCGTCTTGGTCGCCATAGCCGCCATTCTTACGGTCGTTTTGATTTCGTGAATTTCGGGCCATTCGAAGATCGGGCAGCAAACGTGGCTGTAAATGTCCCGACGGTCACCTCGATCCCGGTCACGGAGCTTACTGCGACCCCATCCTCATCCTCATACGATGCGGGTGGCGATCAAGAAAACTACTGGCCGATACGCATGCCCCTAACATGCTCTGTTCCCGATCCCAACAATCCAGACGCATTCTTAAAGATCGAGGATTTCAGTATTCATGAGGATGGGTACGCGGAGGTAGGCTCCACAGTTTCGCTGTCAAACGATTCAACAACGAGGTCGTACGAGATTAAAGAGCACACGGCGCGGCTCACTGGAAATGGGTGGGCAATCCACAAAGTCAGTCAAAACCGTTCATTTTTCAGGTTCCGATTTGTCGGCTCAGGCGATTCCGAGTCCGCCGTCATTGAATTTCTCGATCGCATTAATGCGGGCGAGTCTAATTTCGAATTCAACCGTTTGCCATTTACGCCCTTGGCAATTGATATCGTATTCCGCCTAAATTTCCTCGATGCGGGTCGGCCAACTTAATTATTACAGATCAAGCAACAGGAGTCCCACATGCCCGATCGTCCCCAAGTCGTCCTGATCGCGTCCTACGACGACCCCATGGTCGAAGAGCGCGCCATCCTTGACCGGATCGACTGCGACATCATCTGCGCGTCCGTTAGTTCACAGGGCGAGGTGTTTGAGGCCATCAAGGAGGCAACCGTGGTCCTCAACCACCATTTCGATATTCCGCGTGAGATGTTTGAGCAGATGGACAACTGCAAGCTGATGATTCGCTACGGGCACGGCTACGACACCGTTGATCTCGGGGCCGCCACCGAAAACGGCGTTATGGTCACCAACATCGCCGGCGCGACCAGCGAAGAGGTGTCCAACCACGCCCTCGCGCTCGTGCTCGCCTGCGCACGCGACCTCAAACGAATGGACCGTATCATGACCGAGGGCAGATGGACGGGCAACGATTCTCGCTCCGTGGCCCGGCGCATCTTCGGCGAGACGCTGGGCATCATCGGCATGGGCAACATCGGACGGGCCACAGCGCGCAAGGGCGTGGCGCTCGGCATGCGTGTGCTGGTATACGACCCTTACGTCGGACCATGGCTGGCGACCGAGTACAACGTCGAGTTTGTTGACGACTCGGAGACGATCTTCTCCGAGTCCGACTACGTCTCCCTGCACACCCCACTCACCCCGGAGACGCATCACCTGGTCGATTCCGACACCCTTGCACTGATGAAACCGGACGCCTACGTCATCAACACCTCGCGGGGTCCAATCGTAGACGAGGATGCGCTGCTGGCAGCACTGATGGACAAGAAGATCGCCGGCGCTGCGCTTGACGTGTTCGAGCAGGAGCCGCCGGACCCGGACAACCCGCTGCTGCACCTGGAAAACGTGATCGTCACGCCACACATCGCAGGCTCGTCACAGATCGGTTGGGCCACCATATGCCGGCGCGCCGCAGAAGAGGCGGCGCGGGCGTTGAGCGGCCAACGACCACAGGTCGTGGTCAACCCGGAGGTCTTCCCAAAACTGGGCATCTAGGCCGGGTCGGCGTGGCCGGCGACATCTCTCACGCCTCCTTCACCAGAACACGCTGGATTTCCGGCCACCGTAGCACGATGTTGAACGTGTTCATCGATCCCTCGCCGGAAGCAGCGCGCCGCACAGCACTTGTCGCAGCGGTTCTCATGGCCGTGATCACGATGTTCCGGCTGCGGGACGGTCGGCGGATCATGGGGCTGATTGCCGTCTGGGGTGGCGGTACGACGACCTGCCGACGTACCTCCGGGTGGGCAGCGCCCTGTCCGTCGTCATCTTCGTCGGGACCCGTTCATCATCCGGGGCCGCGCCGGTAATCGAGTGCCATCAATCATCCCGGTCGCCATATTGCGCTGGGGCGCCTAGGCCTTCGTGCTGTTGACCGGCCCGAGTGCGCTCGCCAACCTCACCTCATCAAGCGATTGGGAGCGATTCCTGAACGCCCCGATCACCCTGCTGCTGACGTTTCTATGCCTGATATCGTCGCCCGGAGCGCCGAACCGTGGGAGAACGGGGTTAGTTGATCAAGGCACTGAATTGCCCCGGTTTCCTCCCGGGTAGCGCTTCAGCCCGCCTGCGTTATACTCACGGCAGTGGGACAAGAGTTCCACGCAGCAGTTCCGGGACACCGGGGTGACCTGCATTACTTGAATAAAAGAAGGAGGTGGTCGATTTAATGTCTGATAGTACCAACGGGGGTAGTCTGCTTTAAGGCGCCCAAGTAGGCAGATTGCCTCCATGAGTGGGGCCACCCGGCAGGGATTTATCTCCCAGCCCGGTGGCCCCACTTTTTTGTCTCCCAACTTCCTTTCCCACCCGACTCCTCTCAATGACGACCGAGCATCCCGAAACCAGGCATTTCACATCCACCACGTTCGTGGTACGAGACGATGCCGTGATGCTGCACTGGCACGCCAAGGTGCAGGCGTGGCTGCCTCCGGGAGGCCACATAGAGCCGAACGAAGACCCGCTGCAGGCCGCCATACGCGAAGCGCTGGAGGAAACGGGTTTGGACGTCGAGCTGGTACCGACCTCGCCGCCGCCAGCCGTCGAATCGCTCCCACACGTTCCCGTGCCACACTCGATCATGATCGAGGACATCCAGGACCCAGTCGATGGCCCGCATAAACACATCGACTTCATCTACTTCACCATCCCGGCACGACTCGATCAGTCTCCGGTGGACGGCTGGCACTGGTTCACCCGGGCCAACCTGGAATCAGGCGCCGGACGGGCTGCGCCAAACGGCCAGCACGAAAGCCCGCCGGAAGACGTCCTGAAGCTGGGACTGGCCGCGCTGGACGCCGTACGGGATCGACTCGCGGGCTAAAACGCCGTAGGGGTCGGCTCATGTCCCCTCCTAATGTAGAAGAAGGGGTCGGGGGTGTTAACTACCGGCGCCCACGCTCGTCCGGGAGCCACCCCCAGACCTCCCCCCTCCCCGGGAGGAGGTTTAACAACCCTCGCCACCAGACTCACGCGTCTGCGGAGTCGCTTCTCCCGCCGTGTAGCGGGCTGATGATGAGGAAGAACAGGCCGAATACTGCCCCAGCAATCCCGCCAACGATCCCGGCGGCCAGTCCCAGAATCAACCCGGTGATCAATCCGACAATTACCTCAACGATCACGACGACGGCAACGCCGACTATGACCCCGGTAAGTATTCCGCGCTTGATGTGGTGCATAAATCCCCCTGAAAGCGCTCTGGCCGACGCCAGCCGCGCTAACGCCTATCGGAAGCGGCCCCGTCCGGCGATCTCGATCACCGAGTCCATCTTGCCGTTGCGCACGCCGAAGTAGTGGGAGTGCAGATTGATCGTTGTGTCGCCGTGCATCGGTCGCAGCTGAATCTTATCGCCGACTTTAAGGCGCTGCGCATCGCCCTCGACCACCATCACCCCGTGTTCTTCAGAGATCGAGGTGTATTGGGCACCCGGCACGTCCACGACGATCGGGAGCCCGCGGTCTATGGACATCGCCTTCATTCCGGTGTCCAGCACCGCCCGGTCGGATGTCGGACGACTGATGACCGTCGCCAGTACCGTCAGCGCCGGCTTGAAGTCCTGGAACACCTCCAGGTAGTCGCCGTCCATGAAGATGTACGACCCGCACTGGAGGTCCGTGATGCGGTCCATCGTACCGGTGATATTGTAGGTGCCGGTCCCCGACGCGCTGATCACGTTCACCGGCATGCCGGCGGCCTCGATGCTGTCCACGGCAGAGAGCAGCGTGTTCATGGCGAGTTCGGCGTTGGCGCGCCGCTCAGACTCGTCCCTCACGGCAACCGTGTGGCCTTCGTAACCCATCACGCCGTCGAATCGAAGTCCGGGCGAGTCAGTGATCACCCTGGCAAGCGCCGTCGTGTCCTCGCCCGGCTCCGTGCCGCAGCGGTTCATGCCCACGTTGACCTCGACAATCACACCGATCTCTTTGCCCACCCCACTGGCGGCGGCCGACAGTTGTTCCACGTTGTCCGGGTCGTCGGCGGCCACAACAATATTAGCCTCAGAAGCCAGCGCTACCAGCCGGGTGATCTTGGTCGAGCCGACCACCTGGTTGGGGATCAGGATGTTCTTGACGCCGCCGGCGACCATCGCCTCGGCCTCTCCCACCTTGGCGCAGCAGATCCCAATAGCTCCGGCCTCGATCTGCTTGCGTGCAAAAACCGGGCTCTTGTGGGTCTTGGAGTGCGGCCGGATGCTCGTGCCGTTCGCATCGCCAAACGCCTGCAGACGGGCGATGTTTGCCTCGGCAACGTCCAGGTCGACGACGATGGCGGGAGTGTCGATCTCATTGATCGATGCGCCGGGGAGAGGGAAGTACTGTAGGTCGACCAAATGAGGCTCCTCAGACGGGCTACGCGACCATCTCGTTGTGTGGCTCCACTGCGATGTTCAGATACGTACTGGGCGGGCCGGAGTCTACCACGATAGGCGGCGGATTCGGCCCTCATGTGAACGTCGTTCCCGGGTATGATTCCGTCTAGCCCAGAACCGTCCACACAAGCGCAAATCAGGAAGACGAATTGACAAGGCTTCACGTTTTGAAAGTCTTCGTCGGTGCCAACGGGCGCGGAGGCAACCCGCTTGGCGTGTTTCTTGACGGCGGTGCGTTCACGACAGAACAGCGCCAGCCGGTGGCAACCAGCCTGAACTACTCAGAGACGGTGTTCGTGGACGACACTATCACGGGTAGGCTCCAGATATTCACGCCCGCGGCCGAGCTGCCGTTCGCCGGGCACCCGCTTGTGGGCACAGCATGGTTGCTTAACAAAGAAGGCCATGCCATCGACGCGGTGCGCCCTCCCGCCGGTGTTGTGCCCGTGTCCTTTGACGGTGACACTACCTGGATACGCGGCCGACCTGAATGGTCGCCATCCATGGAGTTCGTCCAGTACGATTCCCCGTCAGAAATAAATGGCCTGACAGGCCCCCCCGACGGCATCGGGTTCGCGTACTGCTGGGCCTGGGAGGACGAACCGGGAGGACGGGTTCGGGCGCGCGTGTTCGTCCCGGAACACAACATCTTTGAGGACGAGGCCACCGGGTCCGGCGCAGTGGTTTTTGCCGCGCACATCGGACGGGCGGTCACCGTGAACCAGGGCGCGGGTTCCCTGCTCATGACCCGACTTCACGACGACGGCGCGGTCTCGGTCGGTGGCGCGGTAACGCTTACAAGAACACGCTCATACACGATCGGATAATCGACAGCTTGATCACCTCGGAACACAACGGTCACTCCGTAGAGACCATCGCATCTCACATGGGCGAACACATCCCGAAGGCGCTGGGCGAGACGGGCGTCGCGGGCGCTTCGATCGCGCTCATCAGGGACGGTGAGGTGGTATGGGCGGAGGCCTACGGAACCGCCGACGCCTCCACTGGACGGCCCGTCACGACCGACACCGTTTTCGAGGTCGCGTCCATCACCAAGCCGCTGTTCACCTACGGCGTCCTGAAGCTCCGAAACGCCGGCGTGCTGGATCTGGACACGCCGCTCGACGACTATCTGGATGAGCCCTATCTGGACGACCCGCGCATCAAAAAGGTCACGGCCAGACATGTCCTGAGCCACCAGGGTGGCTTCCCGAACTGGCAGCGCCAGCGGGACGAAGGTCCGCTCAAGATGTACTTCGAGCCGGGCGAGCGTTATTCGTACTCCGGGGAGGGTTTCCAGTACCTCAAACTTGTGGTCGAGAAGCTCACCGGCCGGCCGGCGCTGGACGTGATCAGCGAGCTGACGCTGGAGCCTTTCGGCATGTCGGAGAGCGACTTTGTATGGCCATCCCGTCGGAGCGATCCACCGCTCGCGCTGGGCCACGAGAAGGACGGGTCGCCCCGGGAGAAACGCCAGTCGTCGGAGATGAACGCCGCCGCCAGCCTGGTCGGCAGCCCGACGGAGGTCGCTCGGTTCATGACCTGGATGATGCGGGACGACGCTCACCCGGACGCACTGCCGGTTGGAACGTTGAATGAAATGCTCACCCCGGAAGTCCCGGTCAACAACTCGCAGTCATGGCACACCGAATGGCCGCGCCTGGACGCCGTATTCAACCACACCGTCTCGTGGGGGCTGGGCTGGTCGCTGGAACACCAACCCAACACGACCGGCCCTGCCCCCTGGTTCTGGCACTGGGGCGACAACTCCGTATACTTCAACTTCGCCATCGGCTCCCGCGAATCACGCTCCGGCGTGGTCGTCCTGACCAACGGCGCGTTTGGCTACACGCTCTGGAAAGACGTGGTCTACATCGCCCTAGGCGGCGAGCACCCGTCACTGGACTGGGTGGCAGATGTGTATAGTTCGAGGCATCGCAAACCGGCTAAAACACCGTAGGGGCGATGCTTGCCCCGCCCTCTCGACAACTTGCAACGCGCCAATTCCTCGCTCCGGCAAATTCTTGTCATCGTGAACTCTATCCGGGATTCGATCGATTGATTTGACAGCCCGATGCCGGCGACGACGAGAGACGTTGACGCTGGTGTAAGGCTGACGTTAAAGATCGCGACAGCACTTACAGACGCTCCCTTGTGGCCGGCCGATCCTGAATCGAGTTCAGGATGGCTATTGTGCCGAGGATGACAGAGTTCACGTTCCGGTTAATCACGACGACGGTCGCCCGCATCCGTTTGCCCCCCCCTCTTAGTGGGAGAGGGTCGGGGGGGGCCGCCGCCAGGCGGATGATCCACAGAGCGTCCTCCCACAATCCCGGTCCTTCGAGAACCTCAGGGCACGGTTTCCGAACCGATCTAACTTCACCCAAAATAACCGCCTCACGGGGCCTATCCCCCGTACCCCCCCAGCGCGTGCGCCTTCAGGAAGTCCAGATCGATCTCCAACCCCAATCCCGGCCTGTCGCTCACATACAGATCGCCCTTCCGGATATCCAGCGGATAGTCGATGAACTTGTTGTAGCCGGACAGGTCGTATTTGTTCGTTTCCAGCTTGTAGAAATTCGGCACGTTCATGCAGACATGCGCCCCGGCGATCACGTTGACCGGGCCTGCCGCGTCGTGCGGCGAGAGCGGCACGTAGTACGCCTCCGCCAGGTTTGCGATCTTCTTCAGCTCCGTGATGCCGCCCGTCCAGGTCACGTCCGGCATGATGTAGTCAGCCAACTCCTGCTCGAGGATCGGGATGAATTCCCAACGGGTGTAGAGCCGCTCTCCCACCGAAATCTTCTGCGGGATCTGGTCCTTCACCTGCTTCAATGCGTGGTAACTCTCCGGCGGGCACGGCTCCTCGAACCACAGGATGTCGTACTCCTCCATGCGCTGCGCCAGCCGCACCGCCGTCGGCACGTTGAACATGGCGTGGGCGTCGATAAGAAGCTCCGTTTCGGGTCCCGCGGCTTCCCGAATGGCGGCCGTGATCTCGACCGCCTCTTCCTCGCCGCGCTTCGAGATCTGACCGTCGATGTACCAGGCGTTGCCCTCTGGAAGAGCGTGCATGAAGGGATCGAATTTAAAGGCTCGATGTCCTGAGGCAACGATCTCTTTCGCGTCCTCAGCCGCGCCTACCGGCTCTTGCGGCTCCGGCGGGTGGCAGTACAACCCAATCCGATCCCGTACCGCACCACCCAGCAGTTTGTAGATCGGTTGCCCCAGGTCCTTGCCCCGAATGTCCCACAACGCGATGTCGATGGCGCTGATCGCGGCGGTGGTGGCACCCCGCGAACCGACATATGTCATGCGTCGGAACACCTTGTGCCAGATGTATTCGATGTCGGACGGATCCTCGCCGATCACCAGCGCTGAGATCTCTTTAACGAAGCCGTGCATCGCCCGGTTTCCCACCAGCTTCGGGAACGGCGTGATCTCGCCCCAACCCGTAATCCCGGCATCCGTCTCCACTTGCACAAACAGGAACTCCCGCTTGGTAGGCATGCGCGGCTTCCTCTTGCCCGGTCGGTCGTCCCAGTCGGTCTTGATCAACCAGGGAGTGACGGCGGTGATCTTCATGGGTGCTCTCTTCCTGAGTGGACCTATGGAGTAAATGAAGTCCGGATTATGCATCAGTTCGCGTGACGAATAATCACCTCCCTAACAGCCTCCTTGCACATGAGGACGGGCTGTCATTGCCCCTCTCCCGATGGGAGAAGGCTGGGGTAAGGGAGATTCAAGCGTCGCACAACGTCGTTGTATTGGAACGAAATAAGTCCATTAATCTAATCGCCACAGGGGCGGATAGCGATCCGCCCCTGAACGTGAATTACGGAGATCTAGCGCATACCGGAGACAACGCCATCACCCTGCCGTAACATCCGCCCACACCATCACACCCACCCCACGGAGTCCCGTACAAATTGACCCAACAGCACCCAGGCGCTCCCTTCAGGGGCATCTACGGAATCCCACCTACCCCATTCAATGAAGACGAATCGCTAGACCGCAACAGCCTGGAGTCGGTCCTCCACTTCACGGTCGAGTCCGGGTGTCACGGCGTCGTAATGCCCGTGATGGTGTCCGAGTTCGAGGTGCTGACGGACGAAGAGCGTAAAGAGATCGTGGAGACCACGGTCAGCGTCGTGGCCGGTCGCGTCCCCGTGGTCGCAGGCGTCACCGGCGTCGCCAACGCCCACTCGATCGGCCTCGCAAAACACGCCCAGGACGCCGGGGTCGACGCCGTCATTGCCATGCCCCCTCACTCCCGCGCCACCACCGAATCGGAGGTCGTGCGCTTCTTCCATGAACTTGGCGCAGCGGTAGATCTGCCGGTGTTCGTCCAGAACTTCGGCGGCGCATACGCCATGCCAACCCCGACACTTGCGAAGCTCGTTCACGATGTCCCGAATGTTTCCTATGTGAAGGAAGAGGGGTCAGAACCCCTGCAGGCCGCCACCCGCATCATTGAGGCCGCAGGCGACGACATCCTGGGCGTGATGGGCGGCTTCGGGGCGAGGATGCTGATCGATGAGTGGCGACGAGGCGAGGCAGGAAACATGCCCGCGTCGCACTACGGCGATGTCCACTCCAGAATCTGGAACCTGCTGGAGGAGGGCGATGAAAAGGGCGCCCGGGCCATCTACGAGCGCATCCTGCCGCTCGTCTTGCATGACAACCTGGTGGTTATCAAGGAGGTCTTCGTCCGTCGCGGCGTGATCGCCAACAACACCATGCGATCGCCCTACGGCATCACAGCGCCGGACCGCCACGGCTGGGACGAGATCGACTACCTGCATGCCCACGCCAGCGACCTGTTCACCTGGAAGAAGAGCTAGCCCCGATCAGCATCGACCCTCTCGCTCATATCCAGGGGTGAACGGAACTCGTACTGAGCCCGCAGAAGTGGGTCCGCCCCTCGAAAGGAGGAGGCTCCACCGCGCGGGTAAATGTTTGTCACCCCACCCACTCCGGAAGTAACCTACGTTGCCGAACCGGCAAATAAGGAACCAAACACACCGTAGGGCGGCTGACTGTCCGCCCAAAGACGGGGCGCAAGCCCCGCCCCGACCCCCGCACTCCAACCGGCCATACGAACGCAAAGACACCAGCGTTCTTGAGGTTCTCGAAGGGCCCCACAAAAAGGACCTCCCAAAACTTTGCCTCCCTCTCCCCTGGCGGGAGAGGGCCGGGGTGAGGAGGTTCGTCAGCCCGCCCCGTTGGGGCGAAGAAAGAGAAACCCATGACCACCGCCGACCAACCCGCAGGCGCCACCTCCAACGTCGCGGCCAACCGCGCAGCCAAACGCGCCCCCGGCAAATGGCGCTCATGGGAAACGACAGAGGGTGCCATCCGCGCCCCCCACCGCTCCATGATGCGAGCCATGGGACTCTCCGACAAAGACATCGATCAGCCTTTCGTCGGTGTCGCCTCCACCCACAACGAAGTCACACCCTGCAACATCGGCATCGCCCCGTTGGCTGAGGCCGTCAAAGCCGGCGTCTCCGCCGCCGAGGGCACCGCCTTCATGTTCGGCACCATCACCGTGTCAGACGCCATATCCATGGGCACTGAAGGCATGAAAGGTTCCCTCGTCTCCCGGGAGATCATTGCCGACTCCATAGAGACGGTCTGCTTTGCCGAGCGCTTCGACGGCCTGGTTGCCGTCGCCGCCTGCGATAAGTCGCAACCCGGGGCGATGATGGCCATGGCCCGGCTCAACATTCCATCGGTCTACGTCTACGGCGGCTCCATCCTTCCCGGGAGCTGGCGAGGCGAAGACATCCAGATCCAGAGCATGTTTGAGGCCGTCGGCCAGCACCAGGCCGGTCAAATTGACGACGAAGAGCTCTACAACATGGAGCTGCGCGCCTGCCCGGGCCCGGGCGCGTGCGGCGGCATGTTCACGGCCAACACCATGTCCAGCATCGGCGAGGCGATGGGCATATCGCTGCCGGGCGCGGCCTCAGAACCAGCGGTCGACCAGCGCAAGATCGCGTCATCCCGGGCCGCCGGTGAGGCGGTGATGCACCTGCTCCAGGAGGACATCCGGCCCTCCGACATCATGACCCGCAAGGCCTTCGACAACGCCGTTGCGCTGGTCGTGTCGATGGGCGGATCCACCAACACGGCGCTCCACCTCCCGGCGATCGCCAACGAGGCGGGGGTGCCGCTGGACCTGAAGGACATCCACGACATCTCGATGCGCACTCCCCTGCTGGCGGACATGAAGCCGGGCGGCCGCTACCTTATGTACGACTTGGACCGCGCCGGCGGCATCCCGGTGGTGATGAAGCGACTCCTGGAGGCGGGTGTCCTGCACGGCGACGCCATGACGGTGACGGGTAAGACGATCGAGGAGAACCTGGCGGACGTCGTGACCGACTCCAAGACGCACATCTACCCGGCAAACGGCAGGCCAGAGCCGATCATCTCGTCCATCACCGAGCCGCTCTCGGAGACCGGCGGCCTCGTGACGCTGTTTGGGAACCTGGCGCCCGAGGGAGCGACCCTGAAGGTCGCAGGCCACCAGTTCGGTGCAAGCTGGTCCGGTCCGGCTCGGGTGTTTGAACAGGAAGAAGAACTGATCGACGCCCTCAACGCTCGGACCGTCAAAGAGGGCGAGTTCATCGTCATCCGATACGAGGGGCCGAAGGGTGGACCCGGCATGCGGGAGATGCTGCAAGTCACCGGCATGATCGCCGGACAGGGGCTGAACGAAAAGGTCTTCCTCATGACCGACGGCCGATTCTCCGGTGCAACTCACGGCTCCATGATCGCCCACGTCGGCCCGGAAGCCTACGTAGGCGGCCCGATAGCAGCCGTAGAAGACGGCGACATAATCGAACTAGACCTCGAAAACTTCGAACTGAACCTCAAGATCAGCAAAGAAGAAATGACCCGCCGTCTAGCAGCCTGGACGCCCCGAGAGCCGAGCTACACCCGAGGCACACTAGGCAAGTACATCAAGCTAGTTCAACCAGCGTCCAAGGGCGCGATTACGGGGTAGGTCTCATATCTGGGCGAGACTCCGGATTGGTTCGACATAGGACCGCAAACCTTGGATTTCTGACATTTTCGGAGTACGCATGTCACGCACAGGCTGGCTTCCGTATACATCAACGAGAGCGCATAAGGTGAGTTGAATAGCGTCATTAGCGTCTAAGGGGAATGATGGCTGAGACTCGGGCATCCATTTTGGGGGTCCCAAAGATTTACCGTGCAAATCCCGGATGAACTGTGAATGGCAAAAATCGTGGTTACCTGGTCCAGTCCCCTCCGGAGTTTCGAACCGCATTCCTATCGCATTTGGAAAAGAGTCCGGAGAGGCTCTCGAAGGGTCTAGTTGTGGGCAACGCGTGTCTGTCGATCAATCATCCGTACGACGCGCATGTGCCAACGCCGCAAGCGCCTCAAATTCATCTCGGATCAAGGCCTCCTTTTTCGCCCGCCGCCAACCCTTGACCTGGTGTTCCGACTCCGCAGCCGCGATCGCCGAATCGCACTCGACCGCGTAGACAAGCGAGACCGGTGGGCGTTTCGACGTGCATCCGGACACCAAGCCTGCATTGTGCTCCCAGGCACGACGTTCAACATCGACGGTTGAGCCGGTGTAGTACGAGCCATCACAGCATCGCAGGATGTAGAGTCAGGCCTTGAGAACACAATACGACTCGGCGTAGCCCTAGCCGGCAGACTAGTCGCAGCCCCACCTTTCGAGAGCGTCAGGGTGGGTTGGGGGGAGTACCTCCCGGTGGGTTTCGGGAGAGAACGTCCGCTTGGGCTACGGAAGAGTCCTGGTGAAGATATGGATTCACCGGGCAACGGGACTTGCTGTCGTCCCAGCCGCTACGCCTTCTTGATCTTGATCACTGACCCGGCATCCGCATCGGTCATCGCCACCGTGTTGCGGAGCGGTGCGCTGAATCCTTCGGAGTAGATCGTCACCTCGTCTCCGTCAGCGTACTTCCACGGCCGTCCCGTGTAGCTGATCTTGCTCGTGCCGAAATAGTGCACGTGGATATCGCCCGGCACCCGGTGCCCCGGGTATTTGAAGTGGTGGTCCTCACAGTTGGTCAGCGTGTGCGACATGTACTTCTCGCCCGAGTAAATCGGTCCGCTCTCGTAGATCGTCTCGCCGGAGCGCGTCACGATGCATTCGTACTCAAGCTCGATGAATGGGAAGTCGGTCACCAGCTCTGGGCCGATCGAGCACACGCGGAGTTTGGACGGTGCCAGGTACAGGTAGTTGATGCGTTCCGTCTCGTGATCCGCCCACTCGTTTCCGAGCGTGAACCCCAGCCGGCGCGGCACACCGTCACGATCGATGATGTAGCAGCCGGCAAGCTCCGGTTCCTCGCCGCCGTCAAGGGCATATGCCGGGATGTCCAACGGCTGCCCCGGGCCTCGCAGGAAGGTCCCATTGCCCTTGTAAAACCACTCCGGGGAGACGCCCCGCGTCCCGGGCTCTGGTCTGCCGCCATCGATGCCCATCTGGAACATCTTTGCGGAGTCGGTCACCGGCTCGTTTGTGGTCGGTTCTTCATCTCCGATGTGCATAGCGTCGCGCGATTGCATACTGCCGGTATGCGTCAACCCAGTACCTGAGATCAGCACGCGGTGTGGGTCAATATGGTCGACCGGAGGGTGCAAGAACGGCTCATCGCCTCCGAACGGAACGCCGATGAGCCGGGCGTAGTTCAGCCGCGTGCTGCTGGCGTCGACAGCTTCCTGGAGCAGCTGCTCAAAGCTGACTCCCGAGTTCTGCGCGGCGTCGAATACCTGAAAAATGTAGGTCAACGATGGTGACTCGGCCGTGATGTCGATGACGTCGAGTTCGTCAACGACTCCGACCCGCCTGCCCGTGCCCGGGATCTCAAACTGGACTACCCGCATTTTGACCTTTCGTTATTTGGTTTCTGCGCTACCGATGCGTTGGGCAGTCGATGGTAACGGCTGGCGGGTTGTGATGCCCACTTCCCGAGGCATTCGCCCGGTCCTCGAGGCGTTCCCTCGATTCTCAAGGCTTCTGAAGGACGGGCGTGGGCGGATACTAATCTGCCGCTACGGTGTTGTTGGGAACTGCACCTATGGGTTGGAGGGCGGCATCCGGGATGATGCCGGCGGATTCGGAGCTGATTATCAAAAGGTCTTAGCTCTTCACAGGGGGTTCCTCATTGCTCTGCCGGAGGCGCATTCAGACGGTGCCGTACTTCGCCCCATCGATGGGGAACACTCGGGGTCCGGAGATGCGAGTTCCACTCTGGATTCATGTCTCATATGAATCGGATGCGGTGTTGGTCGATCAGGCGCGGGCCGGTCGTGTTCGCGATCGAGGTACAGGAAACCAGACGCGCTTGTGCGCACACACGCCGCGCCCTACCCTACCGGCCACCTCACGACCGAATCAATCTGGCCCAAATCCGTGGAGTATCCCGTTGACTGACAAGAAAAAAGTTCTGATCACCGGAGCGAGCGGCCTGATCGGCGGACTCGTGATCGAGCACCTGGGTGACAAGTACGATCTCACCGGGCTGGCGCGACGACCCGTGGAGAGCATCCCGAGTCTGCAGGCCGATATCACGGATGCAGAGGGCATCAAGCCGGCGTTCGAAGGGGTCCACACGGTCCTCCATCTGGCCGCGGCGACCGTCGGGTTGACAGAGGACTGGGAGTCGACCTTCCCGATCACGATTCAGGGCACGCTGAACGTCTACGAGGCGGCGCGCGAGGCGGGCGTTAGACGGGTCGTCTTCATGAGCTCCGGCAACACACAACTCGGGTTCATGTTCGACCACTCCGGCCCCTACTACAAGCTGGCGACGATGCGGGAGGACGACCCCGATTTCCCGACCGATTGGCCTTTGATCACGATCGAAGATGGGCCGTATCCAAACAATCCGTACGGGGTCGGCAAGGTGTTCGGGGAGAATCTGGGACGGCTTTATTCCGAGCTGCATGGAATATCGACCCTGTCGATCAAACTCGGCGGGGTGCTCAAAGAGAACCGGCCGCATGTGCGGGGCATCTGGCCCGGGTTCCTGGATCAGATGGACTGTATCGACATGGTCGATCGCTGCATCAACGCGCCGGACGATCTGATGTACGACGCCTTCAACGCCATCTCAAACAACAAGTGGCGCTGGCGCGAGATCCAGCACGGCGCGGATGTCCTAGGATGGGTGCCGAAGGGCAGTGCGGAGATCGCAGCCCAACGTGATGGTATTAGCCCTGGGCACGAACACGGACCGTCTACACCCTCCGGCTACAAGGGCTATGAAGATTAAGCGCCAGCCAATCCGCCATGAGCATAATCCACCGGCATAAATCACTGACATGGCTCAATCGTCCGGGTGCAGTACGACGCGGCGTCCTGTTTGTTTTGTCGATTTCGATCCTGGCCATCACTGGTGCTTGGCTCTGTGAGCCGACTGAAAACCTGGAAACAGAACCCGACGTGAATCTCGGGCAAGAATCATCCAAAGTTATTTCCAGTCCAAATACCGCGAGTGCTTCACTACCCAGCCCGGATTCTTTGACGCCATTTTTCCTGGAAGTGGAATCTCC
>PCAM01000041.1 GCA_002730555.1 Chloroflexota bacterium
ACGGAAACCCTCCATGAGACAGGGACTTTGAATACCTATTCTGACAACGGGGAACTGGTTGAAGAGACTTTGTGGGAGACGGCGGTTTCGGAGGAGGATTCTCAAGAGTCATTTGTGGTAACGGACGCGTGGATCACCTCGGACTTGGTGGCGACCGACCGAGATTGTTTGTACCGCCGGAATCAAGAAGAGCCGTTCGCTCCATCCCGACAGGCAATGATCCGGTTGCCTCATCAGAACGACCCTTGGGACAACGACACTGATGAGAAGCCGTCAGGGTGCGCTACGCCCGGCAACCCGTCCGTTGTCCAGAGGGAGGACAACTCCGTAACGACGAGTGTGAGCACCACAGAAACGCTGGAAGCGTCAGGCTTGAGTTGGATTCCCGACGGGCTATGGTACGACGCCATCACGACCGTTGACACGACCGTGAAGACCTTCACTGATGTGACCACGGTGGAGTGGAGCGACGGCTACATCGACATCACCTATTCGGATGACTATGACGTAACGTCCACTTCGCAGAGCGTTAGCGGCTGGACGAACGACTGCGAGGTCACCGGGCCAAACGATATTTACAGTTGGACGGGTATGGGGGACTGGTGCATCGTTGACAGTGAGTCCGGGGACGGTAACGACGACGACATTACGTTCACGCTGACTGAGACGAAGACGGTGCAGATCACCGCCGCAACCAACCTGACCTGTGATGGCTGGCCCGGTAACAACAACAACGGCGAGAACGACTACGGTGATCCGTATGTCTACCTGTACGACAGCAACAACAACCTTGTTGAAAAGGACGACGATGACGGCTGTACCTGTGGGAACAACTGCCCCGATGATGGCAACTGTTGGGACAGCCTGATCACCAGAGAACTGACCGCAGGCACCTACACGGTCAAGGCCCGTGTATACTCGGTTGGCACGGGCGGCTGGTATAAACTCACCATCGACACGGTATGAGACTACTACCCCCAACGCACGTGGCTGGATAGCCCCAGCCTAAAGCCCACGTACAGGTGGTACACTAGATGTGTACACCACGAGTCCCTAGAAAGGCAAATCAGTGGACAACGAGAATATCCAACTCAACCCCCAGACCGTCATCAACGAACTTCAGAACCGTCTGAATGCGTTGCAGGGCGAGAACGTGGTACTAGCAGCCATGCTCACGGAACTGCGTTCCTCTCTGGAGGTTCCAGATGTCGAGGAGCCCGACGAGGATGGCGTACCCGAGTAACGTAAACGATCCGAAGGCGGAGGCAGCCGATCTGGCCGCGTCTACTATGAATGAAGTCGCGGTGGCGCGCGAGCATGTGACGCAGGGCATGCTGCAATCGGGACAAGAGGCCCCCCTAGGGTACTTTCCTCCGGTAACGAGTGTAGCCAGTACCAGAGTGAGGGCATTCCGTTATGTCCCTGACGATCCCTCCTCCCCGGGCAATGGTACAGGCACCATCTTCGTGCAGTTCATCAAGGGCGAGGATGGCGGCGATAGGTACGCTTACCCCCATGTTCCTTTCGGAACCTACGTAAACTTCCAGAGAGAAGGCGTGTCTAAAGGAAAGTTCATCAACGCAGCACTGAACTCCTATCCCTACCGTAAGGCCGTCGGTAACGATCTCGATTTCTTTAGTTGGTAGCACTCAAGATGTACAAAGTCTTAGGGTACACACCACTGGTAGTGGTTCTGCTGATCACCCCTATCCTCTTCTTTCTACACGGGTGGGTCCTGCTGGGTGGCCTAGGGGTACTGCTACTGTGTGCGTGGTTGGTGTTCAGGGACACGCTGGACTTGGTGCAGGGGGTCGGCCGGGTGTACTGGCTGACCCGACAAACCACGGCCCGCCTGTTCCGTATGAGGCTGGCTTACATGAGGGAGACCGACTACCCGTGGCGTACCGGCAGGGGTCTTCAACTTGTGGTGCCTTACCGCACCTTCCAAATAGGTATTTGTACACCGTCTGAACATTACACGGTGGAGGACGGCCTGCTACATTCTCTGGCTGCTCGTACGCTGCCCGCCAAACCAAAGGACATTAGAGAATGGCTATGAGGTTTTGGCGTAGTGAGCGGTCCCACGCAGTGGGTACCTTGGAGCGTCCCTCTCGGGTCGCTGGTCTACCCACTACGCAACTCAAGGAATGGTTGGACGTTGAGATCATGAACCTCGGGTCCACCTACGATCAATGGCGCTACCACGGTATCGGGGGCGATGAGTTCACGGCCCGTCTGGAGGCCCTTTCCATGATGTGGGATGAACTTCGTGAGCGTGACGAATGAGCACTGACATCCTAGAACAAGATGTGCTAACTGAGTACGACTACGTACCCGATATTGAGATCGAACTTGATGAGGCGTCCACTGAGTTCGTGGCCGAACTCTGTACGAAACTAGTAGCGTTCACAGAGGAGTTCTGCGCTGTTGAGTTCTTTCCCTATCAGGTACCCATTGCTTACCGGTTCATTGAGTCGGTTGTGGTCGGTGACGGTGAAGAACTAACGCTTATCGCCACCCGTCAGAGCGGTAAGTCAGAGGTACTATCGAACGTAATTGCGTCAATGATGGTGATTCTACCTAAACTGGCGAAGGTCTACCCCCTGTGGCTGTCCAAGTTCTCTAAGGGCTTCTGGTGCGGGGTGTTCGCTCCAACCGAGGATCAGGCCGACACGGTGTTCAGCCGGATCGTTTCCCGCCTCACAAGCGACCACGCTATGAGTTTCCTACTTGACCCGGAGATTGACGACAAGGCCACGTCTGGTGGAGCACGTGGTAAGGGTAAGATCGTCACACTCAAGAACGCCGGGTCCCTCTGTCGGATGCAGACATGTAACCCCAAGGCCAAGATCGAGTCCAAGACGTACCACTTCGCCGTCGTGGATGAGGCACAGGGCGCCGATGAGTTCGTGATCGCCAAGTCGATCAAGCCCATGCTCGCCTTCAACAACGGGACCATCGTCTTGACGGGCACGGCTACCCGCACTAAGTCGTACTTCTATAAGATGATCCAGTACAACAAGAGGCGTGAGGCAAACAAGGTTAGGGGCCAGCGCACGCCCCACTTTGAGTACGATTGGCGGGTAGCCGCCAAGTACAACAGCAACTACGGGAAGTTCATCTCCAAAGAGAAGGTCCGCATCGGTGAAGACTCCGATGAGTTCCAGATGTCCTACTGCAACAAGTGGATTCTGGAGAAGGGCATGTTCGTCACCGAGGAGCGTCTGGAGAGGCTCTACGATGTGTCCATGCCCATGGTGCCGGAATGGTGGCGCACGCCCATCGTCATTGGCATCGACGTTGCCCGGACCACGGACTCTACGGTGGCGACTGCTGTGTGGGTGGACTGGGACCACCCCGACGGCTTGGGGTTCTTTGAGCACCGTATCCTGAACTGGTTGGAGATACACGACACGGACTGGGAGGCCCAGTACTTCAAGATCGTGGACTTCGTCCGTAACTATGACGTTCTGCGTGTAGGTATCGACGCTCAGGGAGTTGGCGGAGCGGTGGCAGAACGCTTGGCGCTCCTGCTTCCTGATATGGAGGTGCTCGCCCTGTCCTCGGACGCCAAAGCACAGAACGAGAGGTGGGTACACCTAACAGAGTTGATACAGCGTAACCAACTGATCGTTCCGGGGCACTCCAAGGCCCGCCGCACGAGGCGTTGGAAGAAGTTCAACCAGCAAATGCTCGATCTGGAACGAATCAATCGAGGACCGTATCTCCTTGCAGAGGCACCAGACGAGAGGGGCGCCTTCGATGACTACCCCGACAGTCTGGCGCTGGCCTGCACCCTGACAGTGCATGACATTATGCCTACGGTCACCGTAGCGGAGAACCCCTTCTTCAATTAGTGGTATTATAGAAGCAAGGCACCTACCCGTAATCCCCGGAGGATTTCATGGCTAACGTAGTAAACCCGACAGTTGCACCGGCCCCCCAGTTTCCTGAGGTCGCTGGCAACGTCTTCGAGCGTACCCTCGGACCGGACATCCCCGGTGAGCGTGGTCCTCTTCGCTTTGAAGAAGGCATCGCAACCGACACTGATGTCCCCACGGACTTCGCAATCGGATCGTACGTGGATGGATCGTCCGCACCCGGCCGAATGAACCACAACAACCCGGCTATGTTCTACAAGCCAGCCGAGGTCACGATGAGGGAGAGGGCCCACGTTGGCTCTGCCTCATGGATTGAGGCCCCCTCGGTCCTTGGTGAGTTCGTGCAGGGAGTTGTCGCAGGCGACGGCATGCCCACGTTTGAGCGTTCCTTCAACTCGGGCGCACACATGAACCGTCCCAGCGCCGTTCGCGTCAACGACTAATCCTTTCCTGAGATAGGGAAGGACAGTGGCTCCTAAACGACCTCGTATTAGTAGGTCCGACGCCGCACCTGTTCAGTGGGAAGATTTACCACCGGATACGCAGGCCAAGACTCGTGCCGCCTTTATTGAACTTGGTAAGACTGCAAGCAGTAGAGTAGACAAGTCCCTTGCTGGCTTTGATAAAATTGCTACAGAGTCTAATTCTGAACAGCAACGTGACAAGGCTCGACGGGGTGCCACTAGTCTGCGTGAATACGCTCGTGTCATAAAAGACATTCCCATAACGCTACAGCGAGCGGCTAATCGTAGAACAGCCTTCTTTGGTGACGCCGTTGCTGGGGCGGTGGACTCTGGGGCCAGTAATCCACGAGGATGGGGATGGTACTACGAGCATCGTGAAGGGGTTGATCTGGCAGCCCCCAACGTGTCTCCTGAGATTAGGTCTGCTGCGTCTGCTGGAATGAGCCCACAGGCTGATCCAAAGTCAGGAGAACTACCTGACTTAAAGAGCGTCCACGACGCCCTCCAAGACCCATATGCCGTGAGGACAGTTAAACCCGGTAACTCTCCTGATCGTAAGAAGGCAAGGAAGGCAGCCGGAGTAGTAATCGGTCAGGAACTCAAGGTTTCGGAGGCCACTACACAAGAGTTAGTCACTACCGATATAGGTAAGGGCGTGATGCAGAACTTGGGACGCGGCATCGGGGCTATCCGTGGAGAGTTGTCTCCCGAGGAGGTCAATCGGGCACCTAAAACCAAGACTTATCAGGCCGCTATTCACTCTGCTGTCCCGTTTACCGACGTTTCTGTACCGCTTGATAAACTTCGGGCGGGAGAGGTTCGGGCGGGAGAGGGCTGGACACCAGAACGACTAGACTACATGCAGATAGGCTCTCACGTTGTTCACGGAGACCCCAATCAAGGTATGTTCCTGTTTAGCAAGTCGTCCCCGGGACCTTTATCTAAGCATAGTATGATGTCCGTCGAGCGTTCTTCACCGCAAGATACATGGATGGAGGCCATTTCTACCGGACAGGATATGTCTATAGAACTCTCGGAGGGGTCCCTACTTAAGAAGGCACCGTCACCTGCGAAGAGGGTGATTGACAAAGGGGCTCCTTTGGACGCTTCTCCACTACGTTCTGGTCCTTTGGGGATTACGGTAGCCGAGGTTGGCAAAACAGGTGTAACTCCAGAGGATGTGAGGCACGCATTCCATGACAAAGCAACCCGTGTGGCCTCCAAGAAGTATGGGCGGGTGTCCCATAACCAGTTTGGGGAAGACATCTTCATTCCTTCTGTAGCCATGCAGGAGACGACGTGGAATGAGGCCCGGGCCGTGGCTGGAGGAGACGCTGACTTCAATGCGGAGATGGAGCAAAAGGCCAAAGCCAATAAGACCAAGCCTCCAACCCAGAAGGCTCTTCGAGAGGAAGAGCGGGCTAATCCCCGACTGTTCAGCGTGGAGCCCGGGGGTATGACAGCGGGGGAAAACACTAGGGCCGTCCAAGAAGACCAAGAGCGTCGCCGGAAGGACAAGGCCACGGATGACTGAAGCATGGGCCCTAGTAGTGGCGGCAGTCGTCACCGGGGTGTTCGGGTTGTTCGGGGTCTTTATCCGTAACTTCCGCCACGAGAACCAACGAGACCATGCCGTGGTAGCGGACAAACTCACCGGCATGTCCCGTGACCTTGATGCCATTAAGGCCTCGGTGGACAGTAACGGCGCGAAACTGGACGACCACTTGGAGTGGCACAAGACCCCCAAGCGGGATGCCCGCAAGAAGGCCGCAGCGAAGAAGGCCACAGCGAAGAAGTGATGTGTCCCCCGCAGGGGACAAAGATGGTGTAGTATACGTAACACGAGAAGGGGTATGTGATTAGGAGGATGATTCGGTGAAGGTCACACTGGTTGAAGCCTTGGAGACCCCACTGCGGGACCCCTCCCCTAGGCAGTGCCTCTATGAGAGGATGCGCGGGGAGTTGTTGGAGGAGGAAAGGGAGGCCCTTGATCGGGCCTTGGACAAAGTCCGCACTGACCCGAACAACGGTCAGAGGAAGGTCTACTCCACAGCGTGGTTGGCGAGCGTGCTGACGAGTCAGGGCCACCCCCTGTCGTCGGCAACCATACAGCGGCACTTGAGGAACTCGTGCAGTTGTCGAAGCCGGGGCGACTCAGATGAGTAGCACCAGTTCACTGTCAGAGAAACTCGACAACGGACCTCCTAAGCACGCCCTTGGCAAACTGGCCTCTCTGCTGAAGAGGCACGAGATCGACATTGAGAACATTGGGGACATCAAGAAGGTGTCCCTGTATCAGTCACTAACAAAGGACGCCGAAGGTGAAGCGCATGTCCATGATCTCGTTGGTATCCAGATTTCTCCGGCGTGGGAAAGCGGCCCGGAGTGGCCGGTCATCCAACCCGGGCCCGCCATTAAACTTCCCAAGAGTGCTGCCACCAAGAAGGCGTCGGCGCTAAAGACCTGCGTGGTTCTACCCGATATGCAGATCGGGTACTTCCGCAACAAGGAGGGAGAGTTGGAGCCGACTCATGATGAGACCTCCATCTCGTTGTCTCTGGCAATCACCAAAGACATCAACCCCGACCTAGTCGTATTGGTTGGCGACAATCTGGACCTCCCAGAGTTGGGAAAGTACCGGCTGTCCCCGGCCTTCCAGCAGACCACTCAGGCTGCGGTGGACCGGGCCACGGAGGTGTGTGCTCAACTGCGGGCGGCTGCTCCCGGTGCTGAGATCAAGTGGCTGGCAGGCAACCATGAAGAGCGACTGACCAACTTCATGCTGGACAACGCCGCTGCGGCCTTCGGTATCCGTGCCGGTAAGCGCCCCGACAGTTGGCCCGTCCTGAGTGTTCCCAACCTCTGCCGTCTGGACGACTTCAACGTGGAGTACCTCGCCGGGTACCCCGCCTCGTGTGTCTGGATCAATGAGCACCTGAAGGTCGTCCACGGGGACCTCGTCAGGTCAGGGGCAAGCACGGCCTATGCCTACCTGAAGCGGGAGAAGGTGTCCGTTCTTTATGGTCACGTTCATCGTCGGGAGTGGGCCGAGCAGACGCGAGAAGACTACGACGGTCCACGTACGGTGATGGCTGCTTCTCCGGGGTGCCTTGCCCGCATTGACGGTGCGGTGCCCTCGACCAAGGGCGGCACTGACCTTGACGGCCGACCCCTCACGCGGTACGAGAACTGGCAACAGGGACTCGCCGTCGTCCAATATGAAGAGGGTGACGGAAAGTTTAACGTGGAGATGGTTACTATCCGAGACGGATGGTCACTATATCGGGGCAAGGAATACTCCCAGTAGGGTATAATGTAGATGGTCCCCTACACGGGGGGCCTTCCCCATTTCCTATCAAGGAAGAGACATATGTTCAACCGAGACCTACTCGAAAGAACTGCTTCTACGTTCGCTCAGGCCGCTATCGGTGCCGTTGGTACCAACAGCGTCATGGACTTGGGCGTGGAGCAATGGAAGATGGTTTTGGCGGCTGGCGTTTCTGCTGCTTTGGCTGTCGTCAAGGGCGCCATCGCCACGAAGCGTGGTACAAGGGGCACCGCCTCACTGGTGGACTGACCCGGAGTCGCCATTGTTGTATGATGGTGTATACTAGAAATAGGAAGACACTCTTGAACAGGGCTCTATACACCTATGGCTGTTGATTTCTGGTCCCCGTCCTATCGGGCATCGGCTAGCGACCTCACCGTTGCTATATCCCCCCTTGGCCTTGTTGAACTAGCCGATGAAGAGTTTGAGGTCCACGGCCCACGACTGAACCGGTACTCGGCAGCGTGGGCGTGGTACCTCGGTCACCATTGGGCATACCGTCGTGAGTTCGGTGAGTCCCAGTTCTATCTGAACTACGTCCGCACCATGTCGGACTACATCACGAACTTCTGCTTCGGTAAAGGCGTGCAGTTCAGGACCCCTGAGCAGAACAACGCCATCATCCCACACCTCTTGAACAAGGTGTGGGGACAACACAACAACAAGGAGCACACCCTCTGGGAGATGGGCCAGTTGGCCTCTGTCACCGGGGACTGCTTCGTTAAGGTCGCCTATGAGGAGCCCTACGTGGACCCCATCGGCATCCCCATTGCTGGCAAGATTCGCATCCTGCCCCTGAACCCGGCGCACTGCTTCCCCGAATACCATCCTCACGACCGTAACCGACTGTTGCGGTTTAAGTTGAAGTACCGGTTCTGGGGTACGGCCTCAGAGGGTACCCGTCAGGTGTATACGTTCACAGAAATCCTCACGGATGAAACTGTTGAGCAGTACATCAACGATGAGTTGGTGGACACCTACCCCAATGCCATCGGTCACGTACCTGTGGTACACATTCCCAACACCACGATTTCGTCTTCCCCGTGGGGGCAGAGCGACATCTGGGACATCATCCCGCTCAACCGAGAGTTGAACGAGAAGATGGCTGAAGTCTCGGACATCATCAACTACCACGCCGCTCCCGTGACCATCATCACCGGGGCCAAGGCTAGTCAGTTGGAGAGGGGTCCGAAGAAGGTTTGGGCTGGGCTGCCCAAGGACAGTAATGTGTTCAACCTAGAGTCCCGGGGTGAAATGGCCGGTGCGCTTGAATACATACAGCATATAAAGCGCACAATGCATGAGGTTACTGGCGTACCCGAGACAGCCCTTGGACAGACCCAGCCCATTTCCAATACCAGCGGAGTGGCATTGGCTATCCAATACCAGCCAATGATGAACCGCTATACCATGAAGAAGGTTCACTTTACCAAGGGCCTTGAGCGCGTCAACGAACTGGTAATCCGAACGGCAGCGATCTTTCAACCAGAGTTGCTGCTATACGACGCATCTGTGTCGGAGTATCCCGAGAAGGATAACGCCATTGAGTTGGACCCGACCGACCCCTTGACCTACCAGACCACTGTCCACTGGCCCGATCCGCTGCCTGTGGATGTGCTTATCGCACTCAACGAGATTCAGGCCAAACTGCAACTCGGTCTGGAGTCCAAGCGTGGCGCACTCAAGATTCTCGGGGAAGAGTTCCCGAACGAGAAGATGGCCGAGGTCTTCGAGGAACAGATGGACGATGCCCTCGACTCTGGGACGCTCCAGATGTTCGACGCTCAAGTCCAGCAAGCGATCTTTGCCGCCACCGGTATGCTCCCCCCCGAGGGAGCAGAGCCACCGGGTGGTGGAGGAACTAATGAGAATGGGGAGCAAGTCTTCCCCAGTCCCATGGTGACCGGCGCAGATGCCGGTCTGTTAGACAAGTTGATTCAGCGGGCATACGGCGCCCGGTTCGCCCAGCGCCGTGTACCTTCAAATGACACCTAAGCAGTAGCATTATTAACGGCAGTATTCGCCAAACCAATTAAGGAGCAATAACAATGGCAGAAGCACCCAAGGCCGCAGTAGTACCCGACACGGTCACTGTTCCCACAGAGTCGGAAACGGCAGAGACTGGATTTGAGGTGGGCGTAGAAGAGTCCGCCACTGGTCGAGTATTCACCGAGGAAGACGTGGAGCGCATTCGTACGCAGGAGAAGGACAAACTCTACAAGCGTCTTGAAGATTCCGATGGAAGAGTCAAGTCGTTGGAGGGCAAGTTGTCTGTCCTAGTTGACGAGAACGCTGAGGCTAAGACACTGGCCGAGAAGTTGGCTCAGGTCGAGGCCGATGCCCTCAAGCAGAGGGAAGAAGAAGAACTCAGTGCGAAGGAACTTATCGCTCGTCGTGAGACGGAGTTCAACGAGAAGATCAACACCGTGGAAGCGGAATGGAAGGAGCGCCTGTCCAAGATCGAAGAAGAGCGCGAAACACAGGATGCGATGCTGGAGAAGGAGCGCCGTCTGCGCGAACTCAATGAGTATCTCGTTCGTACAATGCAACAGGAGGAGGAGTTCATCATTCCTGAACTCCGTGATCTCGTCTCCGGTAGCACAGAAGAGGAGATCAACGTATCTATTGCGGTACTTAAGGACCGTAGTAGTGCTATACTGGAATCAATCCAGCAGTCTGCTAATAGTGGGCTGAGGGGGTCGCCGGTAACGGCTCCCCCTGTTGGGCCAATGGAAACTCAAGCGGACCACCAAACATTGTCGGCGGAAGACATCCGCAATATGCCGATGGATCAATACATGCAAATGCGAGACAGGCTCCTCAAGGCGCGGCCTTCACAAAGCCGCTTTTAGACAACACATCACCTATAGTCCCCTAACGGAGGAACCCAACCATGGCCCTGCCAGCCCCATCGGGTGGCTCGATCACGACGGCGGCTGACCAGTCGTCTCTGACCGGCTACTCATCTGATACGGCGCTGACTCCGGCGATCCAGACTATCTGGAGCAAGGAAATCTTGTTTCAGGCTATGCCTGTGCTTCGCTTCGAGCAGTTCGCTGTCAAAAAGACGGAACTCGGTGTCATGCCGGGTCTCACCGTCAACTTCATGCGCTACACCAACCTCACGGTTGACCAGAGTACTGGTGCGACCCTGACGGAAGGTACCCGTATGGAGCCCACGGCCCTCTCGGCCAGCCAGATCCAGATCACGGTCTCAGAGCGTGGTCAGGCAATCTCGGTCACCGAGTTGCTGCTCAACGCTTCGTTCGATGACGTTATGGCGTCGTCGTCCCGTCTCCTTGGCCGTCATATGGCCCAGTCGATGGACATCGAAGCACGCAACACCCTGTACAAGGCCGGTGTCCCGTTCGGTGGTGGCTCTGCTACCGCTCCGTCGGTCACCTTCGGTCGTACCAAGCAGTCTGGTGCTCGCACCACGGTCTCGCCATACGATGGCGGCACCATCGGTACGGTTGATGGTCCGGGCTACCTCTCACCCACGACCATCAAGGACGCGGTTGAGACGCTTGCTGGGGAGAACATCCCTCGCATTGGCGACACCTACGTGTGCTTCGTTCACCCGTCGCAGAGCCGCTCACTGCGTGACTGGCCCGAGTTCATTGAGGTCACGAAGTACGCCGCACCCGGCAACTTCATGCTCGGTGAGATCGGTCGCCTGTACGACGTGGTCTTCATTGAGACCACTCAGGTCACACAGGGTCTGACAACCCCCCTTGAAGCGATCACCGCGTTGGATGCAAACTCCAGCGTTTCCGGTGTTCAGCCGAAAGATACCGCTTACAACGCCATCATGATTGGTGACAACGCTTTCGGTCAGGCCATCGCCTTGCCGGTTGAGTTGCGCGATGGTGGCGTGATCGACTTCGGTCGTGAGCATGGTCTCGCTTGGTACGCAATCTGGGGCTTCGGGGTCATCACCTCTGAGTCGCGGGTTGTTATCAACACCCTCGGCGGCGCAATCGCTTAGTAGCGATAACGCTCTGCTATAGTTGTGGGGGGCTGGGTCCTACGTGGCCCGCCCCCCCACTACTCACATATAAGCCTATCGGAAAGGCACGGAACATAACATGGCTGAAGCAACTGAAGTAGCACCAAAGAAAGCACAGGCCAAGAAGGCCCCGGTCGAGGAAGTTGAGGTTGCGGAGGACGCTATCGTAGTGTCCCCTGAGACCACTCGCGGACGTGTCAAGGGCACGTGGCGTATGAACTTCGCTGGGGTCACATGGAACTTCGTAGACGGAAGTACCTACGACTTGCCCAAGGACCTGTACGACTATCTCCGAGGCCACGGGAACATCTACGACACTCTTGCATGAGGTAGCACATGGCCTACACAGTACCTAACCGGCCAGACACCTCTGCTGCTGACCTAGCCGAACCCGACAAGGGTGACTTCCAGTCACTAGGTAACCGTAAGTCAGGAGTACTGAGTGGGGGAGTAGTCACCCGCTCGGCGTCCAACACCCTGTCGGTCACGGCTGTGACCGGGTATCTGGCCGGAGAATACTTTAGTGTCTCTGGGCCCAACTCTCTCGACATAGTCGCCCCGACCTCCGGCTCTTCAAAGTTTGTATTGGCGCTGGTCAGGAAGGTGGGTTCTACTTTCACCGTCGTCTCCCAGTCCACCGGGGGAGAAAGCGCCACAAACGCTGTCTATCCCGCACTGGACGATGCAACGGAACTGCTTCTGGCGGTGGCCTACTATCCGGCGAGTGCCACGGACATAGCGTCCTCCGGCATCGTGGATAAGCGTTCCTTCATCCTGCCTCAGGCCAACCCGACAGCGGTTTCGTCCGCACCCGGTGCGGCAGTAGGGGCTATCGGGGAGATCAGGGTCGATTCAAGTCTTGCTTCCCCATCGAATGCTGACGGGCAGTCCAATGTCTGGATCAAGACAGCCGCAGACACGTGGACCAACCTCGCTGAGTACTCTACCACCATTGCCGCCGGAGGCAGCGACGGCGATCCGGCTACCATAGCGATTACTGGCACTGTAACAGGGGACGCAGGTACGCAAGCGACAGTTGAGAATACTAACACTCCCACTGAGGCCATCCTGAAGTTTACGATCCCGAGGGGTGCGGACGGCGAGGATGGTCAGCCCGGCTACACCACATCGTGGAACCTACAGGCCAACTCCGGGGACACTGCATCTATAGTTGCGGATTCGATAGTGAACTTCACTGGGAGCGGGGACACCACTGTTTCTCGTTCTGGAAACACCATTACCGTTGCGTCCAGTCCCACTATTTCTAGTTATTCCTTCAATGTCACCGAGGGTGCCTTCAGTCCACAGTCCCCGGTTAATAGTGGTGATGTGCTGATGATTTACGGGGGCAACGACATAGCGGTTACCCGTACCGGTACCTACTTCACGATTGATTATGACGGTCCTTCGCCCACTCCCTACTACTTCAACATCGCCGCTGGCGGGGGTACGGTGAATCGTGTAGATAGCGGTGATTCATTGGTCATCTATGGTGGCAACGACATCTCGGTTGACCAGAACGGTCCCTACTTCACGATTAACTGGGACGGAGCGGGTTCGTACTTGCCATTGTCGGCTGGTTATGCTTATCCTTTAGCAGGCAACCTCCTGTCGCAGCATGTCTACCCGCACACCCATAACCAGTTCCAACTTGGCACGCTGTCCAAGCGGTATAAGACAGCATATCTGGTGAGTGCCCCCGATGTGTCATCGGACCTGCGGTTGAAAGAGGAGATCACCGAGTCACCGGGTCTAGGTTTGGTGAACAGCCTCAAGCCCCTGTCCTACCGCCTGAAGGCCACCCCTGACAAGAAGCACTGGGGCTTTGGGGCTCAGGATGTCTATAAGGTATGTGGCCCGGACTCTGCTGTCGTGAGCGTATCTGATGAGGGTCCTCAAGGAATCGCCTACACTGAACTGATGGCCCCGATGGTGAAAGCCATTCAGGAACTGTCTGAACGGCTGGAGGCCATTGAGAATGGCTGACCTGCCGCAGCCCGATAGTACCTATTCTAACGTCCACGTTACATTGGTCCGTCGGTTCATGCCCGCCCGCTTGAGGGCTACGTACCCTGCGTTGAATCAGCCCGGGCAGGACTCGGTGCCCGGCGCAGACTCTGCCCAATAGTAGTAAACTGTTTGTATGGCAGCGCAGACAGACATCGAGACCACCGCAAGGAACTACTTGCGTGACTTCCCCCGGTTCTTCCAGTTGGACTTCGACGCCCTAGGCCGCACCTTCGACCTCGGCCACCTGAATGTCGATTCCACTAAACTCTGGGTAGCAACCTATGTCAGCGGTACAACAACGGAACTTACTAGCAGTCAGTATTCTCTTGACGATAGGAACGGTCTTCTGCGCTTGGGTGCTACTCAGGCGTCAGGTACGAAACTTCTTATAGAGGGCTACTACTTCGAGTGGCTCCTCCCTGCTGACCTGACCTTCTATGCCACGCTGGCCCTCAACCAGCACCTCCACAATCTGAACATGGACAAGGAGCAGTTGTCTTCGGTGGTCAGGGACGTTATCGGCATCGACGCCATGATCGAGGCCCTCTGGGGCCTGATGACGGAGTACAGCCGGGACATCGACATCACCACCTCCGAGGCTGTCCACATCCCCGCCAGCCAGCGGTTCCGCATGGTGCAGCAACTCCTCCAGTACTGGACCACGGAGTACGAGAAGAAGGCCCGGGCCCTCAACATCGGTCTGGACCGCATCGAGGTCTTCAACCTGAGGCGCACCTCCCGCACCACCAACCGGCTGGTTCCGGTCCAGAAGTCCCGTGAACTGGGCGACTACGGACCGATTGAGCGTATCTACTCACCGCTTGACGATGGTCAGATCGTCATCGCTGAGGAGGACGACGATCTCCGTGACGATGTGTTCATTGACACCGATCCCCCGGAAGGCTACGTATCAGGCGTTAGGTACCTCTAATGACTGACGTGCGTAGAGAAATTGAGCACGTGTGGGATAACTACCGCAGGTACCACCACTCTACCGGGGAAACAATCATCTGGTACGAGTTACAGCCGTTCGGCAGCACAGCGGGTACGGACAGCCTCTACGACGATGTGTACGACGAGGGTCTACAATCCACTGGGGGCCTGCGTTATCAGACCGGTGTGATCATCCCTGTCGTGCAGATTCAGGAGACAGAGGACACCAAGAGGGCCATGGCCGACGGCCGTCACCCACTCCAGAACGCCAACGGGGTTGCGTCCGTCAAGGACATGCGTGACGCTGGCATCAGTGACGTTAGCGAGTACCGCAAGCACCTGAACGATATGTTCTTCTACGATGGCCGGTACTACTCCATCTCCTCCTACAGGGTACGTGGTAGGGGTAGAGATGATGTTATTATCACCTTCGAGGGTATAGAGAAGTACCTCGATCAGGAGTTTGCCTTCGACCCCGGGCCCACCGCTGTAGCCGTCAACGACTACTCTTGGCCCGCTGCGTTCCCGACATGACGCCACGCCCAGTGCATTACGGGACGGGTCTCCCGGGGTTATCCCACGGGGACCCGGAGGAACTAAGGCGTGAAGGCTTAGACCCGGAGGCGCTTCTGCCCGATCATGCGCCCATGGCAAATGAGTTGATGAGCGAGGAGATAGGCATAACCTTCCACCCCTCGTCAGACTGGGAGGAGACACCCCCGGCTGAACGAGGGGGTGTTAACAGGAGGTATTCCTCTGAGCAGTTTGGGGACTGGGAGGTGCCCCGTACGGAGCACATGCTCTTAAAGCCCTCCCGCTACATGGGCATCAACTCAGTCAACGACTGGCAACCGGGCGAGCACCCCCCGTCAGAGGGAGTGCCCGGCCTCCTCGATGAGACGCGCGGCATTCTGAGGGTGGTTACCAGTCCTTGGAACGATCACCCGGGATGGCCGGATACGTTCCACTCCGGCTCACGTATCAGGCCGTCGGACGTTCCCGATTTGAGGACGGGCGACACCGTAGGCCCTCTAAACATCCCGGTTTTAGCCCAGCGACTGATAGTACCAGCATATAATAGGCCACCCCGACGTGCTGGGGACCCGATGAACAAGTGGGGAGGTACATGGCAGGAGGATGAGACTGACGAGGAGTACGAGAGGGCCGAGGGGCATGCCTTCTACCAGTACCAGTTTCTTGCCTCAGACGATACGGGAATAAGCAGGCCCGTGAGGGAGGGGGAATCATCAGCAGATTTCACTCCCGGGCACCGGTTGGGTATGCCAGCGTTCCTTGTTGAAATGCAGCATACCTTACCCTCCACCAACACCGGCCACCGTCGAGCCGACGCCAATCCGCAACCACCTCGTCCCCCTCGACTTAGTAACATATCGAGTCCCGGCGATGCAATAGACGCAACCACCGGTAACGCCCACGTCTACGCACACTCATGGCTACCAGAGGAGGCGTGGAGGAGTAGCGCGGCTGGCACCCGCACGTTCGATGCTCCAGCAGGCGTGCAGACTACATACGGTCAGTACGCACAGTTAGGG
>PCAM01000014.1 GCA_002730555.1 Chloroflexota bacterium
CCCAGACCGTCTGCACCGATTGTGACCGATGTGTCCAGACCCACGTTGCCTGTCTCATCGAGAGACGTGATAGTTGCAGACGTGCAGTTAGTGTTTGAACAGTGAGCTACCTTGAGGTCATTGTTGGTGGAGTCGCGATAGCTGATCAGTCCCAGACCGTCTGCACCGATTGTGATCGATGCGTCAAGGAACGCGTCGCCTGTTGTATCTATTGCGCTTATGACATTACCCACAGGTATATTTCTTGCTATCGATGCACCTGTTGGTCCTGCTGCACCTGTTGCACCTGTTGCACCTGTTGCACCTGCTGGTCCTGCTGGTCCTGCTGCACCTGCTGCACCTGCTGGTCCTGTTGCACCTGTTGCACCTGCTGCACCGTCTGAGCCAGCTAAACCTTGCACACCCGCGGGACCAACCTCCCCTTTTTCTCCTGTATCGCCCTTATCGCCCTTAGGGCCAGGCAGCCCTATAGCCTCTCCATCTTGTCCATCAGCACCAGGTGGGCCAACATCGCCTTTGGGTCCAGCTGCTCCGTCTTCACCGTCTACTCCGTCTTCACCAGCTGCTCCGTCTTCACCGTCTTCACCAGCCGGACCTTGAGCACCAGTCTCGCCCTCAACACCTTGAGAACCGTCGGCACCATCTTTACCAGGTGGACCTTGATCACCAGATGGGCCGGCTACCCCGTCTTCACCGACCGGGCCTTGAGCACCAGCCTCGCCCTTAAGACCTTGAGACCCCTGTTCCCCGTCTGATCCATCCAAACCGGAACAAGAAACCACAAGGAACAGGACCGCTAAGGTCAACAGGAAAAGGAAAGCTCGAAGACGTGTGATGGATACAAGCATGGCCGACAGTCTACATACCCAAAAACCGAATTGCGGTTCAACCTTCCGATCGAGCACGAACTAGCCGTGCTGTGGCAGGTGACGGACTACCGGAGTTGAGCGGAAGTGCGCCCGGGTTGCTGTCAAAGTTGCTGTCAAACGCGATTCGACCCCGGTAGCTAATTTGCCGCCAGGGTCGAATTTACGTTCGGATGAAATGGTCGGGGCAACAGGATTTGAACCTGTGACCTCCTGTCCCCCAGACAGGTGCGCTACCGGGCTGCGCCATGCCCCGACTGTTTTGAGGATATCACGGGGGTGGATGGTGGCAGTGGTAGATCCGCGGGTGTTATCACTCGATTGGCGGGTGGGTCGAGTGTTGGACCACCCTCACCCTTGTTGTATGTTGGCCTCTCCCGTGAAAGGAGAACGGGCAGACGGATCGCCGCATCATCGTAGGAGCGTATTGCCATACGCTCCTACAGGCGCGATCGCGTCAGCGGGCGGGGCATGCGCCGCCCCTACGGTGTTATCAGCGCCGGTGAAGGTCCCTCGGCCACGCTCGGGACGACACTTTCATGTGGTTCCCGAGTGGCGGGAGTTTTGCCATGCGTCCGTACGGCGTGTTGATCGAACTGCGCACGATGGCCAAACATCGCGTCGATCTGTACGCACTTCGCATCCACACCCCTTGCTATACTTTTGGTCGACTACTACTCCCGCACGGTTAGCCTTCTTCCCTCCATCGGGCCTGACTCGGCATCCGTGCGGCAACTCCTTTAGATCCCTCAGGTAAGGATCCCGCACGTGCGCGACCTCCTCGGCGACATCTCGACTCTTCGGCAACGCGTTGCCGGAATTGTGAGGCGACTTTGACTTGCCCGAACTTGAGTCGCGCCTGACAGAGCTGGAGAAGGCGGCGTCACAGCCCGGTTTCTGGGACGACTCCCGAAAGGCGCAAGAGATCTCCCGTGAGATGGCCGGCGTGCGTGACGATGTCGAATCCTGGCGGGAGGTCGAGTCGGGCTCGGAGTCGCTCGAAGAGCTCGCTGCCATGGCGATCGAAGAGGCCGACGAGTCGCTCGCCGATGACATCCGTAACGACTACGACGCGCTGATCGATCGCGTCCAGAAAATGGAGTTCGCTGTACAACTCTCGGGCGAGTACGACGAGCGACCGGCGATCATCTCGCTCAAGCAGGGCGCGGGCGGCGTTGAGGCCCAGGACTGGGTCCAGATGCTGCTCCGAATGTATCTCAGATGGGCGGAGTCACGCGGCTTCAAGGCGGCGGTCCTGGAATCGACCACCGGTGATGAGACCGGCCTGAAGTCGGCCACGGCGCAGATCGAGGGCCGCTACGCATACGGTTACCTGAAGTCGGAGCGGGGCGTCCACCGCATGGTTCGGCTCTCGCCCTTCGACGCCGACCACATGCGTCACACGACCTTCGCTCTGGTCGAGGTTCTCCCGCAGCCGGAGGACCAGGACACCACCGTCGAAATCAACTCGGACGATCTCCGGATAGATACCTTTCGGGCGGGCGGCCACGGCGGCCAGAACGTCCAGAAGAACGACACGGCCGTGCGCATTACTCACCTGCCGACAAGCCTGGTTGTATCGGTGCAGAACGAGCGTTCACAACTTCAAAACAGGGCCGTCGCAATGAAGATCCTGACAGCCCGGCTCATGGATATCCAGATGCAGGAGGCGGAGGCGGAGCGGGTGAAATTAAAGGGAGCGCACGTGGCCCCGGAGTGGGGCCGGCAGGTGCGCAGTTACGTGCTGCATCCGTACAAGATGGTGAAGGATCACCGGTCCGGGTACGAGACGGCGGATGCCGAGGGCGTGCTTGAGGGCGGGATCGACGGACTGCTGGAGGCCTTCCTGCTGCACTCCGTCGGCGCGGATTCTGAGGCGTAACTCGCCTATCCTAGTAAGGTCGTAATCGTCAGGGCCCAAACCGGCGGGTGATGTACAACGTAATAGAACGCAGTAACTAAATCTGGACCGCCAGAATCCTTAACCATGGGGTTCCGTAGTTCCGGGTCGAGACAATCCAATGGCGATGCGATGTGAATTCGCTCTGCCTTAACGAACAAGTTAAAAGAGGTGTCGAGGCGCATGCTTCGAAAGTTGATCGCAACGGGCGCATTGGCCCTGGTTCTGGTGGGCGCGGTGGCGTGCGGCGGGGGCGGCTCCGACGAGGACGCTCCTGCCGAGGCCGACGCAACGGCGGAAGGCACGGCCGCGTCTTCCGGGATTGAAATCGCGCCCGCGCTGGGCGGCAACCCGACCGCCATCCCGGCCACTGCCGCCGACACAAGCGGCGACAAGTTCGGCGGCAAGTTGCGCGTCCTCGGCGGAGACCCGCCGACGCTGGACCCGGCCCTGGTCAGCGACACGTCCTCGGCGCGCATCGTACTCGAACTGTTCTCCGGGCTCGTTCGTCTGGACAACAGCCTTCAGATTGTCCCGGACCTCGCAGAGACCTGGGTCCGTTCCGATGACGGAACCGTCTACACCTTCACCATCAGGGACGATGCACGATTCAGTGATGGAACGCCGATCACCGCTTTGGACTTCAAATACGGGATGGAGCGCGCCGCCAATCCTGATACCGAATCCACGGTCGCGGAGCTCTATCTCGCGGACATCATCGGCGTGCAGGAGATCATCGAGGGAGAAACGACAACGGCGTCCGGCATCGAAGTGGTAGATGCCAGAACCCTGAAGCTCACCATTGACGCCCCGAAGGCCTACTTCCTGGCCAAGCTCACCTACCCGACGGCGTTTGCGATCATGAAAAGCAACGTGGAAGCCGGGGGGCGGACCTGGACGGACAACCCCATCGGCAGTGGGCCTTTCATCCTGGAGGAGTACCGCATCGGCGAGCAGATGATCCTGGCCCGAAACGACAACTACTACAACCGCCTCGCCTACCTTGATTCGGTCGAGATAAACCTGGCCGGCGGCGTCGCCATGGCGATGTACGAAGCGGACGAGATCGACCTCACGGGCGTCGGGTTGGCCGACCTTGACCGTGTCCAGGACCCGAGCAACGCCATCAATCGTGATCTGGTGAGCGTCCCTCCCGGGTTCACCACAAGCTATCTCGGCTTCAATGTCGACGAGTCTCCGTTCAACGACGTGAAGTTTCGGCAGGCGCTCGCGCACGCCATCGACAAAGACCTGATCGCTGAACAGGTGTTCGCCGGGCTGGTTCGTCCGGCCGAAGGCGTGCTGCCTCCCCTGTTCCCGGGCTTCAACGACGGCCTGCAATCACTCGACTTCGATCCCGACAGGGCAAAGCAGCTACTGGCGGAATCGTCCTACCCCTCGCTCAGCGATCGCGACAAACGCATCGTCATCACCACGCAGGGGACCGGCGGCTCGCCGAGCCTGTCGATCGAAGTGATGGCAGACATGTGGTTCCAGACGCTGGGCGTGAGCGTCGAGATCCAGCAAGTGGAGTTCGCCACCTACCTCCAGGACCTTTACCGCAACCGCCTGCAGGCGTTCTTCGGCGGGTGGGAGGCCGATTATCCGGACCCGCAGGACTGGTTAGACATCCTGTTCCACAGCGAGAGCCCGCGGAACGACGGCAACTACTCGAACCCCGAGGTCGACCGGCTTGTCGAACAGGCGCGCACGGAGCAGGACGTGGTGCTCCGGACGCAGCTCTACCAGGAAGCCGAGCAGATGATCGTAGACGACGTCGCATGGCTGCCGATCTGGTGGGACACGCAGGGTCTGGCGCTTATCAAGGAACGCGTGAACGATTACAACTTCCTGCCGATGACGATCGAGATCTTCAAGGACGTGTGGATCCAGGAGTAGAGGTCACAAGGGGCGCCGTTGACCCGGCCCTTGAAACCCGGGAACACTGGGCTCCGCAGGGAACGGCTAGGATTTACGGCGACCGGTTCAATCCATCGCCACAACAGGAGGCAGAGACCCGCACATGCTCGGCTATATCGTGCGGAGACTCCTGTGGGCGCCGGTCCTCCTGCTGATCGTGTCGGTAATCGTGTTCGCCCTGGGCCACTACGGTCCCGGGGACCCGGTGCTGCTCAGATTTGGCCAACAGTACACGGAAAAAGACGCCGATCGCTTCCGCGAGAACCATGGTCTCAACAGGCCCGTCTACGTGCAGTACGGCAGTTTTGTCTGGAACGCACTTCACTGGGACTTCGGCGAGAGTATCACCCTGCATCCGCCCAGGAAGGTCACCGATCTGCTGGCGCCAAAGTTGAAGGCCTCAGGACAGCTATTCCTGGCGGCTTCGCTGATCACGATCGGTTTCGGGGTGCCTCTCGGGTTCTACAGCGCTCTCAAGCAGGGTACGTGGCAGGATCCAGTGATCGTGTCAGGCTCTCTCATCCTGAACGCAATGCCGGTGTTCATGACTGCCCCGCTCTTAATAATCGCGTTCGCACTCAAGTTGGACTGGGTGGACGTTTCTGGATGGGGAGGATTCTTCGATAGACAGATCATCCTGCCCGCCATAGTTATCGGCATCCCCGGCATCGCCATATTCACGCGGATCATGCGCTCAAGCACGCTGGATGTGCTGAACGAAGACTACGTCCGGACGGCACGGGCCAAGGGGGTCCCCGGGTACATCGTCAACTACCGTCATGTGGCCCGGATATCTCTTATTCCGATCCTCACACTGATCGGTTTCTCGCTTTCCGGGCTCCTGGGAGGCGCGTTTATCGTCGAGTTGATTTTCGGCGTCCCGGGCGTCGGCAAATTCACGCTCGACGCTTTGTTCGCCCGCGACTTCCCGATCATCATGGCGATCTCACTCATCGGCGCCGCATCCCTTGTCATAGCAAACCTCATCGTCGACATTCTCTACTCCGTGACCGACCCCCGGATCAGGTACCAGTAGCCGCGCATGGGCCTCTCAAAAGAAAAATCTGAGCTTCGGGCAGATGCGGTGGTATCAGGAACCAGCCCGCTTCGGGGAGCCTGGCGACGGCTGCGGCGCAAGAAGATTGCGATGGCGACCCTGTCCATCATCATCGCCATCTACGCAATCGGCATCTTCGCCAAACCGTTATCGACACATTCCTACTCCAAGACCGACATTCTCCACAGGCAGGAGGGTCCCAGTACCGAACATTTCTTCGGGACCGACGAATTGGGCAGAGACATCTACACCCGGGTCGTGTGGAGCATCCAGACGACTGTGATGCTGACCATCATTACCGTCGGTACCGGAGGCATTGTGCTCGGCGTGACGCTGGGGTTGATGGCGGGCTATTTCGGCGGAAGAACAGACACCGTGATCATGCGCGTCGGGGAGGTGGTGGCGGCGTTCCCGAGTATTTTGCTCGTGATCCTGATCGCGGCCACGTTGCGGCCGCGCATCCTCGACGCGGCGCGCGACTTTGAGGACTGGAGCAACTTCCGAGACTGGAGTCCGATAGGCGGGCTTGTCGAGTCCGGGGTTGTCGATTACTTCGTCGTAGCGCTCGCCCTGTTGCCGTTCGCCTGGTACGGCATGATGCGACTGGTGCGGGGACAGGTTCTCTCCATCCGCAACTCCGACTACATCGAAGCCGCCCGTGCCATCGGAGTCTCGACGCCTCGCCTGCTGTTCTCCCACATACTGCCGAACGTGACCGGCACCATCATCGTTACCGCATCGTTCGGGATGGGCGCCATCGCCGGCAGCGAGATCATATTGAGCTTCCTGGGGGTGGGCGTACAGCCGCCGCGCCCGAGCCTGGGAACTATGCTCGCCGACGTCCTCGGCCCCCGGATCGACATCGTCTCGGTGATTCAGAACCACCCGGAGCAGTTGCTGGCCCCGATCATCGTGATCTGGCTGCTGATATTCGCCTGGAGCCTGTTTGGCGACGCCCTGAACGACGTGTTCAACCCCCGCACACGGTAGAGCGTGGGGGCGGGGGGTTAGCACGGCTCGTATCTGGGACGACAGTCGTGTCCAGCGATCCGCCCCTACGGTGGTGTTTCTTGGGCTTGAAGCTGATCGCACGACGCGATCCACCTCCGGATCTCCTCCCTTTTCGGAAGGAGGCTTTCCGTCCCCCCTCCTACTAATATCGGAGGGGGGGACGGGCGTGGTTAACCTCGGAGCATCGCTCTCAGGGGCCCCACCTGCGATACAGTTCCGTAACGCCAACACTGTTCACGCCGCTCCTGGAGACAACCCATGCCCATTTCCGACGTTAAAGCCCTCACGTTCGACGTGTTCGGTACCGTGGTCGACTGGCGAGGCAGCGTGTCACGGGAAATCGGCGCGCTGGCAAATGAGCGCGGCCTGGAGGTCGATGCCGACCTGTTCGCCGACGAGTGGCGGGCCGGATACGGACCCGGCATGAACAAGGTGCGGACCGGCGAGTGGGAGTGGATCGGCATCGACGCCATCCATCGGCGACGGCTGGATGAACTGCTGGTTCAGTTCGGGATCAGCGGCCTGACCGAAGAAGAGACGGCGCACCTGAACAAGGTCTGGCATCGGCTGGACCCGTGGCCGGAGGCCGTGGAGGGCCTGACCCGGCTGAAGGGCAAGTTCATCATTTGCACCCTGTCGAACGGAAGCGTGGCGCTGCTTACCAACATGGCGAAGCGCGCCGGGTTGCCCTGGGACTGCGTGCTGTCGTCCGAGCTGTCCGGCCACTACAAACCGGATCCGCAGTCGTATCTCAAGGCTGCAGAGTTGTTGGGGCTTGAGTCCGGCGAAGTGATGATGACCGCCGCCCACCAGGGCGACCTGCTAGCCTCAGCAAAGTCCGGCCTGCACACGGCGTTCGTCCGACGACCGGACGAGTTCGGCCACGGCACGGGGCTGGGCAACACAGCAAACCCGGAAAGCGATCCGTCATTCGACTTCGCAGCCGATAGCTTCAACGACCTCGCCGACCAATTAGGCTGCCCTCGATAGGAGCATAACTGGGGGCGGGCCGCAGCATACGTTCGGATGCAGACAACGACCTCTTGAGGGGAATCACCGAGCCCTGAGGCTCTCGAAGGACCGGGATCAGCAACCACGTCGTTGACGCCACAGCACCGTAGGGGCGGATTGGTATCCGCCCTCGGGTCGACACCAATCGACTCCTACGGCCGTGACGCTCCACATCCGTGCCGCGCGCGAACGATGACCACAATAATGTCATCCCGAACTTGATTCAGGATCGGATCATGCAGCGACAGCCTCGTCATCTGGGCGAGGACGTTCGTGTAATCCCCTGGTTGTCCAAGACCTTGCCGTACGTGGGGAGCAGCGGATGCTGAATCAAGTTCAGGATGGCAATAGGTGCCGTTGATACGCTTTTCCGAGTGCTCGCGACACGGGCGGAGCAAGCCTCTGATCAGAGACACCGCACCCGCACGTGCGCCCCTTTATTGGTAGGATTGCGCCGGTCTCTCAAACTGACGGGTATGACGACGATTTATCCGCCCCCCCGGTTAAGGATGTGAACGTGACTTTTTTCCGCTCCCGCCGCTCGTCCGTAGTCGCCCGCAACGGCGCCGTCGCCACGAGCCAGCCGCTCGCCGCCCAGGTAGGCCTCGATATCCTCAAGTCCGACGGCAACGCCGTCGATGCTGCCGTCGCCACGGCGGCCGCGCTCAACGTGCTCGAGCCGATGTCCACCGGGGTCGGCGGAGACATGTTCGCCCTCGTGTGGAAGAACGACGAGAAACGGGTACGAGCGCTGAACGGCAGCGGCCACTCAGCGGCGGCGGCCAACCGCGACGATGTCGTCCGGCGCGGCCACTCGGGCATCCCAACAGAGGGTCCGGACGCGGCGTTCTCGGTCTCGATCCCCGGCACCGTGCACGGCTGGGAGACATTGCTCGAAGAAGACGGCACGATGACGTTGTCCGAGGTGCTGCAACCCGCCATCAAATACGCCCACCAGGGCTACGGCGTCAGCGAGATCATCGCCAACCAGTGGCAGAACAATGAAGAGAAACTGGCGGCTCGTCCATCGGGACGCGAGATGCTTCCGAAAGGGCGGGCGCCCAGACACGGAGACGTCGTGAACCTGCCGGAGTTGGCCCGGACACTTGAGACGATCGCAGAGGGCGGAAGCGAGGCTTTCTACAAAGGAGAAATCGCCAAGAAGCTGTCCGATTTCGTGCAGTCCGAGGGCGGATGGATCACGGAAGAAGACATGGCAGCGCATCACTCAGACTGGGATGTGCCGATCCATACCGAGTACCGCGGCGTCGACGTCTGGGAGTGCCCGCCAAACGGCGACGGCATAGCAGCCCTCATGGCGCTCAACATCGCCGAGGGTTTCGACATAGCAGGAATGGGCTTCCAGTCGGCTGACACGTACCACCACCTGATCGAGTCAACGCGACTCGGATTTGCTGACGCACTCGACCATGTTGCCGACCCCCGGGTCAACGAGGTTCCGATCGACTGGATGCTGTCCAAAGATCGCGCCGCCGAACAACGATCTCGGATCACCGGCGGACAGGCGATGACGGACGTGGGATCAGGAATGCCCTACCCGAACTCCGACACCGTCTACCTGACGGTGATCGACGGCGACGGCAACGCCTGCTCGTTCATAAACAGCCTGTTCAAGGGCTTCGGCAGCGGCATGATCGTGCCGACCACCGGCATCGCACTGCAAAACCGGGGCGCCCTGTTTTCCCTGGACTCGAACCACGCTAACTTCCTTAAGGGTGGAGCCCGGCCGTTCCAGACCATCATCCCGGCGATGGCGACAAAAGACGGCGAGATGTGGCTCAGCTTCGGCGTGATGGGCGGCTTCATGCAGCCGCAGGGCCACTTGCAAATGATCTCCAACATGGTGGACTTCAACCTGGATTCGCAGCAGGCGCTCGACGCTCTCCGGTTCCGAGTGTTCCTGGAGTCCGGCACGATCGGCCTTGAGACCGGCGTCGATCCGGACACGGTGAAGGATCTGCGGCGACGCGGCCACCAGGTGCGGGTCGATGACGGGTACGACCGCGTCAGCTACGGCGGGGGCCAGATCGTCTCACGGGACGCCGAGACGGGCGTGCTTGTCGCCGGATCCGAGCCACGGAAAGACGGCGCAGCGGTCGGGTATTAAAGGCGTGAATGCCCCCTCCTAATGTAAGAGGGGGTCAAGGGGTGGTTAACTACGTGCGGCACGCCAGTAACACCATCATTCCCGAGTAATCGGAAATCCAGAAATGGTATCCGTCCTCAAGAGACGCATGGTCGCATTAATGGCGTTCCTGGGTTCCCACCTGCGTGGGAATGACGGGTTCCGATGGCATTGCGCTCCAGCAACCGTTAACGAAAGCCAAACAGAAGGATAGCGGGATGAAGATCGGATTTATCGGACTCGGCAACATGGGCCGGCACATGGCGCGGCACGTCCTTGAGGGCGGCCACGATCTGACCGTGTTCGACCTGTTACGTGAGGCCGGCCGCCCGCTGGAAGAGGCCGGGGCGACGTGGGCGAACAGCCCGGCAGAGGCGGCGCGCGGGGCCGATATGGTTTTCACCTCACTGCCAACCCCGGCCCACGTGCTCGAAGTGGCGACCGGAGAGGGCGGCGTGCTCACGGCCATCTCTCCCGGAGCAGTGTTCATAGACCTCAGCACCATCGACCCGGACACGGCCGTCACGTTTGACGCCGCGGCACGGGCGGCCGGCGCACACGCGCTGGACTCACCGGTCAGCGGCGGAACGGTGGGCGCCGATCGGGGCGATCTCTGCCTTATGGTCGGCGGCGACCGCGAGGTGTTTGATCGCGTCACGCCCGTCCTGAACCTGATCGGCGACGGCCAGAAACTCGTTTACTGCGGCGGGATCGGCACCGGCTCCATCTGCAAGATCGCCAACAACCTGGTCGGGCTGAGCACAGGCGTCATCATCTCGGAAGCATTTGGGATGGCAATGAAGGCGGGCGTCGATGCGCGGACGCTTTACGACGTGATCACGGCTTCTTCAGGCGACAGCGCGGCGCTGCGCGGCTGGGGGACATCGATCCTCAAGGGCGACTTCGAGCCGGGGTTCATGGTGGATCTTGCGGCGAAGGATGTCGGCCTTGCGACCCAGCTCGGCCGGTCCCTGGGCCTGCCGATGGAAGCGGCGAACATCGCACAGCAGCGTTTCATCGAGGCGCAGAGGCGTGGATGGGGCCGCGACGCAACCCCGTCGATCGGGCGCATCCAGGAAGAGCGCGCCGGGGTCGAGTTCCGGTTCCCGGAGGTTGAGGAAGACTAGGCGGGCATTGGCAGCGTTCGGGAGAGTCTGTAGACCCGGCCATTCGAGAGCCTCGGGGCGCTGTTGTTGCCAGCAAGGGCCGCGCTGGCGCGTGACGCGCCCCACCTCCAGACCTCCCCACCTTTTAAGTTCGGGGATGGTTAAGTACGAGCGTCCAGCCTGTGTGCAATCGGAGCGTCATCCTGAATCGAGTTCAGGATGGCAAACGACAGTAATCTCCATTTCCTGAGGCTTGAGAACACCGTAGGGGCGCATCGCCATAAGGTTGGTCTTAGCCTGTGTCCTCACGTTCTTGAAGGACGGGCCTGGGCAGATACCAATCCGCCCCTGAAGGTGTTGTCGCCGTTTTGTGCCCCTCTCCCCTTGCGGGAGAGGTTTCGGGGTGAGGGGTCATGGTAGATGTCAATCCATCCATCAACGCCGTACCCGATAACAGGTCATTCGGTGCGCGCCCGTCCGGATGTATCCACACCTCTACGGTAATTCCAACCGTGTAGATACCGTAATACTCTCTTTACACCTCTTTTTTCTACTTTAGTAGAATATCATGGAATTAATCACCTGATTCCATAATGGAGAGAGCGGCCAACCGTTCTATTCAAGGGGTTACAAACGATGGCCAGTCTGAAGGTGCGTGATGTTGCGGCGCGACTCAACGTCAGCGAGAAGACCGTCTACAAGTGGCTCGCCCAGGGGTTAATCCCGGCGACCAAGCTGGGGCGGACGTGGGTTGTCACAGAGGAGACGCTGGAAGCGGTGCTGGCGACGCCCGTCCCACACGCACGTCCGTATCCGGGAGCGGGAGCACGCCCCAACGCAGCTCCACCCCCGCCAACAGAGGCGCTGGATCTCGAAGCGCTGGAGCGGATCAACGCGCTCGCCGGTGGGGCCATTCGGGCCGGCATCGAGGACGTGTTGTCGCCACGAAACAGGAGCGAAGAGACGAAACGCTCCATCGGAGAAGCGCTGGAAGAGGCGCGTGGCGAAATTCTGCTCCACGGCATTGGCCTTCGTGAATTCTTCGGCGACGTGGACTACACGCCCGTGCTGCGTCGCATGATTAATGAGGATCGAGACATCTCGGCCCGCGCCCTGCTCGTCCACCCGTTAGGCGACTTCGCACACGCCCGCGCCGTGGCCGAGATCGGAGCCCAGTTCGTGGATGAATCTAGCTTCCGGGCGGGACCGCTGTTCAGCGATAGCTGGCGCAGCCTGAACGTCATCTCATCGCTCCGTCGAACGGCGCAGGAAAGCCGGCACGCCAGCCTCGACGTGCACTTCGCGGACCACTGGCCATCCGTCTACCTGCTGATGACCGAAAACTGCTGCTTCGTGGAGACCTACCACTTCGGTCGGCCCGATCCCGACCTGTACGGCTCCTCTATAGACGGCCTCGTCCCAATCTTGAAGTTGTCGTCAGACGCCCCCTACTACCGCGTACTGAGGAACCACTTCGAGTACGTGTGGGGCGGGACGAACCCGTACATACCGGTTCAGACGCTTGAGCAGGTGGCGGAGGCGGTCAAGGTCAACATCTAGGCCGAACCCGCCAAAAGAACCGGACAGTTCCGGAACTTTCCGACCCGCATCATCGAATAAACAACCCAATTCGCCGTTTGTCGCTCCGTAGCATCCGGCGGTTGAACGGTCTCCATGGATCGCGCTCACACTCACGCGAACCAAAAAGGCAAAAGTAACTCCAGCAGATCACCAGGCACTGCCAGTAATTTCGAGGTGAGAATATTGGGCAAAATTAACGTAGCCGTCGTGGGAGTGGGCAACTGCGCCTCGTCCCTCATCCAGGGCGTACACAAATACCGGGAAGCCGAAGAAGGCACAGACATCCCGGGCATCATGAACACCGTGCTCGGCCCGTATCACGTCGGCGATATCGACGTGGTCGCAGCGTTCGACGTAGACGCCGACAAGGTTGGCAAGGACCTGTCCGAGGCCATCAAGTCGGGCCAGAACAACACAGTGGAGTTCCACGACGTGCCGCACACCGGCGTCACCGTTGATCGCGGCATGACGCACGACGGCATCGGCCAATACCTCTCGGACGTGGTGACCGTGAACCACGACCCGTCCACACCCGGCGGCCAGACGGCCGATATCGTTGGCATCCTGCGAGAACGGGAAGTCGACGTAATGATCAGCTACCTCCCCGTCGGCTCCGAAGACGCCACCAAGTGGTACGTCGAGCAGGCGCTGGCGTCCGGTGTCGGCTTCGTCAACTGCATCCCCGTGTTCATCGCTCGCGAGCCTTACTGGCAGAAGCGGTTCGAGGACCGTGGCGTACCGATCGTCGGCGACGACATCAAGTCCCAGGTCGGGGCCACCATCATCCACCGTGTGCTCACCCGCCTCTTTGAAGACCGTGGCGTGCAGCTTGACCGCACCTACCAGCTCAACTTCGGCGGCAACACCGACTTCCTCAACATGCTTGAGCGGACCCGCCTCTACTCCAAGAAGATCTCGAAGACCGCGGCCGTGAAGTCGCAGCTCGAGCAAGAGATCGGCACGGACGACGTGCACATCGGCCCGTCCGACCACGTGCCGTGGCTCAAGGACCGCAAGTGGGCCTACATCCGCCTCGAAGGCACTTCCTTCGGCGACGTTCCGCTCAACGTCGAGCTCAAGCTCGAGGTCCACGACAGCCCCAACTCGGCCGGGGTCGCAGTCGACGCCATCAGGTGTGCGAAGATCGCCCTGGATAACGGCATCTCCGGCGCCATCCAGGCCCCGTCTGCGTACTTCATGAAGTCGCCGCCGGTCCAGTACACCGACGACGAGGCCCGGCAAATGGTGGAGCTATTTGCGGGCGGAGAGATGAACCCCGAGAATAGCTTCACACCGCGGAAGTTCAGCGGCGTGGCTGACGCGCAGCAGTAAATAGAACTCAACGCCGCCCGGTTACACCGGAGACACGCAATTAGTGGTGGGAGGATGAGCCGATCAAGATCGCTCTGGTTTCCCCCTACGATTTCGCGTATCCGGGCGGCGTAACCACCCACATCTCGCGACTCGCCGATCAATTTACGGCTGCAGGCCACGAGGTCTGCGTATTCGCCCCGTGCTCGATCACCCCGGACGGGCAACGGAATTACGAGGTCGTTCCATGCGGCCGGCCGGTTCCCGTCCCCATCGGCGGCACGGTGGCCCGCGTGGCGCTTTCGGTATGGAAGCGGCCCCGGATCAAGGCCCTGATTCGCGACGGCAATTACAACGTCGTCCACATCCATGAGCCGTTCGCGCCGGTCCCGCCCGCGTTGGGGGCGCGAACCTCTTCGGCGCTCACCATCGGCACGTTCCACGCCTACCGCGAGCGCGGGCACCTTTACCGGATGTCGAAGTACATGTTGCGCACGAGCCCCCGACGAATCGACGGCCGCATCGCCGTATCTAACGCCGCCCGTCACTACGTGAGCCGATTTTTCCCGGGCGATTACGAAATCATCCCGAACGGCATTGACTACGACCGTTTCGCGTCCCCGGCGCCGGCGCCGAAAGGCTTTGACGACGGCCGGATAAACCTCCTGTTCGTTGGCCGTATGGAGAAACGTAAGGGGCTGCGGTACCTGCTGAGCGCCTACGCTGACCTCAAGTGGGACTTCCCGGAGCTGCGACTGACAGTCGTGGGCCCGGGCGAGCCGGACGCCGACTCCCAGCGCGTGATGGGCGAGCGCAATTTGAATGACGTGGTGTTCGCCGGGCGCGTCTCGGACGAGATGCTGCCGGCGTACTACCAGTCGGCCGACATCTTCTGCAGCCCGGCTACGGGCAGCGAGAGTTTCGGGATCGTGCTGCTTGAGGCGATGGCGGCCGGTGTCTCGATAGTCGCCTCGGACATAGCCGGATACCGTGATGTGATCGATCACGGCGCGGACGGCCTCCTGGCCCAGCCGAACGACCCCACAGCGCTCGCCGGTGCGCTCCGTACATTGATCGAAGACCCGGCACGCCGGGCCCAGATGGGCGCCGCCGGACGTCTCAAAGCGCACGGATATCGATGGCCTGAAGTAGCATCCCGTGTGCTCGACTTTTACCAAAAGGTCGCCTCCCGGCCTGAACTTGCCGGTATCGTCTAACTTCCAGAAATCACCAAACGTCCAGAAAGGCCCTATCAACGCGTGCCCAGTCTTCAGACCGCCCGCTACGCACTACGTGGGAAAATCGCCCGCTGGTTTGAGGAGCCGGCATCCGCACTCCTGGACAAGCTGGGGTTCACGCCGAACCTGACGACGCTGACCGGGACGGCGGTATCGGTGGGCGCAGGGGCGGCGGCGGCGGACGGCCGCTTCGTTCTCGCCGGGATCCTGGTCATCTTCGGCTCAACCTTTGACATGCTGGACGGCGGCATAGCCCGCCGCACCGGACAGGTCTCCCGCCGTGGCGCGCTGTTGGACTCGGTGATGGACCGGGTGTCTGAGGGCGCTCTGCTACTTGGACTCCTCATTTTCTACACGCGCGGCGCGACCTTCGACCAGATGTTGGCAATCCTTGCCTTCATCGCCTTCTCCGGCTCCATGATGGTCAGCTACGTGCGCGCCCGTGCCGAGGGCCTTGGCATGAAGGGCACTGCCGGATTCGCCACGAGACCCGAGCGCGTTGTGGTCGTGGCGGTCACCCTCTTGATCAGCCAGCCGGACTGGGGATTGTGGATCCTGGCGGTAGCAACCCCGCTCAGCGCGCTCCACCGTTTCTGGGCTGAGTGGCACAGCACCGGTGATTCCGACTAGCGCCGTCCGCAAGATCTCCATCAAACACACCGAACCCAACCACCCGCACCGGACGTATCACGTTCCGCACTATGAACAAATTCACGGATAGAGGAGCGGGCGCGAGCCGCATCGGACTACGTCAGCTCGCGCGATGGGTGTCGTTTGCGGCCACCGCAGCTGCGTTGGTCCTCATAGGCCTGCGCGCAAATTCAGTCGAAGCCGCCACAACTCCAACCCCATCGGTCGACATCCTGAGCCACTCCGCCGTGAGCAAACTTCCGGACGGCATTGAGTTCACGGCGAACGTCACGGGCGATGTCGAAGAGGTCACCGCCCGTTTCTCGATCCTGGGACGAAGGGCCACGCAGTACGACTACCTGGAATTTGGCGAGCCCGCCACCTTCACGACGAGCGCGCCGGCAAACGGAACGCTGTTCTATCGAACGGACACCCTCGCCCGATACCTTCCGCCAGGAGTGACGATGGAGTACCGGATAGAGGTCCTGGATTCCAACGGCAACGTCCACGAGTCCGAGCCGAGCCAGATTGTCCTGACCGACTCCCGGTTTGAGTGGGAAACGACCTCAGCCGGCGGCGTGACGGTGTACTACCACGGCCCCGTCGCCACCCGGGCGAACTCCCTGCTTGACGCATCGCTTCAGACGATCCAGAACATGGCGCCCGTGCTCGGCATTCCCTCGGAAGGCGCGCCCATCAACGTCACGATGTACAACAACATCGCCGAGATGATAGACGCCACGGCCGCCCGGAGCGGCGCCATATCGCGTGAGTTGATCACGGAAGGGCAGGCCTTCTCGCCCGAGAACGCGGTGCTTGTACAGGGGGGCAGCTCGCGCGCCACCGGGACCATGTCCCACGAATTGACGCACGTCCTTCTGAGCCGCGCCGTTTCCGGGGCACGAAGCGCCATACCGGCATGGCTTAACGAGGGTCTCGCCGAATACGGGAACATCGATCCGGGCCTGGCGTACGACCGCTACCTAGAGTGGGGCATCGACACGAACAGGATCCTACCCCTGACGTCACTTGGGACGCTCCCGGGCGACCCGGACCTGGTGATCGTCAGTTACGGACAGGGACGCTCTGTCGCCCGCTACATGGTCGAGGATTTTGGGCCCGGGAAGATGGCCGAGTTACTCGCCGAATTCAACTCCAGCAGGCGGCTCGATGAAGCGATGCTGTCTGTCTACGGCGTTGACCGCCGCGGCATGGATGAGTTGTGGCGAGAGACTGTCGGCGCGTTCCCTCTGGTCGATGAGGTGGCCGTCATTGCACCGACCGCTCGTCCGTTGCCCACCTTTGTCCCATACACGCTGGACAACATCGGCACAGTTCCCACTTCGACGGTCGAAGCCCAGGCGACTGCCACGACCGAGGCCGTTTCAGAGCCGGGTGATGAGTCCGAGCCGGAGCACGATGAAGGATCGAGCGGAGGCGGCTGTTTCGCAGCGCCGGGCGCGCCGGCAGAGGGCGGCATGGCGTTGATCGTCCTGGTGGTTGGTTCGGCGGCGGTGCTTCGGGGCGTGCGTGGCGGGCGCGGAACCTAGCGACAACCGGCTTCAGTCGATCCGTGACGCCGCAAAGCGCGTCCCTCCGGCGCGCCTGCAATCCGGCGGGATTCCCCCGTGCGGGCCTGAATGTAACCGGGCCGTCACGCCTGCGTAACATTTCCGAAACATAACGACCATAACGTGACGACCCATTGCACGTGTGCCACGGCCGGTGCGCGATTGGAACATTTCACAGGAGGATTGGCCGATATGGATTCCGGGAATATTGCATGGATGCTGATGGCATCCGCCCTGGTGTTATTTATGACACCGGGTCTGGCGTTCTTTTACGGCGGGCTTGTCCGCGGTAAAAACGCCATCAACATGATCATGTACAGCTTCACGGCGATGGGCGTCGTGAGCGTCGTGTGGCTTCTCTGGGGCTACTCGCTCGCCTTTGGAGGAGACGGCTCCTTCATAGGCAACTTTGACTACCTGGGATTCCAAAACGTCGACCCCGATATCGGGCCCGACGGCGGATATAACTCCATGACCATCGCTGTTTTTCAGATGATGTTCGCCATCATCACGCCGGCGTTGATCACGGGAGCGATCGCCGAGCGGTTCAAGTTCAAGACCTACCTCATTTTCCTCGTTATCTGGATCACCGTCGTGTACGCGCCGATCGCTCACTGGGTGTGGGGCGACGGCGGTTGGGTCCTGGAGATGGGCGCCGCCGACTTCGCTGGCGGTACCGTAGTTCACATCAACGCCGGTATGGCCGCTATCGCGGCAGCCTGGCTGGTGGGCAAGCGACGTGGAGTCGATCGCGGCGTGGAGCCGCACAACGTGCCTTTCGTAATCCTGGGCGCCGGCATCCTGTGGTTCGGTTGGTTCGGCTTCAACGCCGGCAGCGGCCTCGCGGCAGACGGAGTTGCGGTTAACGCCTTTCTCGTCACCAACGTTGCGGCCGGTGTCGCGGCGCTGACGTGGGTTGTTTTGTCCTACCTCCAGACCGGCAAGATGAGCGCCGTTGGCGCCGCCACCGGTGCCGTAGCCGGACTGGTTGCGATAACTCCTGCCGCTGGATCTGTAGGCCCCATGGGTGGTCTTGCGGTTGGCTTCGGCGCCGGGATCCTGACCTACATCGCGGTCCTGTACCGCCACAAGTTTGGATTTGACGACGCCCTTGAAGTGTTCGCCGTTCACGGCATCGGCGGCATCTGGGGCGCACTTGCCACGGCGATCTTCGCCGTAGGTGGTGTCGGCGTCATCGACGGTGAATTCGAGTTGCTCGGCGATAACTTCGTCGCGGTGGTTGCCACCATGGGCTACTCCTTCATCGCCACCCTCGTGATCCTCAAGATCCTGGACCTGGTTCCCGGGCTTGGATTGCGGGCCGAAGAATCCGACGAAAGCACCGGACTGGACATATCGCACCACGGAGAACGTGCGTACGTCTCGGACGGCGCTGACTAACCGCCCCTAACGGGCGATCAAACTGAAACCCGGGCGCGTGTCCGGGGCCGAAATATCCACACCGATGTGGGGCGAGGCTCCGGAACCGCGATCCCCGGCGATCCCTGATAAGGGGGTGTATTGAACATGATGGTCAAGATTGAGGCGATAGTCAGGCCCGAGAAGATCAACGACGTTACGGCGGCGCTGGAAAGCATTGGTTGCGGCGGGTTCCACTTCGTCAACGTGACCGGCCAGGGCCAGCAGAAGGGCGTTGAGGTGTTCACCGGCCGCGGCGCGGCGCTGACACATCGGTCGTCACTGCCAAAGACGCTGCTCGTGACTGTTGTCCCGGAAGAGCAAAAAGAAGAAGTGCTGCAGACGATCATCGCCTCCGCCCGTTCCTCCGAAGAAGGAACAATCGGCGATGGAAAGATCTTCGTTTCCGCTATTGCAGAGGTGATCAGGGTACGGACGGGCGAGCGTGACCTTGACGCCCTCACGCCAAGCAACGGAGAGTAGGGCTGCGGCTCTGACTCGTTAAAGATCAAACGGCGATACGGAGAAGCGACCGGGCCTGTGATAGGTCCGGTCGCTTTTCATTTCCGGGCATATTGATTAAGGCTCGCGAGCGGAACAAATCCGGTTGTCCGGCCCGCGAATGCTGCGTTATGATTTCTCGGTCGGTAAAACGTATCGCGCCGAGTCCTTTAGACGTGCGGTTGTGCGCCGGTGACGCAGGGGCGTAGCTCAGTTGGCTAGAGCGTCGGTCTCCAAAACCGAAGGCCGGGGGTTCGAGTCCCTCCGCCCCTGCCACGCGTTTTCTCCCACGGACCATCCTGGGAGATTCATTTCAGGCCGAGGTGTTGAAATTGGTAGACAAGCAGCGTTGAGGGCGCTGTGCTCGTAAGAGCGTGCGGGTTCGAGTCCCGCCCTCGGCACCAGAATCAGGCGACGTAGCCAAGTGGTCTAAGGCAGAGGTTTGCAAAACCTCCATTCGGCGGTTCGAATCCGCCCGTCGCCTCCAAAGCTCATTGCTTCGAAAGACAGGTCTCGATATTCGGGGCCTGTCTTCGCGTTTGACAGCAGATTTGACAGCAACCCGGGCGCACTTCCGCTCAACTCCGGTGGTCCGTCACCTGCCACAGCACGGCTAGTTCGTGCTCGCCTAGTACTCGTTAGCCGGTATGCCATTGGCTCTAGTAATCGCTACGTTATTTCATAAGATGACATGTGAGATACCGGATACGACTTCAGTCATTACAACGGTAAATATCATTACTTTCGTTATCTTTTTCCATTTAATAGGTGATACCTGATGAAATATGCGATATATTCCCGCAAAACAGGCGCACACACATGAGGCGAGGATATCGGTATGACTCAGAAAACTTCGCAGGCGTTCGACGAGGCAAGGGCGGAAGAGTTCGGCAACCAGCTTGTCGGCACGTACATGGGCGCGGCCAGGACTTTGATTGTAGATCTGGGACACCGCTCTGGCCTCTGGGAGTCGCTGGCACGGGGACCGGCGACTAGCGTCGAATTGGCGGAGCGGTCTGGCCTTAACGAGCGCTACGTGCGTGAGTGGTTGGGGGGGGCGACGGTGAGTGGGTACCTTGAATACGATGTATCCACGAAAAGTCACACTCTTCCCGCGGAGCACGCCGCCAGCCTAACTGGCGAAACCGGCGCCAACCTTTCGTCGCTTTCTCCCATGATCACATTTCTTGGGGGGCACGTGAGTGGAGTGTTGGAGGCATTCCGGGATGGCGGTGGTGTGCCGTACTCGGAATATCGTCCCGAATTCACCGAAGTAATGGACGATTTCTTCCGGCGTGACTACAACTCATCGCTGTTCGACGGCTATATCGGAGTGGTTCCCGGCCTAGTCGAACGGCTAGAGGGTGGAATTAGCGTGTGCGACATCGGTTGCGGTACTGGCCACAACATGAACTTGATGGCGCAGGCATATCCGACGTCACGGTTTAAGGGATACGACATTGCAGAGGACGCGATTGCCTCTGCCACACTGGAAGCCGATGAGATGGGGTTGAGGAATGTGACTTTCGAGGTTCACGACGTCACCAACTTACCCAGCGATGTCTCATTCGATTTAATCACGGCGTTTGACTCGATCCACGATCAGGTTAACCCGCAGGGGGCGCTGAATGAGGCGAGCAGCCATCTCGCCTTGAACGGTGCATTCATGATGATTGATATCAAGGCGTCCTCAAATCTGGAGGACAATATCGCGCACCCAGTCGCCCCATTCTTCTACGCAGTAAGCACACTGCACTGTATGACGGTTTCGCTTGCTGAAGGTGGCGCCGGACTAGGTACCGTATGGGGCGAGCAACTGGCAGTGAAGATGCTCCACGACGCTGGATTACCGAACGTACGGGTCTTAGACTCGTCTAATCCGTTCAATAGCATCTACGTCTGTACAAAGTAGAACGATCGGGTTTGCCGCAGAGTTGCGACCGCGCTAGCTCCACCAGAAGACCAATCGTGAAACGGGCCTCGGTGGCGTAACTGCTACCGGGGCCGGTTCGCGTTTGACAACAAACGGGCGCACTTCCGCTCATGTCCGGTCGTCCGTCACCTGCCACAGCACGGCTAGCTCTCGCCTGTCCGGTAGCCACCAGACACCGGTTCCCGGAGGCGCAACGACCCTCTGCGAGCGAACCACGTCCTCCAGGCTCACGTCATGGTCCGGGACGGCATAGATGATCAGCATGTGCGGGAACCGCGGGGCGATGCTCGTGTCGGTGATGGACGGGCACAGACCACAGATCAGGTGCGACGGTCACTGGCGTAGCTCGTACATGGCAGCACGGTACGGCTCATCGGGTCACAGTATTTCGGTCTCGGAATCCATCAATGCGTTGATTGATACGTCGTGAGTTCACTTCACCCCCAGAGACACCCGGCTTCGTTCTCCCGCGCGCTCCGCTCCAGTGTCACCAGCACATCCCGGTGCTGCCCGTCCTGCGTCCAGGCGCGAGCATACCCGCCCGCAACAAGTTGCACGTCGATGCTGTTTCCCGCAGCGTCGTAGACGTAAGCAAGGCGGCGACTAAAGTTATCGGTAAGCCTCGGGCCGTCCTCCAGCCGCACCTGGCCTCCTGCGAGGTTCTCCGTGGCTGCTGTCGCCTCTGAGAAGCACGCCTCTCCGCGCTCGGGAGTGTCAACGCCGTAGAAGCGGACACGCCCTGCGCTTGTGTCGACCGTGTCGCCGTCGATCACGCGGGTCACGTCCACGAGCGGGCAGCCAGCGCAGTTGATTACAGTCTGCGGGGGTCCTGGCCCTATCGCAGGTTCTGAGTGGGTAGGCGTGGCAGTCGAGTTGTCGCTAGAGCAGGCGACGAGTAGAGCGGTGAACACAGTTATGGCAATAGTGAGACGCATGTGCCACAGGGTAGACCCGAAGAGGGCCTACTTCCTGAAGGTCAGGGTCGCTGGCGGGCCGGGTTGAAAATCGCGCATGACATTCCCGGACCGACCAAGGCAGAGGCGACATCATTCTCGAGCGACACAGATCACCTCGGTTATCCGATGCTGAGGTTGGTCAGAGAATCCTGCGGGGGGGTTGGCAGTCGGGCGCGTCTCGGTCCGGCCTCTACACCCAGGTGTTGAACTGCCGGGAAGGCAGCGTCCCGATCGGCGGCAGCCAGCCCTGCGCGTCTGACCGGGCCGGGTGCGCTACAAGCCACTCCTCGTTCATCGATCCGCCCAGGCCGGGAGCTGTCGGGATCGGCAGATAGCCGTCCTCTTGTATCGGAAAATCGCCGATAAAGGCGTCCTGGAACCAGGGTTTCATGCCGCCCTCGTGGATCATGAAGTTTGGCGTTGACGCGTCGAGTTGCAACGCAGCAAGCACGTCCATCGGGCCGTGGATAGCATGGGGCTGAAATCCCACGTACTGGGCCTCCGCCATGGCGGCAATCTTCTTCAACTCCATTATCCCACCGCCCTGGATGACGTCAGGTTGGATCATGGCGACGATCTGCCTTTTCAGGAGGTCTTCATAGTCCCACTTGGTGAAAAGTCTCTCACCAGTTGCGATCGGTATGTTCACCGAGTCTGCAACCCTTTTCATGGCATCGAGGTTGTGGAAGGGAACGGGTTCCTCGAACACGAACGGCCGATAAGATTCCATCGCGTTACCGACCCTGATGGCGGCGGCGGGCGTCAGACGCCCGTGCACTTCGACGAGCAGTTCTACTTCCTCTCCAACCGCTTCCCGGACCGCTTTGAGTGTCGCAACGGCTTTGTGCTCAGCCTCCGTAGTGATGAACTGGCCTTGATGGTCGAACGGGTCGCCTTTTAGCGCGGTGACGCCTTGGGACACATAGGACATGGCATGTTCCACCGCCGCCTCCGGCGTAATCCCGTCCCAACGTCCGTACGCCCAGATCCTGTCCCTCAGGGGACCGCCGAGCATGTCGTACACTGGCAGTCCAGCGGCTTTGCCCTTGATGTCCCATAACGCCATCTCTATGCCGCTGATGGCTGATGTTTGTATCGGGCCTCCCCTCACGAAGAAGTGGTGGTAGAGCGTCTGCCAGATTTTTTCGATGTGGCCGGCATCCTCGCCGACGACCATACCGCCAAACTCCTCCACCATGGAAGCTACGCTGAGTGGCCCGCACGTGGAATCGCCCCAACCGGTGATCCCTTCGTCCGTATCGACCTTGACGGCCACGTAGTTGGCCGACGCCGCCATTCCAACCGACTCAAGGTACGGATTGGAAATCGGGTCGGGCGCGAATGGAATCGCTGTGACTGCCGTGATCTTCATGGCGTTGCTCGCTATCTGAATCCTGCCCGGGCTGCCCCAAACGTCCGGCTCATCTGCCGGCCGTGTGGATCGTTCGTTACGTGCAATCCCCCACCTCAAGTCCATAGGGCGGGCCCAATCGAACGCGCAGGCACCGCTTCTACGTGCTAGGAAGCGCATCGGCGAGTCTAACGGAGGAAGTAGCCGAGTAGAAGTTACTGAAGCGGCAAGTGTCGGTGGACAGGTGCTAAACCCCGCGAACCGGAGACGTCGCGCTGTGCCCCAATATAGTACCCAGTTGCTCGAATCCCTTCGCACACCGTTACGCTTAACTCATGTGGATCAACTCCCCCACGCTCCACATCTACCCGGGCCCTCGGATTGGTAGTAGCAACAGTGGTTTGTGAGATTGGGCATGGGTAATCTTTTTTTGAATTACCGGTCTGCCCTGGGAAGCGTTGTCCCGCGCCGGTCTGAAAAACGATCTGCACATCAGGAGGCACGACAATCGATTGGGCGGTAGCGGCGCTCTTGAGCGCCCTCCTGTTGGCCGTGGTGAACATCACGGACAAGGTGATCATGACCGGCATGGGCCTTCGCGTGCGCGGGTTTCTGCTCTTCATCGGGCTTCAGACCCTGATCACCGTGATCGTGGTCGCTGTGGTCAATCCGTTTCCGGCGGTGGGCGTGGATGTTTACGTACGCGGGATCGGCGTCGGGCTGATGTGGGGGATCGGCGCACCGCTCGTACTGTGGACGCTGAGCCGGGAAGAGGTGTCCCGGGTTACGCCGATCTCGCATTCACACCCGCTGCTGGTCGTGATCTTCGCCGTGATCTTGCTCGGCGAAAGCCTTTCCCTCCTGGAGTCCATCGCGGCGGCGCTCGCGGTCGGCGGCGCCCTACTCGCCGCGATCCGTTTGTCGGACGCCGGTCAGATACGACTCAGCAGTTCGCTCGCCTACCTTGGGATTGCGGTCGTCATCATCGCCCTGGCACAGATACTTCTTAAAACCGTGACGGATGATCTTTCTTTCTGGCACGCCATGGCCCTTCGGAGCGCGGGGATGGCCCCCACCCTTCTGGTCATGAACCTGAGAAAACCGATACTGATCGAACTGGGGCGCTTCATGTTGTCCCCATCCAATTTCACAGCACTCGCCGTCGATGCGATTGCTGCGACGGCCGCGATGACCTTAATCACATTCGCAATCGCCACCGGCCCTGTCTCGCTGGCAAACGCCTTCGCCAGCACCACTCCACTCTTTGTATTCTTCGCCTCGGTACTGCTGGCGCGAAAGACGCGTCTCCTTGGGAATGAGGCGCTGGGCCGCGGCGCCCTGGTCCAGAAACTGACCGCCGCCGGGCTTGTCGTTACCGGGTTGGCGATAATCTCATTGGCCTGAAGGGGCGACGCGAGGCCGATTTTGGGCGGCGCAAAGCGACGATATTCGTCGAGATCTGCACAGCGGTAGCTTGACGCCACGATTGGGTAGCTTTACACTCGTCGCTTGTCGAGGTGTGACTGTTACGGATTGCCCACCCGTACATCCCAAATTTTAGGTTTCCAAGATCTCACGTCCGCGCGCGTCCGCGCCGGGCGTGAGTTGACGTTCACGCGCGTTAGCGCCTGAAACTACACGGCAACCGGAATCGCCTGGACCATCTAAAGCAGGGATCATAGCCACGGACCGCTCGTGGCGTCGAAAAATCAGGAGTGTAAGTATGGTCGTAGCTGACGTTCGTCCCAGTAATGTCTCTTACCGGAACGTCAAGAGCTTCAACCACATCCAGAACATCGTAGATGTCCCGAACCTGATCCAGGTTCAACTGCGATCGTTCGACTATTTCACGACAGACGGCCTTCGAGAACTGTTCGAAGAGATCTCTCCGATCGAGGACTTCAGCGGGGGGCGTTTCGCCCTCATGTTCCTCGGGCACGAGATCCGGGAACCCAAGTTCACCGAACGCGAGTGCCGCCAGAAGGAGATCACCTACTCGGCGCCGCTCTACGCAACGGTGGAGCTTGAGGTCAAGTCAGGTGAAGCCGCTGGCGAGAAGAAACGGCAAACGCTTTTCATGGGCGACGTCCCGATGATGACTCGCAACGGCACCTTTGTCATCAACGGCGCAGAACGGGTTGTCGTCTCCCAGCTTGTCCGCTCACCGGGCGCGTACTTCACGCGGGACATCGATCCCGCCAGTGGCCGCGCTCTAAGCAACGCCAAGTTGATCCCGTACCGAGGCGCCTGGGTCGAGTTTGAGACCAGCAATAAGGATCTGTTGTCGGTAAAGGTTGACCGGAAGCGCAAGACGCCTATCACCACCCTGCTCCGCGCACTTGGATACGGCGCAGACGACGACATCAAGGCGCTTTTCAAGGGCGTCGACACGAACCCGGACCGTCCCTTCATCGATGCCACCCTGGCGCGCGACACCGCCGTAACGAACGAGGACGAGGCGCTGGTGGAGTTCTACCGCCGGTTGCGCCCAGGTGAGCCGCCGAGCGTGGACAACGCAAAGGCGCTGATCGAAAACCTCTTCTTTAACCCCCGTAAATACGACCTCGGACGAGTCGGCCGTTACAAGCTGAACCGCAAGCTCGGCGAAGAGGCGATGACGGAAGAGCGCACCCTTGTCAAAGAGGATATGGTCGCCCTTATCCGGCGTATGATCCGGATCAACAACGGAGAGGTCCGTGAGGACGACATTGACCACCTGGGCAACAGGCGGGTCAGGGCCGTTGGCGAGCTGATCCAGAACCAGTTGCGCATCGGACTGCTCCGTATGGAGCGGGTCGTCAAAGAGCGGATGACCACGGAGATGGACCCGGCAACGACCACGCCGGCCGCCCTGATCAACATCCGCCCCGTGGTGGCATCCGTCCGAGAATTCTTCGGCGGGTCCCAGCTTTCACAGTTCATGGATCAGACCAACCCGCTGGCGGAGTTGACGCACAAGCGTCGCCTCTCCGCCCTCGGCCCCGGCGGACTGTCGCGTGAGCGAGCTGGATTTGATGTCCGTGACGTTCACCACTCACATTACGGACGCATCTGCCCGATCGAGACCCCTGAAGGTCCGAACATCGGACTCCTGGGTTCGCTCGCCACGTACGCACGCACCAACGACTTCGGCTTTCTGGAAACGCCGTATCGCAAAGTGCTGCACGAGATGGCCACAAATGACCCGGACTTCATCGGCCGCAACGTACTCGAAGCTCTCGTGGATGAGAACGGCGAGGAGTTGATGCGCGCCGGCGGGCGTATCCCGCGACGGCTCACTGACCTGCTCGCCGAGATGCCGGCGCAGACGGTGGGCGTCAAGGCGTTCGTGTCCTCAGACCCGAACGATGTGTCGTACCTGTCTGCCGACGAGGAAGAGACCTACGTCATCGGCCAGGCGAACACCACACTCGACGCCAAGATGCAGATCATCGACGACCAGGCCGAGATCCGGATCGGGGAGTCGTTCGCACTTGAAGACCCGGCGAACGTGCAGTTCATGGACGTATCTCCGATGCAGATCGTATCGGTGTCAACGGCCCTGATCCCGTTCCTTGAGCACGACGATGCCAACCGGGCGCTAATGGGCTCAAACATGCAGCGCCAGGCCGTCCCGTTGTTGAACCCGGAGGCGCCTGTTGTCGGCACCGGTATGGAAGCGCGCGTGGCGCGCGACTCAGGACAGGTGGTCCTCGCCGAAGAGGCTGGACTTGTCATCGAGTCGACCGGTCTCGTGATCAAGGTCCTGGGCGACGAGACCGGACAGATCATCGAATACCCGCTGACCAAGTTCGTGCGCTCCAATCAAGGCACGTGCATCAATCAGCGCCCGATCGTCAGCAAGGGCGATATCGTGGCGATCGGTCAGCCGATGGCCGACAGCTCTTCGACAGATCGCGGTGACCTGGCCCTGGGCCAGAACATCCTGGTGGCATTCATGAGCTGGGAGGGCTACAACTATGAGGATGCCATCATCCTGTCCGAGGACATGGTGAAGGACGACCGCTTTACCTCCATCCACATCGGAAAGCACGAGACCGAGTCCCGGGAAACCAAACTCGGTCCTGAAGAGATAACACGGGACATCCCGAACGTGGGCGAAGACAGCCTGCGTGACCTGGATGAAGAGGGCGTGATCCGCATCGGCGCATACGTCGAGCCGGGTGACATCCTCGTCGGCAAAATCACGCCCAAGGGCGAGACCGAGCTGACGGCTGAAGAGAAGCTGCTGAGGGCCATCTTTGGTGAGAAGGCGCGTGACGTACGCGACACTTCGCTCAAGGTCCCGCACGGGCAGCGTGGCAAGGTGATCGACGTCAAGGTCCTGACCAAGGAAAACGGCGACGACCTGCCGGCCGGTGTCACCAAGCTGGTGCGCACATGGGTCGCGCAGACCCGGAAGATCACCGAGGGCGACAAGATGGCGGGGCGCCACGGCAACAAGGGCGTGATCGCCAAGATCCTCCCGCGTGAGGACATGCCTCACCTGCCCGACGGCACCCCCATGGACATCGTCCTCAACCCGATCGGTGTACCGTCCCGAATGAACCTTGGGCAGGTCCTTGAGACCCATCTGGGCTGGGCCGCCGGTACGCTCGGATTTGACGCCCAGACCCCGGTCTTTGACGGCACGACGGGCGTGGCTCTTGAAGACGCGCTCGCACGCGCCTGGATCGTTAACGAATCCGGCGCAAAAGATAGACGCAGGCTTGACGATTCGACGATAGATCAGGACGTTGTCCGTGCCTGGCTGGATGAACGTGGCCAGAAGTACGACGAACTGTTTGACGAGTCCAAGGACGGGATCGCCAGCCAGGCATGTCTGGGCATGTGGCTCGGCGAAAACAGCGACCTCCGCGTCAACGGCCAGAGCCGTGAAGAACTGATGGACGAGGCGCGGAAGCTGGAAAAGACGACGCGCAAATCGGCCCCGGTGTTCGGCAAGATGGAACTCATCGATGGCCGGACCGGCGAGACCTTTGACGGGCCGATCACGGTCGGACGGATGTACATCCTGAAGCTGATCCACCTCGTTGAAGAGAAGATCCACGCCCGGTCGACCGGACCGTACTCCCTGATCACCCAGCAGCCTCTGGGCGGTAAAGCCCAGTTCGGCGGCCAGCGCTTCGGTGAGATGGAGGTTTGGGCGCTTGAGGCTTACAGCGCCGCTTACAACCTGCAGGAAATGCTCACGGTCAAGTCCGACGACGTAGACGGCAGGGTTAAGACCTACGAGGCGAACGTCAAGGGCGAGGACGTGATCCACCCGGGCGTTCCGGAATCCTTCCACGTGCTGCTCAAGGAACTTCAGGGCCTCGGCCTTTCGGTCGAGCTCCTGAACCAGGAGCAGGACGACTTCGCACTAACGGGCGACGCCACGACGCCGGGTGCGCTTCCCGCCGGTCTCGAAGGCGGTACGTGGGGTGGCGCCGCCGTGGACGAGGAGGCGCTTGCCGCAGCGGCCAGCCTACTTGCGGAAACGAACGAGGTGCAGGACGAGGCGGTTCTGGCGGCGGACGGCTGGACGGATTCGCCATCCAACCAAGAGGGCGGATCGTCAGAGAACCTGGAAGACCACGGATTTTCGGAGGAGTCCGGGGATCAGAAAGATGACGATGCAGGACCCTCCCAGACAAAGCTAGATGACGAAGAAAAAGGGGAAGAGTCAGAGGAGTAAGCGACCTCCTTTTTTATCGACGTTTACAGCCAGAACCTGAGACACCCCGAAGCGCAAGATGACGCGATGGAGTGGAGAGGACAGGTAACCGAATGACCACACAGGCAGGTCCAGAGTTCAACGCAATACGTATCTCCCTGGCATCCCCGGAGCAGATACGGGCATGGTCTTTTGGTGAGGTAACCAAACCAGAAACCATCAACTACAGGACGCTCCGCCCGGAGAAAGATGGACTGTTCTGCGAACGTATTTTCGGCCCGACGAAGGACTGGGAGTGCTACTGCGGGAAGTACAAGAAGATCCGCTACAAGGGCGTTGTCTGCGACCGTTGTGGCGTTGAGATCGCACGCGCCAAGGTCCGGCGTGAGCGCATGGGCCACATCAGGCTCGCCGCACCCGTAGCCCACATCTGGTTCTCCAAAGGCACGCCCTCACGGCTTGGCCTCCTACTGGACATCTCACCGCGTAACCTTGAACGCGTCCTCTACTTCGCGCAATACATCGTGACCAGCGTGGATGAGGAAGCGCGGGCGCGGGCGCTGGAAGAGCTTGAGAGCTACCTGGTCGCCGAGACGACCCGCATCGATGCCGCCGCCGAAGAAGCGATTAGCGTGATCCGCGCAGCCGCTCCCGAAGAAGAGCCCGAGCCGGAGCCCGAACCCGAGGTCCTGGCCGACGGCGAAAAGCCGAAGAAGGTCAGGAAGCCGCGGAAAAAGACCAAGAAACAGATGGCTGAAGAGCTTGAAGCAGAGCGCGCCATTCGCGCCGTCCACCCGGTTGAATCCCAGGTGATGGCGGTCGAAGACCGCTTCGCCGAGGAACGCATCGCGGTCGAGGGAGAGATCGGCGCCAAGATCGACGAGCTGATCAAGATCGCCGTCCTGGACCTCTTCACCGAGTCACGGTACCGTGAACTTCGCGACCGGTTCGGTGAAGTCTTCCGGGCGGGAATGGGCGCAGAAGCCGCGCTTGAGATCCTGTCCACCACATCACTGGAAGGCCTCCGCGACGGTCTGCAAGATGAGGTCCGGACCACGTCCGGTCAGCGTCGGAAGAAGGCGATCAAGCGCCTGCGCGTCATCGAGGCGTTCGTCAAATCCGGCAACCGGCCGGAGTGGATGGTCCTGACCCAACTGCCGGTACTTCCGCCCGAACTCCGTCCCATGGTGCAGCTTGACGGTGGCCGATTTGCCACGTCAGACCTGAACGATCTTTACCGGCGTGTCATCAACCGCAACAACAGGCTGAAGAGGCTGCTTGAGCTGCAGGCACCGGACATCATCGTCCGCAACGAAAAGCGCATGCTGCAGGAAGCGGTCGACGCCCTGATCGACAACGGCCGCCGCGGCCGGGCGATCTCCGGCAGCCACAACCACAAACTGAAGTCCTTGACAGACCTCCTCCGGGGCAAGCAGGGCCGTTTCCGGCAGAACCTGCTCGGCAAGCGTGTCGACTACTCCGGCCGGTCCGTCATCATCGTCGGCCCGCAGCTCAAACTGCACCAGTGCGGCCTGCCCAAGAAGATGGCGCTTGAGCTTTTCAAGCCATTTGTGATGAACGCCCTCGTTGTGCGCGGCTACGCGCACAACATCAAGAGCGCCAAACGCATGGTTGAGCGCACGCGCCCGGAGGTCTGGGACATCCTCGAAGAGGTGATCCAGAACCGTCCGGTACTGCTGAACCGTGCGCCCACGCTGCACAGGCTTGGCATCCAGGCCTTCCAGCCGACTCTCGTAGAGGGCCAGGCGATTCAGATCCACCCGCTCGTCTGCAAGGCGTTCAACGCCGACTTTGACGGCGACCAGATGGCGGTCCACGTACCACTTTCTCGTGAGGCGGTTCTGGAAGCCCAGAGGCTTATGCTGAGCACTTACAACATGCTGGCGCCAAGCTCGGGCGAGCCAATCGTTTCCCCGACGCTGGACATGGTTCTGGGCAACTTCTACCTGACGGGTATGGACGGCGAAGACCTGGACCCGAAAGCGTCAGATGAGGACTCAGAAGACCCCGAGGAACAGGTAACGGAAAGCACAGGGGAAACGGTCCGCCGTGTCTACTCCGATTTCGCCGATGCACAACTCGCGAAGGACCTCGGCATTATCGAGCTGCGTGAGCCGATCGACGTCCGTTCTCCCGAGAACGGAGAGGTGATTACCACAACCGTAGGCCGGATCATCTTCAACGCGTTGGTGCCGGAAGAGGTCGGCTTCCAGAACAGGGTGATCGATTCCAACGCCATCAACGAACTGGTTAGCGAGGCGTACGAGCTGCTCGGCAACGAGCGCACGGCCGAGTTCCTCGACGATCTGAAGGACATCGGATTCCGCTACGCCACACAGTCCGGCACGACGATCGCCATCAACGATATCGTTGTACCCGCCGTAAAGAGCAAACTCCTGTCCGACGGCGACTCGCAGATCGGCAAGTTGGACGATCTTTACAATCAGGGAATGATCGACGAGCCGAGCCGGTACCAGGAGGCCGTCAACATCTGGATGGCTGTCAACGAGAGGCTCACGGAAGCGGTACAGGACGAGCTCCCGAACTACGGCGGGATCTTCACCATGGCCCGCTCCGGCGCCAAAGGAAACATTCAGCAGATCAAGCAGATGGCCGGCATGCGTGGTCTGATGTCTGACCCGAAGGGCAGGATCATAGAGCTGCCTATCAGGTCGTCCTTCCGTGAAGGCCTCTCGGTCTTCGAGTACTTCATCTCGACCCACGGCGCCCGAAAGGGACTGGCTGACACCGCTCTGCGTACCGCAGACAGTGGCTACCTGACCCGGCGTCTCGCGGACGTTGCGCAGGACGTTATCGTCCTGTTTGAGGACTGCGGAACCGGCAACGGCGTCTGGCTGGAGGCCGCGGCCTCAGACCTAGACATCCCGCTGGTTGAGAGGATCGTTTCACGCTACCCGGCGATGCCCGTGCTTCACCCGGAAACCGGCGAGGTGTTGGTGGACATCGACACGATCATCACCAGCGCGATCGCCGCCTCCCTCATCGAGGCCGGTATCGATCGTGTCCTGGCGCGATCGCCTCTCTCATGTGAGGCGGCGCGAGGCCTGTGCCAGCGCTGCTATGGGGCTTCCCTGGCCACCGGAAAACAGGTGCTGTTGGGCGAGGCGGCCGGTATCGTTGCCGCACAGAGCATCGGCGAGCCGGGAACGCAGTTGACGATGCGCACGTTCCACACGGGCGGTATCGCCAGCGCGTCCGACATCACCAGCGGTCTGCCGAGGGTTGAGGAGCTGTTTGAGGCCCGTCAGCCGCGAGGTATGTCGATCCTGACAGAGGTCGATGGCTCCGTCGAAATATCGGAGACATCGGATGGGCGCTTCGTGACCGTTCGGAACGCTGACACGTTCAGCGAGCGTTACGAAATCCCGTCCAGCCACAAAGCCCTAATCAAGACGGGCACGTGGGTGGACGTCGGCACGTCCATAATCGGCGTCAAGAAAACCGTCAAAAAGACCGAAGAAGAGATCGCCCTGGCGTTGCCGGATGAGATCACGTCAGAGGTCGGCGGCACGGCGTCGGTGTCCAAGGGCGTTGTCACGGTTACGTGGGAGGACAGCGAGGAGCGGCAGTACGCCATCCCCGCAGCGGCCAACGTAATGGTCAACGATGGCGACGAAGTTGAGGCCGGAACGGCGCTTACCGATGGTCCGAAATCGCCGCAGGACATACTGCGGATTGAAGGCCAACAGGGTGCGCAAGGTTACCTCACACAGGAAGTGCTACGGGTGTATCGCTCACAGGGTGTGCCGATCCACGAAAAGCACGTAGAGGTGATCATCCGCCAGATGATGCGCAAGATCCGTGTGGACACGCCCGGGAGCACAGACCTGCTGCCGGGTGAGCTCGTCGACCGGCTCATCTATGAAGAGATCAACAACCAGGTGCTCGCCGAGTCCGGCGATGCCGCCTCGGCAAGCCCGGTACTGCTGGGGGTGACGAGGGCGTCGCTGAACACCGAGAGCTTCCTCGCAGCCGCATCCTTCCAGGAGACGGCGCGGGTGCTGACTGAGGCGGCGGTCAACGGATCTGTCGACCACCTGCTCGGACTCAAAGAAAACGTGATCATCGGCCGGTTGATCCCGGCACGGCTTGACCGATCAGAAGAGGGACGCAAGAAACTCGGACTTGATCAGATCAAGCACCGGATTGAAGGCACCCTCACCGGCACGACCATCGCGCCACCGTCCTTCGAAGAGGCTCTTCGCGACTTTGGCGGCGAAGAAGCACTCCTCGCGGCCGGCGGTACGGAACCGGTCAACGGCGAGTCCGCGCTCCCGGCCAACGGCGGAGGTCCGATCACGGTAGGCGTGAGCGATGACGCCTCCGGCGAAGGCGACGGGCTGGCACGATTGCTCGCAGCGCTAACCGGCGACGACGACTCGTCCAAGTCCGAATCGAAATCGGAAAAGGAAGCAGAAGCCCCCAGCGGCGACGATTAGTCATCGCCGGAACGAATTAGTTCTTCCGGGCTTCTAGACAGCGAATTTGACAGGGGGCCGGGCTTAACCGCCTGGCCCCCTGTCAGCTACAATCGTTTTTCGCATTTGGTAACGTGGGCGGTTAGCTCAGTTGGTTAGAGCGCAGCGTTGACATCGCTGAGGTCGGAGGTTCGACTCCTCCATCGCCCACCACACCATCGCCCGGCCCATAAGAAACCGGGACCATCTGGTACGATTTACGGGATCATGACTCCTTTACCGGGCCGAACATTGACTACCAGGGCGCGCACCGCTTAGCGGTCTACGCGCCCTCCCGCGAACGCGTTGGCGCCGACGTGGAGCGCACGCACATCAAACGTTTCAGTCGGATTGTCCCTCAGTGCGACGATCCGCCCCGGGGTCGTCAGAAGACGCCAGCCGTTTTCAATCAGGAGTCCCGTCATGTCCGCTCAGCAGGCATCCGCTGACGCCAGCCCAGACCTGGTCGATATTCGCTATCGCCTGCGCCATTCCGCCGCCCATGTGATGGCGGAGGCCGTCATCAAGCTGTTCCCGGAAGCCCAGATCGCGATCGGCCCGCCGACCGAGGACGGCTTCTACTACGACTTCGAGGTATCACGCCCGTTCACTCCGGAAGACCTGGAGAAGATCGACGCCCTGATGCGGGAGACGATTAAGGCGAACAGACCCTTCAGTGGCCTGACTCTGTCACGCGACGCGGCACTCGAACGTTTCAGCGATCAGAAGTTCAAAGTAGAGCTGATCAAGGACCTCCCCGAGGACGAAGAGATCACCGTCTGGAGCCACGAGTCCTGGGAGGACCTGTGCGCCGGTCGTCATGCCGAGTCCACGGGCAAGATCCGCGCGTTCAAGCTCCTGTCGGTGGCCGGGGCGTACTGGCGCGGGGACGAGAATCGGCCGATGCTACAGCGCATCTACGGCACGGCGTGGGAGAACCGGAAAGAGCTTAAAGCGTACCTGGAGCGCATCGAAGAGGCGGAGCGCAGGGACCACCGCCGGCTGGGCCGTGAGCTTGATCTGTTCTTCTTCGACCCCATCGCCCCGGCCAGCCCCTTCTTCCTGCCCAAGGGCACGATCCTCCTGAACGAGTTGAACAACTACGTCAAAGAGCTGTACGTGAAGTACGGCTACAAGGAGGTGACGACTCCGCAGATCTTCAACACAGATCTGTGGAAGCAGTCCGGGCACTACGACAACTACCTCGAAAACATGTACATGATGAACGTGGACGACCGGGAGTACGGCGTGAAGCCTATGAACTGCCCGGCCGCGGCCATGTTGTACGCGGCGAATACCCACTCGTATCGGGAACTGCCGATCCGCTACGCCGATCATGGGAGGTTGCATCGTTACGAGCGTTCGGGTGTGACACACGGCCTGATGCGCGTCCGCACGTTCACGCAGGACGATGCGCACATCTTCGCCACGCTGGACCAGATAGCGGGGGAGGTGAACTCCTTCATCGCCATGCTGGACGAGGCGTACACCGTCCTGGGTTTTGACACGATCCGTATGGCGCTATCCCTGAGGCCTGAGAAACGTGTCGGCACCGAAGAGATGTGGGACCGCGCCGAGGCAGCGCTCACGGAAGTGCTGGACGCATCCGGACGTGACTACGGTGCAGAGGAAGGCGAGGGCGCGTTCTACGGTCCGAAGATCGACTTCTTCGTGCCGGACGCCCTGGGCCGAGAGTGGCAGCTCGGGACCGTACAGCTGGACTTCTCGCTGCCGGAGCGATTCGACCTGGAGTACGCGGCGGAAGACGGAAGCCTGCAGCGGCCCGTCGTGATCCATCGCGCCATGCTGGGATCGGTCGAGCGCTTCCTTGGCGTGCTGATCGAGCACACGGCCGGGGCGATGCCGGTGTGGCTCTCTCCGGTCCAGGCGACGGTGGTACCGATCTCCGACCGACATGTGCCTTTTGGCGAAGAGGTTGTCGAAAAACTGCGTGCCGCAGGCGTTCGGGCCGAGGTCGACGACTCCAACGACCGCATGAACGCCAAAATCCGCACAGCGCAGGGCCGTAAAACACCCTACATGCTTGTGGTCGGCGATCGCGAGCAGGAAGCGAACCAGGTGGCCGTCAGGGAGCGCTCCGGCGGAAACCTTGGGGCTGTGGATGTAGACGAATTCGTCGGACGGGTGGTCGAGGAGATCGCGGCACGAGCTTGAGGACGAGGTTCCACGTGCGGCCCGGCTTTTCACTCGATTCGGCGACAGGATCATGCGATTTCATGCTCCGTACACGCATGACCGGCTCATACGCAGGTAAGATGGCGTCACACGGTCAGATTTTGCTGCGCTCAGCACCGGCAAACATCCGACTCCACTTCGTGACGGCCCGCGTGTGGCATCAATAGCCGCGTGCATGGAGTAACTTTTTAATGAGCACCGACGGAATCACACTTCATCGCGGTCTGAGCGGCGTCTACTTCGACCGGACCGAGACAACGTTCATCGACGGCAAAGAGGGCAAACTCCTCTACCGCGGATACAACATCCACGATCTGGCTGGCGTATCGACCTTCGAAGAAACCTCGTGCCTGCTGATGCATGGAGAACTGCCCACGCAGGCGCAGCTGGACGATTTTGACGCCACGCTGAAGGCGAACCGCGAAATCCCCTCGGAAGTGGTCAATATCATCCGGGCTGTCCAGAACGACCACCCGATGAGCGTACTGCGGACCGCCGTGTCGGCGCTGTCGGCGTTCGATCCAGAGGCCGCGGACAACTCTTCCGAGGCGACTCTTCGCAAAGGCATTCGCCTGACGGCGCAGGTTCCGACCATCGTGATGGCGCACCACAACATCCGCAACGACCGCGCACCCGTGCCGCCGAGCAAGACACTCAGCCACGCCGCCAATTTCCTTTACATGATGGAAGGCGAAGAGCCCACGGTCGAGACGGCGGCGCTCATGGACACCGACTTCGTCCTGCACGCCGACCACGGCTCCAACGCTTCTGCGTTCACGGCCCGCGCCGTCGCAAGCACAAATGCCCACCTGCACGACGCCGTGACCGCCGGCATCGGCGCCCTCTCCGGCCCCTCACACGGCGGCGCCGCCGAGAACGTCATGACCATGGCGCTTGAGATCGGCGAAGAAGAGAACGCCGGGCAGTATGTGAAGGACCTCCTCGCCGGGGGTGGCCGCGTGATGGGCTTTGGCCACCGCGTCTACCGGGCGGAAGACCCACGCGCACGGCACCTCCGTGAGGGCGTGAGAAAGCTGTCCGAGGAGAAGGGCGAGCCGAAGTGGTTCGGCATCCTGGAAGCCGTTCAGAAGGCGATGACGCCGTACGGCCGCCGCGGTATCCACGTGAACGTGGACTTCTTCGCCGGCGTGATCTACTACCTGAACGGCATCCCACACGACCTGTTCGTGCCGATCTTCGCCGTCGGCCGGATCCCCGGCTGGACGGTGCAGGTTATCGAGCAGTTTGAGCACAACATCCTCCTCCGGCCACTGCTCCAGTACGCGGGCCCGGAAGAGCGCGACTACGTGCCGATGTCCGATCGCTAGGTCGACGCATCGCTCCGTTAGCCTTGTTGAAGAGGGACGCCATAATGGCGTCCCTCTTCCTTTTCAAACCTGGCGGTTGGCTCTCTAACCGGCTCGGGAAACCATGACTTCTCCTGATTCATACGCCGACCTAGAACAGCGAATTCGAGAACGAATCGAGTCCGATGGACCGATCACGTTCGCAGAGTTCATGGAGGAGGCGCTGTACGGCGATGGCGGCTACTACACCCGGCCGCGCCCGGTCAGCCCGGTCAGCCCGGACGGCGACTACTTCACCAGCCCGTCGTCACACCCCGGGTTCGGGGCGCTGATCGCGCTGCAGCTGCGCGACTTCTGGGGGTTGCTGGGGAAGCCGGGCGTGTTCGACGCGGTGGAGCTTGGATCGGGCGACGGGACACTGGCGCGGGATGTGGTGGCCTATGCAGGGCTGCTTGGCGGTGCGTTCAACGATGCTCTCAGATACACGGAGTTCGACCGCAGTGCTTCCGGGTCAGCTCCATTGCCCGCCGGGGTCACCGGGTGTGTGCTGTCGAACGAGTTGCTTGACGCCTTCCCGGTGCATCGCTTCGCCGTTGACGGCGGGGAGCTACTCGAGCTGTATGTGGCCGTGGAGGACGGCGTCCTGACCGAGTCGCCACGTCCCGTTTCGGACCCGGAGATCGCCGGGCGCGTGGCTCCTTTTATCGCCGAGCTTCCGGACGGCTACCGCGGCGAGGTCAATCTTGGTTTGGGGGCGTGGTCGGAGCACGTGGCGGGGATCCTGGAGCGCGGCTATGTGCTGACGATCGATTACGGCGGAACCGCCCGGGAGCTTTATCGGCACGGCCGCTCCGAGGGCAGTTTGCGGGCCTACTACCGACACACGTTGTCTCAAAACCCGTTCCGGCACATCGGCGACCAGGATCTGACGGCGCACGTCGACTTCTCGGCGGTGGACTTGGAACTGTCCCGGGTGGGATTCGATGCGCTTGGCATCACCACACAGACGGCCTTCCTGGACCGGCTGGGGATCCGGACCTTCCTGGCCCGTTTGCCGGAGCTTGGTTTATCGGCAAGCGAGGTCGAGAGGAATCGAATGCCCTTGCTATGGCTGGCGCGCCCGGACGGGCTCGGTAGGTTCAAAGTGGCCATCCATTCACGCCGTGTCGAAGCGAGGACGCCGATCGGACTCGACAGCCGCGGGTCCGGCTACGACCCTTTATCGCTGCCGCCCGTCACACTGTCGGCCGACGACAGCCACTTCGAACTGCTCGGCGGCTATCCGGGGGGAAACACCGAGTTCACACCAACGTGGGCAGAACTACTGGGTGAGGACGAAGACGACGACGCGTAGGGGCGTAATGCAATACGCCCACGGTTGATCGGTATCAGGCCGTAGGGGCGGCGCTTGCCTCGCCCAAGGTTGTCCTTCAGCGACACTCCAAAAACCGGCTGCGCATTCGACTGTCATCCTGAACTTGATTCAGGATCGGACCGTGCAACGACAACCTCGTAGCAGAGACCAGAACGCCTGTAACCATCAGCCGGTCGCTTAGATATGCGGTACTGAATCAAGTTCAGGATGCTATGGCTCATGCCCGTCCGCGACCAAATGGTGCCGTGGCGAAAACAACGCCCCTGCAGCGAACAACAGCGCCCTGAGGGTCTCTAAGGGCCGGAACCAGGGTTTCGCCGCCGATCAGCACGACGCTGTAGGGGCGGATCGTAATCCGCCCCTACATTCTCGTTGCAAGTTCGCCGGTACCCGGCAAACACACGCCCCCTAACTCCCTGTCGCGATCCCCAGCAACTCTTGCGGGTCCGGCAGCTCTCCGGGAGGGTAGGCACGCGCGTCCAGGATCACGCCTGAACTGTCGATCACGAAGCTCGACCGGCCGGCTATCCCGCGCTCTTCGTTGTAGATCCCGTAGGCCTTCGCAACTGCGCCCTTCGGGTGGAAATCGGCGAGCAGCTTGAAGTTGATACCGCCGTTGGCCTCTGCAAACGCCTTCTGTGAGGCAAACGAATCGACGCTCACGTCGAGGATCTGTACGCCGCGCGCCTCGTAGTCGTCCTGGTTCTCACGGAACCGCTTGAGTTGATTCGTTCAACCGCCGGTGAAACTCAGCGGGTGAAAAACCAGCACCACCGGGCTGCCCCGCAGCTCACTCAAAGTGACCGGCTCGTTCTCCTGCGACGCCAACGTAAAGTCCGGCGCGGATATCCCTGATTCGATAACCATATGTGTATCCTTCCCTGGTCCCTGCTGAATCCCTGTACTGTCTGGGAAGTGTCGGGCCCGATCTAATCCGAGGCCGTTAAATTCTGTTCCGGTTGCCAGCGCAGGTACGGCTTTCGCGCCGCGCTGGCCTCGTCCAACCTGGTGTTCGGCGTATCGTGCGGTGCATCGTGCAGCAGATCGGGGTCGGAACTGATCTCCTTGTTGATCTGGCGCATCACCGCTATGAAGCGGTCCAGCGTGTCCTTCGTTTCCGTCTCCGTAGGCTCAACCATTAGCGCCTCCGGGACGATAAGCGGGAAGTACATCGTCGGTGGGTGAATCCCGTAGTCGATCAACCGCTTGGAGATATCTAGCGCGGTCGCGCCTTTGGCCTTCTGGGCCTGTGGCGAGAACACGCACTCGTGCATGCAGGCCCGATCGGCCGCGATACCGAACTCGTCCGACAGCGCCGTGCGAATGTAGTTGGCGTTGATGATGGCGTTCTCTGACACCTCCCGCATGCCCTCGGCGCCGATGGCCCGTACGTAGGCATAGGCCCGAACCAGCACGCCGAAGCTGCCGTGGAACCCGTTGACCCGGCCCACTGACTTGTCTGGCGCGTCCAGGCGGTAGGTATGACCATCACGGGATACGACCGGGGTCGGCAGGAACGGCGCAAGCGTCTCGGAAACGAGCACCGGGCCTGCGCCGGGTCCGCCGCCGCCATGGGGCGTTGAGAAGGTCTTGTGCAGATTCGAGTGGGCGATATCGAAGCCCAGGTCGCCGAGCTTCACGATGCCCAGCAGCGCGTTCAGGTTGGCGCCGTCTGCGTACACCAGCCCGCCAGCCTCGTGGATTATGTTGGTGATCTCAAGGATGTTAGGCTCGAACAGCCCCAGGGTCGACGGCAGGGTCAACATGAAGACGCATGTGCGCTCGTCAGCCAAGGCTTTGAGGGCTTCCACATCGACGTTGCCTTCGGAGTCGGAAGGCAACGTCACGACCTCAAGTCCCGCCATCGAGGCGGAGGCCGGGTTGGTGCCGTGGGCGCTGTCCGGCATGAGCGCCACGATCCTGCCGATATCGCCCCTTTCCTCAAAGTAGGCACGAGCGATCATCAACCCCGAGTACTCGCCCTGTGCGCCAGCCAGAGGACCGAGGCAGACGCCCGGCAGTCCTGTGATCTCGCCCAGATCTCGTTGTAGCTCCCAGATCAGTTGGAGGGCGCCCTGCACCGTTTCATCCGGCTGGTGCGGGTGGATGCCCGCCATGCCCGGGAGAAAGGCCATCTCTTCGTTGACCTTCGGGTTGTACTTCATCGTGCAACTGCCCAGCGGGTAAAAGTTGGCGTCGATGGAGAAGTTCATCGTGGAGAGCGTCGTGAAGTAGCGAACCACCTCCTGCTGTGAGACCTCCGGAAGGCGTGCCTCATCCGTGCGTAGGAGGCCGGGCTCCGGCAGCGCCTGCTCCGGGACGTCCAGCTCTTGCAATTGGAGGCCGATACGGCCCGATACGCTACGTTCGTTGAGGAGGCGGCGGTCGATCTCGCCCGGATACGGAGCGTTCACAGCAGACCTCCGATCATTGCCGGGGCCGGGCTATCTCGCCAAGGGCGGCGACCAGGGCGTCTATCTCGGCCCGCGTGTTGACCTCTGTTACGCATATCAGCATGCCATTCAGCGACCGGTCAGACATGTCGTGGCCGCCGATTATCTTTTTCCCCAACAAGGCCCTGTTGATCTCGGCAGGCGGCAGCGGGCACTCGACCATGAACTCGTGGAAAAATGGCCCGCCCGATTTCACCGCGTATCCGGGGAGTTGGTCTATCCGGGCTGACGCGTAGTGGGCCTTGTGGTAGCAGAGTTCGGCGACCTTTTTGAAGCCCGACCGACCGATCACAGCGAGGTAGGTCGTCATCAACAACCCGATGAGCGCCGTGCTTGTGCAGATGTTTGAGGTGGCGCGCTCCCGCCTGATGTGCTGCTCCCGGGTCTGGAGCGTCAGCGCGTATCCGACGCGGTCTTTCGTGTCCGTGGTTCGGCCGATGATGCGGCCCGGCATCTGGCGCTTGTGTGCATCTTTGCAGGCGAACAACCCGACGTACGGCCCGCCGAAGCTGAGCGGGACGCCGAGCGCCTGACCCTCGGCGGTGGCGATGTCCACGTCACACTCACCCGGGGTCCGGAACATGCCGAGCGAAGTCGGGTTGACCGATGCTACCGCCAGCGCGCCCGCCGAGTGGGCCTTCTCCGCCAGCGCAGCCATGTCCTCGATCGCGCCGAACTGGTCAGGGCTCTGGAACATAAGGCACGCCGCATCATCCGGCAGTGCGTCGCCGTGACCGATCACCGTTATCTGAATGCCCTGGTGACGAGCGTATGCGTCAAGTATCTGGACGTTGCGGGGGTCGACCGCGTCCAGGACCGCTATGGTCTGTCTGCGGGTGATCCGGCAGGCCATCAGAGCGCCCTCGGCGAACGCCGTCGGACCGTCGTACATGCCGGCGTTTGCGACCTCCATGCCGGTGATCTCGCAGATCATCGACTGGAACTCAAACCCGACCTGGAGCGTCCCCTGGGCGACCTCCGGTTGGTACGGCGTATAAGAAGTGAGGAACTCGCCCCGGGCGACGACGGACTTCACAACCGACGGGATGTAGTGCCGGTACGCGCCGGCGCCAAGGAAGCAAGCGTAATCGCCAGGGGTGGCGTTCTTGGACGCCAGCGCGGCGATCTCGGCGACCAGGTCAAACTCGGATAGCGCCGGACGTAAATCCAACGCCGGGAAGCGGTGCGCCTGCGGGATATCGAGGACAAGGTCGTCGATCGAATTCACGCCGATGGCGGCGAGCATGAGCTCACGATCGGCGTCGGTGTTCGGGATGTAGGGCGACACGTTTGTCGTCATATCTGGGTCGACCGCTCTACTCTGCGGTCAAGTTGTCGTACGCAGCGGCGTCCATCAACTTACCCAGTTGTGAATCTGCGTCGGCCACTTCAACCTTGAGAAGCCAGCCGACGGAGTAGGGGTCTTCGTTGACCTTCTCGGGCATGTCGATCACTTCGGAATTGATCTCAACAATCGTGCCGCCTATCGGAGCCAGGAGGTCGCTCACCGCTTTGACGGACTCGATCTCCCCGAACTTCTCAAACTGCGTGATCTCGGTGCCGGATTCCGGCAGGTCGACGTACACAACGTCTCCGAGCGAGTCCGTGGCGAACCGCGTAACGCCCACGGTGACGTTGTTTCCGTCAACAAACGCCCACTCGTGTTCGCCTGAATATCTGCGGTCATCGGGTGTGGTCATCTGATCCCTTTAATTGTCTCTGAGCGTCTCTGTTTCAGGGGCGTGGCCCCGGGGGGCTTCCACCACCACGTGACCCGGCCCTTAAACACGTTTTCGCGAGTAGAACGGCAAGGGCACGACTTCCGCTTCCACCAGCCTCCCGCGGACATCGATTTCGAACCGGGATCCCTCGTTTGAGAGGTCGCGATCAACGTAGCCCATGCCTATATTTGCGTCAAGCGTGGGCGAGTGAGTTCCGGAGGTCACGATACCGACGTGCACCCCGCCTTTCATTACGGCCTGTCTGTGCCGTGGGATTCCACGTCCCACCATGTTGAAACCGACCATCACCCGGGCCGTCCCGGCGTTCTTGACGGCTTTAAGCGCGTCGCCTGCGATATAGCCCGGTGTGTCGATATGCGTGAATCGCTCAAGCCCGGCCTCGTACGGGTTATTCTCGACCGTCATGTCGTTGCCGTGGAGCATCAGCCCGGCCTCAAGCCGCAGTACGTCGCGCGCACCCAGGCCCGCCGGGGCGACTCCCTCGTCCTCCAGAGCCCGCCACAACTCGGCGGCCCTGTCCGATGGCGGCATGATCTCGAACCCGTCTTCGCCGGTGTAACCGGTCCGTGCTATCCGGCTGGGTATCCCGGCGACCTCGGCCCTCCGGAGCCGGAAGGGACGAACGGAAGAAGCAGGCAGCGGGCAGATGCGGTCCAAAATCTCGACGGCGTTCGGTCCCTGAACAGCGATCATCGCCACGTCTTCGGATAGGTCGGCAAAAAACACACCGCCGTTCTGTTGCGCCGCCGGGATCAAGAACTCCTTCACGGCGTCCGCGTTACCGGCGTTGGCGACAAGCAGGCACTGGTCCTCCGTCACGCGATACACGATGGCGTCGTCGATGATCCCGCCCCGCTCATTACAGATGACGTGGTAGCGCGCCCTGCCCTGCTGCAGGCCGGCCACGTCGGCGGCCAACATGCGGTCGAGAAAGGCCACGGCCTCAGGGCCGACGAACTGGAAGCGCGCCATGTGCGACACATCAAATATCCCGGCATTCTCGCGCACGGCCCGGACCTCGGAAATGATGCCGTTCGCGTACTGTACCGGCATGTCCCAGCCGCCGAACTCGACCATACGTGCGCCCGCCGCGACATGGGTCAGATGGAGCGCCGTTTTCTTCAGCGCTTGCTCGTCAGCCATTGGCGGTCCTTGATCGGGCGAGCCCGAGAATTTCGGGTTTCAATACAGGCCGGGATTCGAAACGGAAATCGTACGATCGCTCACTGTTACGGTCAATACAAGCCGGACCGTGGATGGCCTGCAGCGGCAACGGCGTTTTGCCGATCCATCGCCCGTTACTTTGACGATTGGGTCGGCGCCTCCCGCTGCTATAATCCGGGCTCCAATCTGGCTGCCATCCCGGAGTTAAACATGTCCCCGTCCCTGCTCGAAGGTGAGTACGCCAAGCTCAATTTTTACAAGCTGGACAGGAGCTGGCGAAGGCTCCCGGAGGACGAGAAACAGGCCTCCAAGGCCGAGTTCGCATCAGTCATCTCAGAGATCGGGTCCGATACGCCGATCACCACCTACGGGCTGACCGGCACGCGCGGCGATTGCGACATCATGCTGGCGCAGGCTTCGATGGACCTGGGCGATTTCGATGAGACGGCCCGGCGCATCAACCACACGCGCCTCGCCGGCTATCTTGACCAGTCTTACTCATACCTCGCCGTGCGACGCCAGACCCAGTACAAGCACGGCGGCGGAGGTCCGGACTTCAAAGACGACGAATTCAAGTACTTCATCGTCTACCCGATGGTGAAGAAGCGGGAGTGGTACCAGCTGAACCAGGAAGAGCGACAGGCGATGATGGGCGACCACTTCAAAATTGGCCACAAGTACCCGTCCATAAAGATCAACACCACATACTCCTTTGGATTGGACGACCAGGAGTTCGTGGTGGGGTTCGAGACGAACGAGCCTCGGGAGTTTGTGTCCCTTGTGATGGAGCTTCGGGAGATCCCGGGGGGGTTCTACACCGAGAGTGAGACGCCGATCTTCGCCTGCGTCCGGAAGCCGATAGAGGAGGCGCTGGACGCCATCGGCTGAAGCCAGTTACGGGGCGGTCGACCCAGGGGTGGATACTAATCCGCCCCTACGCCGGGTTGCTCAACAGGCCGGTGCGGCAACGAGCGCCGCAGTCTGTCATCCTGGGGATATATGCCCCGAATGGAGGTTGAGGATCGAGGATGACGGATAAGTAGTCGTCATCCCGAGCGTAGCCGAGGGGCCTTCACCAGCACGTGATCTAACGAGGGAGAATCCGTCTACTCTGAGCCTTGGACCTCCCTCACCCCAATCCTCTCCCACCGGGAGAAGGGGTAACGCGCGCTCGGAGTAATCTGCCGTCCCGAATCGAGTTCACGATGACAACCTGTAAAGGCCCCGGTTAACACCGGGGCCTTTACGTTTTCTGGCGTTACGGATGGAGCCGTGAGACCGGACTACTTGTTGTCTCCGGGTTCGGAGTTGTCGTAGTCGTAGTCGTAGTTGAGGGCGATGAACCGCTGCTCGTTCTCTGGAACCTGATCTTCCGGGAAGATAGCGGTGACCGGGCATACCGGTTCACACGCAGCGCAGTCGATGCACTCCTCCGGGTTGATGTAGAGCATGTTGTCATCGGGGTTTGAGTAGATGCAGTCGACGGGACAGACGTCGACACATGCACCATCTCTAACGTCCACGCACGGTGAAACGATGATGTAGGTCATCCTGTTGGCAATCCTCCTGGCGGAAAAAGTTTCAGGGCATCGCCCCGTTGGTGACACCGGGCAGCCAATCCAGCGCCGAATTATATGTAGCTCTTACTCGCAAGTCTAACCCGCATTTCGCGTAACGGAACATGAGATACGAAATCGGTCACTCCGGCGTACCCTCTTACGGGAACTTTACCCTGTGCCAGATGAATCCGGGTGGATCCGGAGTCGGTCAGGCGGCGGGGAAATCTCCGAGCGTTGACAAACAAATGGGAATCTGAGGAGTCTGGATGCCGTCCGCAACAACTGTTGTCGTGACCGGTGGCGCGGGGTTCATCGGCTCGCACGTCGTAGACCGGCTGCTGGATAACGACTATCAGGTCACGGTCATCGACGACCTGAGCAGCGGTAAGCCGGAGAACCTGCCGGAGGGCGTCGAGCTGATAGCCGCGGACATCACTTCTGATGTGGCGGCGGATGCCATCAAGGTGGTCGCTCCGGAACTGATCGTTCACGCGGCGGCCCAGATCAGCGTCTCCCTGTCCACGCGAGAGCCCCTGCTGGACGCCCGGATCAACGTCTTAGGCACCGTGAACGTACTGGAAGCGGCACGTGTCTCCGGCACACAAAAATTCGTCTTCTTCTCTTCCGGCGGGACGGTGTACGGCCAACCAGACGATCTGCCGGTAAGCGAGTCGTATCCCACCGGGCCTGAAAATCCGTACGGGGCGTCCAAACTCACGGGCGAGCTGTACCTGGACATGTACCGCCGGACGTACGGGATTGAGTCAACGGTGCTGCGCCTGGCCAATATTTACGGACCGCGGCAGGACCCACATGGCGAGGCGGGCGTCGTCGCCATTTTCGCCCGGGCCATGCTGGCCGGCGCACCGATCACGATCTTTGGCGACGGGAATGACGAGCGTGACTACGTCTACGTGGCGGACGTAGCGGATGCCGTTATCGCGGCGGTCCCGCCCGGCGGACCGCACAGATGCAACATCGGCTCAGGAGCCGGCACAAACGTCAATGAGTTATGTGCCCGGTTGAGAGAGCTAACCGGCTACACACTGAAACCGGAATACGGCCCGCCAAGGCCCGGCGACATCCACGCCATAAGCCTGGACGCTTCACTCGCGCGGATCGAACTGGGCTGGACACCGAAGGTCGGTCTCGAGACCGGCCTTGCCCGTACTGTAGAGTTTTTCCGCCAGCAGGTCGGGAGCCAGACCTAACTCGCATACTCGCTCAATCAATCGAATCCGATCGCTCAAATTTGCGTACACCTAGCCGACCAGAGCTGTAGCGCTCGGTACTCAACGACAAAGACTCGATCGGCGCTTCCGCTTAAAACAAAGGCTAGACCATGCGGGCTCGCCGCGCGAATGAGCGCCCGAGCTTTAACCCCTGTTCCGCACCGGTTATCGCGGTTATCGAAGCGGCCGAAGAGTGCCCCGGAGAATGCATCTTTTTCGAAGCCGAATAACAAAACTCATTTACCGACCGGTATTTACAGGGAAAGTTATTCGCTGGTCTCGGAAGTGCTCGGCTGAACCAGCCAATACAGAAGCACAAAAATCCCGAAGGGGACGAGGCTAATTAGGAGCCATGTTCCTTTTCTACCCATGTCGTTTAGGCGACGTACTCCCAATGTGATCACCACCCAGACATAGGCAATGGCGTACACGATCTCCGGGCCCATTTCGTCGGATTCGATGCCGAAAATGGTCGCAAAGATTCCCCCGAGGATAAGGAACACAATGGGATGAATGAGGAACGGCCACCAAAAAGCGGGTCGTGTGGTTCGGCCCTTCAGATCTCGGAAACGACGCCAGGACTCCAGGTAGTACTTAATAAGTTTCATCGTCTGAACTCTTTCGGATGTAGATGGCTGATTGGTTCTTCACCATTAGTTATCGGTTCCCTTTTCGTGGTTGTCCCGCGCAAGCTCGATAGTGTATTCCCGATGAGTACCGGACTCTGTATCGCTCCCGATCTAAGTGAGCGCGTAGAAGCGTATGGCGGTATCGTCTCACACGGCCGAAGCTCAAGCGTTATCGGCATGCCTGGTATGAGACCGCTGTCGCGAATTTGGATCATGTAAAAACAGCGATCCCAGCCGGGGCTCAGGATTATCTGCTCAAACCATAGAACGCCGACACCTTGAACAAACGAATGTTCAACACCATGGAGTCCCGACGATCCGGGACCAAGGCACAACACAACCGGCCTTGGCCCGTACTCCAGTAATTAGCTCTCGGTCGAAGACAGGGGGTTGAACGTCACCCTGCTCAAAACCGCATCGCTCGTGTTCTTGAAGTGGTGAAGAGATCCGGGCGGAACCATCACGCAGTCGCCCGCTTTTATCGGGTACTCGGTACCGTCCACCCAGATGATGCCTTCGCCTCGGGTGATATACGCCTGATGCTCCCAGGGATGCGTGTGGTGCGCGCTGGACTCCCCGGGCTGGTGGTCGTGATATAGCGTGACCACGGTTGGGACGCCGTCTTCCGGGCCTAGGATGGGGTTTCCGTGATCAGCCCTGTTCTTGATAACCGGTTCCAATAGCTGCTCCTTGATCGATTGTTACTGAGTGTGAAAATCCCCGGTTCGCCGACGAAAGCGTCCCGAGGCCCTCGAAGCCTGTACTAAGCTTGTCGAACGTGGGCCGAGTTTACCAACAACGCCGTCATGAAAAACCGGCAGGGGCGGCGCTTACCCCGCTCGTCCCACAACAACATTGAGAACGGTCAACAACACCACTACTTGTCATCCTGAATCGAGTTCAGGACGAAGGCGGGGCGGTTTCAGGATAGGCATATATGCCCACGATGACATTCGCCAGAGTCAAGACGGCGCTAATCTCGCCCGTATAACCACTCCGTTGGGACCCCTCACAGAAAACTCGAAAACCCGTCCAGCGACTTCCGGCCTATGTCCGGCACCGTAGCGTCATCGGTCGGATATCCGACCACCAGCAGCAGGAACGGTCGTTCGTTTGCCGGGCGCTCCATGATCTCGTTCAAGAATCCCATCGGGCTCGGCGTGTGGGTGAGCGTGGCGAGTCCGGCGTTGTGTAGCGCCGTGATGAGGATCCCCGTCGCTATCCCGACCGACTCCCGAACATAGTAGTGCTTCACGCGCTCTCCGTCCGGGGCCACGCCGTAACTCTGCTCAAATATGCCGATCAGCCAGGGCGCGGTTTCCAGGAACGGTTTTTCGGCGGTCGTGCCTAGCGGCCCGAGAGCCTCAAGCCACTCGTCGGGCGCCAGTCCCGAGTAGAACTCCCGCTCTTCTTTTTCGGCCGCGATCCGAATCCTTCGTTTGATCGTTGCGTCGCCAACGACCGCAAAGTGCCAGGGCTGCATGTTCGCCCCGCTCGGCGCGGTTCCTGCGGCGCGAAGGCAGTCGTCCAGAACCGCGCGCGGAGGCACCCGGGACGAGAAGTTTCGCACCGTGCGCCGCCGATCAGCCTGCGAGTAAAAATCGCCGGCGCGCGTCCGCATCTCGGCCTCGGAATACCCGCGACTACCGTCCAGCGGGATGAAGCCCTTATCGGTCATTTGGGTTCCATCACCACGGGGTTGCTCAGCGCACCGATGCCCTGCACCTCGACCACAACCGTGTCCCCCGGGCTCATGACCCGAGGCCGTCCCGTCGTTCCGGACCACACGACATCCCCGGGCTGGAGTGTCACGTGCTGGCTGATGTAACTGACCAACACACCGAAGTCGTAATACATGTCGACCGTACTCGCCCTCTGAACTTCTTCGCCGTTCAAAGTGACGATCATGTCTCCGCCGGCCCTGGGGTCGAACTCGGTATCGATCCACGGTCCGATGGGCGCAAAGGTGTCGCTACCCTTGCCGCGCCAGAACGAGCTATCGTTGGCCTGCCAGGTGCGCTCGCTCACGTCGTTGCCGCAGGTGTAGCCGAAGATTCGGCCCCACGCCTCTTCTTCACTGACACGCCGCGTCACCTGCCCGATCACCGCCAGACACTCACCCTCGTGCTCGATACCCGTGGTCGAGTCGTACGGGATCACGATGTTGTCGCCGGGATTGATGATAGCGTTTATCGCCTTCAGCCAGGGTTCCGGGGTAGGCGCCATCTCGGACTGCCCGGTGATGGCGGTCGCCTCGTGAAGGTGATCCGCAAAGTTCAACCCGGGACCAAACATCTGGCGGGGCGTGACCGGAGCGAGGAGGCTCACCTCACTCAATGAGTGTGAGGTCGATGTCGTATCGAACGACCCGAAAACGTCTCCCCGGATCTCGACAACAGAGTCGCCCTCGACAACCCCGTACCGGGCCAGCCTTCCGACCTCGAACCGTGCAATTCGCATATTGATTCCCTCCGAATAGCTATCCAGCCTGCGGCGATGGCCGGTGATAGGGACAGAGTACGGCATGTGTTGGGAGGCGCGAGCCGACGCAACGCCGTGGGGCGGCTGACAACCCACACCAGCCCTGGTTGATCAGCAAATGAACTAATTGCCTTCGACGCAACTGGTGTTATCTTCTCGACACTCACACCGGTCGATGTTGGTATTCGCCGAAACAGACGGTTGCGCCATGGCTTCCCGCCGCCCTGTGATCCGTTAATCCGGTTACGGGGCGATGGGCGCTGGCAGCACGTGTATTCGAGCACAGGAGATGCATATGAGTGACGGAACCGCCCAAGCCTGGAACATGCGATTGATCTCCCAGAGTGATCTCGGGGGGTTCGGAAACGGCGGCGAGGGGCTGGCGCTCCAGGCGACTTCGGACGGACGGCGCATCCTGTACGTGGCCCACGAAAGCGGGCCGAAGGACTTCACGGCGTTGGATGTAACAGACCCGTCCGAGCCGATCATCGTGGCGCAGACCGAGGTTCCGAACGACCGCGTCCGATCAAACTCGCTGGACATGGTGGACGACCTGCTGCTAGTTGCATACCAGGGCAAGAAAGTTGGCGATGCTCCGGTCGGGATGGGCGTCTGGGACGTTAAAGACCCCGAAAACCCGGTGAAGATCTCCCACTTCGATACTTCCGGTCCGCACTCCCGGGGCGCGCACTGCCTCTGGTTCGCCGACGGCCGGTACGCGTATCTGGCGACCGGGGCAGGCGATTTCCAGCCGCACAACCCCCTGGACGACCAGTTCCTGATGATCGTAGACGTCGGAGACCCGACCGATCCGACCGAGGTCGGCCGCTGGTGGCTGCCGGGAACGCGCGTCGGTGATACCGAGGACCCGCCGGACCGACACCCGGAGATAGACACCGGGTTCAGGCTCCACAACGGCAACGTATGGCCGGAGAAGCCCGACCGCGCGTACCTGGGCTACATCGACGGCGGCGCCATCATCCTGGACGTGTCGGACAAGTCGAAGCCGTCCATGATCAGTCGCGTGGACTATCACCCGCCGTTCCCGGGCTTCACGCACACTGTGATGCCGATATTCAATCGTGACTTACTTATCGTTAGCGACGAATCAATTGTGGATCACGCCGCGGATCATCCGAAGTACGTGTGGGTGATGGACGGGCGCGACGAGACCAATCCGGTCATCATCAGCACCTTCCCGCTGCCGGATCCGGATGAGTTCAAGGACGCCGACGGCAGGTTTGGTGCCCACAACCTGAACGAGAACAAGCCCGGGCCACTTTCCATGCAGTCAGACACACTCATCGTGGGGTCGTACTTCAACGGCGGCGTCCGGGTGCACGACATCAGCAATCCGTTCCGACCGATAGAGGTCGCGTACTACATCCCGGCCTACCCGGAGGGCATGAACGGAGTCAACATAAACGACGTGTACTGGGACGAGAACGGTCTCATATACGCGATCGACCGCTTCAAGGGCGGCATGTACATACTGGAGCTGACGTTGTAATCAGCGGTTGGGGGTGATGAACCCGGACCTACGGCGTCGCCCAGACAACCCACGCCTCAGGTTATTGAAGTGTCCTCAGCCGGCCAGACACTGTACGTAGCAATGCGCCCGGGCAAGGGCCGGGCCTACGGTGGTTATTACAGCCACGGCGCGAAGAGGGGCCGGATTTCTCCGGCCCCTCTTCTTGAAGACAACTCTAGGCCCGCCCTTTATAGCGCGGCCAGTGCTTCCTTGACTGCCTTTACGGCATCGTCATCCATCCACTGCGTCCATGAGTCCTCGAAGTTCTCGAGGTAGTACTTGGCCGTGGCGATTTTGTCTGCCGAGACATCGACGTCGTTTTCAAGGGCCCAGGCAGCGGTCTTGCTGATGGGGGATATGCCGACCATCATCTTCTCAAGCATGGCGACAACATCCGGAGCCGTTTCTCTCAGGCCGGTGTTGATGCCCTTGTCAATCGGGAGGGATTCGTACGCACATGCTTCCGCAGGTGTGTAGCTTGCGTCGTCCCTGCCGATGATGACCTCATCCCAGCACGCTGCGGTGTAGGCAGGTTCTTCGACAATTGTCCAGTCGTAAGAACCGTACAGTGAGGTCGGCGCCCAGTAGTACCCGAAGGTGTGCTGTTTAGCGATCTGCGGGCCTTGAAGTCCTGCGTCCATCGCACCGGTGCTACCGAGCGTGATGATGTTGTAGAACTCGTCCAGGCCATATGCCTGGAACTTGGCGCGGTTGATCTCGGCGCACTGCCAACCACTGACGCAGTTGATGAACGCTCCCTTGGACGGATCCTCCGGGTCTGCCAGAGCGGCGACGACTTCCGGCTTCTTCATGTCCTCGATCGTCACTATGCCGAACTCTTCGGCTGTGTACGTCGGAACGATGAAGAACTGTGGTCCACCTTCATAGGTCATGCCGAGATTTTCGATAGTGCCGTTCGCAATTTCTTCGTCGTGCCAGTCGATGATGTTCTGCTGCCACAACTCCATGTTGATGTCGATATCGCCGTTCGCAAGCGACGTCTGCATGATGGGCGTGGTCATCTGGATCGCCTCAACCGGGTTGCCGTAGGCCGCCTCGATGACGAACTCGGCGACGGCGTTGTTGATCCACAGTGACTCAAATTGAGTGTCGCTGAGGTTGATCGTCGCTTTCACTTCTGGTTCATCGCTGCCGCACGCGGCACCGATGACAGCGATAGCCGCGAGAGCGGTCAACATCATCCAGAGCTTCCATTTTCGTTTATATGTATCTGTCAATTCCAACTTGATCCTCGCTTGGGTGGGTAATTCTCGTCGTAATAGTACCGCTCACGCCAAACCGGTGATACGGCACATGTCTGTCCCCGGGACACTCTCCTTTTTTGTCAGCCGTCCAGAGCCCGATCGCTGCGCACGGATTACCTGGCGTCTTCGCCTTCTCCGGCGCCGTCTCGCGCCATCGGGTCCTTCACCAGACCCTGGCTGATCCTGTCGATCACCACGGCCATAATCACGATTCCTATGCCTCCCAGGAGGCCACGCCCAAACTCCAGCCGATTGATGCCATTCAGCACCTCGATTCCAAGACCCCTCGCTCCGATCATCGATGCAATCACCACCATCGCGAGTGCCATCATGACCGTCTGGTTGAGTCCCGCCATGATAGTCGGCATCGCCAGGGGAACCTGGACCTTCAAAAGAAGTTGCATGCGAGTCGCGCCGAATGAGCGTGCGGCTTCCAGTAAGTCTGGATCCACCTGGCGTATCCCAAGATCCGTCAACCGGATCATGGGCGGTACTGCGTATATGACCGTGGCGATGACGGCCGGCACCTTGCCGATGCCCAGGAGCATAACCACCGGCACCAGGTAAACGAAGCTTGGCATCGTCTGCGCCGTATCCAGTACGGGCCTCAGAAAGGACTGGAACCGGTTGCTCTGCGCCGAAAGGATGCCGAGCGGAATTCCAAGCGCGGCGGAGATGAAGGTCGCTATCACGACGATTGCAAATGTCGAGAGGGCCGGTTCCATCAAGTTCAGGACCGTGAGGACAAGGAGCAGGCTGGCCGTAACTATTGCAAGCCTCCTGCCGACAATTTTGTACGCAATGGCGGTGGTAACGCCTATCACCAGCCACCACGGAAGCGCGAGCAGCCACTTTTCAAGCGGGAGCAGCGCACGTCTCAAAAGTTCATCGCTGCCGGTTTTCAGTGCCGGCCTCCAGTTGGAGACCATCCACTCAACACGATCGTCGAGCCAGTTCCCAATATCCTTACCTATCAACCAGCTTTCGGGCACGCTGCTGGCATCGCCCATTGAGGCAAAGGTCCCGACTATCAGAACGATACCGAGAGCGCGCATCCAGGGAGCCGCGGGAACGGCAATCCAGATAGCCATAAACCCAACAAAATTCGGCCAATGCGGGATCGGCAGTGTGTACCAGACCACGGCAGCGGCGATGAGTAACGCCCATCCCCACGAGGGGAGACGCAGGCGCAGTGTCGCGTAGTAGATCGCCCTCGATAGCAGGCTGTTGTCCGAACGATTACCGGCCCTGATTCCGCCCGGGATGATGCCTTTTAAGGCCATCGTTAACTCTCTGTCCCGTCGGAGCGTTTTCCGAGGATCTGTTCGATCCCCTCACGGACAATCGGATCCAGTTCGTAAGGGGTCTCGGAGGCGTCCGGATCCCAGGTGGAGGCCAGGGAGGTGGAATCGATTACGCCAACCAACTCGCCGTTCTCGCCCACAACCGGCAGACAAGACGGGTGGGCCAGTACTGATGGAAGCACGTCGTTATATGTATCGCCGACGTTGAACGTGGTGGGCGACGCGACGTACTCCTCCACGGAAGCGGCGCCTGCTTCCAGAGCCTTGATGGCGATATCCACGGTGACCACGCCCTTGAACCGCTGTGCATCATCGGTGATCTGCACGTTGGAACAGCAGTTGTTTGCCAGCGCAACCTGTAGAACTTCTTCGGGCGAGTTCCCGGGCCTTGCGGTGCCGCCGTAAGACACGGCCATGTCCCCGGCGGTGAGAACGGTCTGCGATTGGACGCCCTCGGTGAAGCTGGCGACGTACTCATTGGCCGGGTTCAATACGATCTGGTCCGGCGTATCAAGCTGGACAACTTCGCCGCCGTTCATGATGGCGATACGGTCGCCAAGCTTCAGGGCCTCGTCCAGGTCGTGCGTGATGAACACGATGGTGGTGGGGTTTTGCTCTGAGCGCAGACTCTCTTTGAGACCGAGCAGCTCATCTTGCATCTCGCGCCGAATGAGCGGGTCCAGGCCGCTAAACGGTTCGTCCATCAGCAGGATCTCCGGCTCCAGGGTGAGGGCCCGCGCGAGGCCGACACGCTGCATCATGCCGCCGCTGAGTTCGACGGGGTAGCTGTCTTCCCAGCCCTGGAGACCGACAAGATTAAGTTTTTCCTGCGCCCGCTGATTGCGATCCCGGCGTCTAACGCCCTGTATCTCGAGGCCCCACGCCGTGTTTTCCATAACGCTGAGGTGCGGAAACAGCGCGTAATGCTGGAACACCATCGCGATGCTGCTGCGACGAAGTTGCGTCAGTTCATTGTCGGATATATCAGAAAGATTTCTACCAAGAATATCGATCTCACCTGATGTAGGGTCAATCAAACCATTCAGACAACGAACCAGCGTTGATTTACCGGATCCAGAGAGGCCCATTACGACAAATGTTTCTCCCCTGTATATTTCAAGGGAAACATCTTTTAGTGCAAGCACAAGTCCGATATTATTCTGAAGATCAGACTTGGAAGTATTTACATATTCATCGCTCAACGCGAAATCTGGATTATCGCCGTAAACTTTCCAGAGTGAATTAACCGAAACCACTGTTTCAGGAGTTGACGCCATCGGGCTACAGTTCCCCTCTGTGGTCAGCGGCGTGGGTCGCCGGAGTAGGTTGTAGCGCGGACGTTGCCGACGGGGGCTTTCCGTCTTCCTGGAACCACAGGATCATCCCGGTCGCCGATGTCGAGTGCCCGTTGGCCATCCAGGTCCCTGGATAGTCGGCGCCGGTCACGATGAATCGTGCCGTTGCAAGGGGCTCGGCGTCGATCCCGGTCTGATCTATTGAAATAAGTCCGCCCCTTACTACGTGTTGCGCTGCGCCGCCTCCGGCGCCGGATCTCTCGTGAGGGGTCCACGCACAGGCGAAGCACTGCTCGGTTGACGACGTCTGTCGATTCTGGTCTTCTAGCGGCCGGTCCGATAACTAATACCGGTGGCAACGCGGGCGCCAAACGCGTCAATTTATTTAGCTTTATGGAGGCCTGCGCGGATATCAATCCACTCGAAAGCATCTCCGCGCATCGGGAAACCCAATACTGTGACTAGCGTTGAGCCAGTAAGCTGAGAGCGCCAAATACCCTAGCATAGTGAGCTCAATAAGGCAAATAGCGATCGGGCATAAACCGGGTTTATTAGGCAGTAATTCGAAGATATATTTAATTTAATATTCGAAATTTACCGGCGCGTATATCAGTGACATTCCCATGACTTCAACGGCCTATGCCGCACGTCCACCGCCGCCATGGATGTGGCCGGCGATGGACGTGCCGCGGGTGATCTAAACTCGGTCCGACGATCCCGCGAGGTGGGCGAGCGCCCGCCTCAATTGGCGCAACTGAACGACTGGCCAACGATGTTGGCGAACTCGCTCGCGCCGACCACGCGGCCAATGATGGCGGCGCTGTCGTTTATCTCCTGCGAATACGGTGTCGAGAGGCACTTCCCGTTACGGGTCTTGAGCCAGATCGGTTGATCGTCAGCACACCAGGTCTTCGGGCAGCTCCTCGTCGAAGGTGTAATGCTCCACGCTCAGGGCGATGTAAACCGCGAGCCGGGGTCCGTTTGGCCAGGTGTAGCACGGGTCGGCCCGTGATCGGCGAGTAGCCGTAGCGTCCGTGACTGTTCCGCAGTGGTTCTTCTTGGGTTGCCCAGTAAAGTGCCAGATCGTACCGGCATGTCGAATCGGGAGATCGCTCGATCAGAGTCGCTAATGGTCACACCAGCACCGACACGACAGCCAGTTAATCAAATAAACGCCGCACGCGGTTAGATCATCCACTGTTTCATGGCTTCCAGCGGCAGGCGGTCCGATTCAATGATCGCTTCGCACTCAATCTCGACCCTGCATTCGATCTTTCCGAGACGGACGACCGGGACAACTGTGCTGGTCGGCCGCACGTTCTTGAAGTACCTGAATCGCTCAGCGGACGCCGCGTAGTACTCCTCGACATGCTCGGCGACAACGTAGGTCGCTGTACGCGTGACATCGTCGAACGTTGCGCCGACGTGGTTTAGCCCGGTCTTGATGTTCTCACAGATCTGCCGGATTTCGGCTCGCATGTCTCCGATGCCGACCACCTCACCCGAAGGCAGACGCGACAACTGGCCGGACAGGTAGACGTGGGAGTGCTCGGCGCCACGTACGACGACTATCGGGGTGTACAGAAGTTCGTCGTTCTCGACGCGCCACCACATGTCGTTCGGGCGGAGATAGTAGCGATCAAGCAATGGTCGTCCTCCTTACTCTGGTGACGGGAGCGATAGTACCCGATGCGAATCATGAGCGCGCTCGGCCGGGTTGCATCCACGCGTTTGGACTGATCTACTTGCGGTCCAGTGAGCAATGCGGAGGCCTAGAGTTAGGGAGCGAGATGCCCCAGAGCAATCCCTACCGAACGTTGTCCTGATCACGATGGACAGCCTGGGCTCCAGCGACAGCGGACCGTACGGCGCAACGGATATTCAGACTCCGCACCTGGATCGGCTTGCCGGCGACGGTGTGCTGCTAACGCAGCGCTACTCCAACGATCCGGTCTGCACGCCTTCCTGCGCCGCCCTGAGATGGGCCTTTACCCTGGCAGGATCGGGCTGGAAAACAACATACGAGAGTACGAGCCTGACAGAGGGCTCCCGCCATCAGCGTCCACAGTGGCCAAATTACTCCCGACAAATGGTTACGCCGCCGGTTCATTCGGGAAATGGCATCTGGTGTTCGGACCCGAACACTGCCCAGGCGCCCGTGGATTCGATGAGTTCTTCGGATTTCTTCATTTCTCGATCGAATATTTTTCTCACCGGTCAATGAACGGTGATCCCGCCCCTTATGAGAATACTGAGCTCGTCGAAGAAAACGGATACATCATCGATCGCGCCGTTTCGTTTCGGTTATCAAAGAGAATGCCGATCAGTCGTTTTTCGCTTACACCTCCTATAACGCTCCGCTGGCGCCTCACCGGAGCCCGGACAGTGGTGAGGAAGAACGTATGGGAGCGATAGAAGGCTGTCGCCACGTCGACGAGGTGATTGGAAACGCCCCGTTGTCGGTCACGCGGGAGTGGCTGGCGATTCACAACATCGATCTGCTGGTCCACGGAGACGACTTTGACTGAGATTTCTGCTACAAAGATCCAGTGGGAATGGGGATATTCAGGACGGTGAGTTACACGCCGGGGATATCAACGACCACTATTTTCGCCCGCCGTAAAACCGTTGAGTTGGAATAAGCGCTGCTCTTTCTGTGGATTACGGATCAAGAAATTCCACTCGCAGTCCTGGTGGTCGCTTCCGTGATTCCGAAATCAAAGAGAGTTGCGTTCACAAGAATGGAATAACTCCTGACTGAGGAAACGAACTTCAAAGGATTCAAACCAGTGTCCACGGTTATTAGAACGATGCTCCAGACGGACACACCGCCCGCGACTGAGCTTTTTCTAGAACGCTACCGACAGCGGAGATCCAGGAACCCACTTTATCCCCCTACCCTGGTTTCAGACGATGCCGTGCGACCATTAATCTCTGAGTGGTTATCGACCGGTCACGGTGTGGTGGCAGAACAAAATGGTGGAATGATCGGCTATCTCTTAGGACGGGAAACTACGGGTCTGGGCGGGATCAAGATGTCGTTCACCCCGGAATGGGCCCACGCCACAAAGGTCGGTTCTTCGAAGGATCTGACAGGCGATCTTTACACAAAATGGTGCCGGATCAACGACAGACCGGAGTCGACCCTACACATGACAATGGTGTTCGCCGACGACGTGTCCGCTCACGATTGCTTCGTACAAAAAGGGTTCGGTCGCCACCTGATCGATGGCGGGCGAGTCGTAAACGGGTTTGAGCCGGGTGCGTCAAAGGTTGAAATCTCCCGACCTGCCGTTGCTGAGTTAGATCAAGTTAACGACCTTGACTCAAGACTGACCGCGCACCTGGATCAGGCGCCGATATATCGTCCTTCATCTCCTGAGAGTTTCGGACGTTTCAGTGGCGGACATACTTATGACCGCAGTTGGATCACCGAATCAACAAAAGGTATCTGGGTGACTCGTGAGGGGGATGCGATTACTGGTTTTATGAGCGCGGAATATGGACCCCAACGGCCCAGGTCCTTGAAGCATCCGCTATTACCGCACATTGAGGGCGCTTTCCTTGCTCCGTCATCTAGAGGAACCGGGGCGGCAAACGCTCTACTAGACGGGGTACTGGGATGGGTATCTGAAACGGGCAGTCGGTATTGCACGGTCGACTTCGAGACGTCGAATCCAGAAGGATCATCGTTCTGGTTACGGAACGACTTTGAACCCCTCGTGTTCACCATGACTCGAAGGTTAGATACGAGATATGCGTCCTAGACACGAACACCACCACCTGCTATCCCGAGGCTGGTTTCACGGACGTGGAGGTATTAATTTGCGTCCCTGACCTGACCCCCTCAGACGGTACCAGTCAATAAATTAGAGACTGGACGTTTCCAGAAGGGGGAAGACATGCCGAGAAGAGGGCATTCACCAGAGCA
>PCAM01000015.1 GCA_002730555.1 Chloroflexota bacterium
CTCCGGCCGTGCTACACGGTTATGGAGTCAGTAACGCGGTTGCCGCCATGGTCGGACTACGCTAACTTTTCGCCTGCCGGTCCGCCGATATCTCCCGCACCAAAGAGCGGGCTTTCGTCACGGGTCGGCGGTAGTTGCACCGTAGCCGGCCGCCGGAACGACACATTCTCGGGATCTAAAAGGAGCGACCCGCATGGTCACCTCAGGGGCCATCATCGAGCTAGACGCCGCCATCGAGATGCGAGATGGTGTGACGCTTCACGCCGATATATATCGTCCGGACAAAGAGGGCGAGTGCCCGGTAATCCTCCAGCGAACCCCGTACGACAAGCGCACCGCGGCCGCCGTGAACATCCTCACGGCCCTGGAGAACGGGTACGCGGTCATCGTCCAGGACGTTCGTGGGCGTTACCGGTCAGGCGGCGCTTTTGACACCTTTGTCAACGAGGCCGACGACGGGTACGACACGATCGAGTGGATCGCGGAGCAGGCCTGGTGTAACGGCAAGGTCGGGATGGTAGGCGGCTCTTACGTGGGAGCGACGCAGTGGCTCGCGGCATCGTCAAAGCCGCCGCATCTCACTGCTATCTTCCCGCGTGTGACTGCTTCCGATTATCACGAAGGCTGGACCTACCAAGGCGGGGTGTTCCAGCTTGGCTTCAACGTGTCCTGGGGCATCAGGCTTGCGGCCGGGAACGCCGATCATCTCGGCAGAGAACTGGGTCTGTCAGATCAGCGAGTCACGGAACTGGCCAGCACCGTTGACGATATCGATTCAGCCTTCTGGGTGCTCCCGATAGACCAACAGCCTTACATGAGTGCCCAGACCTCCCCTTACTTTTTCGACTGGCTGAACCACCCGGCGGACGACGGGTTCTGGTCCCGCATCCGCATCGAGGACAGGCACGACGATATCGAAACCCCGGCCTACAACCTGGGCGGCTGGTACGACATCTTTCTGATGGGAACGCTGCGCAACTACATAAACATGCGCGAGAACGGCGGGTCCGAAAAAGCGGCCAGAGGCCAGAAACTGATCATCGGCCCCTGGAGTCACTCGACGATCGGCCAGAGCGTAGTGGGTGATGAAGATTTCAAACACCAGGCCACGGCAACCGGCGTAGACCTGGATCTGCTGACACTGCGCTGGTACGACTACTGGTTGAAGGGCGAAGACAACGGCATCATCGACGAGCCTCCGGTCAAGATCTTCGTCATGGGCGAGAACGTGTGGCGGGACGAAGCCGAATGGCCACTGGAACGCGCTGAAAGAACTCGCTTCTACCTGCACAGTGATGGACGCGCTCACTCCCCGAGCGAACACGGCGTCTTGTCTGTTGAAGCGCCAGATGAAGAGAGACCTGACGTTTTCCTTTACGACCCACAGGCGCCGGTATCAACCCTCGGCGGCCCTCTTTGCTGCGGCGGAGACCCGCTCCCGGACGGGCCAAAGAACCACGCCGAAAAAGAGGAGCGAGCAGACATCCTTGTCTACTCGACCCCGGAGCTGGAAGAGGCCGTAGAGGTGACCGGGCCGGTTACCGTCTCGCTCTGGGCGTCAACCTCAGCCGCCGACACGGACTTCACGGGAATGCTGCTCGACGTCCGCCCATGCGGCTGCGCCGTCAACCTGGCGGACGGGATTGTGCGCGCCCGTTACCAGGACTCCCGCAAGCGCCCGCAGCACATCGACCCCAACCTCCCGAAACGATTCGATATCGACCTGGTGGCGACGAGCAACGTGTTCAAAAAAGGGCACCGCATTCGGCTGGAGATCTCGTCTTCTAACTTCCCGCGCTTCGCTCGCAACCTCAACACGGGACTGTGGGCCGATAGCGACCAGATCGCCGTCGCCACTAACACGGTGTTCCACGACGCCCGGCATGACAGTTACCTGGAACTGGACATCGTCCCCAGATAGCTCCGGACTGGATGACCATGGACTTTGTTTGGAATGGCAGGAATGCCTCATTTCAAACCCCGTACGTGGCCGGTCGCGCTCGTCATCTGATGGCCAATGACACGTTCCCGGTTCTTCACGAACTCACCGGCTCCGGCGTAGGCTTTTCGCCGAAATGAACGACTCACTGGACGGATCGAAACAACCGAACGCAGAACCAGCCTCGGCTTCGCGCACCGCGGATGAAATCGCACCGGCCGCACTGCTCGCACCGGCGCGGCGCGGCGGGATACTCGACGCGTTCCAGAACCGTAGCTTCCGGTACCAGTGGCCGGCGGACGGTCTGACCATCTGGGCGTTCGAGATGGAGACGCTGATCCTTGGCTGGTACATCCTGAACGCCACGGATTCGCCGGCGCTTGTCGGTTTGATCGGCACGTTGCGCTTCGGCGGCACGTTGTTCGGTCCGGTCTACGGCGCCCTTACAGACAAGTTCAACCGTCGGGCGCTGCTGATCGTGAACCGCGCCGTGCTATCCGGGATAGCCCTGGGCTTCACGGTGCTGGCGTTATTGGGAGCGCTTGAACCGTGGCACGCGTTTGTCCTGGCGTTTCTGACCGGCATCGTCCGCAACCTAGACAACGTTGTGAGACAGGCCCTCATGGCGGACGTGATACCGGCACGGTCACTCTCCAACGCTCTTGCGCTCAGCCGTGGCGTGATGGACATCTCGCGCATCACGGGCGCGCTGCTCGGCGGCGCCCTGTTAGGCGCGCTCGGCATCGGCGAGGCGTATGTCGCCGTGGTGCTTCTTTACGCCGGAAGTAGCCTGATATCGGTGGGAATCGTCCTCAAATCGCAGACGATCAAGATGGACGATTCAGGGTGGCTATCAAACCTACGTGACGGCGTCAGCTACATGCGCCATGACCAGACCATCCTAGGGCCTCTGGTGCTGGCTTTCCTTGTGAATCTAACGCTTTTCCCGACGGTGAATGGACTCATGCCGGTGGTGGCGAGAGAGATCTATAACATGGGTCCGAACGGGCTCGCGGTGATGCAGATGGCGCCAGGGATCGGGGCGCTTATCGGATCGGTCTGGCTGGCGGCTCGCGCTGGATCAGCGACGCCGATGCGGCGGATGATGATCGGGGTCCTGCTGTGGCACCTGAGCATGCTGGCGTTCGCCTTGATGGGCTGGTGGCTGGCAGCACTTGTGACGCTGGTGGTGTTCGGAACGACGCAGAGTGTGGCGATGATCTCGATGGCGACGACTCTGCTCCACGCCTCTCCGGTGGAGTACCGGGGCCGCGTAATGGGCGTGCGCTCGCTGGCCGTTTACGGATTGCCGATGGGGCTGCTCATCAGCGGCGTGATAGCCGAGTGGCTGGGGATCCGGACGGCACTGGCGATCAACGCTATTGTCGGGCTGGGCGGTACGGTGCTAGCGGCGGTTGTATGGCGCGGGTTGTGGGCGAAGTAGGGGGGCTCCGGACGCGACCCGCTCCAACCTCACTCTGGCAATTGGCCTCCCGTGGAGGAGTCTTTTTCTACCGCCGTCGCAGCTGTTCTTCTATCGCGTTCCTTCCGCCGCGAGAGCCAAGCATCGCCCTGTGTACCGCGAATCCGGCGAGTAATGCGCCGATACTCATCAATATCGCGGGGGCACGATTGGCGATGTACTCGGCATTAAACGCGCCCTCAGCAAAACCGTCCCCGAACTCGTTCCCGGCGACCGACAGAATCAGCGCCCCGAGCCACCACTCCACAAATGTCGTCTTGCCCCCGGACCAGCCCCAGTACCACCGGTATGTAGGCGTACAGAAGCGTCGCTCCGGCGACGAGGCCGCCAGAGTAATGGAACTCGACGAGTCGCCGCCCGCTGAATGCTTCTTTGACTTCGATACCCGGATAGATCCCGACGAATCCGATTTCCAGGGAAGATGGGGACACGCCGGTGATCACCACGACGAACACGTGTATGGCTTCATACAGCGCAATCGGGGCGACGAAGATGAGCGCGGCGAAAATTGAAGTTCACGAGCACGCGAATCGGTTCGGACTGGCGATGTTGCTCCCCGACCGATTCAGAACTGCCGTTCATGGCGGAAGGGCTAACGGCTGGGACGTTATCGGATTCGTCGTTCTTGTACGGGCGGATTAGTATCCGCCCGGGGGCGTTTCACGGTTACACCCTTTGACTGACAACCTTAGCGCCCCCTAGTCGTCTTCCAGCGTCGAGGTGTCACCCTCCGGCAACCCCAGCTCGCGCGCCTTCAACAGCCGGCGCATGATCTTGCCGGAGCGCGTCTTCGGCAGTGAATCGATGAACTCCATCTGGCGTGGCGCAACCGCGGCCGACAACTTGGTCCGGACGAATCGCATGATGTCGCGTCGCAGAGCGTCCGTTTGCTCAACGTTCGGACGTGTCGCCACAAAAGCCTTCACGACCTCCATAGCGATATCATCCGGCACGCCGATCACCCCAGCCTCGACAACATCCGGGTGCTCGATAAGCGCGCTCTCTACTTCAAACGGACCGACCAGGTGCCCGGCCGTGTTGATCACATCGTCGGACCGGCCCTGGAACCAGAAGTAGCCATCCTCATCCATCTGCGCCTGGTCGCCGGTGATGTACCAGCCCTTCTTGTACTTGGAGTTGTACATCTCAGAGTTGTTCCAGTAGGCGTGGAACTGGGAGGGCCAGCCGGGTTTGACCGCCAGCAGGCCATCTTCGCCCGCCGGGAGCGGGTTGTAGTCGGCATCCAGGATGCCCATCTCGATGCCCGGGATAGGCTTGCCCATCGAGCCGGGGCGGACCTCCATCGAGGCGTAGTTGGCGCACATGATTGCGCCCGTCTCGGTCTGCCACCAGTTGTCATGGATCGCCTGGTTGAACATCTCGTTGCCCCAGACAACGGCCTCCGGGTTGAGGGGTTCACCGACCGACGAGATAAACCGCAGCGAAGACAGGTCGTGACTCCGCACCGGTTCCTCACCCGCGCGCATCAGCATGCGGATGGCGGTCGGCGCGGTGTACCAGACCGTGACCTTGTACTTGTCGATGACGTCGTACCAGTTGTTGGCGCTAAACCCGCCTTCATAGATCAGGTTCGTGACGCCGTTCGTCCAGGGCGCCATCATGCCGTACGACGTGCCGGTCACCCACCCCGGGTCGGCGGTGCAGAAGTAGATGTCGTCAAAATGCAGGTCGAGCGCCCACTTGCCGGTGGCGTACTGCTGGACGGCGGCCAGGTGGCGGTGCACCGCTCCCTTGGGCTTGCCTGTGGTGCCGGACGTGTAGTGCATTATCGAGTAGTCGTACATCGACGTTGAGACGATGCCGAACTTATCAGACGCACCGGACATCAACTCTTCGTAAGACATGTCGCCGTCGTCCAGATGTTCGCTGGACCGGCCGTCCTTGTTGACGACGATGATGTGTTTCACGCCAGGGCACTCCGGCAGAATGCTGGCGACCTTTTCGCGCAACTCCGGCTGGGTGAGGAAGATCATCGCCCCGGAGTCCTGCAACCGGTCCCGCACAGGTTCTGGTCCGAAGGCAGAAAACAGTGGGCCGACCACTCCCCCGGCCTTTAGTGTGCCGAAGAAGGCGAAATAGAGCTCCGGCAACCGGTCCATGAAGATGAAGACGCGGTCACCGCGCTTGAGTCCGAGCCCGGTGACGACGTTAGCCCAGCGGTTGGTCTGATCCTTCATGTCGGAGAAGGTGTAGATCTCCTCCTCGCCGTTCTTGCCGGCCCAGATCATTGCCACCTTGTCACCGTGGCCGTGCGCCACGTGGCGATCGACCGCCTCGTACGCTTTGTTCAGGCCTCCGTCTGGTAGCCAGTCCAGTTCCGAGTAGAGGTCTGTCCACTCGAAACCCTTCGCCGTTGCATCACGGTCGACGAGGTTCGGCGTGACCGCCATTTCTGAGATCGGGGCCTTGGTAATCGGGTCGAACGGCACAGGAACGCCTCCGGCTGACGTAGGGAACGTTGCGTATCCCTTTATGTTGCATATGCGGGCGGGGCACGAGGATACCGGAGGTTGGGGCGTTCGGCAAAGCTGTACCCCGTGGAGCCGCTAATCCCGGCAGGGAGTAAGCTTCCACCCATGTCTGCGCGGAAGCTGATCCTGCTGACCCTTGCCTACAACGTCGGTGAAGGCGCCATCGCTTTATTTGCGGCGATCGCAGCGGGAAGCGTAGCGCTTGCGGCATTCGGCGCGGATAGCTACCTGGAGGTGGCCGCTGCGTCCGTCGTGCTGTGGCGTCTGGGCGTGCGTGGCAAGAACGCTGAACGGATGGAAGAGTTCACCGAGCGCTTCATCGGAGTCACTTTCCTTCTCCTGGCGACCGCGATCTTGTTTCAGGGGAGTTACAGTCTCTCGCGCAGCGATGGAGCAGAAGAGTCGGCCGTGGGGATCCTCCTCGCGATCACATCGCTGGTCGTGATGCCTGGTATTGCAATCTGGAAGCTCAAGCTCGCCGCGCGTAACAACATCCGCTCACTGGCCTCAGAGGCGAAAGAAACGCTGGCCTGCTCTTACCTTTCCCTGACCTTACTCGTTGGTCTCGTCGCCAACGCCCTACTCGGGTGGTGGTGGCTCGACCCCGTCACCGCGCTACTCCTGTTGCCGTGGTTGGTCCGGGAGGGGCTCGAAAGGGTCCGACCCGACGATGACAATGACGATGAACCGGAGCCACGTCTTTGCGCCTGCCGCAGTTGCTCTTACGGAGTGCGGAGATGTTATGCATCGTGTTGCTCCGGTGTCGCGGTCTGAGCGACCGTCGCCGGGTATCGGGAGACGCGTTGACCGTTATCGAGCGCCAATACATAATCGGGCCTTCACAGTCACCAACATTTAGAGGAACCAAACACACTTGTCTGACGAGAATCCCATCCTACTGGAGCACGATGGCACAGTCGCCGTCGTCACGCTGAACCGGCCGCACGCCATGAACGCCCTCAGCCGCCATCTCTTCACCGAGCTGTACGACACGATGGACAAACTTGACGAGGACGACGAGACGTCCGTGATAGTCGTTACCGGCGCGGGCGATCGTGCTTTCTCGGCGGGCGCCGACATCAAGGAGATGGCCAGGCTGGCGGCGGAAGACGTGCCGCCACCCTCCAGCAATTTCAGCGAGCACTCGTGGCGTTTCGCCACCGGCCGCAAGCCCCGTATCGGCGCGCTAAACGGCCTCTGCTACGGCGGCGGCGGCGTGCTGTCGACGTCGTTCGACATCCGTGTCGGCTGCGACAGGACCCGTTTCCGCTTTCTGGCGGTCACCTACGGCCGCATCAACAACACCTGGTTGCTGCCGACCATCGTCGGCCTGCCGATGGCGCGCGAGTACCTGCTCACGGGGCGTGTGGTCGAGCCGGACGAAGCGCTGGCGGCAGGACTCCTGAACCACCTTGTGGACCAGGACCAGGTCTTGCCGAAAGCCATCGAGATCGCGCAGGACATCGCTAAGAACGACCAGCGCATGGTGCAGGGCGCGAAGCGTTTGATCGACGGCAACATCGGCCGGAGCTGGCGAGCACAATTTGAGGAAGAACTTGACGAGCAGAAGACAAAGCTCGCCCCGACCCCGGTGCTTGAAGGCTTCAAGACCTTCATCGATCGGAAGGGCACCGGTTAGGGTGCTGCGCCGGATGTATGATCTCCGTACTCACCAATTGAATCCGTACGCGGTGGCATACCGCACCCAAGCGGCGAGCCCGCTGGAGGGGAACCGATGATCAACGGAACTCAGGCAAGAGGCGCACTTGACGGGGTCAGGGTTCTGGACCTTGGCCGCTATCAGGCGGGACCGCGCTGCGGGCTGATGTTCGCCCGCCTCGGAGCGGACGTTATCAAGGTAGAAGCCCTCAAAGGAGACGAGAGTCGCACAAACGGACCCCGGGTGCGCGGCCAGTCTGCCTACTGGGTGCAGTACAACTCCGGCAAACGCAGCCTCTCGATCAACCTCCGTACCGAAGAGGGCAAAGAGGTTCTCCGCGATCTTGTGAAGGTCTCCGACGTGCTGATCCAGAACTTCCGCCCCGGCACCATCGCAAAGATGGGGTTCGGCTACGAGGATCTCAAGAAGCTGAATAAGGGCATCGTCATGGTGAACGTGTCCGCGTACGGCCAGTACGGCCCGTTCAAGGACCGGGTCGGATTCGACACCATCGGCCAGGCGATGAGCGGGTTGATGTCGCTGACCGGCCCGCCCGAGGGCGATCCGACTGTCCAGCCGTTCCCGTTGATCGACCGCATCACTTCTCTGCACGCGACGATAGGTGCGCTTGGCGCGCTGTATGAGCGTCAGTTTTCCGGCGAGGGCCAGGCCATCGATGTCTGCCTTGCCGATACCGGTTTCACGACCTGCGAAATCCCGCTCACGGCTTACCTTGGGGCAGGGATCGTGCCACAACGCCAGGGCAATGGCGATGGCGTGACGAACTCTTATAAAACGACGGACGGCCACGTGTACCTGGCCGGCGCATCAAGCGACAACATCTTCCCCAGGTTGGCGGACACCATCGGCCACCCGGAGTGGAAAAAGGACCCGCGCTGGCAGGACCGGACCGGACGCGCCGAAGAGAGCGGCGAGATCGAGGCGGCGCTGATCGCATGGTTCGGCGAGCGGTCGATGGATGAGGCGGAGAAGACACTGAACGCCGCGTCCATCCCCTGCGCTCCGGTGAACGACATCCCGCGCGCCGCCATGAGCGAGCACCTCAAAGAACGTGAGGTGCTGGTGGAGGTGGACGATCCGGTCGCCGGCAAAATCCATGTGACCGGCAAGATCGTGAAGTTCAGCCGGAGTGATGTACCCGTCGGTTCCACGCCAACGATCGGCCAGCACAATGAGGAGATCATGGGCGAGTTGCTGGGCCTGAGTGACCAGAGGATTTCCGAACTCCGGGAGGCCGGTGTGATCGGGTAAGGACGAACGCCCCGAACCCCTATCAAGTACCGCACGAAAATATTGCCCGCCCGGGCGAAGGTGGACTTATTACCCATCTCCCGGGCGGGCCCGTTTTGTGTCTGAGCAACCCCGCCGAATGGCGGATTGGCGCCCGTTGGTTCCAGACGGTGGTTGGTTTCTGACTTCAGGCCGTTGTGCCGGAGCCAGCCCCGGGGCTATGATCGTTATTCGTCTCCCGCTGGACGGCCCGCACACGGTGTTCGGGACCCGGCAATTGAGTCGCAGCATCCAGGTGACAGACCGCGCTCCGGACCTTCCGCCGCCGGGTCACACCTGATTCAGCCCGAGCACTTTGAACGTCTAGTTCAACGGGCCATGGAGGAACCGATGAAAGTCATTTTCTTGCAGGATGTCCCGCCGAACGCCCGCGCGGGCGACGTTAAGGACGTGAAAAACGGATACGCACGGAACTTCCTCCTGCCCCGTGAGCTTGCCACGCTGGCTACGACGGGCGAGTTGAAGCGGGTCGAGAGCCTCAGGCGTGAGGCCGAGGTCCGCCGTGTCAAAGAAGCTGAAGAGTGGCGAGAGGTCGCGGCGAAGCTGGCCGAAGAGCCCGTCGAGATCCTGGTTCGATCGGGGCCGCGCGGTCGCCTGTACGGCTCCGTCACCAACACCATGCTTGCGGAAAAGCTGACCGAGATTTCGAGGGTGCAGGTGGACCGCCGCGGAATTCGCTTCGATACGCCGGTGCGCATGCTCGGAGAGTACGTCGTCCAGATCCGTTACTTTGAGGGTGTCGACGGCCAGGTTGTGCTTAACGTGGTTTCGATCGACGGCGGCGCAGAGGCCGCGGCGATGGAAGCGGCCCTGGAAGAGGGTGTCAGCGGAGACGGCATCGGCGAGATGTCGCTGCTTGAAGAGTTCGAGGCGCGCCGCCTGGCGCGTGAGGCCCGAGAGGCAGAGGAAGTGGCCGGCGAAGATGACTCCGAATCCTCTGATGAATTTAAATCCGACGACGAAGCGGAGAACGAAAAGGAATAACCCAATTGCAGGCCGATCGGCTTCCACCCCACGACATCGAATCTGAAGAAGCCGTTATCGGCTCGTTGCTCGTAGACAGTGAGGCGTTCACGCGTGTAATTGCGTTCCTTGACCCGAACGATTTCTACCGCGAGCGGAACCGCTGGTGCTACGAGGCCTGCTTCGAGTTGTTCCAGCGCCGTGAGGCGATCGACCAGATCTCGGTGGCGCATGAACTTGAGCGCACCGAGAGGCTGGCCGATGTGGGCGGCACCGCATACCTCGGCCACCTGGTCGAGATCCTCCCGACGTCGCGTCACGTTGAGCATTACGGGCGGATCGTGCAGCGCACGTCCACCATGCGCAAGCTCATCCGCGCCGCTATGGACATCTCGGAGATTGGGTACGAGGAAGAGGCGGATGTTGACGCCGCGCTGAGCCGCGCCGAGGACGCCCTGTTCCAGATCCGGTCCAGCGCAGCGACCCGGGACTTTGTACCGCTGACCGAGACGCTGAACCCGTTCCTTGAACAGACGACGCCGTTCACAGACCTGGACGGCATGGACGGCCGACCTATCGGTACCGGGTTTAAGGATCTGGACGATCTACTCGGCGGCATGAGCCGGTCCGACATGATCGTGCTCGCGGCCCGGCCGAGCGTCGGCAAGACCATGCTGGGGCTGAACATCGCCCGGAACTCCGCGGCGAAGGTCGGGGTCGGCTCGGGAGCGACGGTCGGCATCTTCTCCCTCGAGATGGGCAGAGAACAGATCGCCCTTCGATTGCTGTCGGCCGAAGCGCGCGTGGACATGCACAACCTGCGCATGCGGCTGCTCAGTGAGATAGAGCAAGAACAGGTATTTGACTCGGTCGGTGTGCTCTCCGACCTCTCGATCTACATAGACGACACGCCGATCCAGTCCGTGGCGGAGATGCGTTCCAAGGCGCGCCGCCTGCAGATGGAGCACGGTCTCGACTTCGTGGTGATCGACTACATGCAGTTGATCCGGGGCAACAGCCGGCGCAGCGAGAACAATCGCGCCCAGGAGGTTTCCGAAATATCCCGTTCCATAAAGGGGATGGCCCGTGACCTTCAGGTGCCGATACTCGCTCTCTCCCAGTTGAGTCGTGCGATCGAACACCGAACCTCGCATCGCCCGATGCTGTCCGACCTGCGTGAAAGTGGGTCCATCGAGCAGGATGCCGACGTGGTGATATTTATCCACCGCGAGGACAAGTTTGCTAAGGAAGAAGACTGGGTGCGGGACACGGCAAACCTTGGCAAGGTGTACCCGAGAGGTCTTGCGGAGATGATCGTGGCAAAGCACCGCAACGGCCCGACCGGAAGTGTCGAACTGGCGGTGAGTGACGCATACGGGCGTTTCCAGGACAACTTCCGGCGCGTCGCTGAATCCCGGGTTTAACCCGGGATGTCAGACCACAACAACGCCCCCGGTGGAGACGCACTGTCTGGTGGCTACGTGCCCGGGTTCCCGGTCGGTTACACATCAACTCCGGTTCCAAACCCACTGCTCTCCAGCCTGCTCGAGGAGATCGACGATCTCGACGAGTTGAAGGTGACGCTCAGAACAATCTGGTTCCTGCATCAACGCCGTCTTTTTCCGGCGTCCATCCGGGCGGACGACCTGCTGTCAGATCGCACCACGGCAGCGATGCTCCACACTTCCGGCCCTGAACTGGAAGAACGTGTGTCACAGGCACTGGAAAAAGCGACGCGCCGTGGTACGCTGCTGACTGTCCGAGGGGACGGCGCCGAGAATCTTTACTACCTGAATTCTGACGCCGTTCGCAGGGCTGTCGAAGCGTCGTTTCCTTACCGGGGTCGCGTGCGGGACGGGGGTGTCCCGGCCGAGACTTACCCGGCGCCCGCCGAAGCGGGGTCACAGCCGTCCCTGTTCGCAGACTATGAGCACAACATCGGCACGTTGACGCCGGCGGTTGCGGACGCGCTGCGTGACGCCCTGGACACCTACCCCGAGATCTGGATCCGTGAAGCCATAACGACGGCGGCGCGGGCCAACGCTAGAAGCTGGAATTATGTGGCCGCCGTCCTGAGAGGATGGGCGGACGAAGGCAGGCCGGATGGAAAGCCTGGATCGGATCCTGACTCGACTCGCTCAGACGAGTACCTCAGACGCTATCTCGCGGCCCAACGGGCTCGGGGAAACCGCTGACGGGGAGCCCCACTGCGATATCTGCGACGATGCACGCTGGGTCCGCCTGGGGGAGCCGATGGGAAGCCCCGGGTTCGGCAAGATGGCACCGTGCGAGTGCCAGGAGAGCAACTGGAACAGTCGTCTTGATGAGCGGCTGAGACGCTACGCCAACCTAGGCCCACTGGAACGGCTGCGTTTTGACACCGCCCTGCCGGAAGGCCGAATCGGGTTCGCCGATCCAGCGACATTTGCTCCCGCCCTCAAGGCGGCCAAACTTTACGCAGAGAACCCGGCGGGCTGGCTGGTCATACTCGGTCCGTCCGGATCGGGGAAGACACACCTCGCCGCTGCGGTGGCGAACCGGTGCGTCGAGGACGGCAGGCCTGTTTTCTTTATCTCATCGCCCCACTTGATAGACCAGTTGCGGCCTTCCAACCGCCCCGGTAATTCAGAGGGCGAAACGGGCGAATGGACGGAGTTCGTGGACCTGTTTGACCAGGTCATGAACGCGCCGCTGCTGGTCCTTGACGACTTTGGCGCCGGGAACATGACGCCGTGGTCAGAAGAAAAGTTGGACCAGATACTCACCGGCAGGTACAACGCCCGCCGCCCCACCGTCGTGACATCCGGGCTCGTCCGGGATTCTTTATCGGACCGCATGCGCACCCGGCTTCTCGATCCTGACCTGGCCACGGTGTGCGAGATTACGGGCCCTGCGAGCAACGCCGATCCCACGCCCGGCGACATCCCGCTCCGGATGGTCGAATCTATGACCTTTGACTCGTTCGACCCGCGGGGCGGGGCCGGAGCCACGCGGGAACAGCAGGCGGTGTTGAGGGACGGCTTCAAAGTTGCACGCGCTTTCGCCGAGCACCCGGACAGGTGGCTGTACCTGGCCGGTCCGACCGGAACCGGGAAGACACACCTCGCGGTGGCGATCGCCGGGCTGCGGGCTGCGGCCCAGGAACCGGTGACGTTCGCAATCGTTCCGGACCTTCTAGACAATTTCAGGCGGTCGTTTAATCCGGATAGCCGCGTCAGTTATGACCGGTTGTTTGACGAGATCAAGAACGCCGAACTGTTGATACTCGATGATCTTGGCGCTCACAGTTCAACCGCATGGGCGGAGGAAAAGTTGTACCAACTCATCGTACACCGGTACAACGCCGCCCTCCCGACCGTGGTTACCAGCCGCGTGATGATCGGGGATTCAGACCAGGACGATGGTTCGGGAGCATTCTTCTCGGCGGCGATCATGTCCCGTCTGCGTGACACCCTGATGGTGACGGAACGGGCGCTTATCGCCCCGGACTACAGAAACCGGGGCGCTGTGCGGCCACGGACACGGCGATCTTCAGGGACGCGGGGCCGCCGCTAGATGGAGACAGGTACAACCGACGAGAAGTATCCATTACGTGATGGGTGTGTGTTCTGCAAGATATCTTCCGGCTATGAGCCGGCGAGGTACGTGGCGCCGGGCGGGGTCGAGTCGGAAGACCGTGAAGAGCTGGATGCGCACGGCCCATTAGCGTTTCGTAACCGTCTGACGTGGTTGAGGGTGATGGCGCTCGTTGTCCCGCCTGGGCATCCCTCCCAGGAGCAGTTGTGGACGGATCGTGACCTGTACATCCCCCTAATCCCGTACGCACTCGCGCTCGGGCGAGAGTTGACCATCGATGACGTGCCCACCGATGTGATTCCTGAAGGCTTTCGTGCGATCTCCAATTTCGGCCGTATCGCCCATCAGAGCCAGGATCACGCGCACATCCACATCATCGCGCGACCCGATTACGAGCCGATGCCAGAGGTCGCAGCGGGTGCGACGCCGTTGGAGGCGTCGAGCGGCGACGTGGTCGTTGAGCTAGCCGAGGTGATAAGCGCGCCCTGGAGCGTGCGATTCACGCTGACCGGTGTAACCAACCAGGAGGAGATGTGGTCTGATAAACGCCTCCCGGATCTCATCGACGCCGCGGTTGTTACGGCGGAGAAAGAATCGCCTCAGGGGTACCGGTTTGCCGCCGAGTTTTTGCCGAAATCAGGCATGGGAGATGCGGGGCTGTTCATCCTCGGCGGCGGTCAACTGGATCTATACGCCTGACAAGAATGAAATCGCCCGATTCCCCACGCACGCGGGTTCTTTAACAACTGGATTTCAACCCCGTCTACGACCGGCGTGTTACGTTGAAGGTGCGTTTCTAGTGCTGTTCCAGATGGTCACTGGGTGTTGACGCATGGCATGAATCCCGTACCATCGGGCACCAGCCTTCGGACCGTCTCCATGATGGTCGACGGTCGGATTACGACCATATTAAATGGAAATTGGTTCGGCCAGATGTGCCGAAGATAACAGGAGGAGACATTGGCAGATATTTCGATCAAGAGGCACTGGGTCTTCCTCGCCTCGTTAAGCCTGCTCCTTGTAGCAGCTCTTGCTTGTGGAGGTGACAGTGGTGGTGGTGCAGCTGGTAGAAGTAGCGGCGTTGGCTCGGATGATGCCGCGTTCCGTTCCTTCAGTGGTGTGAGTGACAATGCAACCGCAACTGCTGAAGCTGAAGCAGCATCAGCTGCCGCGGGTGCCGATGCTGCGACGGCTGCACCAGCAGCTACCGCAGAGGCGACTCAGGCTCCCGCAGCGGGTGGC
>PCAM01000016.1 GCA_002730555.1 Chloroflexota bacterium
GGCAAGAGAGAGGTTTATGTACAAATTTCTGATAAGACGGCTGATATTCAGCATCTTCACGCTCATAGGCGCGACGATCATCGTGTTCACGCTTTCCCGCGTGGTCGGTGACCCCCGTCTTCTTTATGCGCAGGAGGGTGGCTACGGCCTGTCTGACCAGGCATGGGACGACCTGGGAGTGATGCTCGGCCTTGATAAACCGCTTATAGTCCAGTACTTCTTGTGGGTGGGCGATGTCGTCTCAGGCGATCTTGGAGAGTCACTCCTCGGTCGGGTGGAAGTAAGCAAACTGATTCGCCAGAAGGCCCCGAATACACTGCAACTAGGACTGGTCTCCTGGGCGATCGCGACGTTTATCGGCATCCCGTTAGGCGTCTTATCGGCCGTGAAACGCGGATCGTTCTGGGACTACCTCGGAAGAGCATTCGCACTGCTGGGCCAGGCGGCGCCGCCGTTCTGGATTGGCATCATGGCCATCCTGCTATTCGCCGTCAGGCTTGACTGGTTGCCGGCCGGCGGAAGGGAGGAAGGGATAGGCGGGCTCAAAAGTTTCATACTGCCCGCCGGAACCCTGGGACTTGCAGCGTCCGCAAGCTATCTGAGGCTGACCCGTTCAGCCATGCTGGAAATCCTTGACTCGGAGTTCGTAAAACTGGCCCGGGCAAAGGGCGTGGGCACCCAGCTGGTTATCTGGAAGCACGCGTTTAAGAACGCTCTCATCCCGCCGCTAACTTTGTCCGCACTGATCCTGGTTGGGTTCATAACCGGGACGGTTGTTGTTGAGACGGTGTTCACATGGCCGGGATTGGGCAGGCTTGCCGTCACATCGACGAACGAAAACGACTTCCCGGTAATGACCGGCGTGGTGTTGGTGTTCGCCCTGATGTACGTGATCATTAACCTGATCACTGACCTCACTTACGCTGTTGTAGACCCACGAATCCGGATCGGCTAAAGGGGATCAGTGATTAATGGCAACTGAAGTATCTAGAGGCGACTCGCAAGCCTTCGCTGTCGTAGGCCGGGCACGGCGTCGAAACCGTGCCCAGCGCTGGTGGAGGTTCGTGCAGGAATGGCCGGTGCTGCCGGTCATGATGCTCATGGTCCTGCTGATCCTGGCACTCCTGGCCGGAACCCCGTGGTGGGGGAACGTAACCGGTTTCAACCCGGAACTACCCTCACTGTCGGATCGGAACGCGGCGATCAACTCCGACGCAGACCTGAAGACTTACGAACGGGCGGTGGCGAGGGCCGAGAAGAACGGCGACCCGATTCCGGCCCGCCCGCACTTCTGGCTCGGGGCTGACCAGTTCGGCCGGGACATCCTGACCCGGATCATGAAGGGAGCGCAGATCTCCCTCATCATCCTGAGCATCGCTGCGTCCGTCGGGATGGTGTTCGGCACCTTCTACGGATTAGCGGCGGGCTATTTCGGGGGGTTACTGGACGAGATTCTGATGAGAGCACTGGACGTGTATTTCTCGATACCGTTCATCTTGTTGGCCTTAGTCGCAGTGATCGTGTTCGGCCAAAGTATCTCCGTCATGCTGGTGCTGCTTGCACTGCTGGCATGGCCGCCGTTTGTACGAAACGTACGTGCAGAGGTGCTGAGCCTCAAAGAACGTGACTACGTGGCTGCGGCCCGGGCAACCGGCGCATCAGACATCTGGATCATGTGGAAGCACATCGTTCCGAACGTGATCAACACGGTGATCGTGATCGCAACACTCCGCGTGGGTCAGTTGATCCTTGCGGAAGCGATTCTGAGCTTCCTTGGAGCCGGTGTGCCACCGCCCACCCCGACTTGGGGCGCGATGGTCGCCGAGGGACGTGACTACCTGGCATCCGCCTGGTGGATATCGTTCTTCCCAGGAGTCATGATCTTCTTGCTGGTGATGTCGCTGAACTTCATCGGTGACTGGTTCAGGGACAAGTTCGACCCCAGGCTCCGGAACTCGGTTTAACGGCGAGGGCGCAAGCCCACCAACGTAGACCACGGTAATACCGGGAGGGCCACGCCATTACGGCGTGGCCCTCTTGATTTGTCTGACATTCGTTGACGCGCCTTATGACGTAAGAAGGGACGAAATGTGGCCGTTAGAGCCGGACATCCTGACTGCTGTCCGGCTGCGTTCCGAGGCTCTCGAAGGTTGAGGAAGTGCAATTCCGCAACGGCGTATTGGTTCCTACTGAAGGCCGGGTGCCTCAAGTGTCCTGACGTAGTTGATCAGATGCCAGATCTCGTCATCCGTTAACCCGGAGACGGGTCCCATAGCTGTACCGGCCACTCCGATCCGGATGATCTCGAATAATTCGCCCTGCGTGTGTAGTGGCACGTGAACGGGGAGATTGGCCGGTGGCGGGTACAGGGAGACGGATCCAGCGCCGTCACCCTTGCCGCCCTCGCCGTGACATACGCTGCAAACCGCCTCGTAAGCCACTTTGCCCTTTGCTAACGAATCTCCATCCGGTACGAACGGATTTGTCTGGAGGTAGACGCTGACTGGTGCGAAGAACTGAACCCAGACAATGAGTCCGGCGCCGATCGCTCCCGCCGCCGTTCCCGGGGCCATGAACATCACCCCGCGCCGTTCATACCAGCCGCCAAGAGGTACACCGACCGCGAGTAACACGACACCGATCAGTGCGATTTCCACGCCCAGTAGCACCCGGCCCAGGTCTTTATCCGGCCGTATAGCACCACTGTTCGATCCGGCGCCTGCCAGAACCTCGAAACGGAACGCAGCGCGCGCGTCGAATCCGCTGAGGCGGGTGATGTCCGCCTCGATCTGCCACACGCCTACCAGGGCAATTACGGCATCGTTCAACACCCAGACGCCATTACCGACGTTTTCAAGCGGTACCGGCAGCTCGCCAAGGTCCTCTTCCAGGAAGCTGAGCCGGACGCGCACGTCCGTCGCATCGGTCAGGGGAGTGCCATTGCGATCTGTCAGGGAAATCCGAACCTGATTACGCCCGGTTTTTGCCGGCTCCACAGCGATGTCGATTACCACGTTTTCCGAGATCGTGTCTCCCACGAAACCGTTCGGCAGTCCTCTGCCCTCCCGGGCCGCGACCTGGCGGGCGGGTTCCATGCTGGTCATCACGCCGGCGAGCAACAGCACAAACAACGCTATCACCACCTCCCCGATCACGGTGCGGGTCAGCCACCGGCTCGCGTTGTCGTCACGGGCCAGCCGGTGGCGGATCCAGCGATGGTTGATAGCGGCAAGGACAAGCAGCGGGATGATGATCGCCGTTTTGACGATCAGGGTGATGCCGTACGGTACGCCCAGGGACGGGATGGTTGTGACTTGCGCCCAGGCGCTGAACAGCCCGGACACGGCCAGCAACGCCGCCCCGACGATCGCCACGACCGAGAATCGAGGGATGGCCTCTGCGAGGAACTCACGCCGGTAACCCGCTTCGACGCCCCGGAGCGCCGGAAGCACCGCCAGGCCGAGGTGGATCAACCCGCCACCCCACAGCGCTGCGCCGAGGAGGTGGAGGTAGTTGGAGAGCTGTGCAGGAAATGCCAAATCCGGCGTCGCGCCGGCATGGCTGACGAACGTGATGGGCGCCAACAATAGGAGAGATGCCCCGAGCGCCGCATAAGCTGCGTAGTCCGCCTTAACGGCGTTGCCCCCATCAGGTCGCTCTGATCGGCCGTTCCGTCGCACGTAGCGCGTTATCAACGCGGCAGAGAGGACCAGGAAGAAACCTGCCCGCCACAACCACGACCGGCCCCAGTCTGTCTCAAGCGTGTCGCACACCGGTTCGCCCAGCGCATCAATCCAGGAAACATCGAAGGTCGATCCGGACTGCGATAACAGCTGGCCCAACGAGGAAACGCCCAGGACCAATATCCCGGCCAGGTACAGCCACCAGACGCGCCGCTTCACCGTGATGAACGACACTCCACCGCCTATCACACTCAGAGCTACACGCCACACAGCAAGTTCCAGTACGAGACCCCCGGCGACGGAAAGGCTCCCCAGCAGAACGAGCCAGCGCAGATAGGGTTCCTGCGGATTGGAGAAAGTGGGCTGAGAAGGCAACTCAACTTCGCCGGAGATCGCCTCGCCGACCGAGAACAGGAATGATCCCCTGACCCGGTGTCCATCCACGGTCGAAACGTTGGCCCATGACACGGTGTAGGTGCCGTTGTCCAGGTCTGGAAGTGAGACGGACACGGACTCTACGGGGTTGCCCTGCGTGGTGACATCGTCATGATCAACGCTATCGCCGCGTGCATTTAAAACCCGGATATCGGCAAGATCCGGTTCGATACCCTCTGAGAACCAGAGGACGATGCGTTCCGGTGATTCAGGAAGCTCCGAGTTCGGCGCGGGTTCCGCCCGACTCAGGTTGGCGTGCGCCGCGACATCGCCAACCGGCCGGGCCAGCAGGAAGAACACTGCGGCGGCTAGACCGATCAGAGGGAACAGCCAGCGCCTTGACGACCTACCCATTTTCAACGGCGTCGGCCGCGCCGGTTCCGGGACCTGCCCTTTCCTTTTTTGTTTCGAGCGCCCCGGAACGACAGCAGAGTCAAACCAACGACCAAACCGCCGAGCAGGCCGAAAGTGATTATCTCGTCCGTATATCCTCCCCCTCCGCCTACGCCGTGGAGGAGGAGGCCCGGGGTGCGCTCGAACATCGTTTACTTTCTCCTGAGGCCTAACGTCAGGCCACCGGCGCCAACGGCGAGGCCGCCGATGCCGATAACGATGGCGATGATAGCCAGTGTCTGGGCGGAAGAAGCGTCGTCCGACGCGGCTTCAGCAGCAGTCTCTGCAAGTGCCGCCGACTCCTGCGCTCCCCGAGCGGCGCCCTCGATTTCTCTCGGCGCCGAAACCTCCAACGGGAACTGGATAGAGGCCTGTGTCTGGATGTCATCAAACGTCCCCGGTCCAGAATCGAATTCCAGATTGATCTCGGTCTCCTGGATCTGTCCGGTTAGGTGGAACGTGTACGCGCCCGGCGCGGTCGGGATCATCGGAGCGACGTAGTGGCCCGGGTCCAGGAATGCGGCGGTAAGCGTCAGGGTCTGGGAGGTGTTTGTCGGGATGTGCGTGACCTCGACCTGCAGCGCCCCGTCCAGGCCCTCGAGCGGGCCCGTCGGCTCTGAGGCTTCTTCGTGGCCGTGTTCGTCGCCTTCGTCTTGCTCCATTGACATTTCCGGCATCTGACCCTGGCCACTGTGAACGGCCTCCACGGTGTCACCCGCGTTGTGCCAGACAACGGCCGAGCCCGGGCGAACCATCACGTTGGCAGGTGAATACCCGGTAGCCGTGACCTCAATCTCGACGTCGCCTTCGGGAGCGTCCTCCGTCACCATCACCGTCCCACCGAGCTCCGGGCTCAGGTGGTTGTGATACGGCACGGTTGAATCTTCCAGCCCATGTCCGAAGATGAACGAGTACTCCTCGCCCGGGTTGATTGTGCCGCCTTCAAACAGTGCGCCCGTGGCCGTCTCTAACGGGCCACTGATGCGCACCGACACGGCGTTCGGGAATCCCTCGTATGCCGGCTCTGTCGCCCAGCCAACGATGTAACTGAAGTCTCCGGCGTCACGGGATTCGTGCGCCGCCGCCATGACCGCCGTGACCGCAATAAGTCCGATCGCGACGACAAACGTCAGGGGTAATTTGAATCTAGAGATAATCGCCACTTCTGGCTCCTTCAATAAAACCGGCGCGCGTCGGCACGCCATCGATGCAACTAGTGGTTGCGAATCTGTCAGAAGGAGCTAGGCGATCGGGGGTCGCACGAGTTGTATGCCCGTAAACCCGGACGGAGGATCGTCGTCCGTGACGATACCGACGAACCGGAATGCGACGTTTCCATCGCCCAATCTGATGGCTGCCGAAGGGACCACGTTGTCTATGCTCAACCCCGTCGCATCGCTGTCGCCCGTAGCGAGCACAACCACGGCACTTATATCGTCCGCTTCGTGGCCGTGTGGGACCTCAGAGACGTGACGGTGTTCCGGCTGTATCTCATCCAGGAACACGTGGCCGTGGGAAGCCTGACGCTCGGCGAAATGGTGGTCGAGAACAGGGGCGACGATCGTCGTCAGCAGAGCGACGATGGCCAGCAGGACCATCGTCGTCATCGTTCCTGTTCGCGTCAAATTCAACCGAGGTGACCCCTGATCGCGGCAAATCGAGGATTGCCAGTGCTTCTGGATTGGCGAGCGTCCTGTCCGTGAACGTGAATCCAGACACCAGAGCACGGGCTGTACAGCCAGCCATCCCGTACGAAGGGTAGTGGTCGGTTGGACGCCCGTAAATAGGCAATCCCTCACGCGCCCGCTTTCCGTACTTGTCTGTAGATCGGGACGCTGGATGAAGCATCGAAGAGGGATATGGGACGCATTGGCGGATTCAAGTTCGCGCAGCATCGGTGGGGGGCCGGACATTTCGCCCACCGGCCTACTTGGGATTCTGACTTTCCTGACGATGGCGGCGACGCCGTAGAGCGTAGAGTAGACGTGCACCCCGGTCGAGCTGATGATCTGTCGATCCTCAACCACCCCGAAGTAGTGTCCGACATCGAGCATCGAGGCAAATCGCTTTGATCTCGCCCCCATCAAACGCCCTGAACCAGCGTGTGTGTGGCCAGAACACGTCATCCAAGTCGCCCATGCTGTAGACGTGCGTGTACGGCTGCCGGCGCAGGTAAGCCTCGATCCCGTCGCGATCCCGTAGTTCGGCGAAATTCATCCCCTGATCTTACCGGCGCACGCGTCCGTCCAGATAAATCGGCATGCTCACGGCCTCATCACGCTCAGCGCACTGCTCCTCACGGATTCCTCACATTGCGCTTGTCAACGTGCCGCGGGTACCGACAACCGGAATCCCTGAGTGATCGGGAGTACACGATGGATCTAGACGCACTGGCAAAGATGGTTTTGCACGGCGATCACATCGGCGCCGAACAGTGGACCGTTGAGGCGCTGGCGGAGACGGTCGAACCGAAGGCGATCATCGACGGGGCGTTGATCCCTGGCATGGACGAGGTAGGACGCCGTTTCAAAGGTGGCGAATACCACCTGCCCGAGGTGCTGATCGCGGCCCGGGCTATGAAGGCCAGCTTGAAGCATGTCCGGCCTCTGCTCAGCGAGGCGGACGGGCCCAGCATCGGGCGCGTCGTGATCGGTACGGTGCAGGGCGATCTGCACGACATCGGCAAGAACCTCGTTTCGATGATGTTGGAGGGCGCCGGATTTGAAGTACTCGACCTTGGGGTGGATGTTTCTCCTGAGGCGTTCGTTGAGGCCGCAGAGGACGAGGATACGCGACTGGTGTGCCTGTCCACGTTGCTGACCACGACCATGCCAAAGATCGCAGAGACGGTGAAGGCACTGGACGCAGCGGAGCTTCGTTCCGGCCTGAAGGTGATGGTTGGCGGCGCGCCGGTCGACCAGGTGTTCACCGATCAGATCAAAGCGGACGGATACGCCACTGACGCGCCGGCCGCGGTGGAGCTCGCCAAGTCTCTTCTTGGCGTCGGAGAAACGTCATGACAGACACCGGGCTAAGCGACACCCTCAAGAAACACAAAGCGTTCTGGGACCGGGAGCCGGGAACGGGCCCGCTGCTCAACATGGCGTCGGTGGAAGGCCGATCGCTGTACGCACCGCTGCAGGGCGTGAGCATCCCGCTGGCGGACGGCACAATCCTCTCGACGCAGGGCGACCCGCTCACGCCGGATATGATCGATCCAACGCTAATATTGAACGCCGAAGAGTTCCCGGCCCGAGAAGACTCCCACAAGACAGACGGTCCGCTCACCGTGGATGACCTGTTTGTGACAAGAGCCCCGTTCGGGAAGATACCGTGGGTGGAAGCCATCCTTGGCTGCCCGGTGGTGCCCCGATTGGACACGGGCTCGATCTACTCGGCGCCCTTCCTGGGCGCCGTCGAGCTATACGACACCATCCAGTCCCCCGAGCAGAGTCCGTGGCTGGATCTGCTGAAGGCGTATACAGGCGCTCTGGTAGAGGATTCCGGCGGCAGCTATCAGATCGCCCAGTGCCTGCAGCGCGGGCCAACGGACCTGACCTCCGCCGTGCTCGGACACACGCGGATGTGCCTGGCGCTGTACGACAATCCAAACGAACTGAAGGCGCTGGCCGAGAAGTGCACCGAAACCTTCATCGCGGTGGCGAAGGCCCAGCAGTCTCAGGTGCCAGCGCTGGAGGGCGGGTTTAGCAACCCGTTCGGCGTCTGGTCGCCCGGTTCCGTGGTGCGGACGCAGTGCGATGTGGCGTCTTCGATCTCGTCGGATCAGTACGAGGAGTTCTTCTTCCCCTACGACACCGAGATCTGCAAGAACTTCGACTACTCGGTGGTACACCTGCACTCCGGCTACCTGCACCACATGGACGTTTTCCTGAAGGAGCGCTACCCGACGGCGGTACAGGTGTCATTGGACACTGGTTCCACTCCGTACACGGTAAGCGACCTGATCCCGGTGTTCTCCCGGGTGCTTGAGTCGAAGCCGCTGTTTGTTCAGGGGGACATGACTCGGGAAGAGCTAGATGAGCTGCTCGGGGCGCTGCCGTCACGTGGCCTGTACGTGTCTCCGCGGCGGATCTTTGACGACTAGGGGCTGAGCCCGGCGGCCAAGAAGTAGTCCGCCAAGAAACGGTCGATGTACTCCGGTACCGTCGCCTCATTCACGCGGTCGAACACCGGCATGTAGGGCTTCACGTTCAACACCGGTGTCCCGTCGATGGCGTCCAGTTCCTGGACCGTGATGGTAGCTCCGTCTACGCCCAACAGCTTGACCGGGGTGATGCCGATTCGATTAGGCCGGTCTCGGGCGCGCTGGGCGAATGGGCCGGTTTTCGGCATGTCCGTTCGGCCACGGTGATGGCGCGTGAGGTCGGTCGCCAGTTCGAACTTCGCATCGTGCATCCAGAACACGACGATGACGTGGGAGCAGCGGTCAAGGCCGGTGAGTCCGGCTGCGAACTCCGGATTGAGGCGGACCAGTGACACGATATCGCCCCAGCCGTGGTCTACCGGCTCCGTGACGGGGGACGAGATGTGGCCTACGGGTTCGATCTGGATGGTCACGGGCTTTAGAAGCCTTTCGGTGTGACACGACCCACCTCCAGACCTCCTCCCTCCCAGGGAGAAGGCTTTTTATTTGCCGGCCCTCTCCCTCGGCGGGAGAGGGCCGGGGTGAGGGTGGTAACCCCAAAGCGCTCCATACCCGGAATACGTAGTCCGCGTCCTGAGGCCCTCAAAGGACCGGTTTAGGCCGATGAAACCGTGGCGGAGTGCATGCCAGCAGATTCCTGAATCCAGTTCAGGATAGGTTCTTCGCTATGGCCCAAGATGACAGTTATATGTGCCCTCAAGGAAGAACCCAACACACGCGATGGTCGTCGGGTCGATTGGTATCGCCCCCCCCGGGCGGATACTATTCCGCCCTTACGGTGTGTTGGGGGGCATTGTCATCACCCCATGGTCACGACAATTTTGACGGCCCCGTTGGCCCGTTCTCGAGCGGCTTTGAACGCCTCGTCAACACGGGACAGCGGGAACGAATGGGTGACGATTTCCGACATGTCGATCTGGCCGTCATTGATCCACTTCAGGGCCTGTCGGAAGCTGGAGAGCCCCAGTTCGTCCTGCGCTCCGAGTGGGCTGTAGGCGGCGATGCGCTTGCGGAAAAAGGTGTCGAAATCGAACGGGATCAATTCGGCGGATTGAGGCACACCGAACCACACGATCTGGCCGTCCGGCCGCACCAGGTCCAGAGCCTGCCCGTGGGTCTCTTTGGTGCCGATCGCCTCGACCACCACGTCCGCACCCTCTCCGGTTAGCTCTAAGACTGCGCGTGTGGCCGCGTCGAAAGTGTCACTGATACGGTCGTCGGAGCCGAATCCGGCGCCAACCTCAAGCCGGTGCGCTATCGGCTCGATGGCGATCACCCGAGCGGCGCCGAGGTGCTTCAGGACGTAGTTCCAGAACAGCCCCGCCGACCCCTGCCCCATCACAACGCATGTCTGGCCGAGCAGGTTGGGTAGGCGCTTGGCGGCAAAGATCACTGTGCCAAGCTGCTGCGCCATGAGCAGGTGGTCCGGCTTCTGGTCCGAGTCCGGTGGCAGGGCGGTCAGGAAATTGGTGCCGAGCGCCTGGCACTCGGCAAAAGACAAGGAGTCCCAGATGGCCGGTGTAACGAGCACGCGGTCGCCGTTTGACAGCTCGGTCCCGTTGGCGTCGATCACCGTACCGATGCCCTCATGGCCCGGGTAGCCCGGTCTCAACGGGTACTCCTCAACGAGCCAGCCGTAATCGACGATATGCAGGTCGCTTCCGCAAATAGACGCCAGTTCCATTTTGACCAACGCCTGTCCGTCTGTTGGGCTGGGAATCGGTACTTCGGTAAGTCGCACGTCGCCCTGCTTGAGGGTTTGCATGGCGAGCATTGTTTCGGTCAACGGAGCTCCTCGTGATGTTGCGTGGGCCTCTCCCGCGACGTGGCGAGGGGGCAAGTTTAAGTGGTACGGGGCATGTGGCGGAAAATGAATCTGCAGTGCTGGCATTCTGAGCGATTCGGACGACGCGACCCAGCTCCAGGCCTCCTCCCTCCCAGGGAGGAGGTTCAAAACAGTCCCCTCCTAATGTAAGGAGGGGTCAAGGGGTGGTTAACTTTGGGCGTCACGCCAGACCGGGTGGAGCAAGCACCGCCCTTACTCGTACTCGGCCAGCTGATCCCCGTGCGCGGTCCACATCTCGTCGAACATGTCGCGGATGCGGTCCATCGGCAGCGACGCGGCGGTCAGCGGATCCAGCATCACAGCGTGCGCCGCCGCTTCCCGGTCCTTCTCCAGGACGGCCTGCACCGCTAGCTCCTGCACGTTGATGTTGGTGCGGTTCAGCGCAGCCAGCTGCGCCGGGAGAGCACCAACGGCCATCGGGTGAAGTCCAAGTCGGTCCACCAGGCACGGCACCTCTACACACGCCTCGGCCGGCAGGTTCGAGATCAGGCCGTCGTTTGGCACGTTGCCGTTGATGACGGTCGGGATCCCCGTCTCCATCGCCGCCATGATTCGGCATGCGTACTCGTCAGACGGCTCGGCGGTCAGTGGTTCTTCGTCGGCCACCTCTGAACGCATGGTTTCAAAATAGGCTTCGTTGCGCTTCTCAAGGCGCGCCAGGTCCACCTCGATGGCGTTCAGGTTCAGTTCATCCATCACGTCCGGGTACTGGCGGAAGTAAGGCACGTACTCCGACATGTGGCGCGTGGACTCGGTGACAAAGGCCCCGAACTGTCGCATCACCTCGAACCGTACCGGGTCCTGCGCATGCGTTTCTGAATCGTCGAGGGCACCCCAGAGTGCGTCGTACGCGTCTTCTCCGTTCCGCTCAAACCGCAGAAACCACGCCATGTGGTTGATTCCGGCAACCCACGCCGTCACCTCTTCCCGGGGAGCGCCGATGTAGGCGGCGAGGTCCTGGGTGGTGCGCTGCACGCTGTGGCACAGCCCGACGACCTTCACATCGGCCGCCTCATCGATCGCCCAGCACGCCATCGCCATCGGGTTGGTGTATTGCAGCAGCCACGCGTTCGGGCAGTACTGCTCGATGTCGTGCGCCACGTCGAGCAGTACCGGGATGGTGCGCAGGGCCTTGAACACGCCGCCCGGACCGATCGTGTCAGCGACCGACTGGTCGACGCCGTAGCGAAGTGGCACGCCCTGGTCGATCTCCAGGTCATCGCCCACACGGATGGTCGTCAGGACGTAGTCGGCGCCGTCCAGCGCCTCGGCCCGGTCCTGTGTCGCGGTCACCGTCATGCCCACACCGGCGTCACGGCCCAGACGCTCCGCAAACGGTGCGATGATGTCCAGGCGTTCACGGTCTATGTCCATCAGGAACACATCGGAACCGGCCAGTGATGGAGTGGACACGACGTCCTGCAAGAGCCGACGGGTGAAGACGACGCTACCAGCGCCAACGATCGCAATTTTCGGCAAAGTTGTGTCTCCCGGTAGTGGTGTTTCGGCGTTGATCGCAAAAGATAACCACGCCCTAACCCCCTCCTACATTAGGGGCAATATGTGGCCTCCCCCAGGAGGGAGGAGGTTTGGAGGTGGGTCGCGTCGTGCAGCCCGACTATACTCGGCAATCCTACGCATGCCAGTTGAGAACTGACAGACGAAGCAACGAAGCAGCGGCAATGATCTTCTCCTTCATCCTTCACCTTCTCCCGCTGGGAGAAGGAAACGCCCCCTCTTCCAGCGGGAGGGGGTTGGGGTGAGGGAGAGATTTTGTCCTATTCCCACGCTTAAATGCGAGCTCCAACACCTCCGCTCCGAAGGTCAAACATGAACGAACAGCGCCGCGCAATCATCAAGAACAGCCACGTCATCGACGCCACGTCTCAGGAGCCAAGGGAACTGACGGTCGTCGTGGAGGGCTCGCAAATAGTTGACCTGCTGCCCCCGGGTTCGCCAGCACCGGCAGGCGACGCACGGGAGATCGACCTGGACGGCGGCTGGCTGACGCCGGGGCTGTGGGACGTGCACACGCACATCGGTCGCGGCATCCCCGACCCGGGTTGGCGTGACGAGAGCATCGCCGAGCGCACGACGCGCGCCGGACACGACTGCATGAACGCACTGGCGTTGGGCATAACGGGTATGCGAGTGGTCGGCGAGCGCGAATACGTGGACGTGGCGTGGAAGCGGGCTTTCGACTCCGGCCAGTTCATCGGTCCATCACTCTTCACGTGCGGCTGGTTTCTCACGACCACGGCCGGGCATTTTCTGCGTTCCGGCACGGCGAAAGAACTTGACGGGCCGACCGAGTACAGGCGGGCGATCCGGGAGAACATCAAAAACGGGGTCGACTTCATCAAGTTGAACCTGAGCGGCGGCATCATGGGCCCGCCCTGGGACGGCATGCAGCGCACGTTCCCGACTCCGGACGAGATCGATGCGGCGTTCGAGATCTGCCACCAGCGCGACTACAAGGTCGTGGCGCACGCAGGTGGTACCGACGCCATCAAGACTGCGATCAGCCACGGCGCATGGACGCTGGAGCACGGTTACGTTTTGGACGACGAGGCGGTGGCGATGATGGCCCACGCCGGGACGTACTACGTGCCGACGCTCGGGTTGAGCCATCTGAATCGCGGGCCTGCTTATGCGGAGTCAGAGGTGGAACGAGCCTGGGCGGAGTCGCATCCCGCTCCACCGGACTACGCGGCCCGGGCCGTGGTGGCAGCGGAGGCGCACGCGGCCGGATTCAAGAAGGCTCTGGACGCCGGGGTGCCGATCGCGAACGGCTCCGATCTGGCGCTGCCGGACGGCGGGTTGCTGGAGCTGGGGCAACTCGTGCGGCGAGGCATGTCGGAATGGCAGGCAATCGTGGCGGCCACCAAAACATCCGCCGAGGTGTGCCTCGCCGGCGACCAGCGCGGGACCGTGGAGGTCGGCAAAGCGGCCGACCTGCTGGCCCTTGGATCCAACCCGTTGGACGACATCGAAAACGTCCGAGACGTGCAGCTCGTCATGAAGGACGGAGACGTGGTGGTGCGGCGCTGATCGATAAAGGCTCGCACTGGACACAGAGCGTCTGGCCGAACGCCACGGCGATCGGTGCGTTCAGCCTTTTCGGCGGTGCCGTGGTGGCGACACGCGTAGTTGCGCAGGACATCCCGCCCTTCACGTTGGCGGCCGTCCGGATCGGCATCGGCGCGGTCATTCTATGGGCGCTGGTCCTGCTGTTCCATCGGCACGGGATGCGGGTGGATCGAGGCGATTGGAAGCTGTTCTTTCTGCTGGCCGCTTTCTACTTCGCCGCATTCCCGCTGGCGATGGCTTTCGGGTTTCAGGTGACCGAGGCCTCACGGGGCGCTCTTTTAATGGCGACTTCTCCGGTCTGGAGCATGGTGCTGGGGCGAATCACCGGCCGAGAGTCGTTAATCGGGCGGCAGATCGCCGGGGTGTTGATTTCGGTTGTTGGCATCGGGCTTGTGTTTGGCGAAAGCGCCCTTTCCCCTGCCGACAGCGGCGGCGAGACAGTCAGCACGCTGGCGGCGGTCGGCGGCGCATTACTCCTGCTGTTTGCGGCCGCATGCGTGGCGGTCTACGGTGTGGTGTCGCAGCCGGCGTTTCAGCGGTACTCCTCGCTGAATGTGAGCGCGTGGGCAATGCTGATCGGGATAGCCCTACTCGCCCCGCTCGCCATCGCCGAGATGGTATTCGGCAATACAGGCGGGTTCAGCGCCCAGAACTCGATGCTGATGGTGTACCTGGGCTCGCTGGGGATCGCACAGCTGATGTTCGGCTTCGCCCTGAGCCGTCTGAGCCCAACGCAGGTGGTCATCTACGTGAACTTGAATCCGCTGGTTGCGACAGCGCTGGGAGCGGCTCTGCTGGAGGAGACGCTGACCGGCACTTTCGCCCTGGGAGCGGCGGCCGTGATCACCGGCGCCGTGCTGGTGAACTGGCCAAGGGGTCGATGACCCGGTTATCGCCTGCGGGCGGCGGACGGGCTTGCGCCGCGGGCGGCGGGCGTCGTGGGAATGCGCGCTCGTGCAGCCGAGCGGCACAAGTCCCGTCCTTACGGCGTCGCCCGATAGCACGCAATCACCTCTGCGACATCAGTCACCTGTGAGGCCTCGCTGAACGGCGCACCAGCGAGGTTGGCGCAGGCGAAGACGGTTTGATCCGGAGACGCCTCACGAAGCGCAGTACCGAACTCGGACGGCAGAGGGGCCGTGAACGACTCAAACAGTCCATTGCCAACCGCAAGCCCGCGGACGCTACCCAGAACCGACGGAGCGGCATCGGCATTGACCGCCTTGATCTCGACATTCCTGCGGAGCAGCGCTCCCTGTGCGGCGATACCCGCCTGCGTCGCCAGCAGCCAGCCCAGCGCCTGCACGTCTGTCGAAGCCCGATCTTTGTGTCCGGGCGATGGGTTGTTTTCGAACCAGTCGAAAGGTCGGATATCGCTGGACGGACCGCGAATGAACATGCACCCCTCTGCGCCCGACGCCTGCGAAAGCGCCCAGCATGCGTATCCAGCGTAATCGGCGGTCCACACGGACGAATCGCCACCCATTACGGAGCCGGGACACGCGAATCCGATCACCCGCGCCAGCGGCCCGGACACGCCGTCCACGACCATGATCGGCACACCCTCGTTGAGGTCATACGCGCGGCCGTGCACCGATGTGGCAAGGCCCGGTAGATGAGCGCTGGCGAATCCCAGTTCGGCGTTCTGCATGCGATCTGCCGCAAGCGCGGCTGCGCCTCCAAGTTGCTGGGGAACGTAAGCCGTGTATTCGACGTACTCCGCGTTTCCGTTTTCCCAAAGCGGAGGCGAGCCGGCGTTGCCGGATACGCCGATCCAGACGAGCGATGGGTCCACCCCGGCGGCGGTGGAAACACGGCCTGTGACGTCCGAGGCAAATCCCTCGCTCATGCCCCAGACATCCAGCGTCACGATGGCGGCGCGAGCACCGCCTGCATCTAATAGCAGCACCCGGCCCAGCAAGTCATCGATCACACCGGTCGCGGGTCGTGGCGGGTGTTCCGGACCGGTGATGTTGAAGCCGACGGGCGGTGTGACCACGGTCTCGGAGTAGCCGGCCCGGAGTAGTTGCGAGCCTGGTTTCTGGTCTGGGGTCAAGAAGGCGGTTCCTGTTGTGGCGGAATGAGTCGTTTCGCTGGGAGAGATTGTAGGCGGGAAATGGGCGCTTCACCCTCACGACGGCTCATACGCTTTGATGTCTTGAGGCCAGGAACCAGCGTCCACCACTAACGGGCGTAGGGGTCGATTGGTATCGACCCGAGGACGGATAGTCAGCCGCCCCTCCGGTGTTACCGGCACCACCACGATCTCACTGTTGACGGAGTTCGCTATGAAACATTCCTGGTGGGACAGTTGGTCCATGGAGTCGATCTGCTCCGGCGTGGGCAGCATCTCGCCGGAGAACGCGATCTCCGGCCGCAACTCCACCAGGGTGATGGCCAGACGCCCTTCCGAGTTCATCTTCGTGTAGCCAACGGCGGCGTCGGAGTCCGCCACCACCACGAACCGGTGTTTTGCCGCCACCGCCCGGAAGGTCAGTACGTGGCAGGCGGATATCGCTGCGACAAACGTCTCTTCAGAATCGACGCGCTCGGCATTCCCGGGAAACTCCGGAGCGGAGGATACAGGCACGCTTTCGCCTTCGTGGAACGACCACGTGTGGTCTCGCGTATAGGTCGCGTACTTGAGGTCGTCACGGTCCCGTTTCCAATTAAGCGAGGCTCTGTACTCTGACATTGATCGTCCCACCGGCGGTTGAAGTCGGTGATCCGCTAGCCCGCTTGTCATCGCGATGTTAGCCTTCCGGCCTCGGTCACAACGCATCCCCAACGGAGATGACCATGCCCCCGGAACTCCCACGAATCCAGATTATTGACGATCGATTCAATCAGATCGTTGACGCCGACGCCTCCATAGAACTTGTGGCCGGCGGCATGGGTTTCACCGAGGGCTGCACATGGATTCACGATGGTGCCTACCTGATCTGGAGTGACATCCCAAACGACCGCATCATGCGCTGGTCGGAGTCCGGTGGGGTGAGCGTATTTCGGCAGCCGAGCAGGAATGCCAACGGCAACGCTGTAGACGCGCAGAGCAACCTCCTGACGTGCGAGACGAGCGGCCGGCGCGTCTCGATCGCACGGCCGAGTGAGCCCGAGACGACGCTTGTGGACAGTTACGGCGGGGCGCCGTTCACCTCCCCAAACGACGTGATCGTGAAGTCGGACAACACCGTCTGGTTCTCCGATCCCGATTACGGTGCGCTCATGGAGGACCAGGGACACGGACAGCCACCACAACAGGAACGCAACCGGGTGTACCGGCTGGATCGCTCTACGGACGAATTGACAGCGGTTGTGGAGGATCTAGACAAGCCAAACGGGCTGGCGTTTTCGCCCGACGAATCGATCCTCTACGTCTCCGACTCCGGCGCAACCCACGGCGACGACCGGCCACACCACCTGGTGGCATTTGATGTCGTGGACGGCAAAACCCTGGCCAACAGCCGTGTCGTTTGCGAGGTATCGCCGCATGTGCCGGACGGGTTGCGCGTGGACACGGACGGAAACCTGTACGTGACATCCGGCGACGGTGTTCAGGTATTCACGCCGGTCGGTGAGATGCTGGGCAAGTTCCTCACGCCGGAGATCGCCGCAAACTGTTGCTTCGGCACCCCCGGCAGGCAGACCTTTTTCATATGTGCCACCAGCTCGGTCTGGATGGTGCGATTAAAGTCCACGGGCGCATACCCGTTCTAGAGAAGCCATTAATCGCAGGAGAGATGCACTTGGAACCGCAGTACGAGATCCTTTCCGACGCCTTCAGCCGGTTGATCGACCCGGACGCACGCCTCCGCAAACTCGGAGAGGGTTACCTGTGGGCCGAGGGCACAACCTGGGTGCCGGACGTCTCGGAAGAAGGTGGAGGTTATCTGCTGTGGAGCGACATCCCGAACGATCGCATGCTGCGCTGGTCGGAGAGCGACGGAACGACCACCTTCCGGCAGCCCTGCGGCTACACTAACGGCCACACCCTGGACCGCGAGGGGCGGCTGGTCTCGGCGGAGCACGGCGGGCGCAGGATCAGCCGCACCGAGCCCGACGGCACGGTGGTGAACCTGGTGGACAACTACGAGGGCAAGACGCTCAACTCCCCTAACGACGTGGTCGTGAAGTCGGACGGGAGCATCTGGTTCACAGACCCGCCGTACGGAATCCTGAGCGACCGGCAGGGCCACAAAGCGGACTCGGAGCTTGGCGCCAACTACGTCTTCCGACTCTGGCCAGACACCGGGAAGATGGAGATCGTGATCGACGACTTCGACATGCCAAACGGCATCGCCTTTTCACCCGATGAGTCGATTATGTACCTGGCTGACACCGGGTACGAACTGGAGTCGCCCGAGGCGTCGATCCACGCTTTTGATGCCTCCCCGGATGGCACCCTGTCCAACCACAGGATCTACGCCAAGCCGGACTCCGGAAAGTCGGACGGCTTTCGCGTGGACACAGACGGCAACGTCTGGACCTCCGCCGGCGACGGCGTTCACGTCTTCAATCCCGCCGGGGAGCTGCTCGGAAAGATCCTGACTCCGGACCGGAACGCGAACCTGGATTTCGGCGGACCGAACGGAACGACGCTGTTTATCGGGGTGAACGCGGAGGCATATTCGATCGAGGTGAATGCACGACGGGCGGCGCGGCCTTAAAAGCGTGGTTGGGCGAACTTGCTTCTCCTTCACCCTTTTAATACATCTGACCTCTCCGGGCAGCTTGATCGCCCTGGGGCGAAGTCAGCGTCCTGAGGCTCTCGAAGGGCCGGGTACTGCAACCACACTGAACGCAAGCAAGCAAACGGGCTAGTCTCAGGGGCGGATTGCGATCTACCCTGACCCCTCACCCCGGCCCTCTCCCGTTTGGGAGAGGGGGCAAACTTGATCACGCGGTTCCTGCCGATTAGCGTCGAACAACCAACTGTCATCCTGAACTTGATTCAGGATCGGTTATTACGACCGTGACTTTGTCGAACAAACGAAATCGTTCGTACTTGTCAGACGAGGAGTCCGATATCTTGGTGGAACCCGTTAGAAGCGAATCCTGAATCGAGTTCAGGATGATACGGGATGCGCACACGGGGCAGTACCACGTCCATCATCGAACCCTCACACACTCCTCCAATACGAGATGCGGTCTCTTAACATCGAACGCGAATGACTGATAAACGCGATCCACATCCCCCGTACGTACTTGCCATCGATATCGGCAGTTCATCTGTGCGCGCCACGATCTATGACGCACGTGCCAATGTCGTACCCGGTTTCAGCGTCGCCACGCCGCACGTCACTCCGACCACTTCCGATGGGGGCGCGACAGATGATCACCTGGTGCTCGCTGGCGTCGTGGAGCGGACGATCGACGGCCTGCTTGCAAATGCGGAAGACGCGGTGGCGGACATCGTCGCCGTCGGGCTGGACACCTTTGTCGGCAACTTGATGGGGCTGGACGAAGGCGGGCAACCAACGACGCCCGTCTACACCTACGCAGACACACGTTCACTAAAGGAAGTCGCCCGGATGAAGCGGGACTTTGATGCGGTCGACGTACACCAGCGCACCGGCGTGACACTCCACACGGCATACGCGCCCGCACGGCTCCTCTGGGTTCGGCACACCAAGCCGGCAACCTGGGGCGCGACCACGCGATGGACCGATTTCGCATCGTTCCTGTACGGGCGCTGGTTTGGGCGTGAAGCGGCATGCAGCAGTTCTGTGGCTTCGTGGAGCGGGCTTTACAACCGGCACACGGAGGACTGGGACAGCGAACTGCTCAACTACACAGGCATCTCGGCGGATCAACTGCCCCGACTCGCCGACTACGGCGATGCGATGTCCGGTCTTACTCCTGAATACGCCGCGAAATGGCCGGCGCTTGCCGACATCCCTTTCTGTCTGGCAGTCGGCGACGGCGCGGCGGCGAACGTCGGTGAGGGGTGTTCGGCGCCCGGAGCGACTGCGCTGACCGTCGGCACTACGGGCGCGGTGCGGGCCGGGGTCGCAATCCCGCTGAAAAACGTCCCGCGCGGGTTGAGCGTTTACAACCTGTCGCGAAAGCGAATCCTGCTCGGCGGCGCAGTCACCGACGCCGGGGGGTTGTTCTCATGGATGCTGGACACCTTGAACGTGCCGGACGCCGCGGCGCTCGAATCCGAGCTAAGCGCGCTGCAACCCGACGGCCACGGCATGACGGTGCTGCCATTTCTGCGAGGAGAGCGCAGTCCGGGCTGGCTCGACGACGCCACCGGCGCGGTGATCGGGTTGAGGGCCAGCACATCGCCGGTCGAGATCGTTCGGGCCGGGCTGGAGTCGGTCGCTTACAGATTCGCCCTGATCGCAGACCGGCTGTCGGGAGTGGTCAGCCCCGGTCCGGAGATCGTGGTGGGCGGCGGCGCTGCGCAGAGTTCGCCCACGTGGCTGCAGATGTTTGCGGACGTCCTGGGCCGGACCGTCGTCGAATCCGGCGAACCCGAGACTACCAGCCGCGGGGGCGCGATCCTTGCGCTTGAGAGCGCAGGTGTGATCGGATCCCTGGACGATCTTCCGGCGCAACGGGGGCGGCGATACACTCCCGACCCCGCATCAACAGACGCGTATCGATCCGGGCTGGAGCGGCACCACGCGCTTTATCACTCGCTGCTCGATCCGCCGGATGCCGACGGTTCGTACACCAGCGAGTGCGACCACAAACCTGTTTGAAGCAGAGGGAACTCCCGGGTATCGTTACCCCAGGCCAGCTACAGGTCTCACTCGCAGGGGCGTAGGCACTCGCCAAGTGCGCTCCAAGCGCCGAGAATGTCCATTCCACCCCGTTGCCACTCCAGAAGCGGCTTCACTGGTTACCTCAACCTCCCATAATTCAGGGCCCAACAATCACCCCGGACATCGACCCGATACGGAGCACACATGAAGATCGCCATCAGCGGCGACCACGCCGGGCTTGAGCTCAAGAACTACATCAGGGACTACGTAAACGGTCTTGGCCATGAGGCCGTGGATCACGGTGCGTTTGAGTACGACGCCGATGATGATTTCCCCGATCTCGCCGCCCCGGTCGCACGTGCCGTCGCTAACAAGGAGGTTGACCGCGGCATAATCGTTTGTGGAAGCGGCGTCGGAGCGTCCGTGGCCGCCAACAAGATCCCGGGCGTGCGTGCGGCGATGTGCCACGACACGTACTCGGCGGCGCAGGGCGTCCAGCACGATGACATGAACGTACTTTGTGTAGGGGCCAGGATCATAGGTGTGGCGCTGGCCGAGGCGCTGGTCGATGCATTTCTCGGGGCGGAGATGGACAAGCACCCGCGGTTCCAGCGCCGCCTGGACAAGGTGATCAAACTGGAACAGGAAGTCCGGAAGAGTTAACGGAACGGGCCAGGAGGCCAATATGCCAGAAAAGTCCGGCAACACTATTCAGCAGGCCCACGCGATCGGACAGTCGATCTGGTTCGACTACATCAACCGGGACCTGATCGATTCCAAGTGCCGTGAACTCTCCGGCGCGCCCGCCTCCGACTGATATGGCCGACTGGCGTGACCAAGTCCGTGGCGAGTTAGACGCGCTCACACGCCGGCAGACTGCCAGGGCGTTATGGCGGCGGCACCCATCTGCATGGGTGGACCCATCCCCGGGCGGTACCCCTGCGGGCGATGCAACGGGCTGGCTCGATCTGCCGCAGCACATGGCCGAATTCGCTGTGGAGCTGCCGGGATTCGCAGACAAGGTCCGTGCGGACGGATACACCGATGTGGTGCTGCTCGGGATGGGGGGGAGCAGCCTGGGACCGCTGGTGCTGGGGCGGGTGTTTGGGACGGCGCCCGGTTACCTGACACTGCACGTCCTGGACTCCACCGTGCCGGGCCAGATCGCGGCGGTACGCGATCGCGTGGACCTCCGGTGTACGTTGTTCATGGTATCCAGCAAGTCCGGCACGACCATCGAGTCGTTGACGTTGCTCGATTATTTCCGCGGGCTGTTGGGGTCGACCGGTGTTGAGACTCCCGACGCTCAATTCGTGGCTGTGACCGACCCGGGGACGCCCCTAGAGACACTGGCGCACGAGCGCGGTTTCAGACGTGTGTTCAACGCGCCGGTCGACGTAGGCGGCCGTTTCTCCGTGCTGTCACGCTTCGGTCTGCTACCCGCGGCGTTGATCGGCGTGGACTTGAAGAAACTGCTGCCGCCGGTGGTACACATGGCGACGGCGTGCCGGGCAGACGCCGACCCGCTCTCCAATCCGGGAGCTCTGGTAGGTGCAACCCTCGGCGGGCCAGCCAAGGCGGGCCGTGACAAGATCACGATCATGACCTCGCCGAGGTTGGAGTCCTTCAGCCTGTGGGTCGAGCAACTCATCGCCGAATCGACCGGCAAGAACGGGCGTGGCTTGATCCCTGTGGTGGGTGAATCGCTCTTCGACGCCTCGGAATATGGGAACGACCGTAACTTCGTGTACGTGCGCCTATCCGGGGACGACAACGCCCATCTGGACGCCCATGCAGACGCGCTTCAAGCCGCGGGGCATCCCGTGACGCGCCTCCAGATGAACGACACGCACGAACTTGGCGCTGAGTTTTTCCGCTGGGAGTTCGCGGTGGCCGTGGCGGCTACATCTATCGCCGTCTATCCCTTCGACCAGCCCGATGTAGAGAGCGGCAAGGAGTTCACGCGGAACCTGCTCTCATCACCAGACGGCGCGCGGGGGACGCCATCGGTCGCCCATGACTCTGGCGATGTGGTTGAGCTGATATCGAAAGCACAACCCGGCGATTACGTTGCCATCATCGGCTATCTCCCCGAGTCTCCTGAAGTGGAAAACGCCGTTTCTGAACTGCGTGCAGCAATCACCCGCAAAATGAACATCGCGACGACATTCGGCTACGGGCCTCGGTATCTCCACTCGACCGGCCAACTACATAAGGGCGGCCCCGACGGAGTGATCGTCCTTGCGCTCGGGGCGGGAAACGAGGAAGCTCTGGCCGCGCCCGGAGCGGAGATTCCGGGGACTTCGGCAACCGGGTCGGGAGCAAATTACGGATTTGAGTCGTTGTTCGAGGCCCAAATGTTGGGTGATCTCAAGGCACTGCATTCGAAAGGACGGCGAAACACCCTGACGGTGCTAAAAACGCCATACGAAAATGCGATACGCGATCTGGCGTCCTCACTCAACGCCGCCCCGTGGTAGTTGGTCTGGACCCCAGCGCTGGGCGCAACAAGCAGTACGCTAAACCCGTGCTAAAATCGCCGCCGCCCGGGGGCCGCCGGTAGTAAGCTGGATCTATCGAGAGATTCAGACGGAACGTCGGTCGGGCATAATTCCAGACGCCGGAATCCGACGAGACCGCCGGTTCCACGACGTATCTGGAACGAGATCAGCGGTCTGAGAGGGACCCTCGAGCATGCCAACAGACAGCTCAGAAACACCCAGGATGGTTCTCGCGGTAGACCACCGCTTCGACCTGTTCACGAAGTTACTGTCTGCCAGCCCGGTACATCCGGCGGCGGCTGAACGTGAACGCGCCGCTGATTTGAAGCAGGTCGTCTTTGAAGGCCTCCTGAAGGCCATCGAGAACGGTGTTCCCAAATCGCAGGCAGCCATCTGGACGGACTCCGATCTTGGCGAGGCGATCCTGCTGCGCGGCCGCAGCATGAACCTGAACACCATGATGTCTGTGGAACGCGCACGTGTTGCCGAGTTCAGGTTTGAAAACGCGCTCGGTTTCTCCGAGCGCCTAGCGAATCTCGATGTCACGTACGCCGCGGCGCGCGTGCCATACAACCCGGGCGAAGAGATGCAGGTTAACGAGGCGCAACAACGGAAGCTACGCCGGTTGAGCGAAATCTCACGGTCGAGCGGACCCGGACTACTACTTGAACTGTTCATGCGCCCGACACAGGCGCAGATCGATCAATCTGGCAGCATTGAGGCGTGGAACGCCGGTGTTCGGCCCGGGCTGATTGTGCAGGCGATTCGGGAGTTGCAGGATGCCGGCGTGGAGCCGGACCTGTGGGCGCTGCGCGGCATCGACAACACGGCTGCGATGGCCACGGCCACCGCGCAGGCACAGGTCGACGACCGCAAGACCGGCGTGTTGTTCACGCTGGGCGATGATTTCGCTCTGGAATCGAAGCAAAGCTCGGACCTGGCCGAGGACCTGATCAACCTGGCCGCCCGGACGCCGGGATGCCGGGGGCTGGTTATCGGCCCTGCGGTCTACGCCGAAGAGCTTCGGTTGTACAACGACGGTGAGATCGAACGGGATGATGCGGGCGCCCGCATCGCGGAACACTACAACGCCGCGTTCACGAGCTACACCACGGCGCTCCGGACCTCCGACGTAGCCTGAGCTCCCGTCGCCTGAAATTCGGGGCCGCCACGAGCCAGTTCACGCGCCCGGTGGGCATTCCAGACGATCGGCCAGCCGCGTGATTCGCGCGTTTATCTTTGATCTAGATGGAACGTTGGTCGAGACCGAATTGTTGAAGGCGAAGGCGTACGCCGCCGTATCGGGCGACCTGCTGGGTATGGATGGCCCGGATGAGCGCGCCATCGATGTCTACCGCGGCATAGTCGGCGCCACTGACGAGACGGCCGCCCGTGCGATGGTCGATGGACTCGGGTTAACCGACGCGCTCGGGGACGCGACGGAAGAGCCCTGGCTTGCATTGAGCTGGCTCCAGATGGAGCGTTATCGGTCGGAGTTCGCCACCGGAGATGGCCTGCGGTCGGTCGCCTACCCGCACGCGCTGGATCTCCTGCGAATACAGGCGGCTTCAGGAACGTCCGTGGCGGTCGCAACCTCTTCTCACACGGACGCCGCGGCCCGCGTGACGGAGGAGCTTGGCATAAGGGCGCTGCTGGATGCGCTGGTCGGGCGTGACCAGGTGACAAACGGCAAACCGTACCCGGAAATATACCTGAAAACGGCCGACATTCTGGGGGTCACGCCGGATGAGGTGGTGGTGGTTGAAGACTCCGCAACGGGGCTCGAAGCGGCGGTGCGCGCCGGTATGCGCTGCATAGCGATCGCCAGCGTCTTCAGCAGCGAGGGGCTGCGAGCGCAGACACTTCTTCGCCAGGATTGGTGCGTTTATGACCCCGAGACCTTGAAAGCTGTCGTGGAACGTCACCTTTCGGAGGCCCGGTAACCCATCCCAGATGCCGCTGGAATCCGAGGCCTGCTGCGTTAGACTGCGCTCGTCCGGCCACATGGGGCCTCGCACTCCGCAATCATCTGCGCCAACACTCCAGCCTCGATACATCGCAAAGGAACCCCGATGCCAGACAAGATCGTCACCGCCGGCGACATGAAGTTCCGGGTCGTCCCCGGCTGGCCCGGCCACAACGGCCTTAAGTTCCGTGAGGTAGCGGGGGTCGCGGTCGATTCCCAGGGACTCGTTTACGTCTTCAACCGGGGCGAAAACCCGGTGATGGTGTTCCAGCCGGACGGGACGCTGGTTAATGAGTGGGGCGGAGGCTTGATAACGCGCGCCCACAACATCACGATAGGCCCGGACGATCTTGCGTACATCGTCGATGTGGCCGAACACGTTCTTTACAAGACCACACTCTCCGGCGAAGTGCTGATGACCATCGGAGACAAGGGCCAGCCCTCCGACACGGGAATCACGACCGACTACCGGACCATTACGCACGGCGGTCCCCCGTTCAACCAGCCAACCAAGGCCGCGCTCAACGCGGACGGAGACATTTTTGTATCCGACGGTTACGGGAACGCCCGCGTCCATCGATTCGCCGCGGATGGCACGCTCAAGCTCTCGTGGGGAGGGCCGGGAGTGGGACCGGGCGAGTTGAATCTCTCGCACGCCGTTGCTGTGGCGCCCGATGGCCACGTCTACGTATGCGACCGCGAGAATTCACGGATTCAGGTGTTCACTCAGGACGGCGAGCACCTGGACACCTGGGACGAGGTGAGCCGGCCCTGTGACGTCTTCATCGGTCCGGACGGCCTGGTGTATGTCGCCGAACTCGGACACAAGGGCGGCCTTGGACTCGCAGCGCCGACCGACAATCCGGGCATCCCGAGCATGAGCATCTGGACCGTCGATCACGAACTGGTCGGCAAATGGGGCAGCGACGACATCTTTGAGCCGGGTTCGTTCTTCTCGCCGCACGGCATCGCCATCGGGCCTGACGGCAGCCTGTATGTGGGCGAGGTGACCGTCTCCGGAGACGCCGGACGGGGCAGCTTCCCGGAGAGCTATCGGTCCATCCAGAAGTTTGAGAGGGTGAGTTGACGTCAAAGTCTTCTGTTTTCGATGGGTTGGTAATAATGCTTAAGTACTGGTCGGCATTCTTGATGACTGTCGTAGTTACGTCCGTCATCGCCTGTAGCAGTGATGGTGAAGGTCCGTCCCTAACGGCCTCCCCGGCTGTCGTATCAACGATAGCGCCAGACCAAACCACACCAATCGCCCCGACGTCGGCACCAATGACCCCGACACCCCCACCGGCTGGCGTACCGACCATAGCACCAGGCCAAACCACACCAATCGCCCCAACTCCGGAGCCCTCCTGCTCCCGGGTTCCCGGGTCCTCAGATATCGCCGCGGCCCCACCAGAGGTGGCTCGAAACGCCACTCTCTGGCCGCTTCCTAACAAAGACTATGCCGGCACGCGTTCGAGCTTCGATTCGAGGATTACGTCCGAGACGGTAGGCGATCTGGAACCCGCCTGGGAGTTTGATTTTCCGGAATCCACGGCGTGGGGAGCCGTTGCATCGAGCCCGCTGGTAATGGACGAGATTGTCTACGTCCAGGATCTTTCAAGCAATATCTACGCCTTCGATTTTTGTAGTGGAGAGATGTTGTGGGAGCGAGCCGGTGAAGGTCCTTCATTAGCCCCCAACGGCCTCGCCGTTGGGTGGGGCAAGGTGTTCGCCGCCTCTTCCGCAGCTGATTTCGTCGCGCTGGACAGTTCTACAGGAGACTTGCTGTGGCGGGCGCCGATTGAACTAACCTCCACCGAAGGGATCGATATCCAACCGGTTGTTTACGACGGACTCGTGTACCTGAGTACGGCTCCGCGCAGTGAAGAAGGCCTGTACCAGGGCAATGCGACCGGCATTATCTACGCCCTGGAACAGGAAACAGGGCGTATCAAGTGGGAGTTCAATACGGTCGACTCAGAAGACATCTGGGGCAATCGTGAAGTTAACAGCGGGGGCGGCGCGTGGTTCCCCGTTTCCATCGATACCGATCGCGGGATGACCTACTGGGGAATAGGGAATCCTGCCCCGTTTCCTGGAACCGAAGAGTTTCCGAACGGGTCAAGTCGGCCGGGACCGAACCTTTATACCGATTCGATGGTTGCGCTCGATCATGAGACCGGCGAGCTGGAGTGGTACAACCAGGTACGCCCGCACGATCTCTTCGATATGGACTTTCACATCTCACCGATCCTCGTTACGACAGAGATCGATGGAGTGGCACGAGACGTGGCACTGGGAGCGGGCAAGACCGGCACGGTACACGCCTTCGACGCCGACACCGGGGAGGAATACTGGGTCACGGAGGTCGGCATTCACTTGAACGACGACACAATGGAGATCCCGCCGGGTGAATCGGTCACAGTTTACCCCGGCCTTCTCGGAGGGGTCGAGACTCACATGGCGTACGCCGACGGGATGGTCTACGTCCCGGTGATAAACAGTCCAGCGACGTTTACTTCCACCTCGGGTAAGTTGGGGAGCGGACGGGCTGGCAGCGTGGTGGCAATCGATGTCAAAGACGGCAGTATCCGGTGGGAGACGGAGTTTGACTCATGGGTTCTGGGCAGTGCCACGATCGTAAACGATCTCGTGCTCACAGCCGCCGGACAGACTGTTTACTGGTTCGATCGCGCCAATGGGGACATAGTCGGGTCCGTCGAGGTGAGCGCGTGGGTCAATGCTCCACTCGTTGCGGCCGGTGACACAATAATCATCCCTGCCGGGTTCCCGCTCGCTCCTGGACAGAAGCCACAGCTAATTGTGCTCAGGCTCCCGGATTGAGATGGCCTGTCGATAAGAGAAACTCAAAGTTCTCAAGCTAATTTCGATAAATGAGCCAGATAACTATGGAAACGGCAAGGACAGAGGCTATTCACAACTCCGTGTGTCGGCGGTTCAAGTCCGCCCCTCGGCACCACAAAGCTGAATGTGATTGCGGTCCCGGAAGCATTATTGCTCCGGGGTCACTTCGCGTTTGACAGCCAATCTGACAGCCACAGGCGTGGGAATCTGAGTTTTCGACTTCGCGGACTAGCCCGGATCAGCAGCGGAGATTAAGTCGCCTGTAGACCTTCTGACCTGCCCCTGACGCGGTACCAGAGATTATATTAGTCCTGCCGTGTGTTGGACGGCGGGCATGAATGCCCTCTTCCCGACATGTCTTCCCCCTCCTGGAAACGTTCAGTCTCTAAGTTATTGACTGGTACCGTCAAAGGGGGGCAGGGCAGGTCTCGTCAAGGCTTCGGTCGAAGTCTGTATCGAGAACAACTGTCTGACTTATAGAGCTCAGGCGTGCACCAAGTCGACCCCGGTGAGTTCATGGAGTTGTGTGAACGCCATCGGGACGATCGTCTGCACCTAGATTGCTCTGATCCTTCCGGTTTAAGTCGGGAGAATTACGGGTAGCGTTAATCCTGCGGTCGGTTCGTAAGATATGTTTTTGCACCTGCAAAAACATATCTGTTGCGGACAGGTCGACAACCGGTGTTTCAGGTGCTGTTGACCGCTACCGCCCCGATCAAACGGGATGCCGACGGTCAATATAATTATCGGGATTTCGCTACTATTCGGGCTTGATCATCGCCGCCAGGAGCGTTGGCCGGAGTCGTGTTTGACGACCACCGATGCGGCCCGGCTGGTTGTCCGTTACGCGGATTCCTCCGGGGGCGTGGCGTCCTCTGAGTCATGCTCAGAGCCCTGGCTGGCTCTGAGGTCCTCTTCCGGCGGCTTGATCCCTCGGAACGCTGCGTACACTGCCACGTCGTAGATGAGCTTTGCTGAAGCAGCAATCAGGAACGGCGCCGCTGTGACGCTGTTAGACCAGAGCAACCCCGTGAACGACGTGCTTGGCATCCGGAACACGGTGCGTCCCAGGTTGTTCGCCCCCGCCATGACGACGCGCTCGTCAGACGGCACGATCGCCATGACGTAAGACTGCCGCGTCGGCACGTCCATCTCGTTGAAAAGCTCCCGCAGGATGAACACGCTTATCGCTATCGGAAAGGTCGGAGCAAGAGCGAACGCTATCAGCAGCAGGTTCGCCCCTATCTGGGTCCACACCATCGTGTTGAGCAGACCGATCCTCCGGGCCACGTACGGCGCCGCCCAGATCGAGCCCAGGTTCCATAGTTGAGCGACCACGAGCACGGCGCCGATGGTCCCCTCGTTTGCGCCGAAGTGGGTGAAGAGCCAGAAAGAAACGAAGGCGTCCGAGACCATACCCCCGGCCATGGAATCAATCCCGAACAACCCGGAGATTCCAAGGATTCGCCCACGCGAGCGCGTGCGAAGGGGATTCGTGAGGCGCCCGCCGCCGACCATCTCGGATTCGATCGCCGACGAAAGCGCCATATACATCACGGCGGCGGCCAGGTTCAGGATCACGTACAGGCTGATCGTGATGCGATAGGCATCGACGGGCTCCAGGTCGAACGCCTTGAGCAAGAGCGTCGCCAATCCGGCCAGCAATGCGCCGAACGCCCGCCCCCCGGACGAGAACACGGACAGGTACGAGAACGATCTGGTGCGCCTCTCGGGCGTAGCTATCTCCGCCAGCCCCGCCTGTTCGAGCTGAACGATGGGGCCGTGGTGCATCCCGCTGGCCGCATACGCGCCGAAAAACGACCCGATGGTCAGGAGCCAGAAGTTGTCGGTAGCGACGAGCAGCAAGCCGGACAGTCCAGTAACCAGAGCCATCGATGCGAACCAGTGCCGGCGCGACATGGCCGGGCCGGCGATCACCACCAGCGACGATAGGGCAACCCCGCCGACCAGGCTGACACTGAGAAGGAAGCCGATACGCGGCGCGCTCAGCCCGACGGCGTCGAGGTAGATGGCGATCAGCACGGCAAGGACGCCCATGCCGGTGGCGCGCACCGCCCGTCCGCCGTACACGAGCAGCGCGTCGAGCCGGGGACGCCCGGGCGGGCGGGCTGCGTCAGTCATCGGCCACCAGAGATGGTTTGAACGGTTGGCATGGGGCGTGAGTCTACGCGTCCCCGGCGCAATAGCGCGTGACAGTACGGCCTGGAAACCGATGGAAATCCGCCGAGCACTCCCTTGGCGCGAGCCTGCCCTTCCACTTGTCCGAAGGGCGAAGGAGAAAAGTTCCCGCTGGCAACAGCCGTCTCACTTCAACGCTGCCGGGGAACATCTGGAACGCACGGATACCCTTGGCTCGGTCGAGAAGGGGAATACCTGGAGACTCGGACCGACACCCGGGAAGCCTGGCTGGCGATGCTACGAACGACATCAGACCATCTCGCGCTCACAGGCGCCCGGCAGGACGCGCTGCTCGACGGGATAGGCGAGGCCATCAACCGCCGCGAGCGTGCCGAAGTAAGTGCCACCACCGGGCTCTGGCTGGGAACGCGCGTCTAAATACAGCGGTTGGCGCACTCCCGACGGAGTAAAATCACCCCTGGCGTTCTAACCGGTCGACCCGGAAGCTCGTCTTCAAACGTGCTCCAGGAAGGCCCTCCAAAGCTTGACTATCAAGGACCCCCGCGCGACCGACATGACCGACCGGGTCGTATCCGCCGGCGACGCTCCCGTGACCGAGGCCGATGACCGTGCAACTTCATCGTCCATCTTTTCCGCTCTAACGGCCCCGCAATACCGGCGCTTCTGGTTCGGTTCTCTGGCCTCCGTCGGCGCAACCCAGCTGTTGATAATCGGCCAGGGCGTACTGGTTTTCGATCTCAGCGGGTCCGAATTCCTACTCGGTCTAGCGGGCGCCGTGACGGGAATAGCGACCATCATCGTCACCCTGTTCGGGGGCGTGGTGGCGGACCGCGTCAACAAACGAGTGCTGTTGATGGCGACATCGCTCCTGGTCGCCCTGCTGCTGTTCCTGCTCGCCACGCTGGACATGACCGACGTGGTGAAGGTCTGGCACGTGATCGTCATCGCCAGCGTGATCGGGGTCGTGGTCGGGTTCGACTCACCGGCACGGCAATCAATCTTCCCCTTACTCATCGAAGGACGCCAACAGATGATGAGCGCCGTGGCGCTAAACTCGGTCGTATGGCAGACCACGAGGATCATCGTCCCGGCGATCGGCGGATTTGCGCTGGCGTATTTTGGAACCCATTCCGTTTTCTATGCCGGCGCGGTCGGTTTCACCCTGATGTTCCTCGTGATGATCACGGTTCGCGTGGATGAGGGCGAACGCGGGCTGAGTCGCAACGTACTGGCGGAACTCTGGGACGGCGTCCGCTTTGTGATGTCACACCGTATTTTTGCGGTGTTGATCCCGCTGACGTACGCCAACATGTTCTTCGGGGTGTCGTACATGCAGTTGATCCCGGTGTTTGCCGACGCCTACGGGAGCCAATCTGACCAGGCGCTTGGGTTCTTGTTTGGGCTGGCGGGAGTTGGGTCCATGAGTGGCACTTTTGGCATTGGTCGGGCCCGGGCGTGTTTGCCGGTTGGCTGGCTGATGATCATCGGATCCTTGGTGGGCTCAGCGGCGATCATATCGTTCGGCGTCTGGACCCACTTCGGACCCGACCCCTCTGGATACGCCAACCCGATCATCTCTCCGATGTTCGCCATCTCCGCGGCTTTGATGTTCATCGCCGGGACGTTCAACTCCATGTTCATGATCAGTTCCATGACGGTATTGCAGCTACGCGTTCCGACAGAGTTACGCGGGCGTGTCATGGGCATCTACGCAATGACGTTCAGCCTGATCGCCGTTGGCGGGTTGCTGACCGGCGGCGTCGCTCAACTCGTGAACGCCAGCTTCGCCGTGGCGGCAAGCGCGACGGTGATCCTCACGATCATGGTTTTGGTCACAATAACGCAGCCGGTGTTGCGGGGGTTGCGGGCGGAGTAGGGCGAGCGTGCCCATTTGTAAGGGCGTATGGCAGCCCGCCCCTGCAACGTCGTGATCGATGAGATACGGCATGCGCGACCGGCGTGGGCGTATTGCCATACGCCCCTACGATGTTCCCCTCGAACGCATGCCAGACGTAGCCGCGAGAACTGCTATCCCGGTATGCTTACGCCCCGAATCCATACCGAATTCACGGACCCAATTCCGGCACCGTCCGGATTCGAAAAAAGGAACGCAACGGTGAAATCTGATGGGGTCCGACAACGGCTTGAAGCAAGGGAGCGGTCGCTCTCGCCCTTCGCCGTTCGCTCGGCCGACTCCGCCGGCCGGGCGATCCGGGAGGAGCCCAGCCCCCTCCGGACGGCGTTTCAGCGCGACCGCGACCGGATAGTCCACACCAACTCGTTTCGACGCCTGAAGCACAAGAGCCAGGTGTTTGTGGCGCCGGTCGGCGATCACTACGTGACACGTCTGACTCACACGCTTGAAGTGGCACAGATCGGTCGCACGATCGCACGCGCCCTCAACCTGAACGAGGACCTGGTCGAGGCGATAGGGATGGGGCATGACCTTGGACACACGCCGTTCGGGCATCTGGGTGAACGGGTGCTGAACGATTTGATGCCGGACGGCTTCCACCACAGCAAGCACAGCGTCCGTATCGTCGAAAAATTGGAGAAAGACGGCAAGGGTCTTAACCTTAGCAGCGAGGTCATAGAGGGCATCCGTCGGCACTCGAAGCCCCAGGGGACGTTCCTGGATCCGGATGCCGTCGAGGGCATGACCCTCGAGGCGCAGGTGATTCGGCTATCGGACGCCATGGCCTACCTGGCGCACGACATCAACGACGCCATCCGCGCCGGCGTGATCACCATCGAGGACCTGCCCGCACACGCCATCGCCCGCCTGGGACGCCGCCATTCAGAACGCGTGAACGCACTTGTGACGGACGTGATCGAAGCTTCCTGGGCGGCAACCGGAAAAGGTTCAGGCAACGACACGGGTGCCGTGCCTCCGGTGATCACGATGTCGACCGAATTCGGTGAGGTCGTGACCGCGGTGCGCAACTGGATGTTCCGTGAGGTGTACCTGCCTATAAGCGGAACGCGGCCCGGCAAAGCGGCCCTCGAGATAGTCGAACTCCTGTACCGCCACTACCTGGAGTACCCGGACGAAATCCCGGACGACTTCCCGCGCGTGGCGGACACGCCCGAGAGGCTTGCCGCCGATATCGTTTGTGGGATGACGGACGAGTTCGCCATCTCGGCGGCGGAGTCGATCCGGCCGGGCGCATTTGCCGCCGCATTTGAGGACCGCCTCTAACAGGGTGAACTCCCGGCAAGTGCGTGGCCGGTTGGGAAAACTGCTCGTCTCTCAAGATTGACGCCGTTCTCCACACAATCCCCAGTGCCCATCCCCGCAATCCCCAGAATAGGTCTCCTAATATTGTAGGTGCAGACGTGAAATCCGTCCTTTGTGACACGTTGGTCCTGAAGTTTTCCCTCGGGGCCCTAAGCTAGTTCGAGAACTATGACACTTGTAGACGACGTCAAAGCTCGGTCCGATATCGTTCAGGTCATATCGCAGTACGCGGATCTGGATACCCGGTCACGCACGCCCAAAGCGCCCTGCCCGTTCCACGCGGAGCGGACGGCGTCGTTTGTTGTCTTCCCTGAAACCGGCACCTGGCGCTGCTTCGGCGCTTGCTCCACCGGCGGGGACGTCATCTCTTTCGTCATGAAGAAAGAGAACCTGGAGTTCAGCGATGCGCTTAAGCAGCTCGCCGACCAGGTCGGTATTGAGTACAGGCAAGGAAACCGTCAGGACAGCAGTGAGCCGCTTTATAAGGCCAACGAAATCGCCGCCGCATACTTCACCGCTCTGCTGCATTCTCCTGAAGGAGCCGAGGCCAGGGCCTATCTGGAAGGGCGCGGGATCGACGCAGAGGCAGCGAAACGGCGCGGCTTTGGCATGAGTCCGTCCGGGATCGAGACCCTTGCCGGCCACCTGAAGGCCCGGGGGATCGGCGCAGGAGCCGCCAAGGCCGCCGGTCTGGTGCGGCAGGGGCAGGACGGCGGGTGGAACGACATGTTCCGGGGCCGGCTGACTATCGAGATCAGGGACAGGCGCGGTCAGATCGCTGGCTTCGGCGCACGCAGCATGGACGGATCCGAGCCGAAGTATCTGAACTCACCCCGAAGCAATATTTTTGACAAGTCCGGCCTGATGTACGGCCTGAACTGGGCGGTGGACGGGATCAGCGCCTCCGGCACGGTCGTGGTCGTTGAGGGCTATATGGATGCCGTGACGGCCCACGAGGCCGGGTTCGACAACACAGTCGCATCGATGGGAACGGCGATAACCACGGACCAGGTCGGGCTTGTGCGCGGTCTGGCTACCGAGGTGATCCTGGCTCTCGACGGCGACGTTGCGGGCCAGAGCGCGACCCGAAACAGCCTGGAGACGGTCTGGGGAGCGATACAGAATCAGCGTCGCTCCGGAGGCGGAGCAACCGCGGCAACCCCGCTCGAAATCCGGGTCGCCACGTTTGAATCCGGCAAAGACCCGGATGAGGTGATCCGCGGGGATCCGACGGGCGATACCTGGCGAAAGGCGCTGGGTAACGCCAAACCGCTTCTGGATTATCTGCTGGAGACGGCGGTCGGGACTTACGACCTGACGACGCCGGACGGCAAGGCGAGGGCAGCGGGCGAGCTTCGTCCCCTGATCAACACGGTCCCGAACCAGTACGAGCAAGAGGCATATATGACCCGGCTGGCCGGGCTATTGGATGTCAGCCTTGAGCAGCTTCGGGTGAGCGCGCCGCGCACGGCGGGGGCGAGACGGCCTCAGGGTTCCCTCGTCCGCGAACCACGCGGTTCGAACGATGCGGTCGCTTCTGCCCTGAACCCGGAAAGCGCCAACGCTCCGGAGGACTACCTGCTGGCCGTCGTGCTTCAACAGCCCGAGATGCGCGAATACGCTTTCGGCGCGAATGAAGAGCAATTCGCCGATCCCGTAAATCGGGTCATCTTTACGATGCTCAAGGATTCAGCTACGCTGGATCGTGCGGCCTTCTCCGGGGAAGGAGGCGTCGCAGATAAGATTGAACGACTCCGGGGCAAGATGTTGCCTATTACGGACCAGCGAGAGATGGTCGAGGCCATTTCCGACTGCGTCCAAAGGTTGCATCAGCGCCATATCCGCAGAATTAAGGCGGAGGAGAACCGACTGCTGCCGACGGACGGCAAAGCTCTCCCCGACGACCCGCAACAAGCAGCATCTCTCGCCGAAAGTTCAGTTGAGACGAACAGGCAATTGCAGCATCTTTTCGCAAGGCGGTCCTGAACCATGCCACGACGTTCCGGCCGAAATTCAGACACCAATTCTTACGACGAAGAGCTGGACAACCAGGCAGCCGGCCCGGTGATCCAGGTCGCTCGGCCATCTGGCCGGGACGATTTCGATGGTGACGACGATGAGCCGTCCGTAGTCCTGGCGCCCCAGGGCGCTGCAACGGCGTCCGAGCTTGACCGCTGGGAAGCCTCACGTTCCGCACTCCAGGCCGCCAACGCCAGTGAGGCGTGGGTTCAGCAGGCTGCCGAGACGGAACTCACCGACGACCCGGTACGCATGTACCTGCGCGAGATCGGGCGGGTTAATCTGCTTACGGCCGAGGATGAACGAGTCCTGGCCCGTGCGATGGAGCTTGAGAAGCGCCTGACCGCCATCGAGGACGAGATCGCCGAGGAGACCGGACGGCAGCCCGCAGCGCGCACCACGGTGTTCGGCCTGCTTCAGCGGTTGTACGCCGTACGGGAAACAGCGATAGCGGTGGCCCGTTTCCTTGGTCTGCCGGAAGACGTTCGGCTCTCGACCGTCATGCACGACCCGGATCTGCGGCTCCTGGTCGACGGCCCGATCAACGAGACGCTCGTCAACTATCTGTCCGACACACTGCAGATCGAGCCCGAAGAGGCCCAGCAACTCGTGGTGGAGCTTTCGATCGTCACCCGGCTTCTGCCCCCCGAGGTGCTCGACGTCCTGGACGACGACCCGCCGGTGGACGAAATCGAGAACGAGATCGCTAGCGATGGTATCGAAGACAAGCTCGGCATGTATGAGCTCCTCTTCCACTCCCACCTCTCACGCGTGCGTGAAGAGAGCACGAAATCCCAGCGCCACCTCGCCGAGGCAAACCTCCGGCTGGTGGTCAGCGTCGCCAAAAAGTACATCGGGCGCGGCATGAACCTGCTGGATCTGATCCAGGAGGGCAACATCGGCCTGATCCGGGCGGTCGAAAAGTTCGATTACCGGAAGGGCTACAAATTCTCCACCTACGCGACGTGGTGGATCCGGCAGGCGATCACCCGGGCCATCGCAGACCAGGCCAGGACGATCCGCATCCCGGTCCACATGGTCGAGACGATCAACAAGCTTCTCCGTGTCAGCCGCCGTCTTGTCCAGGAGTACGGGCGTGAACCCACGGCCAACGAGATCGGCCGACAGATGGAGATGACCGCAGACAAAGTCCGGGAAATTCTCAAGATATCCCAAGAGCCGGTTTCCCTCGAAACGCCCATCGGTGAAGAGGAAGACAGCCACCTGGGGGACTTCATCGAGGACAAGAACGCCCCGGCACCGGCGGAAGCGGCGACCTACCATCTGCTCCGCGAGCAGGTCGACGACGTCCTGGACACGTTGAGCCTCCGTGAGCGCCGGGTCCTACAGCTTCGGTTCGGGCTGGAAGACGGCCGCAGCAGGACGCTGGAAGAGGTCGGTCGAGAATTCTCTGTGACACGTGAGCGCATCCGGCAGATCGAGGCCAAGGCGTTGCGGAAGTTGCGGCACCCGACCCGGAGCAAGAAGCTCCGCGATTTCCTCGAATAACGGAGAATAAGAACCCGTAGAATGGCCCGCTTCGGGCCCACGAACATGGCCATGAAACAGCGGTCGGGCGACGGGCCGCTGTTCTTTTGTTCGATTTTTGCCCGGCGCGGCCGCCCACCCTTTCAGCCATGGAGAGACCGTACGCGTTCAAATGCCGATCAATTATAATTGTTAAGCGTTTGCTTCATAAGTGTATGCTTAGCAATATAGTTAACGAGGCTCGCACGAGCCGTGACGTCCTCCAACGGTTCCCGGTTTGTCGATACAGGACGTTGCGTGGTGCGCGTCTTTGGATGGTGAGATCGTGGCACAGTTACCGCTGCTGACCGGCTCCGAGATGATCGATGTCGTAAGCGACATAGTCGTCATCGTGTTCCTCATTTTCGCCTTCTTCGCATTGATCGTTTTGATGGTCATGGCGCTGCTTTTGTACCGCCGGGTCACGACGCTTATCGAGGCGTTGACGAAGGCTACGGAGCGCGGGGAGCGACTGCTTGAAGATATCGGCGGTTTCGCCGACAAAGTGAAAACCGGCGGGGCCTTGCCCGGCATGGTGTTCCGGGGAGCTTTCGGGGGGTTATCCGGCGTCCTCGGCGGGTTGCGGCGGCGGGGAAGACGCGGCCCGCGCTGCGACTGACGCCGCAATCCCCAGCAGATAACACGGCACTAACGAAGTACAACAGGAGAGGTCCACGACATGGCAAGTAACGACGGTGGCGGCTTTTTTGTCGGGTTGCTCGTGGGCGGCGCGGCCGGGTTCCTGGCGGGTATCCTCATGGCGCCGCGCTCCGGTGAAGAGACACGGGCCATCCTTGCGGAGAAGAGCGGTGCATGGCGGGACAAAGCCGGAGAGCTCAGCGCCGTCACCCGTGAGCGTCTCGGTCAGGCCATGACGGAGGGCCAGGAGGCGGCACGGCGGGCCAGAGGCCACGCCGGTCCGGAGTTCGACGACGAGTTCGACATCGACTTCGACGACGACCCGCTGACCGATTCGGAAGAAGACCGAGCCTGATCGCGGCCCTAACCCCTGATCGGCAGCTCTTCCATGCGCGGGTAAGAGCCGAGCACCTTGAACCAGGACGACATCTCCCGCAACCTCTCGATAGTCTCCCGGCCGACCGGGTCCATGCGATGCAACTCCATGTCGATCATGAAAGTGTAACGCCCGAGCCGCTCCCCAGTCGGACGTGACTCTATCTTGACCATGTTGATCGAGTTCTCCGTCAGTACCCCGAGCGCCTTGTACAGCAACCCCGGTTCGTCCTCGGAGAACTGAAACGCCACGGACGTCATGTCGTGGCCCGTGGGAGACCGATCCTTATCGTCGAGCACGACGAAGCGTGTGTAGTTGTTAGGGTTATCCTGGATCGCCTCTGCGACGACCTCGGCGCCGTAGATATCGGCGGCCCGCCGCGGCCCGATAGCCCCGGCCACGGCGTCCGACTCCTGCATATCTATAACCGCCTGGGCGTTGCTCAGCGATGCGACTGCCTGCGTGTGTCCCAGGGCGGTCCCGAGGTAGATCCGGCTCTGCCCGAGCGACTGCGGATGAGAGTAAACCACGGTGAGGTCGGCGATCTTCGTTCCTGGCTTCACCATGAGACAGTGATCTATCGGCACCGCAAGTTCGCCGGCGATCATGATTTCGTCCGAGCGCACCAGGAAGTCCAGCACGTCCGTTATCGCGCCGTGCAGGCTGTTCTCTATGGGAACGACACACTGGTCGATCTCACGTTTCTCGACGGCGTTAACGACCGTCGGGATAGACGCGAAAGCGACCATCTCCGCCTCTGGACTGTATTTGTAGGCCGCCTCTTCGCTATACGTTCCGGCCGGACCCAGATAGCCAAGTTTCATGTGTCGTTGCCACTTCCGGCCCGCCGGACCGCCGATGCCGGACCGATTAGCCACTTACGCCAGATTAGTTGGTTATCCAGGAACTTGAAGGCGTTTCTCATGAGGGTCACAGCGGCGCATTCCGGTTCACGCGCCGCTAATGGTCTTACGGCATCTCCGTGAGCGTCTCCCACAGCGTCTGCGTACCTTCTACCGGCGTTACAACGATAACCTCATCCTCGGCGCCGAGCACCGTGGTCGGCCGTGGTTCCTCGGTCTGGCCTGTCGGTCCGATGATGAGTATCACGGTGCTGCCGTACGGCAACACGACTTCAGACAGCATGCGGTTGCCGACTTCCGCGCCCGCCGGGATCTTGATCGCCACGAGCTCACGATGCCGCCCCGCCAGCGGCATCAGCCGCACAACCGGGTGCGCGGGAACTGTAGACGCGAGCCTCGTCATGGCGAGGTCGGTCAAGGAGACCACGTCGTCCACGCCGAGAGCCTCAAACAGGGCCGCGTTCTCAGGATCAAGAACCACCGCCACCGTGCTGGGGACGTTGAACACCTGCTTCGCTAGCTGGCAGGACGCGAGATTGACGGCATCGTTGCCTGTGGCTGCGATGAATAGCCCGGCCCGCGCCACCCCGGCCTCACGCAGGTTGGTTACGTTCGTGCCATCTCCCAGCCGTGCGATGCTGCCGAACGTTGACCGCAGTGTCTCCACGCGGTCGGGGTTTCTGTCGAGGAGAAATACTTCCTGGCCCGTCACCAGTTGTGACCGGGCCAGCCCCGTACCGATGCGTCCTGCTCCGATGATGACGATATACATGGCTTATCTCAGGGGATGTCCGGCACTGTCTGCAGGATCACGTCCGCCACGAGCGCCGTCGGCGATGTGACGGTGATCCCCAGGCTCGTGTACAGTTCCCTCAACCCCTCATCCTTGACCCGGCAGACCACGCGTCGTGTGCGGTAGATGGACTTCGCTTTCTGGGCGGCGAGACCGTTCAACGCATCGTTACCGGAGAGCGCCAGGAATACGTCCGCCTCTTCGATGCCCGCCTCAAGCATCGCCTCGGAACCGCTTCCGTCGCCGACGACGAGCCTTATGGCGCCGCTATCGACCAGAGTGCGCGGCAGGTTCATCACCTGCGTACGGCTCGGTTCGATGATCGAGACGTCGTGGCCATCGGTCGATAACGACGATGCGACGCGCGCGCCGATGCGTCCAGATCCCATGATGACGACCTTCACGTAACCAACCGTCCGGTCGTTATCGGTGTGAGATATCGTTCCCCGTCGGGTTGATCAGACACCTGTGAGGATCCCAGCGCCCTGCCGCTCCACGACCTGCGTGATCCCGGTCGTGTCCTACCTTGCGTCGGCGGCTCACGCCACAGCACCACCAGGCATCGTGCGTGTTCCAACACGTAGGGGACGTCCACCCCCAGCGAGAAGTGGCCGTAGTCACTCGGGCATGACGTTCCGATCACGATGGCGTCCACGTCTCGTTCCGCAGCCTCAAACACCACGGCAGGCCCGAGTTCGCGCGCCTGGAGCAGCTGGGCTTCAAAGTCTCCCCGCGGGAGTTGGACAGAGGTCTCGGCGTTATGGAGTATCCCTTCACCCCGGGCGGCAGCGGGTCCGACCTCGGCGTCGACGGGCAGCGCGCGGTCCACGGTGATCACGTACACGGCAAAAAGCGTGCCCTTCACCCGGCGGACCATGTCCGCGCCCTGAGCGAGCACGCCCTGGTCCGTATCGTCTCCTGTAAGCACCGCAAGTACTTTGCCGTAGGCCATTTAGAAGTCCGTTCCTAATTATTCCACTTTATTCTCTCGTTACAGGGACGACGACACCCGGGGCGTCGGCCGGTCGTTCTCAGGTAGAGATCTTGTCCACGAGCTCGTCACGCCCGGCCACCACAAGGATATCGCCGGGCAGAAGCCCGTCGTCCGGGTCCGGGGAAAGAGTGATCCCATCCCCCCGTTTCAGGGCAAGAACCGATACGCCGTACTTATCCCTAACGCCCGTGAATCCCGTCTCACGCAGGGTCATGTTGGCGAACCGATCCGGTACACGGATCCGGCTAATGCCATAAGACTCCGTGAGTTCCATATATTCCTGCGCATCCGGGTTGAACAGATTGTGGGCCAGCCGGGCACCCATCTCCGCCTCCGGGTGGACCACTTTGTTACATCCAATGCGTTCCAGCGTTGCGCCGTGCAGTTCGTCGTGCGCACGGGCGACTATATAAGGAAGGCCCATCGTCTTCAGCAACACGGACACCATGATGTTGGCCTGGACGTCGGCGCCGATAGCCACAACGGCGATGTCCATGTTGTCCACGCCAAGTTCGGCCAGGACCGTTTCGCTCGTGGCGTCGCCCGCCACTGGATACGTCACCTGACCCATAAGCGGTTGGACGCGCGTCTCGCTCTGATCGATCGCCATCACGTCATGGCCAAGCTGGTAGAGCGTGCGCGCTACGCCGGATCCCAGGCGTCCCAGGCCGACGACGGCGACCTGTTTTTTTGTGGTAGCGATGGAACACCCCCGATAGCCTGTTGCCCTGATTGAGCGCCCGTAAACAACCAGCTCCGGGCCAGCGGTCTTATCCGGTTCCGGGTACCCGATACCGTGTATCCGTTTGGGAATATCCGGTGCCCCGGGCGTCACATGCAGAAAGCTAGCCTATTCTAATCTCCTCGGTCGCGTACCGGTACGGGACCGGGGTGTCACGCCCGGCCATCAGCAGCGCCAGCGTGAGCGGGCCAAATCGCCCGACGAACATCGCCGCCGATATGACGATTCTCCCTCCGTCGCTCAGCAGGGGTGTGACACCGGTGGAAACCCCTACAGTGCCTATCGCCGAAAAAACCTCCAGTTGCAGATCGGCGAGTGGTTGATCCTCGAGCATTGTGAGGAGTACGAGAAAGGACCCAACCGTAAAGGTCGCGAGCGCGCCTATAACGAGAGCGCGCCGCGCCAGTTCTTGCGGAATATCCCTGTCGAACGCGGACAGATTTCTCTGTCCGCGGACAGTCGCCACGGTCGCTATGACTATCAGGGCAAAGGTGTTCAGCTTGATGCCGCCCGCCGTGGACGCCGACGCACCGCCGATAAACATCATGATTTCGAAGACGACGTTTGTGGTGTCTTCGTGCTCGCCGAAATTGTCGATGGAGAAACCGGCCGTCCGGGCGATCGTGGCGTTGAAGAACGAGTCTCCTATCTGGTCCGCCGTGCTCAGCCCGCCGATGGTGTCGTCGTTATCCTGTTCCAGTACGTATAAAAATGCCGTTGCGGCGATCAGCAGCACCAGGCTGCCGGTCAGGACTATCTTCGTTTCAAGTGAGAAGCGCCGGAACCGCCGGATTGTGATGACCTCAAATATGGCCAGATATCCGAGAGCGCCCAGGATGATGAGCCCGGCGACAATGCCGAGAACCCATGCATCTGAGCGAAACGCCTCAAGACTCGCCCCCGGGACATGCTCCCCGGGAAGAATCACGAGGCCTGCGTTGTTGAATGCGGATACCCCCAGGAATGCACTCTGCCAGAGGGCGCTGCCCAGCGATATCCCGTCCCAGAGGCTTCCGAAAACGTAAAAGCGCAGGAACAGCAGCGTCGTCCCGATCAACTGAATGGTCACCGAGAGGACGACTATGCGCCGGATAAGGCGGGGCAACCCGCCAAGCTGCCGGACGCCCAGACCCTCCCTGATGGCGAGCTGGCTCTGCATGCCGATCCGCTGGCCGACAATGATGAGCAGGAACGCCGCCGCAGTCATGAATCCCAGTCCGCCGATGAAGGCCAGGATCAACAGGATCACGTGGCCAAACGTCGTCCAGTAAGAAGCCGTATCCACGACGACGAGGCCGGTGACGGTGATCGCCGATGTCGCCGAAAACAGCGCCGTGAGAAAGGGAGCGAAACCGTCCTCTTCACGAGAGATCGGGAGCCACAGCAAAAGCGTCCCGATGAAGGTGAGTACCAGGAACCCGTAAACGACAAGCATCGACGACGCCGGCCCGCGGACCGGAACCGAACGACGGGCGACGTTTATATGTACCGGGCCGATTTCAGCCTGGCGGGGACGCCGAACGACGGCATCGCCGGGTCTCGGCTGCCACGGAGGTTGCATCTGGGAGGGTTTCTCGTGCGCCCTGGTTTCAGGTCTGGATTCGATTCAGGGTCACTTGGCCGCGCGCAAACACGGGCACGTGGAGAGCGGACGGGGTGCGTCCTGGATCCCGGGTGATTCTACATTTGTTAGGCCCCGGACGCCGATTCCTCAGGATTCCACGCCATACCGGTCCTGGGGGCCGAAACACGAACATTTCCAGTTTTGCGCGCCGGCGGGCAAGCGCTCAGAATGGTCCGCTAACCAGCGCGCGGCATCTATATGATGAAGCTGGAGTATGCTCGCCGCGACCGGAACCCTAGGACGTGACCGGTAACAATTACGCCAGCTATCGGACACCCGGGAGGCTGAATTGCGACCAATCAGGTCCTTTCTGCGGCTTGTTGCCAGTATCGGCAACGAGTTTTTCGCCCGTAACGGGCCATACATGGCCGCGGCGGTGTCCTTTTACGCGCTCTTCTCCATGTTCCCGCTGATGCTCGCTCTCATCGCCGTGGCCGGCTTTTTCCTTGAATCGGAGAGCTTCCGTGACAGGCTGATAGAAGGCATCCCGGAGGTCCTGCCGGTCGAGGGCGACCTTGTGGCGAGCATCATTGCCAACGTCACGAGCGGTGCAGCCGTAGGAAGCGTTCTGGCCGCCATCGGTCTGTTCTGGGCCTCGACGGCCGTGTTCGGCGCCATCAGGAAGTCGATCAACAACATCTGGGGCATCACCAGGACTCGGGGCTTCCTAAGAGAGCGCCTGATGGACATAACGCTCATGCTCGGGGCGTCGGTGGCGCTGATGGTCTCGATCTTCGCCACCACCTTCCTGAACTTCCTCAGCGAGTTCACCACGGTGTTGTTCCAGAACGACACCATCAGCCACAACTTCTGGAGCAGGGTCGCGTTAACGCTGCCCTGGGGCACGACGTTCGTATCATTCTTCTTGCTGTACCTGTGGTTGCCCAATACGCGCGTTCGCATACGTGAGGTGTGGCTACCCGTGCTCATCGCCGGGACCACGTTTGAGATCGGCAAAGTGGTGTTCGTGGTCTACCTGGGCAACTTCCGCAACTACGCCGACGTTTACGGAGCCATCGCCGCCGTGATCGCCCTGATGGCCTGGGTTTACGTCTCCACGATCATCCTTCTTGTCGGCGCTCTGCTCACCTCTCGCTACGCCGCGTACTTGAACACGCGTGAGCAACGCAAACAACTCGACGAACTCTCAACAAGCCTGGAACGAATCCGCTCAAACGGACCGGTGGTGACCCCTGCGTACGCTGCTGGCTAGGGTCTTCATGCAGCTGCTCCTCGCGCTCGTGGGCACGGCTATCGCATGTTCCCTGGTGGCCACCGACGATGATCCAACGGCCACCCCGCAACCCACTCCGAGCAGCAATCCCACATCCAACGCTGGGAGCTCGCCGGACTTGGCCACACCGATATCGCGGCTTCCGAACCTACGTGACCTGGTGGAGCAGGTCGCCCCGGCGGTGGTGGCGATAGACACCAGCACGGTAGGCGTAGACTTCTTTCTGAGACGGGTGGAGCAGCGCGGCTCGGGGTCCGGGGTGATCGTTCGCCCAGACGGTTACATCGTCACCAACGATCATGTGATCTCCGACGCGTCGTCGTTGCACGTGGCGCTCTCGGACGGCCGGGTGCTGGACGCGACCACGATCGGACGCTACCCGGAGAGCGACATCGCCGTGATCAAGATAGAGGTCGATGAAGAGCTGCCGACGCTCGAGTTTGCCGACTCTGACCAGGTGCGGGTGGGTGACTGGTTGCTCGCCATCGGCAATGCCCTCGGGCTGGAGGGCGGCCCGACGGTGACCCTTGGTATCGTGAGCGCCCGGGGACGGAGACTACAGACGGAGATCGGGGCGACGCTGTCCGATCTGATCCAGACCGACGCCGCCATAAACGAGGGGAACAGCGGCGGGCCTTTGGTAGACCTCGATGGCCGGGTGGTCGGCATAAACACCACGGTCCTTGCCTCCGCCCAGGGCATCGGCTTCGGCGTCAGTTCCAACTCGGCACTCCGATTCTCGGACGATCTCATCGAGTTTGGTGAGGTGCGCAGGCCATTGATCGGCCTGGCGCTTGAAACGATCCGTGAATCGATCGCCCTTGCGCTTGACCTTCCGGTGTCCCGCGGGGTGCTCGTGACCGCGGTCGGAGATGGCCCCGCCAGGGAAGCGGGCGTTGAGGAACTGGACGTGATTACGGAGATAGAGGGCAAGCCCGCCGGCAACCAGTCAGAGTTCCTGGCCGATCTGTGGAGCTACCGCCCGGGCGACAAGATCGCCCTGACGATACTACGAGAGGACCGGCAGTTGGAGATCGTCGTATCCCTGGACGAACGGCCTTCCGGGGGCTAGCGGCGGGGCGTTAGCCGAGGGGAACGCGGGCCAGTTCCTCGTAGCGGGGGCCGTCCACCATCAGGCGGCTTCGATAAAGCACCAGCGACTCCACCGGGAGGTCCGGTCGCGGCTCCGGTAGTCGCACATGGGCGAACGCCTGCCCCACCTGACCGACGGCAAACGGTGGCACTTCACGTTGCAAGCGACCCACGGTGAGATGCGGGTTGTAGCGGCGATCTTCCCCTGCGATGCCGATGCGCTCGAGAGCGCCCTCAAGCCGGGCCTGGAGCATTTGAAGACGCTCAACCTCTCCCGTTATCCCTACCCAGAGAACCTTTGGCTGCGTCAGGTTTGGAAAGCCGCCCGTATCATCCAGACGAAGGGTGAACTTTCCGGACCGGGAAGCGGCGTCGGTCATGCACTCGGTGATCGCCTCGACGCGATCCTTAGAGGTATCGCCCAGGAAACGGAGCGTCAAATGCATCATCTCCGCCCGCGACCAGCGGACGTTGGGGCGCAGGAATTCCGGGACCTTCCAGGCCGTGCCGGTTAGCGCTGCCTTGGCTTCCGCAGACAGGTCCGCCGCAATGAACATCCGCCAGAGACCGTCTTGTGGTTCCGCCGCGCGCCCGGGAGTCACGCCCGGTCGGGTTACGGTTGGCGCGTGAAAATCGCGACGAGGGATCTCTCTTCCCGGTACGAATGGAGGGCCGCCGGGGCGTTGCGGCACGAACCGGGCCGAGGCCGGGGCCGGACGGTGGGGTCGCGGGGGTCCGGGCGGGCCTGGATTGCGGGGATCGCGGCCGGGGTGTTCGGGGCGTGTCGGAAACATCACTTACAAGTTTAGAGCGGCCAGGGCCGGGGCGCAGCCGGTGAAATCACCGATCCGGTTGACGGACGGCTATCACCTTTGGCGCGGTCCTCGATCCCATACGCGTCCGTTGAGGTGCGGCCCGCGTGGGCAGCCAGACCACCGACGCGGTACGATTCGGTGTCTACACGCCCATGAAACCCCTCGCTTCCTTACACGCAGCGCCCGGTAAAACCGGCCTCCCGACTCCCAAACGCGGCCTCGACCTGTGGCTGCGCGGGACTCGGCTGCCCGTGATCTTGATGTCGCTCGTCAGCGTGGCGGCCGTGTGCGTGAGTAAGGGCGGCGAGGTCGAGTTCATACAGGACGTCACGCCCGTAACGGATGAACTCACGCTGGTGATCGAGGCGACCCGTGCCGATATCGAGCTGTACCGCGGCGATCCCGGGTCCGTCATCACCCAGATCGAGGCCGGCAACGCGCCGAAGGTGGTCCACCGCGTCCGTCCGGGCGGCATCATCCCTACGTCCCATCTGCTGATCGAGACCTTCATACCGATACAGTACGCGCCGAGATCCCGCGCCATCGTCCGCATGTGGATCCCGGACCAGACCGTGTTGGAAGTGAACGGCGACGACGTGTCCGTTGAGATCAGGGGGCCGCTCGCAAACACCATTACCGTGAGCGGCGACATCACGCTCACCAAGGGTGACGCGACCCTCGTGGACGTGATCGGAGATTTCGCGATCAACACAGGTCTGGGGGGGATCACCCTTAATCGTGTCGACGGGGGGTACAACGCAGAAACCGGCCGCGGGTCGATCTTTTTCCGGGGAGCTCCGGCCCGATCCCAGGTTAGCCGACTTGAGACCGGAACGGGCAGCATCTTCGCCGATCTGAGCCGCGACCCTGATATACCGATTTCCGTCAAGGCCGGTCGCGGCGCAATCCTGCTGCATGACGGCGGGGATCCCATCTCCGGCGCGAACATCGCCGTTGCATCTTCGGGCGCCGCCGCATCCCTGGAGCTGGTCACGGCGAACGGGATCATCGACATCCGCCGTTAGTTCGTCCGCGCCCGCCATCAATTCGTGAATCCACGCACGCCCTCCCCTGCCCCTCTTGCGGACATCCCGGAAGAACTGCACCGCATCCTGGACTTCAGTTTTGTCCTCCGAACAACTATGACGCGCCGCCGTTCCGGTGGCACACGGACCGTCGAAACGACGTACACCTGGGACGGGGACCGCTGTGTATACCTGTCCGGGTACCCGGGGTCGCGCGACTGGGTGGCGAATATGGCGGCGAACTCGTCGGTGACCGTAACGACGGTCGAGGGGGAGCGGAACTACGTGATCGCGGCGACCGCGCGCGTGCTGAGGGATCGCGACGAACGTGTTGGGCACCTTCTGGCATTTATCGACCGCTGGGCGGAGCGGCCCGGTTTCCCGCGCAAACGATTCCGCTTCCTCCTGGGCGCGATCCGTTTGAACCGCCGGTTGCGACTGCCGTGGTGGGGCCCGTTCTATCCCGTGCGGCGCATCCTAGACAGGATGCCCTGCGTCGAGCTGCGTTTTATCGGTGAGCCATGTTTGCTGGAGGGCGACCCCCCGGAGCCGGCCTAGGTAACACCGGTATCCGGGACGTCATCCGGGGACGCGCGGGCGGTTCCGTTCCCGTCGCTCCGGCCACCTGCGGCGCCGCGTGATGGCGCCTCGCCCCTTAGTGCGGAGCCGACGGCGTTTCGGACCGCCTCGCTGAACTCAACGTTCGAGGCGATCCATTCCAGGTAGTCTGGCGCTTCCTCTGCAACGCGGGACAGCCGCTCTCCGCGGTGGCGCCCAAAGTTGAACAGCGCTTTCCCATCCGGCGCCCACACCAGGCGGGAGTCGGGGTCGATTGCAGCGGGGTCGTCCGGATGGATGAAACCGGACAGCCCTTCAATATCGTCAGACAGCTCCGAGTACGTGTCGAGCTGTCCCTCCAGCACCCGGTAAACGGCCTCGGCGCCGTCCAGATCGTCCGGTACCGCTCCCCCGACGAACCGCCTGTACGCGGCAGCGAAGTCACGTGGCTCGCGCCGGTGAAAGAGCGTCATAGCGTCGATCACCACGGCCTCGTCGAAGGGAGCGGCAACACCGGACCGGTTAAACTCAGCCTTGAGCAGCGGGATGGCGAAACGCTCGATCCCGAACCCGGCGATGTCGCAATCTTTAAGGTAATTGGCGAGCGCGCCGGCGAAAGCACGGAACGGTGGGCTGCCCGCGACATCGTCGTCCGTAACGCCGTGGACCGCGCTTGCCCCGGGCGAGATCGGCGACTCTGGATTGATCAGCTCGCCCCGGTTGGAGCGAGTGCCGTCCGGTTCCACTTTGAGTGTGGAAAGCCGGACAATTCGCGCCGTTTTCGGGTCCAGCCCTGTTGACTGCACATCGAGAAAGACGATAGGCCGTTTCAAAGTTAACCGCATTTGAACTCCCGGCGATCACACCCCCCGGAGGGCCTTAATCGTTCGGTGATCGAGTTGGGCGGCCATGCTAGCACCCGGGGTATCCCCGTCAGCTTCTGCGCTGTCACACCGCTCGACCAGTGGATAGCACGAGTGCGCCCGCCTCTCGGTACAGGCTGAGTCGCTCTCCGACTAACTGATCCTGGTCGAGTTCTACACGCGCGCGAAGCGTTTGCCGTTCGGTCTTGCTGCCTCGGTCGCGTTGCCCGTCTCGACGTACTCGGAGACGAACTTCTGACGACGGAGTGTGAGGGAGGTGGATGTCATGAGACGTAGTAGGCGGACCTGTCAGTTGGTTAAGGTCCGACCTCAAATCGCGACGAGTAATCCCTGGGTCTGTGAACGCCGTCGTGGGGGTGTAGTCATACGTAGCTGCAGCGATGCTGGTCCACGCCAGGCACATCACACTGCCTCGCCTGCCCGTGATTCCCCTCTAGATCAAGGTCAAAAACTCAAGTTAATACGTTATGGATATCGAATGCTTTTCTGGAATTACAACCTTTAGCCTCCGTGCGTCCATCCCGAGACGACTTAGTTCACTAGCGGGTACGGGCATTCATCAGGCCGACTCTGATGTTACATAGATAGTAGGAGAATGATCCATGAGGGACATTGCCGTTGCCAAACTGGCTGGCTATTCTCTGGTCTTGGGGCCAATTCTTGCGCTGGTTTGTTACTTCATTCAACCCGGAGGAATCCTGGGTATTGGTGGAGGAACAGCAGATCCAACCGACTCCTCGGCTGTCGTGAAACTTCTAGCCGACAACCCAGAATTAGGGACCCTGACGTCACTTCTTATTCCGGTTGGAGTCCTAGTGTTTCTATCCGGCATCATGTTTTTCGTACAGAACATGGCCGGCGGCAGCGGTCACGCGGTCGCACGACTCGGACTTCCCATGGTGATGGGGAGCATATTCGGATGGGTACTGAGTAGTGCAATAGCAATGGCAATATCTGCCGGTGTGGCAACCGACGCCGGCGCCAATATGATATTCGCTATAAACACCATAGCTTCCTTAGCATTTGGTGCTGGGTTGGTCCTGATTGCGATCGGGGCTTCCACTAGGGAAGAAATCAACTCCAACCTTGCCTACATCGCAACCCTATCTGGAGTTGTAGTTGTCGTGTCCTCGGTCGTAACCGCATTTTCACCCGATTCAGCGCAAGATATGAACGCTGTAACGGGGGTTGCGTTCATCGTCGGCACGCTCTGGTTTATTCTGATAGGCCGCCAACTAATAACCGACTAATTTGTCGTGATGGTGAAAAGAGGCCTCCGACTTCGGTCCGAGGCCTCTTTTTGGTTCAGGATGGTATGGCTAATGACTACGTGCCGGCACGGTACAAAACCCTGAACAATATTCATGAATCAGCGACGAACTTAACCCAGATGCTGATCATTTACGTGGTTCGTGAGCCTGGAGGACGTAGCACGGGCGGGCGAGTCAATGCGCCGTCTGGGACGGTCGTATGGCGGTTACCAGACCGGCGAGAACTAGCGGTGCTGTGGCAGTCCACGGCCTACCGGATATGAGGAACGAAGGTGGCTGATGTGGACCAACATCACTCCCACGACGCATAGACGATATGCCTCTGCAGAGCGTTAATATTGACAGGCTGATCCGTGAGAATCAGCCCCTACTGGTGTAAGAACTGGTGTAAACCGCCTCGGTCAGGCCAACGAAATCGCCTTCCAAATCGTCGGTTCCCGTTCAAAATGCACCAATTGCCGAGGTGGCGGAATGGTAGACGCGACGGTCTCAAAAACCGTTGGGCATAACGCCCGTGCGGGTTCGACTCCCGCCCTCGGCACCAGTTAGTCCGTACAACCGGAACCTGTCTCTGGCGGGTTGGCTCGCCGCCCTCCGCTACGCCCCCGGAAGTCCCTTTGAGGCCAGAGCTTCCTGACCGCGGGTCAGGAACTGGGGGCCGCCTGTCCCGAAGAGCTCTCGGGGCGACAGCGACAGCATTCGGAAGCCTTTGTCCAGAATGGCCGGGATGTTGTCCATGTTGGCCGGGCTGGCTACGGCCTTGCCTGCCGCTGTGGAATCGGCGACAACTTTGTCCACGAGGGTGTTCACTTCCGCCTGATCGGCCCAGCCCATGGAGTGCGACAGGTCGAGGGCGCCGAGATCGATGAAGTCGATCCCCGGGAGTGCCAGTATCTCTGACAGGTTGTTCACGGCGTCGATCTCTTCGATGATGCAGCCCGCCATGGTCTGCTCGTTGGTGTCCAGGGTCCACTGTCTGGGCGAGCCGATGTCCAGCGCGTAGCCACCTCCCCTGCTTCGGAAGAAGATCGTGCGTTTCCCGAGGGGTTGGAATTTGGCGGCATTCACCGCGGACTGGGCGTCCGCCGCGGTCTTCACTCTGGCAACCAGCACACCCTGTGCTCCACCATCCAGTGCGTGCAGGAGCAGCTCAGGGTTGTTCTGCATGCGGGCGATAGTAGTCATGCTGTGGACGTCCGCTGCACGGATCGTTTGAAGTAGTGCGCTCTCATCGAACAGATCGTGTTCACAGTCGACGATGGCGAAATCGAACCCCATCAAGCCCGCCATCTCCACGAGATCGGTGTCGTTGGGGCCGACCGTTACGCCAAATGCGGCGCCGCCGGCTTTGAGCTTCGCTTTGGTCCTGTTCTGGCGCACCAACGGTCCCCTCCTTCAATTAATCGGCAATCAATCAGCCTATCGGCTGCAAAGAGCCAGCGAGGCGGAGTGTAGTTGAACGCGGTCCGAGATCAACACCTTTACTTCATACTGGGGTCGCACTTGCGAAAGTCGTTGAAGAAAGAGGGCGCAGCAATGGAGCGGCCGCGACACCACGGGCGGGGGGGGCTTGGTCTTCTCGGTTACGCGATAAGGGCCGGGTTGCGCCCGGAGGGAAGGTTCTGATCAACAGCGCGGGCGTGGGCGCGAGGGTGTTTGCATTGAAGATCGCTAAGAACTTCGGAGCAGAAGTCACGGGAGTGACAGCGTTACGACCTGATTCTCGACATGGCGGCCCACCATTCGTTCTTCGATTACAAACGTGCGCTGGCCGGGAGCAAGAGAATGGGTGTCCTGACGCTCAGACAGAATCCGGGTCCGATTACCTGGTCGAACTGTTTGAGGCCGGGACGGTAAAGCCCGTCATAGACCGGTGCTATCCGCTTGGTGCAGGGGCGCAAGCGCTCCCCTATTTCGAAGACAGGCTCACGCGGGCAAAGTCGTCATCACAATCTGAGGCGCCGGCGCCGCGTTACGTCTCGTTGACGACGTTTACGCCGAGGCCACGTAGGAGTTCCACCCAACCGACGACGGTCTCCCTTTCCGGCGGAACGGGATCGTCTGCGCCGTCCGACTCGATGCCGAACCGGTCGCGTTTCGCGATGCCCAGGCTGTGGTACGGCAGGACTTCGACGCCCAGCAGGTCGGACAGCGGCTTCACCAGTTCAGCCACGCCTTCGAAGTGCTCCTGCCGGTCGTTCAGCCCCGGGATGACCGGCATCCGGACCAGGATGTTTGCACCCGTTTCGTGAAGCTCTTTCAGGTTGGACAGGATTGCTGTATTTGGAACGCCGGTGAACTGGCGATGTTTAGCGTCGTCCGTCTCCTTGACGTCGAACAGGAACAGATCGGTGTACGGTGCAACGCGAGCCAGCCGTTCGAAGGCCACGTGGCCCGCGGTCTCCACGGCGGTGCTTATCCCCGCCTCCTTCACCCCGCTCAGCAGCGCTTCTGCGAAATCGATCTGCAGTAGCGGCTCGCCGCCAGACAGAGTCATCCCACCACCGGATGCCTCGTAAAACGGGCGGTCGCGGCACACCTGTTCGAGCACCTCGTCTACCGGCCGGTCACGCCCAACCAGTTCCAGCGCTCCGGACGGGCAAACCCTGGCACACTCGCCGGCCAGAACACAGTTATCCCTGATGAATATGTGCTTTTCACCCCCGTCAAAGACGTGCGCGCCATTGGGGCAGACGCCGGTGCAAGCCCCGCAAGAAATGCATTTGTCGGACAGGTACGACAGCAGCGGGGCGGGGTTAATCGACTCCGGGTTGTGGCACCAGAGGCAGCGGAGTGGGCACCCTTTCAGGAACACCGTCGTCCTGATACCCGGTCCATCGTGGATCGAGAACCGCTGGATATCGAAAACACGCCCGGTCGTCTTCAGTGCGGATGGGAGCGACCCGATGGCCGTATCGGGGTCAGAAGGAGCCATGGTTTGGATCGTCGTCAATCTGCAGCCAGGTGGAAATGACGGGCGTAACTCCGCGTAACACCCCGTAATACAGGACAGCGGCTGTGCGCCACACGGTGGTACAAAATCGTGCCGAAGAGTAGCATATCGTTGCTGCCGCCCGGGTATCGCACGCGTTCCAAAAAGGGCGCCGTCGCAGGAAACGGGTATATGCAGACACTTACACGACCAACGACGAGCTTGCACCAGCTGGATCTGGTACTCGAGGACCACAGCCGCAGCTATCGGCTGCGGGACATGTACTGGGCGGGAACCCATGAGGCGGCGGTCGTTCGCAAAGCCGTAGAAGGCTGCGGCGAGGACACCCTGACCGGGCACGCCCGGGATTTCGCCATCCTGCTCGACGCCAGCGACCCGTTTATTCAGCCGGACGAATTGATCGTCGGCGCGGCCCTGGCGACTCCCGAGGACGCTGAGAAGATCGACCTCGGGGAGTACGACCCGCACTATCCCCCGGGTTACGCCATGCTGCTGAGCAAGGGCCTCCCCGGGATTCGGGACGAGGCGCACGCAAAGCTCCAGGTTGAATCCAACCCGGCAAGCCAGGACTTCCTACGCGGCGTCGAGATCGCATACGGAGCCGCCTGCCGGTATATCGAGAAGTGCGGCCTGCACGCATCTGAAACTGCGGCGATCGAGTCCGATCCAACCAGGGCGACCGAGCTGAAACGCATCTCGTCTATCTGCCACGAGCTTGCGAACGGCGTCCCGACCTCCTTTCACGCAGCGCTCCAGCTTCTGCAGTTCGTGCGCGTTTTCGGCGGGCGCGGCTGCATCGGGCGATTCGACCAGTGGGTCTACCCGTTCTACCGGCGGGACATCGACGAAGGCCGCATCACGCAGGAAGAGGCGCAGGAGGTGCTGGAGTGCCTCTTCGTCAAGCTCAACCATTTCCCGACGGCATACCAGGCCGCCAACGACACCCTGCGCAACATCTCAATCGCCGGCCAGACCACGGACGGGCGTGACTCCTCCAACGAACTCACCTACATGTGCCTTGCGGCGTCGGGCAAGTTGATGCTCCCGGAGCCAAAGTTGAACGTTCGCTTCTTCCAGGGCACGCCGTCAAGCGTCATGCGCGCCAGCGCCAGTGTGTTGGCGAAGGGTGCAAACACGATCGCCGTGTTCAACGACGATGTCGCGATCCCCTCCCTGGTCAAGCTGGGGATCCCGGTGGAGGAGGCCCGGGATTACTGCAACGACGGCTGTTCAGAGCTGATTATGGGCGGCAAGGGCACGATCAAGTTCAAGGTGCACGACGCCCTGCCCATCCTCAATGAGCTTGTGCTGGAGTCCGCCAACGCTGACTGGGCGACCTTCGATGACGTGATGGCGGACTTCAAGACCCGGCTGAATGCCGTGATGCCGGAGGGAAGCGCCCCGGCGCGCCCGATCACCCACCCCTTCTTCGCAGCCGCCATCGAAGACTGCCTCGCCGCGGCCTCTCCAGAAGCCGCTCGATACGCCATCAATGGCAGCATCGTGGCCCAGGCTGGCAATGCCGCCGACGGTCTCGCCGCCATCAAGAAGCTGATCTACGACGACGGCTCTCTGACATGGGAACGACTACGGGACGCGATGGAGGCCGATTTTGCAGGCTACGAGTCGCTCCAGTTGAGGCTCAAGAACCGCATTCCCAAGTTCGGCAACGACGATGATTACGTCGATTCGATAATCACGGAAATCGCAGAGCACTTCTGTGACGGCGTCCACGAACGTTCCGACAATACAGAAGGCCCCGGAGGCAAGTGGGCGCCCGGGTTCATGTCCTTCGGCATACACCGCAAGAGCGACACCCCGGCCTCGCCGGACGGACGAAGCATGGGCGAGCTAACGGCCAACAGCTTCTCACCGGCCGTCGGCATGGATAGGAACGGCCCGACGGCGGCGCTGAGATCGGTGTCCAAGGTGGACCTCGTGAAGGCCTCACACGGCTCCGTGCTCGACATCGCCCTGCATTCCGGCATCCTCCAGACAAACGATGCCTTCGAGAAGTTCGTCGCCCTCTTGACGGTCTTCCTCAAGATGCCGTCAACAGCCACCCTCCAAGTCAACGTCATCGACCGGGAAACGCTGCTAAGGGCACGCGAAAACCCCGAACTGCCGGAGTTCAAAACGCTCATAGTCAGGGTCTGGGGGTTCTCAGCAGTCTTCGTAGACCTTCCCGAGGGCCTACAGGATCATGTACTCGCCCGAACAGAGCACGGATCGTTCACGGGCTAAGGGCCATACGCCACAATGGATAATAGAATCAGAAAGGGCCTCGTTCGATTGGACGAGGCCCTTTTCTTTCTCGTTCCGAACACGGACATCCTCCCGATGAAGACTACGTATTCACCGGATGAGCCCACGTAGTCGCGCAGCTTATAGTTCACATAGGAACGGGCTCGCGTTCGACCTTTAAGAGCAACTCAGCATAGTGATCGAAACAGGGACGTTCAGTGGCGGCGAAATCTTTACTTCTGATTTTCCTGACCGCGTCGGCATTCGTCTTCTCGGCCTGCGGGGGCTCTGAATCCGCCGAACCGAGTCCAACCCCGGCCACTGGAACCACCGCACCAGCGCCGAGCTCTGCAGCCGCCCTGACCGGGCCGCCCGCGATCATGACCGGGATCAACGCGATGCACGAAGTTCTTGAGTCGGAAGACGCCGACATCCTTTTTGGAACCCAGGCAGACCCGCTGACCGTCACGCTGGGACCAACGGACGGCGGCTTCCCGGATTTCCCGGCTTACGAGGGCAAGAACAGCCTCAACTTCAAGATGCCTCTCCTCACCCCCATCATCGCCCCGCTCGACCTCACCTTCAGTGGTTTCAAAAACCGCAGCGCCATCTACCGACAGGACAGGCCCGATGGCCTCCGAACGGAGCCGTTCGACGACCTCGAACTGTGCTTCGAATCCGCGTCGTCCGACTGGCCGGGCATGGTGATGTGTGTCTATCACCTGCGCACTACGCCGCTACTACAGGCGCACCTCCAGAACGACGACTGCGGGATCCGGGAGAAGTGGGACGGCGAAGGGGCCGAGCAGGGGCGCATCTACTACCTGGAGAACTCGTCAGAGCGCAGCAACGGCAACCCGAAATCGTGCAGTCCCTTGCTGGGTTCGGCCGTAAAGCGAGGCGAGGTTCTCGGCTTTTCGGGACTGGTCGGCGACAACCCTCACTCGGCCTTCAAGTTCAAAGTTCAATCGGACCTCAAGAACCCGTTGACCGAGCAGGGCGATCCCTACCTCCACTGGGTTCAACCAAAGCCCTTCTTTTACTGGCAGTGCTTCGATCCGGCCACCGAGTTTCAACCCGGCGTCCTCGCTTATCCCTTCGACTGTGATCTGATCGAGGGAACGTGAGCCACCTGCCTGCTCAACCCGGATCGTTTCTACTGGCCGGGTGGCCGTCCATCTTGGTCATTATCCGTTTGAGCCGGTCCGCGTATTCGCCCTCGGTGGCGAGCCGGCACATGAAATAATATGGATGGACAACCTCCGAACGGAGCCTGAATCAAGTTCAGGATGACTTCGATGTCATTCCTGAACCGCGGCACAAAACAACAGTTTTAGTGCGCCTCCTTCCCTCATTCCCGCCCAATTTCGCCCCCCTTGCGCCACAGGGCGTTCTACGAAGTAGAATCTGCGGGCCGCTGCCCGGCATTCTTATCCATGCGGGGCCGCAGATCGAGAACATCGCCCTCACTACTTACGGAGATTCCCCATGAACGGAACCCAGTTCATCGCCCGTATCCTCAAGACGGAGGGCGTGGAGCAGATGACGTGCTTCCCGAGCAACGCCCTCATCGAAGAAGTCTCAAAAGAGGGCATCCGCCCGGTCATGTTCCGGCATGAGCGCGGCGCGGTGATGGCGGCTGACGGCTACGCCCGGTCCGGCGGCGGCGAGGGCTTCGGCACGGTCATGATGCAGCACGCAGCTGGAGCGGAAAACTCGCTCGGCGGACTCTCCCAGGCATTCGGCGACAACGTCCCGTTGCTCGTCCTCCCGGGCGGTTACCCGCTGGAGCGACGCAACGTCCGCCCGAACTTCGCAGCCGTAAACAGCTACGGCAGCGTTGTGAAGTCGGTCGAAGCGATCGACACCCCAACGCAGATCGGCGACGTCATGCGCCGGGCGTTCCAGGCACTCCGAAACGGTCGACGTGGTCCGGTGGTCGTCGAGATGACGCTGGATGTCTGCGCCCAGGAAGTGCCTGAAGAGGCGATGAACTACTCGTCCCCAACTTCCGCACTGAGCGCCCCTTCAGCGGGCGACATCAAGGACGCTGTAAAACTCCTCCTCGCAGCGAAGAAGCCGATGATCTGGTCCGGCGCTGGTGTGCTCTTCTCCGGCGCGTCCGCCGCCCTCACGGAGCTTGCCGAGCTGACCGGCATCCCGGTGTTCACCACAATGGAAGGCAAGTCCGGCTTCGACGAGCGACACCCGCTTTCCCTCGGTGCAGGCAGTGGAGCAACCACCGGCCAGGCGCACAAGTGGATCGTCGAGTCCGACGTACTCATCGGCTTCGGCACCAGCTTCACGCTGAACGGCTACTGCCAGACGGTCCCCGCGGGCAAAACGGTAATCCACAACACGACCACCGAAGACGATGTGAACAAGGACACCCCGTCCGACCTCGCCCTGATCGGCGACGCCCGGCTCACCATCGAGGCGATGATCGACGAGATCAAGAGCCAGATCGGCGAGAACAACCGGGATACCGGCGTTGCACCACAGATCGCAGCGGCGAAGGCTGAGTGGATGAAGGAGTGGCAGCCGATGCTGGAGGTGGCCGACGAGCCGCTCAGTCCGTATCGGGTTATCTGGGAGATCGAGAACAATATCGACCAGGAAAACAGCATCGTCACACACGACGCCGGTGGCCCTCGCGACGCCATGGTGCCGTTCCTGACGGCGACGATCCCGCACAGCTACATGGGCTGGGGCAAGACCACCCACCTGGGATTCGGGATCCCGGCGATGATCGGCGCAAAGCTGGCCAACCCGGACAAGTTCTGCCTGAACTACATGGGCGACGGCGCGTTCGGCATGTCCGGACTCGACGTGGCCACATCGGCGAGGGCCGGATTGCCGATCACGACGGTGTTGCTGAATAACGGCGGCATGGCGACCTACCCGGGCGGCTTCCCGGTCGCCCGCGAGCAGTACGACGTGTCCTTCATGTCCGGAAACTACGCCCAGATCGCAGAGGGCATGGGCGCGACCGGTCTAACCGTCACGAAGGTTGCGGAGATGGGCCCGGCGATTCAGAAGGCTCGTCAGTTGAACGCCGAGGGCAAGACGGTCCTCATCGACGTTCACTCCAACTTTGAGGCCAAGAAGTCCCGGTTCTAAAGTCGGACGATGAACCATTGGGAACGCCCGGCCGCGATTGGCCGGGCGTTCTCGCGTCTGAGGTTAGGGCGATCCCGCGGCTGTTGAGGAGCGGGGTTTTGTGCGATCACGGCGTATTACACAACAACTCCGTAGGGGCGGGATTGGCATCCACCCTCGGGTGAACCACTGCCCGCCCCTACGGCGCGCTCACCGTTATTTCGTGCATGGCGTGATGTCGGTTGTGCGTGTACGGGCGTACTTCCTCGGCCCAGCGGCCCTTCTCAGACGCCTCCGCCCAGGCATCACTGCTCGTGATGTCCGGGTCTTCGACTTCGTAGTAAGCGATGTAGCCCGGCTCACCGTCGCCGACCTTTTTTAGCTCGCCGCCAATGGCCAGTGATGCCGGCCGCTTTTTGCTGCGTGAGACGGCCAGCACCCCGGGCACTTTCAGCAGTTCCGGGACGTGCTCCGTGTCGTACACCTCATTGAATATGGCCTCTTTCTCCGGCTCGACATCCATGCTGACTACGAACACATAGCGGGTCTTGAACGGCATCTACTGGCTCTTTTCTCGGCCTTTCCGGCCCTCATATCATCCCGAAATTGAATTGTCATCCTGAACTCGATTCAGGATCCGCCTGAGCAACAGACAACTGCTGTCGGGGTCACTGTATATCGTCCTGCCGCCGTTCACGGCGCTAGACTTATTCCAATGGCAGAACGACTGCAGAAAATACTCTCCTCCGCGGGAATCGCTTCACGGCGCAAGTCAGAGGAACTGATCGCGCAGGGGCGCGTCATGGTCAACGGCGTAGTGGCCACGGTCGGCGACCAGGCCGAGGTCGGCGTCGATATCGTGATCGTGGACGGCAAACCGATCGCGGCTCAGCGCAAGCGCTACCTGGTGTTGAACAAGCCGCAGGGGCACGTCACGACGCGGTCCGATCCACAGGGCAGACCGAAGGTCACGGACCTGATCGACGTTCCGGAGCGGTTGTTCCCGGTGGGTCGACTCGATTACGACACCGAGGGGTTGCTGCTGCTGACGAACGACGGTGATCTCACGCAACGCATCACGCACCCGAGCTACGAGATCGAGAAGGTTTACGTCGCCCGGGTGGCGACGCCGATCGGGCTGCGGGCGCTGGACCTGCTGAGGAGGGGCGTTCAGCTAGAGGACGGAATTTCAGCTCCGGCCAAAGTGCGAATCGTGTATCGGGATCAACGTACGGTGGAGTTGACGATTCACGAGGGCCGCAACCGCATGATCCGCCGGATGTTCGCTGCAGTCGGCTCGCCGGTCACGGGGCTTATCCGGACGCGCATAGGTGTGCTCACGCTGGGCGGCCTGAAGACGGGAGGCTGGCGTGAATTGACGGCAGGAGAGGTCGCTGGACTGCTGGGCGAGGTGGTTGCGCCCGCTCTGCCGGTTTCTCGACCGAGGCCCGTTGACCGCAGACCCGGCGGCGGGCGATCAGGTACACCCGCTAACAGGGGCAGAGCCCCCCGTTAACCTGACCCCCCGTTTCCGGGCAGATAACGTGAATACCGCATCAGAGGATGCCAGGGCTATTACCAGCCCCAGCTTATTCACGATCTGATCCGAGAGTGGCTTTATCCCCGGCTAAGAAGTCCCAGTCTTTCTACGGTGCCACTCCAGTGGGGTTACCGTTGTTGTTCTGGTCACCCAAGTCAGGCTCAAAGTCCACGCCCGGGATGAAGGAGTCGAAACTACCAACCCCACCTTTCTTCTCCAGTTCGGCAGCATTTTCTAACGCACCCGTAAGTACATTAAGAACACCGAATTCAGCCTGACGATCCAGGTCACGAACCCTTACTTCAAGTTCCTTCATCTGGTCAGTCAAGACCTGTTGCTCTTCATACAGCACTTCAAGTGCGGCCCATCTCTCCTCGATTTCTTCTTCGAGGGCGAGCGACTCTTCCTCAAGGGGACGCATGGACTCTTCCCTGAGCGTTTCTATCAGATCGTCCAGTTCTTCCCTCTTATTATCTAATTCCTCTTCGAACGAGTCTTCGAATTGATCTCGCTGATCCATGAGAGCCATCTGCTGATCTTCGAGATCTCTCCGTTTGGCGCTCATATCGTCCTCTATTGCATCGCGTAGAGCATCGACTTCGTCTTCTACTCCACGCTGCAGCAGCATCCCTTCCGCTTCGACTTCCTTACGAGATGACCGTTCCCACGCTTCAAACTCGTCCCAGATTCCTTCCCCTGCATCCTCCCTGTCTTCCCAGAGAACCTCGAGTTGAGACTGAAATACCTGTCGTTCTCCTTCAATAGTCATAGATTGTTGGTCTAAAACCATCTGCTCTTTGCGAAGCGGACGACCCGCCACCTCGAGGGCTTTGCGTTCATCTTCTATTGGGTCGATCTGTTCTTCTTTAAGGCGTATAAGAGCTCGTTTCTCTTTGCTTCTTTCTTCACGGTCGCGTTGCCAGTTCTGTTGTTCCTTCTCAATGGTACGAGCCTGGTCTTCCAAATAGGCAGATTGATCCTCGAGGACTGTTATCTCCGACGATTTGGAATTGCCGCCGTACTCATCTTTATCAATTTCCGCCAGTTTCGCCTGTAAAGCCTGGTCGGCCTGCCGAATCTGCTCCTGGAACGACTCCTCGAGTGAACCAACGTCAACAGAGATACCAGCTCCCGCGCTAACTTTGTTCCTCAGCGCAGCAATATCCGTTTCGTACTGCGTGTAAAGATCGTCGAGAATTGCCTCGTATTCTGCTTTCTTGGTGTATGCAGCCGTGAGTTCAGGATCAGTTGCACCGACGTTCCCCGAGTTCTCGGCATTTGATAGTTGCGACTCGTAATCTCTAACAGTGGACTGGAGTTGGCTGATCCGGGATTCTAGCTCTGCATAGGCCGGATTCGGGGTTCCCGATACCCCTGCGGGAGCAGTACCGAGGCCTGACAGAGCCAAGCCCGCCTGGTCGGCTGCCGCCTGGGCGCTATCGACCGCCGCCTGGGCGGCGGTTTTTCCGTCGGGGTCATCTACAAAGACCGGGCCAGTATCGATGGCAGCTAACGCAGCCTCCGCCGCCTGCAGGGTCGTATCGGCCGCCGTCTTAGCCTGTTCGGCTTCGCCAAGAGTCGCGGTCGCCTCGTCGTTTGCCGCCTCGGCGCTATCGGCTGCCGCCACGGCACTATCGAATGCCGCCACGGCACTATCGTTTGCCGCCACGGCACTATCGACTGCCGCCTGGGCACTATCGACTGCCGCCTGGGCGGCGGTTCTTCCTTCAGCATCTTCCGCGAGGGCAGCTAACGCATCGTTCTCCGCTTGCAGGGTCGTATCGGCCGCCGTCTTAGCCTGTTCGGCTTCGCCAAGAGTCGCGGTCGCCTCGTCGTTTGCCGCCTCGGCGCTAGAGACTGCCGCCTGGGCGCTATCGGCTGCCGCCTGGGCGCTATCGACCGCCGCCGAGGCGCTATCGGCTGCCGCCTGGGCGCTATCGACTGCCGCCTGAGCGTCGGCTTTCCCCTCAGGCTCAGCACCTGAGCCATTATCGAAGAGGGCTAACGCGTCCTGCGCTGCTTGCAAAGCCTCATCGGCCGCCAACTTAGCCTGTTCGGCTTCAGCGTAAGCCGGGTTTGGTCCCTCACCATCGCCGGGAAGCGTTTGCTCCGTGGTGCTAAGTTGTTCCTGTGCGATTGCAAGATCATCCCTGCTGCTTTCCAAACCGGCGACTATGGCACTTGTATCGACGGTATCGCCACCCGATGACGGCGCCGACGACAACTCGGTTATCAACTGTTGGGTTTCGGCAAGAAGATCCCTGTACACGCCCTTGTTTTGGTTGTAATTCGCGTCGACCGCAGCGATATCCGATTCCGCGTCGCCACTGGCCACGACCTCTTCATCTTGATCGTAAGCCGTTTCTCGTTGCGCGTCGATCGACGTAATTAAGGCCTGATGTTCGGCCTGAGCGGCCTCTCGTCGAATATTTCTGTTTTCAAAATCGATTTCTTGCTCGGCCTGTTGACCGTCCCAGGCGTCCTGGATTTGTTGCTGTATCGCCCGAATTTCTTCGTATTTTAATTCGCGTGCATAATCAAAATCATATGGCGGGTCATCTTCCCATATATCATTTGATTGTTCGTGCAGTATTTCCAACTCGTCATATAGAGGAGTCAACAGATCTTCTATATCAAAACGCTGGAATTCCAGGTCCGTCTGTTGTGTACGTATCTCCATTTGCAAAGCCATCAGCAAGTTATGGCTTTCCTGCACTACATCTTGTGCTTCCTCCAGCGCATCGATCTGGGCGTTGATGGCTGGGTCACCGTCCTCCGCCAGCTGGCGCCGTTCGTACTGTTCGTCTTCCCATTCCTGCCAAATCCTTTGCCTGGCGTCTTCCATGGAATCCCAGAGCATCTCCTGCTCATCTTCCATGGAATCCCACTGTTCCTTCCCGCTTTTTTCCAGGCCCCGCATTTCAGCCTCTAGAGCTCTATATTGGTCCTCTAGTTGGTCTTCAAATGCACGCCTTGCATCTTCTTCCCCTTCAAACAGTATGTTGTAACGGTCACCCATGTCACGTTCGAAATTATCTCCCACATGCCTGGCTTCGTCATAGATACTCTCGCGTGAATCTTCTAACTCTTCGATTTCAGCCTCTAGAGGTTCAATTCGGGCCTGCATATCAGACAGTTCGTCCATAAGAGGATCAAGTTCCTCGATTTGAATTCGAAGAACCTGTTCTTTAAGGGCAAGCGCTTCACCTGCTTCTTCTGTATCGATAATGCCACACCCAGTTACAAATAAAGAGAGGGCGATAGTTGGGAGAAATATCTTAAGAAACATTATGAACATGCTTTGTAGGGGTAATTAATCGAAATTGCAACTTAAGTGAGACCGCGACTGGCTGAAGGGGCTCTCGCGAGCCCCGAGTGTAACTTGCCCCCGTTAACGTGTCTAGCGAGCCCGGGTGCAACCAGGTTAACTGAACACGTGGATCGGCCTGAAATCGGTGGAATCGTTTAGACGCTACCCCTGAACCAACATAATCCCTGGTCTCGCGTCAGGGGACAGGTCACACGCGCGTAGTGACGACACGCTCCAACGGGCAGCGGCCGAGCGCGTTTCAGCATTGCGCGCGTACAGGACTCCGGCAACGATTTTTTCGGCGGGAGTAATCCGCATCCGTGGGTCGTATCCACACGTTGCATATAGCTTTGGTGCCGAGGGCGGGATTTGAACCCGCACGCCCTTACGGACAGCGGATTTTAAGTCCGCCGCGTCTGCCATTCCGCCACCCCGGCATATGACCAAGATTACGTATATATCAGCCAAGTGCCGATATCAAACGTCGCGTCAAGGACACTATATGACAGCCAATTTGACAGTCACTAGCTTGAAGACACTCCGAATATTGTCGCGCTTACGAAGCCGAAGTCGCGTCCCTGAAAGTTTGGATACCCTCGCGTGCCAACCCGGCCAACAAGGCGTAGTCAGCCCCGTAGTTGATCATCAAGAAGCCTTCGTCCAGTCGCCGTTGGATGTCCGCCTGAGTGCGTGCACTGATGCCCATCGCCACCCCGGTCCGCTTCCCGACCTCGATCATCTTCCTACCCACGGCTTCGATGTCGGGATGGACCCTTACGAGCGGGTCATAACCGAGTGCCGCCCCTAAGTCGGCAGGCCCAATAGAGATCGCATCGATTCCTGGGACCGAACAGATCTCTTCGAGGTTTTCGACCGCTTCGACAGTCTCAAGAATCAACGTGACCAGAATGTTTTCGTTGGCCCTCTCGAAATAATCTGGTTCATGTGCCGTATAGCCGGAAGCCCGCATTGGCCCCCAGCTACGTATGCCCTCCGACGGGTAACGCGAGAACGAGACGATTTTTTGGGCTTCTTCCGCGGTCTTAATCATCGGGACTTTCACACCAAGCGCACCGATGTCCAATGCACGTTGTATTGGAACCTGGTCGTGGGAGGGAACGCGGACGAGAGGTATTGCTTCGGTGGTTTCTATGGCCCGGACCATCGACTCGACTTCCGCAGCATCCAGCCCGTTGTGCTCAGTTTCAATCAAGAGCCATTCAAACCCTTGGTGGCCAAATAGCTCCGCAGCGTTAGGGCTTTCCAAGCCGAGAAAAACACCGATTGACGGTTCTCCGCGTCGCAGTTTGTCCCGGACATAGTTGTTTCTCATGCGCGCCAATGGCCGACTCCCAGGGTCCGATATTCAACGGTAACGAACGTTCTGCCACGATCATACAGTCGTCCTTAGCGTCAAGCGAAATCTACGGCCTAGTACCTCGATTTCCAGCTCCACGGTCCAGCAACGAGTACTCCCCACTCCCGTACTTTCGTCAACGGCGCAGGCGTTCCGCTGGCGCCGGTTCACCGGACGGAGGTTGGAGATGCCGCCAGGTTGTTCTCAGGCACACCGCTGTCCAGGGAACACACGTCATCCACATACGCCCGGCAAGCGGTCGCGACCACAATCGATTGATAAACCGCCTGGCTGAACAAAACGTCCTCAATCGGAATAGTTCTGGTTGCTGCCCGACAACGATCTCCAATATTTCCGATGGGTTGTGGCCAGTGGATGTTCGGGCCGCGTCGCTCAACTCCGAGGTCGATGGGTTTCATCTTCCGGAAGATTGGGCTGGTACCGTCCCTGTGGCCTCGCGCCAGACAGGCCTGTACGATTGCCTCCGTTTTGTCAGCCCTGATCTAACTCTTTGCCACCCGGGAGGACTCTTGATCCACGCCGATTTCATGGCCGATTTCTTCTTTATTCGACACGGAGAATCCGAGTCGAACGTTGCTCCGGGTCTTGCCGCGGGAGTGAATTTTGATGCACCTCTGACCGACCGCGGACACAGGCAGGCGGTCGCGGTCGGCGAGCGGCTCGCTGCAGAGGGGCGATCCTTTGACCGGATCTACTCGTCGACCATGATCCGCGCCGTTCAGACGACGCAGGGGATGCTCCAGGGGATGGGGATCGGCGGCACGGCGTTCGAGCAGTCAGGGGACATCATCGAGCGGCAGGTGCCGGAGTGGCGCGGACGGCCGGTTGCGGAGGTCCACACGCCGGATGTGAAACTGCTAATGGCGGAGAACGGCAAGTGGTTCAAGCCGGGCGATGGCGAATCGCACCGTGCGGTGGAGCGCCGCTTCTCCAACTGGATCGAGGATGAACTGCTGTTCAACGACGATTTTGTGGGAGGGCCGGGACGACAAAGAATCGCCATCGTCAGCCACGGCCTGGCGCTCCAGTGCCTGTTCCATTACATCATGGGCTTCAACGACGGTCTGATCGGCCGGTTCCCGCTCAATAACACCTCGATATCACGATTCCGCTTCACCCCGCTCGGCTGGTTTCCGGTTTCGATCAACGACGCCACGCACACCGAGGCTCTGGGCGACATCCTGCGCGAGGGCGGGCGCGGCTAGAACTTCATCCACATCGTAGGGGCGGGGCTTGCTCCGCCCGTGCGGCGGGGCGATGCCAATCGACCCCTACGACCGGTTCGGGATACAACGGCAAGAACGTATTGCCCTACACCGGTGCCTGACAGCGGTTGGCATTTGTTCGCGCCATACGAGGGTCTCCCTCACCCCTGGTCTACGCGGGCCTATCCCGTTGGGAGAGGAGGCTCACATGGCACGACACCGCCCCTAAACGTCCGCCACACCACCGTCTAATGCGTCCCATGATCCGCCGTTGAAGTCCCTGTCGGGATACGGCCGGCTGGCAATCACGTCTTCGTCTAGATCGACGCCCAGACCGGGGGCCGTCGGCAACTCAAAGTAGCCGTCTTTGATCACGAGCGGGTTCTTCTGGACGATGTCATGCCAGGGCATGTCACGGGCCGTCTCGAGGATCAGGAAATTGGGAGCGGAGGCGCAGACGTGGAGCGACGCAGCGACGGACAAAGGGCCGGCAGGATCGTGTGGAGCAAATTTGATGTACTCGGTCTCCGCCATGGCGGCGATCCGGCGCAACTCTGAGATTCCGCCGGCGTGGCAGATATCGGGCTGAACCACATCGACGAGCCGCCGATTGATCAGTTCCTTGAACCCCCACCTGAAGAACAGACGCTCTCCGGTTGCCAGGTCGGTTCGCAGGTTGGCGTTGCGTAGCGTCTGCAGGGTGTCCAGGTTGTCCGGCGCCGTTGGTTCTTCAAAGAAGAGCACGTCGAACTCTTGCACGGCCTCGATCTGCTTGATGGCCACAGTCGGGCGTGAGCGGCCGTGGTTGTCGATCATGATCTCGCCGTCGGGGCCAAGCTTCTCCCGCATATCCCTGATCTTTTCGCGCAGCGCCTCGACAACGTCCTTCTCACGAAACGAGCTTTCACCCGTCTGCCACCCCCCGCACTTGTACGCTGTGAAACCTGCGGTCGGGTCCTGCGAAGCCGGGTCGGGCCGGAGGTCCTCCCAGTGCCCGTAAGCGCGCACCCGATCTCTAACCTGCCCGCCCAGCAGCTTGTACACGGGCTGGTTGTAGATCTTGCCGGTCACGTCCCAGAGCGCCTGGTCGATGCCGCTGATGGCGGAGCCCAGGATCACGCCGGCGCGCCAGAAAAAGTGGCGGTACATGATCTGCCAGTTACGTTCGATCTCGGTCGGATCACGCCCGACAAGCGCCTTCTCCAGGACGTGGACCGATTCTTCAACCGCCCGCTCGTGCCGTTCCAACGTGGCCTCGCCCCAACCGTGAACGCCCTCGTCCGTCATCACCTTCACGAACAACCAGTTGCGGCCGCCACCCTCCATCTTGAACGTCTTGATCTCGGTGATCTTCATGTGCGGGTCCGATCTTTCGTTGCCTGATAGTTTACGAGTCGATCCACGGGACCCGGTGAAAGCGGGCTCCCGGCCATGTTGAAGTCTGGTCTACCGATGTTGTGCGTTCATATCCTGCTCGGCTCCCCCGGCCAGAATCCGATCGACCTGTATGCCGACTACGCGCCGTTCCCGTTGATCGCCTGGTACGACCGCGGTGACTGGATACGGACCCAGGCGTCGGATTCAAGCGACCGGACCAGATCTTCGTCTGTGCCTAGCGTTTCCGCTACCACCTCCGGCGTCAGAGCGCGGCCGTCCCGGACGCCGAGCCTGAGTTCCATCACCTCACGTTCGCGCTCATCGATCGACGCCAGCGCGGCATTTATGAATGCGATCGCTGCGCCCGCCGGGATGCTACGCGAGTGGCCGTCGGCGGCACGAAACAATCGGTCCATGGTCTTGGTGCGTCCCATCATCAAGAGGCGTGTGGACGCGGCCAGTTTCGGCCCGGGATCACCACCCCCCAGCGCCGGTATCTGTGCCCGTGCAACGGACTCCAGGCAGAGCCATCCGGGCCGTTCACGGGACTGCCTGAGGCCGATAACTCCGAGCTCCCAGGCATCCGGGTCGTCACTCTCCAGGAGGCCGCGCAAAACAGCGATGGCGTTGCGGTTGTTCAGATCTCCCAGGGCGATCGCAGCGCGCGATCTGGCACCCGGGTCCGGGTCATCTAACTCGCGCTCCAGTCGGGTGACGCGCGCCGACGTGTCGGACCCGAGAGCGCGCGCTACCCGCAACAGGTGCGCCCCTTCGCCTTCGGAAACCGCTGCGCCCAGGGCTGCGATGTCGTCTCCGGATCTCGGCGGGCACCGGAAACCGCCTGCGGGCGTCTCTTCAGATTCGGCCAATTAGCTATCGTCCTCGTTCCCGAAATCTCAGGGAAATCACCGTTGCCACGCAGACAGCACGGGTTTGCGACGCTTAAATTCGTTCGTGGAGATCGGCGCCGAATATTAGCACGGCACCAGCGAAATCGACGCCGCCGCCTGGCCTGCGTTCTCGCCCCTCCACGTCCCCTTCGGACCAGGGCCGACCCGGCGACGCGGGATACGTCCAGATTTAAGTGCCAGGCGTATGACCTCCCGACAGCCCCTGGCAAAGGCCGGGTACGCGATCGCTGGTGTTGTCACCGGCGTGTTCTGTGAAACCTCCGAAACAAAAATGTAACGTATCAGTCATTCGGTCGTAACACTCGCGCGCTTACATTTATGGAGAGGGCGATGGCTGTGGAAGGGCTAAATATCAACAAGTTGGCGGGCGCAGGTCTCGCCTAGACAGGAATCCCGGTGGAACGCGCAAAAGCTTCGGTCGAAGAGATAAGACGGCGAGTGGCAGATCTGGCGAACGTCTTCCTCCCGGACGGACTCAATCCGTTCGTAGACGTTTTCGTCCGGGTACGGGCCAGGCGTGAGATGCGAACGCTGATCGACGATACGGCGATCGAATGGGCCCGGAATACGCCCGGCCAGTTGATAGAGATGTTGTTTTACGGGGACATCCGTTCCGTGCGCAAAGTTATCGGGATTTACGGCAAGAAGACAGCCGCCGTTCCGATCGCCGAAAGGTGAGACGACACGGTAGGGGCGTATTGCCATACGCCCCTACCGTGTCGTTGCCGCGTCTAACACCGTGGTGCCGCATCCGGCCGGAGCGAGCCTCGCCCCCAGCGCGCTCCCGACAACAGGTCTTAGAACTCGACCTGCTCTTCTGACTCGATCTTGTCAGGATCCAGCTCCATTCCCATGCCGGGTTCCATAGACACGTGGACGACGCCGTTTTGCGGGACGATCGGGTCTTTCAGGAACCACTGGTGGACCGTGTTCCACTTCACCAGGTACTCCTGGATCGGTGTGAGCGTCGGCACCATGGCGCAAGAGAAATGCGCGTTCGCCTGGCTTGAGTGGCCGTGCGGGATGCACTGCAAGTCATGGATCGATGCATAGGTCGCTATCTTGACGGTCTCTGTAATCCCGCCCGCCCAGTAGATGTCCGGCTGAATGACGTCCAGTGCGCCGGCGTCGACGAATCGTTTGAAGCCCCAGCGCGTGTACTCGTGCTCGGCGCCCGAGAGCGGGATAGTCGTGCTGGCCCGGATCTCAGAGTAGGTGTCGATGCGGTCCGGCATGGCCGTCTCTTCAAGCCAGCGCGGGTGGAACTCCTCGATCTGTTCCGCCATCTGCTTCGTGTAGGTCAGGGTCCAGCTGAGCCAGCAGTCGAGCATAATGTCGTCATCCTCGCCCACCGCTTCCCGGAGCGTGCGCACCAGTTCCACGTTCTTCTTGAATCCCTCCGGCCCATCCATCGGCCCGTGGCGGAAGAACCACTTCTGCGCCCGGTATCCCTTCGACTTGTACTCGAGTGCGCGCTCGCGGACCAGGGCCGGATCTTCCACGTTGAAGCCGAGCATGCTGGCATATGCCGGGATCTCGGTACGTGTCGGACCGCCGAGCAGGCTGACGACGGGCGCGTTGTAGATCTTGCCGCGCAGGTCCCAGAGGGCACAGTCGATGGCGCTGATCGCCATCATCGTCTCGCCCTGGCGTCCGTGGACCGAGGCCCGGAACATCTGGTCCCAGAGCAGCTCGTTTGCGGTCGGGTCCTTACCCTCGATGATTTTGCTCAGCGACGTGGCGATTATGTAGGACTGTGCGCCGTCGATCGGCCCACCGAGACCGGTGACGCCGCCATCGGTCTCGATCTCCACAAAAGTTGAGGCCATGGCGTAGTGGTTGTCGTCGATCTTCGGCAGCCAGGCCGGGCCCCGGGCCTTGTACTCCGGGTAAATGTCGAGCGGCTGGATCAGTCGCTCCTCCCAGAACTCGCCCCGGAACTCCATCGTTCCGTGCAATTTTCGAAGTTTGATCCCCGTGATCTTCATCAGGCTTTCCTCATATTTATGGCCGAAAATCTGGATAGCTGCCGGCGTATGTCGGCCGGCCGGAGCCGATCTGAGGACGAGCGGAACGCGTCTTCAGCGCTGGGCGAAGATACGACGGGCCGCGCGCTCGGTCAAACCCGTATTTCGTTCAGGTGATCAGTCCGGGTACTTCCTGAATTGCGGGCGCAGGTCCGGCTGCAGATCCGGGCGTAATCAGGGCCAGGTCGGGGCGGGCTGCCCCCACTTCTACCGTTGTCACGGGCCGGTTACGTTGGATGGCGGAAGTCCTGAACGGGAACTGACCCTGCGTTGCCCGCGGGAGCGACCGGTGCCCGGTACTTCCCCCCACGGCCGACGATTCGGCTCGCCTGGCATGGTGCAAACGAATGCGGATGATCCTCGAACAGATCGGAAAATCCGCGCGTCCCCGCGTCGTTGTCGGACTGGCATCTATCGCCGACATATCGGCCGCGGGGGGAAGTAACGGGCAACTGCCGTTCAAGTGGCACGACCCGACCACCGCAGGCAGCGAGCGCGCTATCGCCGCATTAGGCTGAGTCCCCGGGTTTGCCACCGCGCCTGAGAAAACTGAAAACCGTCGCCCTTGACGTTCCCGCATGTGGACTTATAGGCGGCGTTTCGCTTTCAGGGACCACGAGGGGCGTCGCCTTCGACGCGACAATCAACGTTCCCAGATCCCTCGGCGCGCACCCGGACGCCTGACTCTGGACCTAGAATTGAAGTGTGCCGTTTCTTCTCTCCCCGCGCCTGCGCCTCTTCTGGGTTACCGCCTTGGCCCTGCTCCTTCTGTATCCCGGCTCCACATCGGGAGATGCCGGGGCCCACGGAGGGGGCACCGAAATTTTCCGGGGGGTGGACGGGCCATTTGTGATAGCGGTGCGAATCCTGCCGCTGCAGCCCCTGGTCGGCAAGCTCCACCTAACGGTGACGGTGGACCTGCTGGAGACCGGAGAATCCGTAGGAGATGCCCGTGTGCGCGTGACCGGCCACCACCAGAACGGGGGCGCCACGCCGCAGTTCAGCCCGGCCCTCAACGTCCCGACCGACCGCCGCTTCTACGACGCTAACTTCGATATCGAGGACGCCGGGACCTGGGATTTTGTTGTCGAGGTCGAGACGGATGATGGCAAGGGCAGCGTGCAGGCACCCGTCTCGATAATCCGTCGGACCCGGAGCGAATCCCTGGGTGTTCCTGGGACGATGATGTTCATCCTGGTCAGCACTGCCCTGTTCGGCGGGGGCGGCTGGATCGCCTACACGGCCCGCAAGAATCATCGCAAACGCCGTGAGCGCAACCGCTCCGTTAATGCCTGACGCCGGTCGAGGGTGTTTAAACGAGAAGGCGCCGCCGCAAGAGTCGCGTGGCTATCGGGTAGAACACCAGCGCGGCCACGATGAGATACAGCATCGACCAGAGCAAACTCAGGTGCAGATCGCCGGTGGATAGCGCGCGCGCTATCCGGACCGGGTGCGTGAGCGGCAGCGACCATGCGATCGGCTGAACCCAGTGCGGCAGCGTGCTTATCGGGAAGAAAGTACCGCTGAAGAAGAACAACGGCGTGCCGACCATCGTGAATACAAGGGTCAGCATGTGAGTCGATGGCGCTATCGCCGCCGCTATCAGGCCGAACCCGCCGAACATGAATCCCGTTAGCACGCCGATGCCGAGGACTCCAATGGCCCAGGGCGATTCAACAAGACCTGTGAACGCAGCAAACGCGAGCACCGCCGCCGTGGTCATGAGCGCCCGTGTCGCCCCCCAGCTGATCTCCCCGAGCGCCAGTTCCCGCATGGACACCGGCGCGGCGAGGATGCTGTCGTAGATACGGTTGGTCTGGAGCCTGCGGAATGCACCCCATGAGCACTCGAACAGGGAATGCCACATGGCGTTGCCCACGACGATGCCGGGGGCGACGAACACGGCGTACTCAACACCGTCGTCCCCGGTCTCCACGACGCCGACGAGTTTGCCGATGCCGAAAGCCACGGCCGCCAGGATAAAAACCGGCTCCAGCAGGATGCCGGTCATCTCGATCATCCAGCCGCTCTTGAAGGCCGTGTAGTGCCGCAACCAGACCCCGAAGACGCCGCGCAGCCGGAAGTCGATCCTGCTCGGATCACGCCGCTCGGCCAGCATTTCAATCATCGCGCAGTCCCCTCCCCGTGAGCGACAGGAACACGTCCTCCAAATTGGCGGAGCGGTAGGTCACCCGCGCTCCGGATATGTTCGACAGATCGACCCTCGCTCCGTTCACCCCGCGCACCACGAAGATGGCGCCTATCTCGGAGGACTCGTGTCCGCCTTCTGCTAGCTGACGCTTCACGCTCTCACGTTGTCCGGCTTGCGGCCTGACCTGACCGACCTCGGCGCCCGCCAGCTCCTGGATCAACTCATCCGGGGTACCGGCACCCAGGATGCGGCCCTCGTCCATTATCACGAGCCGGTCGCACAGGATCGCCGCCTCTTCCATGTAGTGCGTGGACATCACGACGGTAACGCCGGAGTTCTTGAGGATGGCCAGCTGTTCCCAGACGCGGTTGCGGCTGCTGGGATCGAGTCCGGTTGTCGGCTCATCAAGGATGACCAGGCGCGGACGTGAGACGAAGGCCCGGGCAATTGTCAAACGTCGCCGCATGCCGCCTGAAAGGTCATCCACGGAGTCGCCGCCGCGTGATTTGAGGTCGAAGAAATCGAGCACCTCGTCGGCCCGTCGGCGCGCGATGTCGCGGTCAAGGCCAAAGTAGAAGCCGTAAACCGTGAGGTTGTCCCGGACGCTGATGTCCGGGTCCAGGCCGTCGTGCTGCGAAACCACGCCGATGACATCCCGAATGGAGCGCGGGTTTGCAGTGGCGTCGATGGCATCGATCTCCAGCTCCCCGGCGGACACGGGGGACAGGCCGCTCATCATCCGGAGCGTGCTGGTCTTTCCGGCCCCGTTTGGGCCGAGCATGCCGAATGTCTCGCCGCGCCTGACCTCGAACGAGATCCCGTCCACGGCGGTAAATCCGCCGAACTTCTTGACGAGTCCGGCGGCACGCACCATCGGTTGATTGTCGGGGGGTTGATTGGGGGTCACGGCAGCCCGTTCCAGGCGCGTCCGCGGGACGGGCACAGAAAATAGCGGCGGAAATCGGCGTAAGAAGTGATGATATCGCGACGACGCGCTCACAGGGTACCGTGTGGCAGCAATTTCAAGATCGTATTGAACGGCGCTTGACCTGATATTCAGGTGGGTGCTAGGTTGCCCTCAACAAGCTCTGATTTCAGAGTGACCGGACCAGCACCGACCCAACGTATTTTGGGCGCAGTTCACGACCCACCAAGGGGGTGTCGCCATGGCCGAAGCAACAGGCCAGGTTTACGACTTTGAAGAAGGATCGCCTTCACCGGCCGACCGGGGGCCGGCGACGGAAGCCGCGCCTTTCATCGCTCTAGTAGAGCGGTTGAAGACACGGGTCCGCAGCGCCAAGCTCAAGGACCACGGTGAGGTTCTTGAGGACCTCCAAGCGTGGATAGACCGTGCGCTACGCGGCGAGATGAACGTCGCCCGTGACGGCGAGCAGATCTCGGAAACGCTTTCTACGAACGTTGACGAGATGATCGCATCCCGGACGGTGCTGCGCAGGGTCGCATCGCCGCTTATCGGGCTCGGCATCCTCTATCTGACGCTGGCCGGTCTGACGATCTGGACCGTCGCCGCCGACATCCTGTTCCTGGGCGCATCGCTCAGCGTGCCGATGGCGGCGATCATCATGGGCGTCATCGGCAGCTCCTTCGTGGTGCTGATCCGAACGGTCACGTTCCAGCACCAACAGACTGAACGCGGCGCACTGCTGTTCACCGGTCTTGCGCGTCCGCTCGTCGGCGGCGTGCTCGCCCTGGGCGTCTTTGCCCTGTTCGGCTCCGGCATCGTCTCGTTGCCTATCGTGTCCGACCAGGAGACCAGCACCTTTATCGACTTCCTCGCCTTCCCGGGCAGCGGCCCGGGCCTGGTCGTCGGTCAGTTGGCGCTGTTCTCGTTCGCATTCCTCGCCGGGCTGCTTGAGGGCTTCATCGTTCCGTCAGCCGGACGGACCGCCGCTCGAATGATTCGCCGGGAGAGCTAGGGCAACTCCTCGAATAGAGTTAAGGGGCCGGTCGAAAAGATCGGCCCCTTTTCATTTGGGGCGTAATTCCGCCCGACCGCCGCCGCTTTGCTAAACTCGGTGCCGGGTTTTCACCCTTTCCGATTCGCATTACCCATTTACCCGCGGGCCTGTCATGGCGTGCGGTCTCCGAAACGGACCGGTCTTGAGCGAAGAAACCACCACACCAGAACTGACTACCGACGAGGTCCGGCATATCGCAGCGCTGACCCGCCTCGGGCTTTCCGACGACGAGGTTGAGATGATGCGCGGGCAGCTTTCGAGCATCCTCAGGGTGTTCGAGTCGTTGCAGCAGGTAGACACCGAGGGCGTCGAGCCAACGGGCCACACGACCGAGGTACGAACGGTGCTGCGGGACGATGCTCCACGTGAGTCGCTGGGGCGTGACGGCATCCTCAAGAACGCGCCGGATTCGGAAGCCGGTTACGTGAGGGTACGACCGATCCTTGGTTAGTAACGGATCGGAACTGATCGGACTCACGGCGCATGAGGGCCAGGATCTTCTGAGTTCGGGCGATGTCTCGTCCGTTGAACTTACAGAAGCCATTCTGGCGCGGGTCGACGAGGTCGAACCCCGGCTCAACAGCTACATCACGGTGACGCGCGAACTGGCGCTGTCGGCGGCACGGGACGCGGACGCCGCACGCGCGGCCGGTGAGGCCGGTGGGCCACTTTCCGGCGTGCCGGTGATGGTGAAGGACAACATGTCGACCCAGGGCGTGCCGACCACCGCCGGATCCAGAATTCTGCTGGGTTACACCCCTCCATACGACGCCCACGTGGTCGAACAACTCCGCTCTGGCGGCGCTGTCATCATCGGCAAGGGCAACCTGGACGAGTTCGCCATGGGCTCGTCCACCGAGCACTCGGCGTTTGACGCCACCCGCAACCCGTGGGACACGGACCGCGTCCCGGGCGGCAGCAGCGGCGGACCGGCCGCGGGCGTGGCCGCCAGCGAGTGCTTTATTTCTCTGGGGTCCGACACCGGCGGCTCGATCCGCCAGCCCGCTGCGCTGTGCGGGATCGTCGGCATGAAGCCGACCTACGGGCTGGTCAGCCGCTACGGTTTGATCGCTTTCGGATCATCGTTGGACCAGATCGGGCCGTTCACACGTGACGTCCGTGACGCAGCGGACGCGCTGTCTGTGATCTCCGGTCACGATCGGCGTGACTCGACATCGATTGACATGCCGGGGCAGGATTTTCCCAGCGCTCTAAGCGGCGACATATCCGGTATGAGGCTGGGCGTCCCTCGTGAGTACCTGGTTGACGGCATGGAGGTCGGGGTGAAGGCGGCTTTTGAGAAGTCGCTTGAGACGCTTGAGGGGTTGGGAGCGACACTTGAAGAGGTGTCGCTGCCGCTCACGAACCAGGCGCTTGCGGTCTACTACATCATCGCCCCGTCAGAGGCGTCGGCGAACCTGGCCCGATACGACGGCTTTAAATACGGCAACGCCGTGAACGATGTCCCCACCGCCTGGGACGTGATGAACCAGACCCGGGAACAGGGCTTCGGCCCTGAAGTAAAACGACGCATCTTGATTGGCGCGTATACGCTTTCTGCTGGCTACTACGACGCCTACTACAAGAAGGCGCAGCAGGTCCGCACTCTGATCATCCGCGAGTTTGCCGAGACGTTTGAGAAGTTTGATGCGCTGGTAACGCCGACCTCGCCGACGGTGGCATTCAAGTCCGGCGAGAAGATGGACGACCCGGTGGCGATGTACCTGAGCGACGTGTGCACCATCCCGGTGAACATCGCCGGGCTGCCCGCCATCTCCGTGCCCGGCGGCATGTCAGAGGACCTGCCGGTTGGTTTGCAGTTCATCGGCCCGCAAATGGGCGACGGCACGGTGCTGCGAGTGGCGCACGCCTACGAGCAGGCAACGGAGTGGCACAAGTTCAAGCCGGCCCTGTAGGGCGCTTATTGACCCATCATTCCCGGGCAATCGGGAGTCCAAGGGTCCGGCAGCGCGCGCTCCAAGCCCTCCCAGCAGCGTTCTTCCGACACTCACCCTGAGGCCCTCGAAAGGCGGGCGTCGGGCACCCCTGATCGTCGTGGACGTCACGACCTGGCGTTGTCCTGCTACGCAACCTCTGCCCTCCCAGGCAGGAGGCTTTTTGTTGCCCCTCCTAATGTAGAGGCAGTTCGGGGGTGGTTAAGTACCCAGAGCCGCTCTCGACCTAACCGTACCCACCGGCGTCTTTTCGGAACGATAGGCGCTCCGTGAGCCGCAGGAAGTCGGCGTGGGCCTCCGGGCTGGAGCCGATTATGGCTTCTGAAGGCATCGTGACACGCGCACCGTGGCGGTCTGATACCGTCCCGCCCGCGCCTTCAATAAGCACCACGCCGCTGGCGATGTCCCAGGGGTTGCCTCCTCCGCAGAAATAGAGGTCTACGCGCCCGGCGGCCAGGTAGGCCATCCCGAGTCCCGTAGAACCCAGCACCCGGATCGCCTGCATGCCCGGGAACACCGCGCCGATCACGCCCCAGACCCGCATCGCAAGCTCATCGTCGTACCCGAGATCCAGCCCGATCACGCACTCGGCCACGGACGATTTTCCGGTCACCGACACGGGCTCATCGTTGAGCGTGGTCCCCTGCCCTAGCTGCCCGTAGAACATCTCGTCACGCAGCGGGTCGTACGTCGCCCCCGCCACGGGCGTGCCCTTGTGGGCCAGCGACACCATGACGCACCAGTTCGGGAGGTGCGAGACGAAGTTGCGGGTGCCGTCAATGGGGTCGGCGATCCACTGCCACTCGTCGTCGCCCGGCTTGAACCCCGACTCCTCGCCAAGGAACGCGAAGTCCGGGAACTCGTCCAGCAGCCGTGCCGAGATCAGCTGCTCAGAGGCGTGGTCGACCTCAGACACAACATCGCCACGGCCCTTGATATCGATCCGTCCCTGATCGTGATAGCGGCCCAGCACCATCTGGCCGGCGGCGCGCGCCGTGGACTGGAGGACTCCCGAGATGGATTTGCCGGAACGTCCTGTTAGCCGGTCGAGGTCGGGCTGTGCTTGTTGATTCACAGAGGCAGTGTTGGGGATTCCCGGTGCGGGAGCAAGTCCCGCGATGAAACTGCCGTACCCCCTCTCCCGGCGGGAGGGAGCTGTGCTGAGAGAGGTCAAAGGTTTTCACGCTCATGTGTGTACTTGCCGAATTTTGTTTCGGTGGAGGTCCCTCGTCCTTCCGGCCCCGGAAAGATCGGGATGACACCAGAACGGCACCATTCATCGCCATCCAAAATCCCGGGCGGCCCACGTTGTGTTGTCGTGCTTCACAGTTATCCTGTTCGCTGGCCCGAACATCCCGCGGCCCACACACAACTAATTTTCTTGAAGAGGTATGGATGCTCAAGACGCTTGACGGTAAGACACCGCAGATCCACCCGACGGCTTTTGTAAGTGAGACCGCTTACCTGATCGGCGATGTCGAGGTCGGAGAGATGGCGAGCATCTGGCCCGGCGTGGTGATCCGCGCCGATAGCGGCAAGATCAAGATCGGCGGTTACACCAACATCCAGGACAATTCCATCCTGCACGCCGACTGGGACGCCGAGATCGGCAGTCACACGACCATCGGCCACAACGTCGTCTGCCATGCGAACAAAGTCGGCGACAACTGCCTGCTCGGCAACGGCGCAGTGTTGAACGGCGGCTGCGAGATCGGGAACGACTGCCTGGTCGGCGCAAACTCGACCGTGGTTGAGGGCATGGTCGTTCCGGATGGATCGCTCGTGCTCGGCACACCCGGACGCGTCAGGGGTGAGTTGAAAGATCAGCACAAGAATATGATCAAGGACGCCACGGACCACTACGTAGAGGCCATCCCCCGGTACAAGGCCAGCGGGGATTTCGAGTAGTCAGTCATCCCCCGGGAACAGACCTGTTAGAAGGGCGGTCCCGTGCGGGCCGCCCCTCTTTACCTCTCGACTAGCAGCCCGGGTCACCGGCGACGTCGGAAATGCCCGAAGCCGCGGCTCTTACCTCGACGGTCAAGGTACCGGTCATCGACGGGTGGACTTCGCAGAAGCAAGCGAAGGTTCCCGCGGTGTTGAACGTGCGGGTAAACGTACCGTCTTTGCGGAAGCGGCACCCCGACGATGGACCCGCTCATCAGCACCCGTCTTTAGCCGTCACATCCGGGCCTTACATGCGTTCTGGCGCGTTCATCCCCATGAGACCCAGGCAACGGGCGGTCACGATCCGGGCCGCCTCGACCAGCTTCAGGCGAGCCTTCGAGACCGGCAGATCGTCCTCGTTTTCAGATATCACGAGGCAGGCATCGTAGAACCGCTGCAACGCCCTTGCGACCTCGGTGGCGTAGTGCGGGATCTGCTGCGGTTCGAGCCGGTCCGCAGCGCGATCCACCACATCCGGGAGCGCCGTGATCTGGCGTATGAGCGCTATCTCAAGATCGTGCGTGAGCAATCCGACGTCGCCGTCGCTCCAGTCGATCTTCTGCTTGTTGGCGTTGCGCAGAATTCCCGAGAGGCGGGCGTGGGCGTACTGGATGTAGTAGACCGGGTTATCGGACGACTGCTTGCGCGCCAGGTTCAGGTCGAATTCCATCTGGCTCTCGGCGCCGCGGCTCAAGAAGGTGTAGCGGACGGCGTCCGAGCCCACGTCCTCCACCAGATCACGCACTGTCACGATGACGTTCTTGCGCTTGCTGAAGCGCAGAGATTCACCGTCTTCTTTGAACGATACGAGCTGGTTCAGGATGATGATCAGCTTCTCAGGGTCGATGCCCAGAGCGGTGGCCGCCGCCTTCATGCGGGCGACGTGGCCGTGGTGGTCCGCGCCCCAGACGTCGATCACCCGGTCAAAGTTACGTTCCTTGAACTTCTCGGCGTGGTAGACGATGTCGCTGGCAAAGTAAGTGTGTCCGCCTGAGCTCCGGATGACAACGTTGTCCTTGTCTTCGCCGAGCTGGGTGGACGCGAACCAGCGCGCTCCGTCACGATCGACGATGAAGCCGTGCTCTTCCAGCTCTTTCATCGTGGTGTCGAAGCGGCCGGTGTCGAACAGCGACTGCTCGCTGAACCACACGTCGTAAACGATGTTGAGGTCTTTCAGGTCTTCCTTGATCAGCGCCAGATTCCGTTCAAGGCCCGGTTTGTAGAGTGCTGTTATTGCCTCTTCTGTCGGCAGATCCACCAGCGCCCCGCCATCGTTTTCAAATATCTCAACGGCCTGCTCCGCGACGTACTCACCGGGATATGAGGTCTCGGGCAGCGGCACGTCACGGCCTGCCGCTTGCATGTAGCGGGCGTACAGCGTTTCTGTGTAAACCCGCATCTGGTTTCCGGCGTCGTTGACGTAGTACTCACGTGTCACGTCTGCCCCGGCGGCATCGAGCAAATTGGCCAGTCCGCTGCCTATAACGGCCCCCCGGGCGTGGCCGACGTGAAGCGGGCCGGTCGGGTTGACACTGACGAACTCGATCTGGATCTTCTCGCCGGACTTCGAGTCCGTGTCCCCGAACTCTTCTCCGGCTGCGCGGATCGCCTCGACCTGGTCCTGGAACCACCTGTCGGCCAGGGTGATGTTGATAAATCCCGGGCCTGCCACCTCTACTTTCTCGACAACAGCACTGGCCGGGAACGCCTCGACGATCGCGGCTGCTATGGCCGGTGGCGCCATCTTCATCGCGCGCGCCAGCCTGAGCGGCAGGTTGGTCGCAAAATCCCCGTGGCCCTGGTCTCGGGGTTGCTCTATGGCGATTTCAGACGCGCCGGCTGCCGGGAGCACTCCCCCGGCCTGGGCTGCGGAAAGGGCCTCGGTAACGGCTTCGCGAAGCTGAGCGGTTATTCGCATTAGACCGGGAATCCTAGCACGGCGCGCCAGCCGGGCGGGTAGCTACATCCGCTGCGGGTAGGGGCAAATCACACAATCAGCCATCACCTCCTGCCGTCGGCATTCTTTGCCGATGTTCAAGCCCTCGATCGAAATCGGACGTATTCGGGAAATGCCGGGCGGGCAGAAGTCCGTGACGTGGCGGCTCACGGCCGCTGACGGAACCGGGTTTTATCTGAAACGCCACGAGATTCGTCATCACTTCGAGGCTGAAGTGGGGGCGCTGAATAACTGGGGCAGCGCTTGACCGCGAGATCCTGGTGGGCGGCGCCTAAGGTTGCGGCGAATTCCGATGATCTGGGCGCTGTGATCCTGATGGAACCGCCCGGGGAGATCGTAGAAGACAGTCCATCCGGACCAAACGAGCTGCGCGCCGCCTACAGACCCACCGAACGGCTGATATGATCGCTCCACGATGCGGAGATCGATCTCTCAAACGAGCCGCGCTATCGGTTTTACGGGCCGAACAGTCTCGAGCGTTATTTCGAAGAGTGACGCGGGCATCTCGACGCAAACACCCGCGACTGGGCGGAGGAAATCCTGACACAGCCCGATGCCTGGGATGGACTCGCCGCGATTGCTACACACAGGGACTACTCCTCCGAAATTGGATCCTCGAAAGTGGGGATCCAACCCTGAAGGTGATCGACTGGGAGCGAGCCAGACCTGGTTATTGGGTTGAAGATTTCAAGGGGATGACACATCGACACTGGCTGGACGACCCTCAGGGGTACGGTCGGACGCCAGCGGATGCAGAATGACGGCAGGCAAACCAGATCACGCTGGTCAATGCCGTGGGCGGCGTTGGGTGGGCAACAGATCACGGCGACGAGTGGTTTGCGGAGCACAACGGACGGACGATCGAACGATTGAAGGAACTTCTCGAAATGACCAACCTCAGCGGGACCGTACTGGCCGTTAGCTCCAGCGCCACTCACACAATGGTGAAGCCGAATCAAGCAAGCATCCGGGTGATCGAAGGCCTCGGGGTCGAGGGCGACGCGCACCAGGGAGCGACGGTCAAACACCGGTCTCGCGTCCGGCGAAACCCGAATCAGCCAAACCTCCGCCAGGTTCACCTGATCCACGGCGAGCTGCTGGATGATCTGCGCGAAGAAGGGTTCGACTTGGAGCCCGGGCAGATGGGCGAAAATGTCACGACGCGGGGTGTGGACCTGCTGGAGCTGCCGCTCGGAACCCGGCTCCGGCTGGGCGCCGACGTTCTGGTGGAGGTCACCGGGCTGCGAAATCCGTGCGCCCAGTTGGACGGCATCCAGCCCAATCTGATGGCGGCGGTTATCGGGAGGGACGACGACGGCGAGCCGGTGTTCCTGGCAGGCGTGATGTCTGTCGTGGTCTCAGGTGGAGAGGTTCGCCCGGGGGACGAGATCAAGGTCACGCTGCCCGATGGCACGCACGTGCCGCTGGAGCAGGTCTGATCCGCGGTAATCGCGGATGAGCGATGATGCCTCGCGTGATGGCATCTAACCTCAAGATCTACATCATCGGCGGCCCCGGCAGCGGCAAGTCGACGCTGGCACACCGGCTTGCCGGGCTCACCGGCCTGACCCATCACGATCTGGACCGTGTGGCATGGACCTCTCTCGCTTCTGACTGATGGACCGAGACCTCCGGCGGCTCTTGATGGCTAAGGGTGACCTTCACCGACTCAGTCTGCCCGGGAATCGGCAGTTGGCCGCGTTGGCGCCATCGAATGCAGTCGATTCCACGTGATGGGCCCAGCCATACTCGATGGGCAAGCTCGAGATAGCCGTGGAAGCGCACTCCGGTCGCGTTATCACTGCCCCCCGGTCCGGCGCCGGAGTACTTGACACTACGGTGGGCGGCACGCTGGCGGCCTCAGACTCGGAGCCGCCCAAGCCTTCACTCCCGCAACCCGCAACGGCGATGAGCGCCCGGGACGCTCCCGCCAGTACGAGCCGTACTGCGATTTTTCATGTTCACGTTGCTTCTCACGGATTGAAGGGTGATCGAGCGACCTTCACTACGTATGACGATCCCGCGCATGAAAATGTTCCCGAGCCCGTGCCTATAATGCCGCGTCCGGGAACTTTCCATGGTTCGTTCATTTCCCTTTTCACTCGGAGCAATCCTTTGCCAGACAAATCCGATAATTCCAGCGTCCGCGATCGACAGCGCGACACGGCACGCGCCGGTCTCGATCTGTCCGAGGAGCGCGTCGCTGAGCTCATGGCGCGATTTGACGACGTTGACGCCACGATCGAGGCGATTCGCGGGATCGACGTCACGGCGTTCGAGCCGCACGCCGTGTTTGCGCCGAATCCGGTTGAGGAATAACGACCGCTACGGTTAGCAGAATCCCCGGGAAGATTTCATGGCCGGGATACGCGTTGATAACGAAATAATCCTCCGGACCATCATGCCCGCCGACGCGCTTCCGGTTTATGAATTGATCGATGCCAACCGCGTGCGGTTCCGCTGGGTCCCTACCCTCGCCACGATCGAGAGCGCTGAAGAGGAAAGCCGGTGAATAGTCGAATCGCTCACCAATAACGATGGAATTTGAAGACGGTCCAATAGAAATGGTGGCTTATTCAATGCGGGTCGCCGATTGGCTCGGCTCTTTGGCTGCAGACCGAAGCCCATGAATTATTACGCAACTCCAGAACGATGTCCTCCCTCATCCCAACCTTCTCCCGCCGGGAGAAGGGGTGGCAATTCTCGATTCCCGGAGCGAATGAATTGGCCAACAACGATCTGAACTACGCCTCTATAGCTGAACTTGCGCCACGGCTGCGATCTGGCGACCTGTCGCCGGTCGAACTCACACAGGTGTCGCTCGGCCGTATCGAAGCGTTGGAGCCGCAGTTGAATGCCTTTCTGGAGGTGTTCTCTGAGAGCGCGCTCGCGCAGGCTCGCGAGGCAGAGGTTGAAATTAAGAGCGGCAGCTACAAGGGCCCGATGCACGGGATCACGGTCGCTCTAAAGGATTTGATCGATGTCGAGGGCACGGTCACCACGGGCGGTTCGACTATCCTCAAGGACAACATGGCGACCTCCGACGCCACCATCACCCGACTGCTCAAGGACGCCGGGGCGATCGTCATCGGCAAGGCTGCCCTGGTGGAGTTCGCCATGGGCGCCACCGGCATGAACCCCCATTACGGGGCGTCCCACAACCCCTGGAACCTTCAGCGCATCTGCTGCGGCTCCAGCATGGGTTCGGCCGCAGCGGTCGCCGCCGGGCTGTCCGTCACAGCCATCGGCTCCGACACCGGCGGATCGATCCGTATGCCAGCGTCAGTGACCGGAACCGTCGGGCTTAAACCCACCTACGGGCGGGTGAGCCGCGCCGGGGTGCTGGATCTGAGCTGGTCGTGCGACCACGTCGGACCGATGACGCGGACCGTTGCCGACTGTGCACACATGATGAATGCCATCGCCGGGCACGATCCGCGCGATCCTGCGTCCTCAAACCAGCCGGTCCCGGACTTCACATCAGACCTCAAGCAGGGGTTGCAGGGATTGCGGGTCGGCGTGCCTCTCGACTTCTTCTACGACGACATCGACCCGGAGATAGAAGCCGCCGTACGCGCTGGTATCGCCCTGATGGAGCGCGAGGGAGCGTCCGTCAGAGAGATTTCTATGCCGTGGGTCTCGCAGGGACGGAAGATCAACGTCGGCGTCAATCGGCCCGAGGCAGTATCGGTGCACGAAGAGTGGTTGAGGAAGTACCCGGACCAGTACAGCATCGAGGTCCGGGCGCGGCTGGAGTCGGCCGCTTCCATACCGGCGATCGAGTACATCCGGGCGCAGCGTGCACGTCGATGGTTCATCGAGAAGATGACGCACGCAACACGGGACGTTGACATCCTGGTCACGCCAACCGTGCCGATCAAGACGCCCACCATAGAGGAGTGCATAGTGCACCCGGGCGGCGACCCGATCGCCCCCGCCACCAACCTGCTGGGCATCTTCACTGGCGTGTTCGATACAACCGGCGAGCCGTCGCTGAGCCTCAATTGCGGGTTCACGGGGGACGGGATGCCGATCGGAATGATGATCAGCGGCAAGCCGTTCGACGAGGTGACGGTGTTGCGGGCGGGCGCGGGGTTCGAGACAGCTGCGGGGCTGGTTGATAAGCGGCCGCCGATTGCGTGAACAGGATCTCTTTGTACGATTCGGCCCTTCGAGAGCCTCGGGGCGCTGGTGGCTCGGGCAGCGTGGGCGCAAGGCGAATCACATCGCTCATGAGATAGAAACTTCTCCCTGATCCCAGCCTTCTCCCGCTGGGAGAAGGGGTTACTACGCACCATCAACAGTCAATTCACGGAGCAACCAATTGACGGATAGCGATCTCACCTACGCCTCCATAGATGAACTTGCGCCCCGCATCAGGTCCGGCGAGCTGTCGCCGGTCGAGCTCACGGTCTCGACGCTGGAGCGCATCGGCCGCCTTGAGCCACAGCTCAACGCGTTTCTGGAAGTGTTCTCTGAAAGCGCGCTCGCGCAGGCTTGCGAGGCGGAGGCGGAAATACGGAACGGCAGCTACAAAGGCCCACTGCACGGAATCACCATCGCCCTCAAGGACCTGATCGACGTCGAGGGTAGCGTCACCACGGGCGGGTCGATGATCCTCAAAGACAACATGGCGATAACCGACGCCACCGTCACCCGCCAACTGAAAGAGGCGGGGGCGATCATCATCGGCAAAGCGGCGCTGGTGGAGTTCGCGATGGGCGCAACCGGCGTCAACCCGCATTACGGACCAAGCCACAACCCCTGGAACCTTGATCGAATCTGCTGTGGTTCCAGCATGGGCTCCGCCGCGGCGGTCGCGAGTGGGCTTGCCGTGGGCGCGCTTGGATCGGACACCGGCGGATCGATCCGTATGCCGGCTGCTGTGACCGGAATCGCCGGGCTCAAGCCCACCTACGGACGGATCAGCCGGGCGGGCGTGCTGGACCTGAGCTGGTCATGCGACCACGTTGGCCCGATGACCCGGACGGTCGCCGATTGCGCCCACATGATGAACGTGTTGTCCGGGTACGATCCGGCCGACCCGGCGTCGTCCAGACAGCCGGTTCCCGACTTCACTTCGGGATTGGACAGCGGCTTCAAAGGGCTGCGGGTAGGCGTGCCCAAGGAGTTTTTTTTTGACGATATCGACCCGGAGATCGAAGCCGCCGTCCGGGCCGGCATTACGCTGATGGAGAGTGAGGGCGCTTCGGTGCGTGATGTGTCGATGCCCTGGGTTGCGCTCGGCCGAACGATCAATATCGCACTGCTCGGGTCTGAAGCGGCGGCGCTGCACCGCGAGATCGTTCAGACACGGGGTGATGAGCTGAGCCCTGCGATTCGGGCACGGTTGGAGAGCGCGATCGTGATGCCGGCGACCGGATATATAGACGCCCAGCGCGCACGCCGGGGGTTCATCGAGCAGATGGACGCGGCCATGAGCGACCTGGACGTACTCGTCACGCCGTCGGTGCCGATCCAGACGCCGACCATCGCCGAGTGCACGCCGCCTGCGGGCTCGCCGGATGCCCCTGGGGGCGCAAGGTTAACCGATTTCACGGGCGTTTTTGACACGACAGGTCAGCCGTCCCTGAGCTTGAACTGTGGGTTCACAAGGGACGGAATGCCGATCGGCATGATGATCAACGGGCGTGCGTTTGACGAGGTGTCGGTGCTGCGTTCCGGAGCCGCATTTGAGCGGGCCGTCGGATTGCTGGAGCGGCGTCCGCCGATCGGGTGACCGGAAACCGATGTAGGGGCGGCCCTCGCTCCGCCCGGTCGTGCCTGTTCGGTTGATTACGCGCAAAAGGCCGTTCCGCTATTCCGGGCATATATGCCTATTCTGAAGCCAGCACGCGAGAAATCTCCCGGCTTGCATTCCGACTCCCATTTGACCCGGCGATCCGGTCCGTCCGTCGCCCTGAACGTCGGGATCGATTGAAATCGATCCCTGGGTGTCTAGTCAGCCGCCCCTGCGGCGTGGCCCCGAGTTCGCGTTGGGGTCTTCCGTTCCCCGCCGGTCAACGGGCGATCCAGGTCGTTTTATTAACTACCCAGTAATGCATCAGTAATTATTACCGTGTTTTGCAAATCATTCTTCTAATTATTGAAATCTTCACAATCTTCACGATTTCTTACAAATATCTAAAACATTGCCCCGTAACTTGCCTGTCATCGGCTCGACGCACACACCGCCGAGCCACTCAACCGGGCAGACGGTCCGTAGGAACGGATCGATGACAGGGGATCAATGACATGAAGAACACACTGAAAATTGCGTTCACAGGTGTAGGAGTCGGCGTGGTGTCTCTTATGGGAGCCGGGCTGGCCAGCGCACATGGACCGGGCGGCGGCGGTGAAGGCCAGGGAGAAATCTTGGACCGGGTCGCCGAGATCCTGGCGATCGACGCGACCCAACTCGGGGACGCCCTTCAGCGGGCACGTGAAGAGCACCGCAACGCAGAGATGGACGCCCGCCTGGAGCAGGCCGTCGAAGACGGCACGATCACACAGGAAGAGGCGGGCGAGATCCGGGCATGGCTGGACTTGCGGCCCGAGGTACTTGACGGACTCAAGGGCGCAGACGGCCACCACGGACCCCGGCACAACGCCGGCGGAGGCACACAGGTAGAGCGCCTCGCAGAACTCGTGGAGGAAGGCACGATCACACAGGCGGAGGCCAACGAGGTGCTGGCTTGGTCGGAGGACCAGCCCGAGGCGCTCAGCGAGATCCGGCCGGATCGCCCGGACCGGGGCCGCCGTGGCCATGACCGGGATCAGGGGCGTGGTTTTGAGATGCGAGTTGCCCCCGGTGAGGACGGCGAGATAGGTCGCTTCGGCGGGTTCATGTTCCGGCTCCCGCCGGGATTTAACGGGGGTGTTGAGGGGGGTTCTGAAACCCCGCCGGTCGGTCCGCCGTCGGACGATCCCGCGATCTAAAGCAGGAATTTATCAGGACAACTTCCTGTTCGGAAAGCCCCTGCCGGATCTGCGGAAGGGGCTTTTCGCGTCTCCACGGGAATGCTCCTGCTCACCAAGCCCTTTATCCTGTTGTTCATGGCGGAAGAGCAGAAAGCAAAGAGCAGCGACGGCGGCCGGACAAGCGAGCGCGTCTCCGGCCGCCAGGAGCGCGGTTACGCGATGGTCGCCCTGGACAGCCCGAGCCATCCGGTCAACGTCGGTCACACTCTGCGGGCGGCGATGTGTTTCGACACGCGCCTTGTGATCCTGTCCAACGCCACCTCATCCATCAACCTCCGTCGCCTGCCGACCGACCCGGGGCGTACATGGCGACACACGCCGGTCCTCAGCGTGGAAAGCGTTTTCGAGTCGCTGCCGTACGACTGCACGCCGGTGGCGATCGAGTTGACTGATGACGCCGAGGACCTGGTCGATTTCCAGCACCCGGAGCGGGCCTGCTACATCTTCGGCCCGGAGAAGGGTTCGCTAAGCCAGGAAACGTTGAACCGGTGCGATGCCGTGCTGAAGATTCCGGTCACGCTCCCGCTCAACCTGGCGGCCACCGTGAATGTGGTGCTCTACGACCGCATGCTGAAGATGCGCCGTCCGGAGTTACGCCCCGGCGGCAACAACCCGCGCACGACGCGCTAACCAGCCGGCCTGACCTCTATGGTCGGCGAGTAAAGAAGTGGGCCCGGGTTGCTGTCAAACGCGGTTCGACCCCGGTAGCTAATTTGCCGCCAGGGTCGAATTTACGTTCAGGTGTAATGGTCGGGGCAACAGGATTTGAACCTGTGACCTCCTGTACCTGACGAACAACACCCGCCCCGGAGATGTTGTGACTCTTCAAATCCTTGAGGACGGTGGAAACCAGACGGAAAAAGACGTGGAGCTGGGAATACGCCCGTAGGTGATTCTTTGTGATGAAAGTCGCAAAGGTGCCGACTTAGGCTTACACTGAAAACGTGAGTTACATGAAACATTCCAAAGCCTGCGCCTGCGCGTGTTGTCTGATCCCAGAGGGGGAGCAGTCCTGACGTACCGCGTTTAAGCGCAACGGATTTTGACTCAAACCCCTCGACGACCGTTCCGGTCTCGGGGGGTTTTTTATTGGCCAGATTACTAATCATTTCTTACTACTATCCACAACAGAGGAACTTTTGACGAAGCGAATTACAGAGCCGTCAGCTGCGAGGCTGGCGGAGATTAACAAGCAACTTGAGGGAGCCCCACCGCAGCAAGTCCTGCAGTGGGCGCATGACGAACTGGGTAATGATGTCGCCCTGATGTCCAGCTTTGGCCTTGAGGACATGGCGTTGATGGACATGTTCTGGCGTATCACGCCGGAAGCACGTGTCATGACGCTGGACACCATGCGGTTGCCGACCGAGACCTACACGTTGTTCGACCAGGCCAGCGTCCGGTACGGGATCAAGATTGAGGCGTTCTACCCGGACATGGATGAAGTTCGGGCGATGGTAGAAGATCTCGGATACAACCTGTTCTACAAGGGCATGGACAACCGAAAGATGTGTTGCGGCGTCCGCAAGGTCGAGCCGCTGGGACGCGCCCTGAACTCGGTCGATGGCTGGATTACCGGTTTGCGACGAGACCAGGGCATGGAGCGCGGCACCATAGACATCGTCGAATGGGACGCTACGCACGACTCGTACAAGATCAGCCCTCTTGCCGACTGGACCTTTGAACAGGTCCAGGAATACATCGCCGAGTTCTCGGTGCCGTACAACGAACTACACGACAACGGATTCCCGAGCCTGGGATGCGATCCATGCACACGAGCGGTTGAACCGGGCGAGGACATTCGCGCCGGACGCTGGTGGTGGGAGAGCGACCCGAGCGCCAAGGAGTGCGGACTTCATCTTGTTGCTCCCGCATTTAAGTAATTAACAATATGAACGCAACCGTAGCCGTAACACCCTCACTCCCGGACACGGGCCAGCTCAATGCGCTGGAGTCCGAGTCCATCCACATCATTCGCGAAGGAATCGCCGAGTTCGACCGTCCGGGCATCCTGTTCTCAGGCGGCAAGGACTCGATCGTCATGCTTCACCTTGCTGTGAAGGCGATGGCGCCGGCGCGCCTGCCTGTCCCGGTGGTGCATATCGACACCGGGCATAACTTCCCGGAGGTTCTTGAGTACAGGGACCGAATCGTGAAAGAGCTCGGCATTGAGCTGGTCGTCGGGTCCGTACCGGACGCCATCGCCGCAGGGCGCATTGCGGAAAGCTCTGAACGAGGCGGTTCGCGTAACCGGCTTCAAACGCCGGTGTTGATGGACACGATCCGCAACAACAACTTTGGTGCCGTGTACGGCGGAGCGAGGCGGGACGAGGAACGCTCTCGCGCCAAAGAGCGCGTCTACTCCTTCAGGGACGAGTTCGGCCAGTGGGATCCGAAGAACCAGCGTCCCGAGTTGTGGAACCTGTTCAACGGTTTCATCCACCCCGGACAGCACATCCGTGTCTTCCCGATCTCTAACTGGACGGAACTTGATATCTGGCAGTACATCGCTGACCAGAACCTTGAATTACCGTCCATCTACTTCGCCTATGAGCGTGAGGTGTTTGAGCGCGACGGCATGTTGATGGCCGTGTCTGACTTCCTGAAGCCGGGACAGGGCGAAAAGGTCAGTACGCAGTCGGTCCGCTTCCGAACGGTCGGCGACATGACGATCACGGCGGCGGTCCCATCGACGGCGACCACGCTGGATCAGGTGATCACGGAGATCGCAGCGACGCGAACGTCCGAGCGAGGTGCGAGCCGCGCCGACGACCGTACATCGGAAGCGGCGATGGAAGATCGCAAGCGCGAAGGTTACTTCTGATGGAATTGCTAAGGATCGCAACCGCCGGTTCGGTCGACGACGGCAAAAGCACTCTGATCGGTCGATTGCTCTACGACTCCAAGGCCATCTATGACGACGTGCTTGATGCCGCAGAGGCAGTCAGCAGTCGGCAAAGCGACGAGTATTTCAACCTGGCGCTTCTCACGGACGGCCTGAGGGCGGAGCGCGAGCAGGGCATCACAATCGACGTGGCGTATCGCTATTTCGCCACGCCCAAACGCAAGTTCATCCTCGCCGACACACCCGGCCACGTTCAGTACACGCGCAATATGGTCACCGGTGCCTCCACGGCGGACATGGCGCTCATCATCATCGACGCCAGAAACGGCGTGGTCGAGCAGTCCCGCAGGCACGCCGTGATTGCGTCCCTTCTGGGAATCCGACACATCGCTGTGTGCGTGAACAAGATGGACCTCGTCGACTACGACTACGGTCGGTTCGCCGCAATCCGAGACGAGTTCCAGAAGCTACTTAACGGTCTGAATGTAGAAGGCGCTCGTTACTTTCCAATCTCAGCCCTCGAAGGCGACAACGTCGTAACGGGCAGCGACACAATGCCCTGGTACAACGGCGGACCATTGCTGTCTTTCCTGGAGGACATCGACGCAAGCGAAGACCTGATCGACCGACCACTTCGGTTGCCGGTGCAGTACGTTGTTCGGCCGCTTCGGCACGAGTATCACGACTACCGAAGTTACGCAGGGACCGTCGCCGACGGCATTGTCAGGGTCGGGCAGGACGTAGAGATTCTGCCTTCAGGAAAAACTTCTCAGATCGCGGCCATCGAGACCCCGGACGGGGAGGCCCAGGAGGCGCCCAGCAAGACGGCTGTTTCGGTACGCCTGGTAGACGATTTTGATGTTTCTCGTGGCGACATGATCAGCGCAATCGGAAGTTCGCCGCGGACCACGCAGACGTTTGACGCGACGGTCTGCTGGATGAGCGATACGACAGAGTTACGACAGGGTGCGATGTTGCGGATCAAGCACACAACCCGTACGGCGAAGGCGATGATTACTGGTCTGGACTGCCAGATAGACATCAACACGCTGTCGCCGGTTCCGGGATGTGCGTCACTGACTCTGAACGACATAGGCCGTGTTTCCATTCGCACCAGCACTCCGCTCGTGTGTGACGACTACGTGTACAACCGGACTACCGGCAGTTTCATCTTGATCGATGAGTCGACCAACGAGACAGTGGCAGCTGGAATGATAGGCAGTCCTAATTTTGGGGACTTCGACTCGCTCTAGTAGCTTCCTGAAAGTCAGGGAGCGTGTGCGTTTAATCGCTCATACGCACACCGCGTAATCCGCCAACGACTGGCTGCGATCTTTATGTCCCACAGCTATTTAACGGCCATCGAGTAGAACTATCTCAAGATCCTGGCGTTGCTTCAGGGGTGTTGGAATCCGTCGCGCGAAATCTGCGACCTAGTACCTCCACTTCCATCTTCCCAACTTAGCAACGAGTACCCGGTACCCCCTCCTTCGCCACCTCGCACCGCTACTGACCCCGTAGACCGTACGCCACACCTCGACTGACACATAGGGGGCCTATCGACTCGAACCGCTGCCATGTACGGAGCACGCCAGCGACCCTCGCACCTGATCTGCTGTAGCCGGCAAGTCTCGCGGCCTGGGTTGCGTTGCCGGTCTCGACGTACTCGGAGACGAACTTCTGGCGACGGAGTGTGAGGGACGTGGATGGCATGAGTGGAGGCGTTTAGATGGTTATCTACGCCTGAAGTACGGTTA
>PCAM01000017.1 GCA_002730555.1 Chloroflexota bacterium
ACGAACTACTGGCCACCATGGGCGGAACCGGGTCTGCTTTCTCGGGTGCAATGCAGGTGCTGGTCGGTCGAATTACCAGCCTTCGACTGGAACTCGAGGAGCGGATTCCTGCCGAGCGGCTGCAGATCGAGCGGCGAATGGGGGAATGCGCAGCTGAGCAGGACCGGCTGGCGGCCATTCTTTCCCAACAGCAACTCGAAGCCCAGAACTTCGACACGGATCTACTCGCTAGGCAAGCGGGAGCGCTCGAAGCAGTTGCTCACGCTGAACGTGACCTGGTTCTCCTGGAAGCCAAGAAGCAAGCTGGATTGATTTTTCAGTCTACGAAGATCATTGAAGAAATCACCATCGCACGCTTGGACGACAACAAGCATCTGAAGACGCTGGCCATTCTGATTCTTGGTGGAATGTGCAGCTTTCTGGCAGCCTATGCGCTGGAGACAGTGCGGCTAGCACGACTTGGAACGTTGGAAACCTGACTGCCCGGGGAGGCTCTAGGCTCCCTCAGAGCTCCTTTCGGAACAACAGCGACCCACACGACGAACGTGCGGGTCGCTGCATTGATTGAAGGAACAAAGAATCAGTTGCCGGTGTTGTAGATATCCCTTGGGCTATCAATGCTCCACCCCGCAATCGCGCCGGAGTACATAATTGCGGCGTCATAATTCCATCCGTCCATATCCCAAACTACGACGGCGCCGTCGGGATTACGCCAGACAACGTCATCCATACCGTCGGCGAGCATGTCACCGCTCGATACAATGGTCCACGTATCTGGAATTGGCGTGGACGAACTTGTGTCGTAGATGACGCCCGTTGTGTAACCGCCATCAGTTCCATCCCACTGCTCCCAAGCGAGCACCGAACCCTCATAGCCGCTGCTGGTGCCGTAGTCGGCCTGCCAAAGAACATCATCCTGACCATCGCCATCAAAGTCGCCAATCGCCTTGATGGACCAGTCCACAATCGCACCCGAAAAGAAGATCATGGATGAATAGGTCCAACCGTTCAAATCCCAGTACACCAGGCTGCCGGTGGGGTTTCTCCACACCACGCCATCCCGCCCGTTTCCGTTGAGATCGGCCGTGCCAACAGCAACCCATGTCGAGGGAATAGCACCTCCAAAGACGATGCCCGTTGTGTAACCGCCATCTGTGCCGTCCCATTGCTCCCAAGCAAGTATCGCCCCCTCGAATCCACTACCCGTGCCATACTCAGCCTGCCAGAGGATGTCATCCTGCCCATCCCCATCAAAGTCGCCGATGCCAGCAATTCGCCAATCAACAATGGCTCCCGAATAGAACAACGCGGGGGTAAATCCCACTCCATCGTCATCCATCAGCCAGACGATGACGCTGCCGACGTCATTACGCCAGACGATGTCATCACGGCCGTTACCGTCCATATCCCCGGTCCCGGCAATGATCCACTCCTCTGGAATTGGTGTGCCGGTGTGGGTGTTGTAGACGACACCAGAATCGAACCCCAAATCGGCACCGTCCCAGTTGGTCCAGGAGATCACCGATCCTTCATAATCACCGGCACCACCAGCACCGTAATCGCCTCGCCACAAAATGTCGCTTTGGCCATCACCGTTGAGATCGGACTTGGCGCCGCGGTAAACACAACTCACTCCTACCACTTCCTCAGTAGTCCCAGAGCCCGCATCCACGTACTGGAAATTCAGGGTGGCCGAGGACGAGAATCCGGCCGCGTGGGTAAACCGGCCTATCAACACACTGTTGTTGGTCGCATCACCCTGCGCATCGGGTGGCGTCACGAACCAGGCGCCGTTGTCGATCGTTAGCGAACCACCCGAATTGAAATCGGTGAAGTCGATGCCGACGTCCAGCATCGCATTGCCCGTCTGGTCGGTCAGGCCAATCGTGACCCAACTGTCGGCCGTCATTGATGGGTACATCGCCTCAAGAGCTGAGTTTCTCGTTGCAGTCGTATTCACACCGCCATGGCCGCTGCTTGTCTGGTAGAAGCCGAGTGGGTCACTTGTGGAGATCGTCAGATCGAGCGGTGCTGTCTGGCCATTGACCGCGTTGAGGTGGTCGGAGGTATTGTCAAATGTCAGGTAGACATCAACGCGAACCAACTGGCGGGCATCGGGCGTGAGCCAGCCCGTCTGATCTACTACTTCTTGCTCGAAGTAGACACCCGTTGGAGCGGCTAAAGCAGAGGCGGTGACCCCAAGGATGCCGATTCCACTGAGCCCCTGACATGTCCGGTACAACGCTTGTGAGGAAGTCTTCATGACCTGTGTTCGGTTCCACACAGGAACCGCTCCATGCTTCATTGCCCCGTCCGAACCAGCACACGGGCCGGAGGAGGAAAATCGACTGATCGACTGTACGAGTCGCATAATATGCTCGAGCCGCAAAAATGCAACTTCGACATAAACCAGATAGTACTGCACAGTCGACCTCGTTGGTCAAATCCCCCAATTTTTCACGAATGAAGTCTTCGTTCTGCCGGATCTATGATGGAGGTCCGTTAAACGGATCTATGATGGAGATTGGGGTCCGTTAACGGGTTGTTTTTCACTGCCTCAAGGCGGAGAATGCCTCCGCATGGAGTGTGCTCATGCCCCTGATCGTTCTATTTCGCCCGCTTGTGACGGCTGCGACGCTCTGCCTGACATTGGCACCGTGCTCGGCAGTGCCTCCCCTTGAGCCGACTTGGACGGGGCGGGATACCCAATTGATCATCGACCGCCTTGATCTGACCGGATCTGACTCAGCGGAGATCATTGCCGCATTGCTGAAGGACTACGAAACGCAGTGGGTTGCTGCCCGAGAGGATCTTCGGACCCGAACCAGCAAGGGTACACCCGTGGGAGCCACCATTGAGGCGGTTCACGGCTTCCAGCAGCACCAGACGCAACTCGCGGACGTCCTGACCCAGAATATTGACATCATCCTGGGCGATCAGCGAACGTCTTGGCAACAGTTGCAGAACGAGATGTGGAGGTTGCGGCGACTCAAGCACGGCCGACTCACAGGCGAGCGATGTGACCTGTCCTCGCTGCTCGAGCAATTCCCCTTGCTTGCCGGCGAAGCGGACCCTGAGGTGATCCTGCGGTGGGAAGCCGGCATCGCGCCGCTGCTCGCCAATCGCGAACCCTTCGATATCGAAGGGCCCAGCCGGTTTCAATACTTGGTCATGGACGGTCATAACGAAGAAGCCTGGGAATACCTCTCCGAATGGGTCGAAATTCGGGTCGCCATTCGTGATCTCACTTTGCAGACCATTGAGGATATCGCTGCCTCGATGCCACCTGATCGACAAGTGGCCTTCAGAGCTGCCATCGCCAGCCATGTGCTGCCGTTCAATCCAAGAAGACGGAAAATTGATCAACTCGTTTCCGGAGTTCGACAGGGCGACACCATTGCGGACGATACGCTCGCCGCCATCGAAGGCATCTACCTTGAGTACCTTCACGCGGTCGCGGATCTCGAGCAGTCGCGGCAGCTGCTTGAACGCAGTCTCCAGCTCGCCACCATGCTCTCGCAAATGCAGCGTAGAACAGGCCGCCCAACTAAGGTTCCGCAACTCCAGCAAGCTCAGCTTGAGAATGAACTCGCCCTCCAAGAGCACGCCGCTGGATACCTGAAACAGATGTGCAAGTTGGTCGACAGTCCGTTGTGTCACCCGACACCGATCCGGAAGCCGAAGCAGCAGTCGGCCCCACCTCAGCCCATTCTGCACCCGAGCGGATTGCCTCTGGGCGAGACCCCCGATGGTGGCACATCACAACCCAACGGACAATCTCCGCTGCCGGCCGAACCGCCGAACCCTGAACCGGAATCGCCCTTCCCGGGCGGTTAACCAAATCGGCATATCGGCTTTCAACCACCGGCTCCCGCGTACCATGCCCGCGTGCTGTACCCGATCTTGGCGACCCTCCACTGGACACCCCGCGTCCGATCGATCGAAAGGACGCTGCGGCAACTGGATGGAATGGACACCGGCACCCACCGAATGGTCGATGTCGGCTGCGGGCCGGGATGGCTCTCGCGGCTCGCCGCCTCGCTTCAATATCGATATCTCGGCGTCGATCCCGCCGCACGCCGATCGAAGCTGCTCTCGGGTGGCCGCATCGAACCGCTCGATGCCGATGCCGTTCAACAGGAACTTCAGCCAACCGACATCTTGGTTCTCAACGGCGTTGCTCACCATCTGGACGACGAGACGCTCCAAGGGCTCTTGAACGCTGCACGGCGCTGCACCGCGCTGCTGATCTGCGATCATCGAACTGAACAGGCCAATCACGCCCTCAACCGGCTCCTCCAAAGGTACGATCGTGGCAAGTACATTCGTCCACTGACCTTCTTCTCGCACCTGCAGGGCTACAGCACCATGCATCTGGACCCCTTCGAAATCAAGTGGCTCGGCCTTCCAGTCTGGTCTTACTTCACGGGTCTGTATCGCCCTGATCGGAGCGAGTCGTGAGTGGGTTGCATCGATGCATCGTGATGGCTCCAATGCACAACGAGCAGTCAAATGTGGAAGCCTTCGTTCGCCGGCTTGCAGGCACCGCTGCCGATGGCTGGGAACTCGTTGTGGTTGACGATGGCTCCAGCGATGAAACAGTGGATCGATTGACAGAGTGTGCTGCGAAAGTGAATAGCGAGCAACTGGCCATCCGACTCGTCACCCTGAGCAGGAATTTCGGCCACCAGCGGGCGATCATCGCCGGGCTGGAGGTCGCGCTGCGACGTGCAGAAGAAACGGAAATCGACCGGATCGCCGTCATCGACGCCGATTTGCAGGATCGTCCGGAACATCTGCAAGAACTACTCGATGCGTGTGCAAGCGTCGATGTGGCCTATGCGGTACGGGCCTCACGTGGCGAATCGCTGCTCTTTCGAATCACTGCGGGTGCTTTCTACCGCGTACTTGCCCACTGGGCTCGCTCGCCTGTGCCGGCCAATGCGGGTACTTTCTCAGTGATGAACACTCGCGCGGCGGAAGCGATTCTGAACAACGTCGATGAAAATGTGTTCTTCCCGGGCCTGCGGTCGTGGATCGGGTTCAATCAAACCGCGGTACCACTCGACCGCGACGGCCGCGCCGATGGGAACAGCAGGGTCGGCCTCAAAGGCCTCATCAGACTGGCGGTTGGCGCTCTGTTTGGATACTCGAAGTTGCCACTGCGACTGATGGTGCTCATCAGCGCTGGCAGTCTGCTGCTGTCCTTGATCGCGGTGATCACCATGACCGTGCTCAAACTTGCGGGCCTTGTCGCTGTCGAGGGCATCGCACTGGTCGTCGTGCTCCTCTTCTTCAACCTCAGCGTGCTCGCAATCTTCCTGACCATCTTGGCCTACATGGTCGGACGCAATCCTTCGCCGGTGCAGGCTCGCGGGCTCTACGTGATCGGCAGCGAGCGATGCCTGAACTGAAGCCATCTACGCTCTACCGTGATCCGGCTGCGCACACCTATCTCGACCAAGACGTCAGCGATCCACATCAACAATCCATTGTTCGTGCCGTCCTGCATGAAGCGGGCGTGAATGAGGGCGATTGTGTGCTGGAGATCGGCGCCGGAAGCGGGCGATACACCAAACTGCTTCTGTCACTCGGCCTTCGTGTCATCGCCACCGAACCCGATGACGCGCTGCGGGCAAAACTCGCCGCCTCGGTTGGCGACGCCTGTAATGTCACTTCGGATGCCGTTGGCGATTCGCGGATTCCAGACCATGTGGTCGCCATCGTCGGATTTCACATTCTGCACCATCTTGACAGGCCGACGATCGATGCATTGGAGCAGCAACTTGCCACCGCTGAGCAACGCTCCGATTGGCGAGGTGCCGCCTTTCTGGAGCCGAACCCACTCAATCCGTTGTATCTGGCGCAGATCCTGTGCAGCCCAGGAATTCGGCTGCGTGAGGAGCGGCGACTCTGGTCTCCGCGATTTCACCGACGCGGTAGCGGAAGACTTCGCGTTCCGTGCCATGTCGGCCTGCTGCCACCGGCCATCAGCCGACGAGCCGACTGGACGCCAAGCCGGCCATTCCGAGTTTCTGGTCGATGGTGTCCTTGGTCCGCCTACCGAGTTGTGGCCAGACGGAAGCCGGAGGCATGAAACGGGCCCACTACGACACGCTGGCGGCGCACGATCTGAACTACTGGTGGTTTAGAACACGCCATGATGTGGTACTTCGGATGCTCGCCGCCCGCCGTCGAAGTGGCCTGCTTGTCGACATCGGCTGCGGAACCGGTGGCTTTCTTCGCCGATGTCTCGATGATGGTGTTCGCGGCGCATCTCAGGTACACGGACTTGATGTCGATGCGGCCAGCATCGCCGTCGCCACAGAACGCGGCGTACCGGCATCGATCATGTCAGGCGGCGAGCCGACGCTCATGGATATCCCGGCCGCCGCCGACGCGATGACAACGCTGGATGTGCTGGAACACCTCGACGATCCGGTATCGATGTTGCGGTCCATGCGAGCGATCGCCTCGCCGGGATGTGTGCTGGTGGCACTCGTTCCTGCAATGAAGTCGCTCTGGTCGTCTTGGGATGACCGGCTCAGCCATCGCCGTCGATACGACCGAAGGATGCTGCAATTCCAGATCGCGGAAGCGGGCTGGACAGTGCAACAAGTGCGGTATCTCTTCCCGAGCATGGTGATCCCGGGCATTCTTCGGGCGCGACTGCTCCGCGCCGACAAACTTCCGACTGATGAGTTTCCATCCGTGTCAGGATGGGCCAACTGGACACTACATGCATGGACTTCGATGGAGGCAAGGTTTCCGGGATGGCCACTTGGTAGCAGTTTAGCAGTGGTGGCTACAAACCCATCTCACGCATGATCGTCGCCGCCACCTCGTCGGCGTCGAACTTCGACTCAGCCATCGCCCGACTCGCCGCGCCCATTTTAGCCAAACGCGATGAATCGGCCAGCATGTCCAATATTGCTTCGGCGAGTGCCGGGGCGTTCCTGATGGGAACAAGACGCCCATTCACGCCCTCCTGCACCGTTTCGCGGCAGCCTCTCGCGTCAGTTGTGACAATGGCCCGCCCCATGGACATCGCCTCAAGCGTGGAGTGAGGTGTGCCCTCGTGCCAACTTGGCAGCACATACAGGCACGATCTGCAGATCGCCTCGCGAACGAGATCTTGATCTTTGAGAAAGCCGAGATACCGGACATCACCTTGCGCGACCGCCGCTTGAATCCTCACCTCCGACACAGCGTCATTCCCAGTCTCAAGAAGTCCCGCAAGTTCGAAGACGACATCCGGCCGCTGCTGACGAACGACTGCCGCTGCGTCGAGGTACTCGTGCACACCCTTGGATGCGAGCAGCCTGCCGAGCATGAGTACAACCGGGCGATCCGGAAGTGGCAACGATGGAAAGGCATCGAGATCGACACCGCAGCCGGCCGTCATGATGGCCCGTGTGCCGCCAGCCATCACCCCGTGTGACTGCAACGACTGCTGGTCATCCGAATTTTGAACGAAGATCCGATCGGCTCGCCGCGAACCTCGCCGGAGCAGCCACCAGCCGATGCCTGCTCGCGCCTCCCGTCCCAGCAGCAGCCGACCGAGACCGCATACGACGATGCCGATTCGAGGAATGCCAGCGAGGCGGCCTGCGATGGGGCCATAGATATTGGGTTTGATCGTCCAAGTCAGCAGGACCTCCGGCTTGGTGCGCCGCATCAACCGCCGCATGTGCCAGATGAGCAGCAGGTCACCGAACGGTCGAATCCGATTCCTCGCTATCGGCAAGTGCTCGCACGTGACGTCCATTTCGCCCATGGCCTCAGCCACGCCGTCGCCCTGCTCAAGATCCGTCGCAACGGTGACCGTGTGCCCCGCTCGCTGCAATGCTCGAATGAGCGGCGGCCTGAAGTAGACCAACGCGCGACTGAAGCCTTCGATGAGCAGTACGTGTGCCATATGGGTCCAGTACTTGGCGGCTTCTCCGCCAAAAGCAGGAAATGGAGCCAGATTCAGATGGCTGACCCTCTCCGGATACGATACCCACCACTTCTCCAAGAGGAGGGAGTGAGCCGGTTTGTGGACTGGTACATGAAGTACTACAGCCTCACACCAACTCCTTGACCCGCCAGAAGTGCCGTAGTTTGCCACG
>PCAM01000001.1 GCA_002730555.1 Chloroflexota bacterium
AACGTGTGGGCAACAGCCGCGCCAAACGTTCTTGCCACCGGGTCTTGTTCCATACAGCGTAACGCTGATAGCCGCCGAACATTTCATCTGCGCCTTCTCCGGTGAGAACCACCTTGGTCCTGTCACGGATGCGCTCACACAGCAACATCAGGGTGGTACAGCCGCCGTGGGGAAGCGGGCCTTCCATGTGGCGAACCGCGCGCGGCAGCGCCTGGGCATACTCCATGGCGGAAATGGCGACCTCATGATGATCGAGTCCATAGCGTTGCACCACCATGTCCCGGTAGCGCCCTTCATCATAGGGATGATCGCCAAGAGAAACCGCAAAGGAGGCAAGCTTGCCGGAGGTCTCTTCCTGGGCCAGCGCCGCCACCAAACTCGAATCCACACCGCCGGAAAGCTGCATGGCATACCCTACGTCGCTGGCCAGATGCGCCTTCACCGACTCTTTCAGCACTTCATGCACCTGCTCTTCGGCATCTGCCCGGTCCAGATCAGGGTCGGGACACAGTGTCTCCAGAGGATCGCAATAGCGCCACTCCGCCGGGATGCCCCCGGCAAGCGGCACCGTCACCAGTGTACCGCCGGGAATACGTTCGATCCCCCGGCAATTGCTCAACCGCCCCGCAGCCCAGCCAAAGGTGACGAGTTCCGCCAGTGCTTCTTCATCCGCCTGTGGCGGATGCAAGCGAAACAGCGGCCGCATCTCGCTGGCAAAGGCCACCGTGGTCCCGCTGTGCATCATATAAAGCGGCTTGATGCCCAGGGGGTCGCGCGCCGCCAGCGCCACACCCCGTTCCCGGTCCACAAGACAGAAAGCGAACATGCCTTCCAGACGACCCAGGACATCCTCGCCCCAGCGTAGATAACCTTCGAGAACCACTTCCGTGTCACCACTGGTGCGCAGGCGCACGCCTTCCTGTTCCAGAGCATGTCGCAAAGCGCGGTAGTTGTAGATTTCGCCGTTAAAGACCAGGCTGCACCGCCCCGAGGCGTCGCTCATGGGCTGGTCGGCCTGTGATCCCGGATCGAGAATAGCCAACCGCCGGAACACCAGCGCCAAACCGGGTTCGGACACAATGCCTCCGGAATCGGGGCCGCGGTGAAACAGGTCGTCTTCCATTCCGGCCAGAAGGCCGGGGTCAAAATGGCGTCCCGGCTCGAACAGGGCGGCGAGTCCACACATGGACGCTAGGAACTTTCCCCGGTTGTATTCTTTCCGGCAACCTTTTGGGCGACGTCTTCGATGAGATCCCCATAGCGTCCGGCAATCACTGGCAGCGAAAAACGCTCCGCCGTCTTGCGGCCTGCCTCGGCCAGACGCCCCCGCAGCCCCTTGTCAATGAGGAGCCGGCCGATAGCCGCGCCCAACGCAGCGGCATTTCCCGTGGGCACCATCAGGCCTGTTTCACCATCATTCAGAATATCGGCGGGTCCGTGGGGCGCCCATGCCGAAACCACCGGCACCCCCGCGGCCAACGCCTCTACCAGCACATGGCCAAACCCTTCCCAGCGCGACGGCAGAACGAAGAGGGTGGCCTGGGCAAGCCATTTTTCGGGATGGCTCTCGAAGCCCGGCATCAACACCCGGTCGGCCACGCCCCTGGAGCGGGAAAGAGCTTCCAGCGCCTCGCGCTCCGGCCCTTCGCCGAGAATCACAAGCCGCGCCCTGGTATCATCAAGATCGGCGAAGGCCTCGATCAGAAGGTCGAAGCCCTTCTGCCGATGCAGCCGCCCACATCCCACAATCAGGGGGCCGTTTAAGGGAACTCCCTGTATGCCGTCCTTCACGGCCTGGGTCGCCGCGGCAATGCCCGCCACATCCACCGGGTTATGAATGGTGACCGTGCGTTCGGGGTCGAGAGTGCAATCCTCTACCAACTCTTCGCGGACGCCTTCCGACAGGGCCACCACGGCGTCGGCCCGCTTGTAGGCCCATCCGATCAGCTTGCGGCGCAGCCAGCCGAGATCGCCGCGATGGCGGTGTGAATTGGTCTCGCGCAGGATGAGCCCTGGACGGGAACGCAGGCCCGCCACCGCAAGAGAGGCCGCCACATTGGCATCGGGCATGGAGGAAAACAGGACATGGGGGCGCTCGCGCTTCACATGCCCGCGCAGAGGCGCCAGCGTCCACCGCAAGCGCGGCGCATTCAGGCCCACCAGCGGCACGTGACCGGCGAGCCAATCCCGCGCCGGACCGTCTGTGCGCCCGGCGGCCAGGGTGGCGGTAAAATGGTCGCGCGGAAGGGCACCGGCCAGATTGACCAGGGTACGCTGTGATCCCCCGCCGTCAAGGTCCGGCAGGAAGAACAGGATACGACAGGGAGACGCCATCAAGGTTTTCGGAAAAGCCACCAGTTGATGTCATCGAGGCCGGTGGTCCGCCTCCAAAAGAAGCCGTTGGCCACGGGTTCGAGGCCGGGGAAGAGGTCGAGCCACATGCCGCCGAAGTCGCGCTTGAACAACAGTCCCTCATGGCCGCGATAGGGAATGCTTACCGGCTTAGGAGAGAAATATTCAATGGACAGGATATAGCGCGCCGCCACCCGGTTGATCTCGCCATAGGCTGTTTCAAGGTCCTCGGGCGGAACGTGAATCAGAACGCCCGATGTAAAGACAAGGTCCACGGCCACGTCATCGAGGGGCAGTTCCGTGGCCACCGCATCGAACAGACGGTCCTGCGGAATCACCTCATCCGCCACAAGCCGCTCGCGGGCGCTGGCATTGGGCTCCACGGCAAAGAGCTCGGCGTCGGTAAGACGGACAAGCGCCCGCAGGTTGATGCCGATATTGGCGCCCACTTCAAGAATCGAGGCCGGCGGGTTGTCCTTCACATGGGAAAGAATCTCTGTAAAGGCGTGCGCCGCATTGCCCACGGTCTCCTCGGTAGCGCGGTTACGCATCAGATAGTCGTCGCCGAATTCACCTTTCCAGGCGTCAATGAGAGCGGTGCCATCAGTCATGGTTTTTCCGCATTCTTTGTTTCCATTCCCTCAATATCCGGCCATTGCAGGGCCGCACCCCTTGCAAGCGCGTGTTTGGCCTTGCGCCCGAGAATCTCCCCGTAATGCTTTGGCGGGAGTCCGTGGCCGGGGCGGATGGAACGGATATTTTCTTCCGTGAACGCCTCCCCCTGCGCAATGTCCTTCACCACATAGAGAGAACGCCGGAAGAGGGCATTGCTTTTTTCGCCAGGTGTTCGTTCGTAACACACGTCACCCAGCGCTTCCCAGGCAGCGTGGCATTCCCGTGTCAGGGTTTCAAGCCCCGGTGGCTCCAGGGAAAATGCCGCATCGGGGCCCCCATCATCACGGCTTAAGGTGAAATGCTTTTCGATAAAACAGGCTCCAAGCGCAACCGAGGCCACGGCAACGCCAATGCCGGGCGTGTGATCGGATAGACCCACTGCCACTTCGAAATTAGCCATCATGTGGGGGATGGTCCGCAGGTTGGCTTCCTCCGGCAGTGCCGGATAGGCGCTGACACAATGCAACAGCGCCAGGCCACCGGCGCCATTTTTTCGCGCGCCACAAACCGCCGCATCGATCTCCTGTTGGTTCGCCATGCCGGTGGAAATGATTACTGGCTTTCCCGTCGCGGCGGCGCAAGCGATCAAGGGCAGATCCACCGCTTCGAAGGAAGCAATCTTGTAGGCGGGGCAATCCAGTTTTTCCAGAAAACCCACCGCCGTTTCGTCGAAGGGGGAACTGAAGACGATCAGCCCAAGTTCCCGGCCTTTGTCGAAAAGAGCCTCGTGCCAGTCCCAGGGGGTGTGGGCTTCCTGGTAGAGGTCATAAAGCCTGCGCCCGTCCCACGGCCCCCCCTTGATAAGGAACTCCGGGCTATCATGGTCAATGGTGATGGTATCGGCGGTATAGGTCTGGAGCTTGACGGCATCGGCGCCGGCATCCTTCGCCGCTTCCATGATGGCGAGGGCGCGGTCCAAATCGCCGTTGTGGTTCCCCGACATCTCGGCGACCACGAAAGGCGGATGCCCAGGCCCGATGGTCCGGCCGCTGATGGAGAGCGTGTGGGTTTTCATTGCATCTTTTCGAAATGATATAGTTTCAATGGGGCCAATTCGCCCACGGAAGGCAATTGTGCCGCGATCTTGTTGATTTCAGAAAGGTAGTCGGGCTCTTCACCCTCGGGCACGAGCCTGGCGTTGAACACGCGGGAGATGAGGAAATAGAGACTCGCAAAATTGTCCGTCTCCACATGGTGCAGAGAGGCAGGAATGCGCTCAAGAAAGGCGGGCTCGTCTATATAGAGATTATGCCAGTGATAGGGGATCGACTTAAGGCCTATCATTTCGCGTAATTCGTTGATTTTTTCCTGCCCCTGACTAACCGATTCAATAAGCACCAGCCGACCGCCGGGATCAAGAATCCGCTCCATGTTTTCGACCGCCTGGACCTGCAAATCAAGGGAGGTCTGATTGATAAGACAACGGGTAGTGAAAATCTGGCTGAAGGTTCCGAGGCCCTCCGGGTCTGCAAGGATATCCCCGACCTGGAGGCTGACGCGTTTGCTTTCGGGATGGTCCCTTACCACCTTTCGCGCAGCTTCAATCATGGCCTCGGCATAGTCGACGCCAGTAATCCTCCCCTTGAGCACGTCAAGAAGACGCAGGATATTGCCTCCATTGCCGCATCCGAATTCAAGCGTGTCACGTCCGGGATCGAGATGCCGGACCAGCGCCGCAATCTCGAGGTCTTTAGCCAAAGGATCAGGCGTCGTCGCGGCAAGTTCGGTCTGATGCTGCAACGCCTGATTGTTCCAGAATTCCTGGATGGTCTCGGCTTTGTCTTTTTTTACCGTTGTCACAACTGATCTTGCCTCGGAATTATAGAAACAGGTTCCGGTGTAAAAAATATCCACCGGCAGAGTGTCGCCGTCGGCTTTCCTCTTTTACATATTCGACACCGTTACGAAGTCAGCACAGTGTCCACTGAGAAATTCATAAAAGGGATTGCCTAGCCAGTTCCAGCTAGCAATCGGCGTATGGGCGATGGGTCTGCCGACTCGTGAACATCACCGATGGCCTGGGCCAATATTTTATCATCAAATTGGGGCAGATTTCTTTCATCGTAATTGACCGCAACAAATCTGCACCGGTTTTCCATCAACGTCAGGATTTCCGGAGCAAAAGGTTCGCAATTCAAGTTGAGAAAGACCACCGGCTTATCGGTGCACAGACATTCCCAAAATGACGTAGTGCGCGGATAGTCGAAGATAAAGATATCTCCCGCCTCACGCAGTTTATGGAAAGGGCCCTTTGCCACTGTCGCCACATCTTCCAGCGGATGGCGGATTCCAGGCACAATGCTTTCGGGATGGGGGCGGCACACCAAATCCACAGGCAGTGTCTTGAGAAATTCCACCAGACGCAATTGCCAGTCAAGATAGACGACGTCGGGCAGAAGCGGAGGATATAACTGACGGAAACCCACTAACGCCGTCGAAACATAGACGACCCGGGGTCTTTGATTTCGAGCTGCCAGTTCCTTCCGCGGAAACCGGAAAACAGGATCGCCCCGGTGATGTAAAATCTTAAGAGAATGCAGGGGACGGACCATCTCGGCGGTCCGGGTCAGGTTTGTCAGCGCCGCTTTTGCTTTTGTGCTCACCACGAATTCCGTCACTGGCGCAAATTCCCCAAAAGCAAGCATCCACTTGTCTTCCATAAAACCTGGCGTGCCGCCATGTTCGAATCCCCTCACCGTTCCCCCCTTTCGAATAACTGCCAGACTGACGGCGCGGGCCGGGTAATAACATCCGCCCGCCGACCACAACGTGCTGGGCAGGTCGTCTCTCCGCAACAAGGCATCAAGGTCGGAAGCGGCATGGGTCAGAAAATTCCCGGCAAGCAACAGAACCAGCCGCCGCAACCGGTCCTTCCACGGTTCATTAAGTCCGTCTATATCCGCCAAAAGCGCTGACAAATCCCGCGCTAAGGCCATCACATCCAAATCCGGCTTTTTCGCCCCCGACCGTGTGCGGGCCGCCGCCAACCAGCTTTCGGCGTGATGAAAGACGAGTCTCTCCGGTGATTCCCCCGCAGCGTCACAAAGAAGGTGATTGTGACTGACCGCCACGGCCGAGGGAGACATAAATACCGGTGCCAGGCGCCACCAGGGAGTCCAGCTTGACGTGCGCACGATGCGGCGCAAAAAGGCCGCTTTTGGGGGACTGGCCCCAGAGGGGGGAGGCAGCGAAAAATCCGCCTCGTGAATTTCTCCCCGCAGAAAGGCCAGTTCGGGACGGTCACCCACAAGGTGAACCCTCAAGGCCGCGCCTTTCTGCATCGTAAGAGCTGCCTCGCTCAGGACCCGCACCGTATGCATCAATTGCAACGCGCCCAAAAGAAGCACATCGCGTCCGAAGGAGTCAGCCACGCCAGTGATGTGGTTGAAGAGACCCTGGATCTGCAGCGACAGAACGCGGTGCTGTTCCTGGTGTGAAATCGGCCAGACCAGGTTTTCCCGCCAACGCGGCATATCCGTAATGGACGCAATATCAAGGGGGACGCGTCTGTGAAGGTGAGGCGAGTTCATGGGGCGGTTATTCCCGCGCGCATAGCCTCGGCGATACGTTCTCCTCCGCGCCCGTCCACCAGCGCGGCTCCGGCCCGGCCCATGTCCTCGCGGGCGGCGGGGTCGCGCAACAAATCCCCCAGGGTCTTGGTGGCTTGGCTAAGCGCCGCAACACCACGCCCCGCCATACGGGCGCATCCGGCCCCGGCAAGGGCTGCCGCGCCGGGCTCTTGGTTGTCGGCCACCGTCACCAGAACCATGGATACGCCAAGCGCAGCCATTTCCAACGCCGTGGTGCCCCCGGCGCATAATGCCAGATCGACTGCCGCCATCAATGGCGCCATGTCGGTGGGCGGCGTCACGTGGAACTGCTTCCCATGGGAAGCCGCGAAGGCTTGCGCCTCTTCCAGCCCACGCGCATCCGCCGAACAGATCACGGTGGCGGAGAAGGGTTCTTTCAGTTTTGCCAGTTCGCCCATGGCGGCAAGGGCCAGATTGCCGCGGTCATAGCCGCCGAAGGTAACGAGGATGCGCGGCGCATCCGAGGAGGGTTCCCACTGCATGTGACGGAACTCCTTCCGCAACACCACGTATTCCGGCCCCGCCAAAACGCGGCCGCCGCCTCTCATGTCATAAGATAGGTCTTGCGCCCCCGGATTCTGGTTAACCACCAGATCGGCGGCGAAAGACGCACCGCCCAGATCGTCGAAACACAATAGTTTTGCCCCGCCCTCCTTGACTGCACACTGCCAGTCCGAGCCAAATTCATAGCCGTCGGCGACGATCCACTGTGCCCCGCTGGCCGCTGCCGCCGCCAGTGTGGCCGCAGCATCCTCCAATGAGCCGCGCTCGGCTTGGTGTTCCTGCACGTCTATCTCTTCCTCGCGCCAGCGGGCCAGGACGGGCTCTTCCGCTCCCGTCGTGAGGAGCGAACAGGACACTCCTCCGTCACACAGATGCTGGGCCAAGCCGAGGCAGCGCATGAGATGGCCTGAACCGATTTGTTCTCCGGCGTCAGCGCGAAACAGAATGTTCATTTTTCAGAGGATGCTCATGCCCGGCGTTGAGGACCGCCAGATCGGGGTCGGTCTCGACCAGCGCCAACGGAATGTGGTGGTCCCAACTTTCAGGCCCCTGAGGAAGGCGCGCGAACAACGCTTGCAGGAAGGCGTGGTCCTGGGGCGTGTCCAGGGTCCAGCGGTGATGGCTCATATCCTTTCCTGCAGCGGCCACATTGGCGCGGCGCACATCCGCCGCCTCACGCATGAAGGGACTCACATGTTCACGCTCAAAGGAGGTGGTTGCCCCGGCAGCGGCCCGCTCCAGAAGGGCGAAGGTAAAAGCTTCGCAATCGAGGCCGTGAGGCCATGTGGGGGGTATGTTGTTGGCGGCAAAACCAGCCCGCCCCTCCGTCACTTCGGCCAGCACACGGCCACAGACCACAGGGTCTATGAGGGGACAGTCGCTGGTGACGCGCAGCACAAAATCAGCCTGCAACATTTTGGCCGCGCGGTAATAGCGATCGAGCACATCCGTCTCGGAACCCCGGAACACCTCCGTGCCACACCGTTCGGCCTCCGCCACCACCAGGTCGCAATCGGCCCCTTCGGGGGAGGCGCAGCATACGGCGTCAATTCCCGGTATGGCTTGGCAGCGTTCCAGCACATGGGAAAGCACCGTGCGCCCTCCCAGTTCCAACAGCACCTTTCCCGGAAGGCGGGTGGAACCCGTACGCGCCTGGACGATGCATACCGACCGGCTCATAGGGCCGCTCCTGCACCGACAATTCCGCCGAGCGTTGCCACCACGTAATCCACCTCCGCCTCTTCCATCCCCGGAAAAAGCGGCAGGGAAAGCGCCTGTTGGCAAAAGGCTTCCGCGCCGGGCAGAGACATCTCGCCGTAACGGTCCTGGTAATAGGGCTGCATATGCAGCGGCAGATAATGGACCTGGGTGCCGATCCCGGCCTCTGTCAGCCGCGCCATGACCGCCGCGCGCTCCAGCCCTAGGGCAGCAAAATCAATTCGCGCCACGTAGAGATGCCAGGCCGGGTCACAGCCCGCCACACGGCCCAGCGGCCGCACTCCCGGCGCCAGAGACGCCAATTTCTCGTCATAGCGGGCGGCGAGAACACGGCGGGCGGCACAGAAGGTATCCAGCTTCGTCAACTGGCTCAGCCCCAGCGCACAATGGATATCGCTGAGCCGGTAGTTAAGGCCCAACTCCGCCATTTCGTAGTACCAGGGATTGGTGTCCCCTTTGCCGTCACGGGCCAGCTCGTCCCGGACAAAGGAGCCCACATCGCGGGTCATGCCGTGATTGCGCAACCGGCGCAGCCGTTCCGCCAGGTCGCCGTCATTGGTGGTGACCGCACCGCCTTCCCCGGCGGCGATGGTCTTTACCGGGTGAAAGGAAAAGGTCTCCATCACGGCGTGGCGGCAATCGCCAACCGCTCCACCCACCCCATAGGCCGTGCCCAGGGCATGACAGGAATCGGCCACCACGGGAAGCCCCTTGGCTGCCGCTGCCAGTTCGGCCGGCGATGCACATTGTCCGGCGTAATGGACGGAGAAAACGGCCTTCACCTGTCCGGAGCCGTCTCGCGTCAGGGCGGCGGAGAGTTCCCGCGCCCCCATGAGGCCGGTTTCCGCATCCACGTCGGCGAACACCACTTCGGCCCCCGTCATGCGCACCACATTGGCGGTGGCAAGAAAAGTGAGCGCCGGCACCACCACTTTGTCGCCCGGACCCAAATCAAGCGCCATGGCCGCCAGGTGCAGCGCCGCGGTACCGCTGGAACAGGCCACCGCATGAGACGCGCCGGTAGCCCCGGCAATGGCTTGCTCAAAAGCAGCAACTTTCGGCCCGGTGGTGAGAATGTCACCACGCAGCACCTCGGTGACGGCGGCTATGTCGTCATCGCTGATCTGCTGCCGGCCATAGGGAAGGAAGCGGCGCGACGGTGAGGTCATTGTTCCATACGGGTCATCAGCTCGCGCAAGGCATCGACATCCAGCCAGTCTTCGTTGGTGTTGCTGGCGTAGCGGAACCCTTCGGCCACCGGCTTACTTCCGTCCGTGGCCGGAGACTCCCAATCCCACAGGTGAATGGCTGGCTCGATCACGTAACGGTCGGAAAGCTCTACGGTGCTGACGGCGTCGTCTTCGGTAATCATCACCTCGTGGAGCTTTTCACCGGGACGTATGCCCACCACCTCGTGAGACAGATCGGGGGCCAGCGCCAGCGCCATCTCTACCACCTTCATGCTGGGAATCTTGGGGACGAAAATCTCACCGCCCCGCATCATGGGAAGACAAGACAGGACGAAAGCCACGCCCTGGTCCAGGGTGATCCAGAACCGCGTCATGCGCGGATCGGTAATGGGGAGGGAGGCCGCGCCCTCGGTGATAAGCTTCTGGAAAAACGGCACCACACTGCCGCGGCTGCCCAGAACATTGCCGTAGCGGACCACGGAAAATCGGGTGCCCACGCTGCCTGAAAGATTGTTGGCGGCCACGAAAATCTTGTCCGAAGCCAACTTGGAGGCGCCATAAAGATTGACCGGGCTTGCCGCCTTGTCGGTAGACAGCGCCACCACCTGTTTCACGCCCGTGCGGATGGCCGCCTGGACCACGTTTTCCGCGCCGTGCACGTTGGTTTTGATGCATTCAAAGGGATTGTATTCGGCCGCCGGAACCTGTTTCAGGGCAGCCGCGTGGATAACCACATCAATCTCACGCATGGCCATTTCCAGACGGTCACGATCACGCACGTCGCCGATGAAGAAACGTAGAATTTTTCTTTCTTCTTCCGTGAAGTCCTGTGCCATGTCGTATTGTTTGGTCTCGTCCCGGCTAAAAACGATGAGCCGTTTCGGCTTGTGGCGCTCTAGAACCGTCTTTACAAAATGCCGTCCAAAGGACCCGGTTCCCCCGGTCACGAGAACCGCTTTGTCCGACAGGTCTATCTGCGAGGTGTCAAAATAGGTTTTTGCCTTGGTCATGATTCCCCCTGAGTGTCCTTCAGAGTGTCCTCCAGCATGAGGCCGCTTTCCGTTTTTTCATAGCGTTCTCCCGTTTCCGGGCACGCCAGATCGTCTCCCAAACGCACCCCCGCGCGGCCCACCCAGCCGATGGCGCGGGCCGGATTGCCCGCTACCAGCGCATGATCGGCCACGTCCTTTATCACCACCGCACCCGCCCCCACCAGCGCATACCGTCCCACGGTCACGCCACAGAAAAGGGTGGCGTTGGCGCCGATGCTGGCGCCCTCGCCGATAATGGTAGGCTGGTAATCCTGCTTGCGGCTGATGAAAGCGCGGGGATTGCGGACATTGGTGAATACCGCATTGGGGCCGATAAACGCCCGGTCGCCGATGGTGACGCCTTCATAAAGGGTCACGTTGTCCTTGATGGTGACGCCGTCGCCCACCACTACGTCGGTCTCCACGAAAACATTGTGGCCCAGCTTGCACTCGGCGCCAATAACCGCGCCCGCCATGACGATACAATGCTGCCAGATGCGGGTGCCGGAACCAATTCTGGCGTCCTCTTGAATTTCCGCCGTGGGATGAATAAGGGCGTCGCTCATGACGACACCGCCGCCAGAAGGGTCTCGGCAACCCGCTCCACCTGGGCCTGGCTCATCTCGGGGAAAAGGGGAAGCGAGAGAATCCGCCGCGCCGCCGCCGAGGTTATAGGCAGGTCATCGGAGCCATACCCCAAATGGGAAAAAACGGGCTGTTCATGTAGCGGCACCGGATAATGGATGCCCGCGCCGATGCCTTGATCCTGCAATGCTTTCAAAACTTCATCACGTCTTTCGATCTGAATTACATAGAGGTGACGGACATGGACGGCGTCCTCGCGGGTCTTAACCCGTTCCACCGCCTCTTTCCCCTCCAGCAGTTCATCATACCAGGCCGCCACCTGGCGGCGCGCCTCGTTCCATGCATCCAGATGGCGCAGCTTGACCCGCAGCACCGCCGCCTGAATCCCGTCGAGGCGGGAATTGACGCCTTCCACCTGATGCAGGTATTTGTCCTCGCGGCCATGATCGGCATGGCGGGAGATGCGCCCAGCCAGGTCGGCGTCGCGGGTGAACACAGCGCCGCCGTCGCCCCATGCCCCCAGGTTCTTGCCCGGATAGAAGCTGAAACAGGCGGCATCGCCCCAGTGCCCCGGACCCTTACCTTGCCACTTGGCGCCATGTGCCTGGGCCGCGTCTTCGATCACCTTGAGCCCGTGATGTCTGGCAATGGCCATGACCTTGTCCATTTCCGCCATCTCGCCATAGAGATGCACTGGAAGGATGGCCCGCGTATTGGGCCTTATGGCGGCCTCCACCGCATCCGGGTCCATGAGACAGGTTTCGGCGTCCACCTCCACGAAGACCGGCCTGTATCCCGCCGCGCTGATGGCTCCGCCGGTGGCGATGAAGGTATGGCTGGCGGTGATGACCTCGCCCACGCCGTCGCTGGGACCAAGAATTTCCTTCAAGGCAAGTGTCAGAGCATCGGTGCCATTCCCCACCAGCGCCACATGGCCGCCGCCGCACCATTCGGCGAATTCCCCGGCAAAGGCCTCGTGGTCGGGGCCGCCGACGAAACTCGCCCGCGCCAGACAACCGGCTATGGCGGCGTCGAATTCCTGCTTATGGGCCTGGTACTGGGCCTGTAGGTCGACCAGGGGAATTTTGCTCATCGCCGCCCCAGGCGAATATCGCGCTTTTGCGAGGAGACAGATATCTCACGTCCCGTTTCCGCTGATTCATAGATCGCCGTGATCAGTTCCAGCGACTTGCGCCCCTCCGGGCCGTCCACCAGAGAAGGCGAATCGTTGACGATCACATCCACCACATGGTCGAGATAGGCCACATGGCCAAAGCCGTAGACATCCGGCGGATTTTCCCGGTATGTGCCGAGAACCTCGTCGTCCTCGGGCAGGGCCTCGGTAAAGCGCCATTGCCGCATTTCATTGACCGCGAAGCCGCCGATTTCCACCGTGCCGTGTTTACCGAGAATGGAAATGGAGCCTTCGAGGTCTTTCGGGCGGGCGGCGGTGGTGGCCTCGATAACGCCGATGGCGCCGTTCTTGAAAGTGATGATGGCGACGCCTGTATCTTCCGATTCGATGTCCACCAATGCGGTATTGATCTTGGCATAGACCGTGGCGGCGGATCCCATGCACCATTCCAGAAGGTCGATATGATGGCTGGCCTGGTTGGCGAAGACTCCGCCATCCATGGCCCAGGTTCCGCGCCAGGAATCCTGGTCGTAATAGGCCTGGTCCCGTTTCCAGCGCACCCGCACCGTGCCCATCACCAGCTTGCCGAAACGTCCAGCCTCAAGCGCCTGGCGCAGTTTACGCACAGGAAGGTTATAGCGGTTCTGCTTAACCACGAAGAGCTTGATACCGGCATCGTCACAGACCCGGATCATTTCGTCGGCATCCGTCAACGTCAGAGCCATGGGCTTTTCCACCACCATGTGCTTGCCATGGCGGGAAAGCGCGATGGTGTGCTCCGCGTGCAGCCCGCTTTCGGTGAGAATACAGATCACGTCAACATCACCACCATGTGCGTCCATCATGGCGTGCATGTCAGTGAAATGGGGAACGCCGTGCTTCCCGCCCAGGGTTTCGGCCCGCTCCGCCACGATGTCGCAGACCGCCACCAGACGCGCTCCCTTTACGTCTCCACCGCCCAACAACTGCGCATGCTTGGCCGCGATGCGGCCACAGCCCACAAGGGCAAAACCCAGCCTGCCGGTGTCCATCATAAAACAGGGCCTTCTTCTTCGGCAATATGCCGGATCATTTCGAGCTCATGGGCGATCCGCGCATCCCACGGCTGCAACAGTTCACCTGCCAGACGCGCGGTGGCGGCGGCATAAGACGTGATCCTTTCGGGCGCATCAAGCAAGGATTCAAGAGCCTCGGCCAGATTTTCCTCCATGGAGTCACGGCTGATTCGCAGCACGGCATCATCGGGGATCAGCCGCGTGGTCTCCATATCCGTGTGGGTCCGGGCATCCTCATCAAGGATGATCATGCACTTTCCGGCGGCAATTGCCTCCAGATTGGCGTTGGAAAGATTTCCCAGATGGTTGAGCGACACGTAGATGTCCGCCCGCCCCAGCCAGGCCGCCACTTCGCCATGGGGCACGCTTCCAACAAGCCGCACCGCATCCCCGGCGCCGGCCTCCGTGATGCGGCGGGCGAGCTCGTCCCGCAGGCCGCCGTCTCCCACCACCACCGCGCGAAACGACCCCGGACGGCGCGCCAGAACCGCCAGCACCCCTTCGACGAATTCACGGCAGCCCTTGTTCCATTCCAGGCGGCCGACGAAAAGAACCACGGGCGCCACGGTTTTTCCGTACTCGGCGGCGATGCGCGCTACGGCTTGCCGGTCGGGAAGTTGCGGATCAACGCCGTTGAGGAGAACCGAGCGCGGCACTCCCGGTGCGATCAGCCGGGGCAGGTAGTAATCGGCGCCGCTGCCATCCAGCGAACATATCACATGATCAAAAGGCGAGTGATAGAACCAGTGTTGAAGCCCCCTTCCCGCGTCCGCCACCTTGTACTGATGGGGGTGCAGCCCCATCAGGCGCAAAATTACCCGGCTCAGACCCAAACGCGCAAAAATGGCGGCCACCGGAAAACTGGCATTGGTGAAATAGGTTACGTGGGGACGGAAACGCAGCCGCAGCCACAGGCAGCGCAACAGATGGCTCGCCTCCCGCAGTTTGCCGTCGAGGCGCAGCACCGCCAGCCAGTTGCGGCGCGCCCAGGGCAGAATGACGACCCGCCCCAGCGGCGGCATGTCATACGTACCGCCACAGGCGAATCGACGGTCGTGTTCATCCTTGCTGGCGAAAACCGTGAGGAGTTCCGTATCTTCATCGGCGGCAAGAGCTTCCAACAGACGATAGGCCGCCGGAGCGCCCCGGGGCTGCCACACTCCCCCGGCCAGCCCGTCTGCAAACCCGGCGAAGAGCCGCGCCACCACCATCACCCGCATCAGGCCTAAATTCCTAGGGGATGGCCCAGGGGATGGCCCAGGGGATGGCCTAGGGGACGACCGTCGTAGGAGAGCCCCTTGGCGGCAAGATATCTCTCCGCATGCCAGCTTATGGCGTTGCGGTGACCGCGGCGGTCGCGGGCCACCTTGCCATATGGCGTCACGGCGTAATTACAGATCTCGTCCATGGCCCAGTCGAAATAGCGCTTCTCGAAACGATGCCAGCGCGCGCGGCCCAGCGGCGCATGCATCAGCTTAGCCGCCAATCGCATGGGGCGCAGCCAGGTGGGCGTCACGGTCTGGGGAAACTCCCACTCCCCGCCCCAGACGCCGCCCCAGTTACATTCGGCGAAGGTCTCGCGGAACAGCCGCCGCCCCGCCTTAGCAGCCAGCGGCGCGGCCTTCCAGAAATCGAGAAAATCATTGTCCCAGAGCGGCAGCCGCCAGTCATAGCCATGCCATTCATA
>PCAM01000018.1 GCA_002730555.1 Chloroflexota bacterium
CCCCCCGAAAACACTCGTCGCAGAGTCCGCCGCCGAGCTATCGCTGATAGTCGACGCGGACATCTGAGACACCGCAAATATCGCGGCCATCACGGTGAATACGGGGAGTCCGTATCGCAGGAAGTGGATTGTTGTGTCACGTCCGGACGACTTTCGCGGTGTTTCGGTCGACATTGTCTGTGCGGCTTTACCTTTGCTCGTGATCAGTGTGGGAGTCGGATTCCGGGGGAATACGGGCTACCAGTCGAGGTCGAACACCTTTTCCATAGGTGCCCACCAGTCGTCTGGCCCGGCCTCCGGGACCTTGGCCTGGAACGTGGACATCAGGCCGTTCCACTCATCTGCACGCGGGTTGGCGTCCGTGTACGCCTGGAAGTCCCGTTCCGGCACAAAATCGTCCGGGGCCGTGTAGTACATGAACAGGTGTGTGCCCACGAGGAATATCTCCATTTTCTCGAGGCCGATCGAACGCAGGGACTCCAGCACCTCCGGCCACACGGCCCGGTGGTACTCCTTGTACTTCTCAATCGTCCCGGGATCGTCTTTAAGATCCAGGACCTGGGCGTAACTCTTCATCATTGAATCTCCGGCGAACTCCGGTCACGGCGGGGACGGGGCGGTAGCATACCGCGCAAGCAAACTCACCGAACCTGAAGCCAGAGCGCCAGAGGGCTGCGATATGCAACGAGTCGGTTTTCTCCTGAAGGTCAAAGAGGATCGCATCCCCGAGTACAAAGCGCATCACCGGGCCGTGTCGCCGGACATGCTGGACGCGTTGCGGCGGAATGGCTGGGGCAACTACAGCCTTTTCATGAGGCCGGACGGCCTCATGTTCGGCTACGTTGAGGTGTCGGACGATTTCCGGGCGGCGCTCGACGGTATGTCGGGTGAAGACGCAAACTCACGATGGCAAACACTGATGGAGCCGTTCTTTGAGTCGCCGGGCGGTGGCCGGCCGGATGAGAACATGGTCGAACTCGAAGAAGTTTTTCATCTGGATTAACCGGGAACGAATGGATTATTCACACATGCGGCCTGGTCAGGCCCGCGGAGAGTCAATATTGAGCGATGTCGATAACGTGATCCCGGAACTTGTGACGGCGATCCACGCGCGCCCTGAAAAGGCCGTAATCGTGGTCACCGGAGCGGGGATATCGGCGCTTGGATGGCTGTTCGATCAGGGCGGCGCATCACGCACGGTTCTTGAAGGACGGGTGCCGTATTCGATCAGCTCGTTGAACGAGTTTGTCGGCGTGGAGGCGGAGACGCATGTCTCCCGCGACGAGGCGGTCCGCATGGCGGACAACGCGTACGAGCGCGCGCTTCATCTTCGTGCGGAAGACGACGTTTCGCCGGTCATCGGTGTGTCCTGCACGGCGACCATAGCGACCGACTACTCGAAGCGTGGCACCCACCGTGCCTCCTGCGCGCTCAGGACCGCAACGCGCAGGACGGACTTCACGATCGAGTTCGATAAGGGCGCACGGGACCGAATCGGTGAAGAAGATGTCACAAGCAGGCTGGTCCTGAACCTGGTCGCTCTGGGTAACGGGGTGGTGTCGAAACTCGACCCGGGATTGCTCCCGGGGGAAAATCTGAACGTGACCGATGAACGACTCTGAACGACTGCTCGCCGATGTCGTGGCTGGACGCGTCCAGGTCGTCACTGTCGAACCGGACGGGACGGTTAGCGAGGGCGTGGCGGCCGGGGTAACGGTGCTATCCGGTGCGTTTGACCCGCTCCATGTCGGCCACGAGGGGATGCTGAAGGCGGCGGCAACGATCACCGGATGCCCGGGCGTTGTTGAGCTGTCTGTCGTCAATGTGGACAAACCTGAACTGCCGGAAGACGAGGTCGTCAAGCGCATGGCCCAGTTCGCCGGACGTTATACGGCGCTTGTCTCGCGCGCTCCTACATTCCTAGAAAAGTCACGCATCATGTCCGGCGCGATCTTCGTGATCGGCTACGACACCGCGGTACGGCTCTTCGATGAGCGTTACTACCCGGCGTACGAGGCGGGAGCGGATCCAGAGAACACGGGCTCGGCCACGCTGGCGGCCATGTCAGAGATCAGAAGGAACGGTTGCCGTTTCATCGTCGCGGGACGTGAAACGGCGACCGGGTTTAAAACGGTGAGAGACATCGATGTGCCGGAGGGATACGGGACGATGCTGTGGGAGATCCCGGAAGATGTGTTTCGCGCGGATATTTCGTCGACCCGCTTGCGTGAGTCGCGAGGGCCCGATTAACGGATTTTCGGGCCGCCGCCCGCTCCGGAACCGTCCGGAGGAACCAGAAGCGCGCCGCGCCCAGAGTCGTCATCGTGCTCATCGGGATCGGTGCCAAACATCGCGGTCCATCTGCAAAGATGGCATCGTGCTTAACCGTCCGCCAGTGCGAAACCTGTTTCCAGGGCCGGCATCTGACAGTGCGGGCAGTTGGTCGTCGTGACCATCGGGAACCTCCTCGAACCTGGAGCCCCCGCCCCGCTCCCGATTTCTCCACTCTGGTTGCGTCACGCCTTCAGATTCAGTCGATAAAGGTAGCCTTCTCGGGTGGGTATCAGGTATCAGATTCGTCTTGGGACGGATCATTCAGTGAAGATCCGGGGAGCAAACGGGCGCGGTTTTCACCGAGTGAATTCAAGTAGACGCTGGAAATGTCCGAGAAGTTTGAAGGCGCTATCGCCTCTCGTTGTGTAACCCCGTCTCGGCCTGGAATCAAACACGTGGCTACGGCATCCGGAATTCGTTATCCCGTGCGTACTGGCCGAGCGCCACGCCAAGGTCTTCTTGAAGCTGGATGGAGAGTCCGCCATCAACCACGAGGGGGTGGCCGGTGATGAAGGACGCTTCTTCGGAGCACAGGAACGCTATGGCGCTGGCGATGTCGTCCGGGACGCCTGTGCGTCCGACCGGATACTGTTGCTCGAAGAACTTAAGCCCTTCGGCGTTGTCGTCCCACATGCGGCCCAGACCCTCTGTGACGATGTGTCCCGGGCAAATGGCGTTGACCCGGATTCCAAGCGGCCCGAAGTCGATCGACATCTGGCGGGTCATGCCGATAACGGCGGACTTACCTGCCTCGTACACGAGCGAGTTCGGCGCCATTAGCAGTCCATGTACCGAAGCCAGGTTCACGATGTTTCCGCCGCCGGTTTTCTCCATCTCAGGCACGCCGTACTTTGCGCCCAGATAGAGAGCTTTGGTCAGCATCGACATGCCGAGGTCCCACCCGTCTTCGGGAACGTCGACGGCACTGCCCCACCAGGGGGCGTCCCGTGTGTCGGTAGGGAAGGCATTCTGCACCATGATGTCCAGCCGGTCCCACTCGCTCGCGGCTGTCTCTACGGCGTTTTTGATGTCGTCGTGCTTTGAGACATCCGTATTGACGCTGATCGCCGTTCCGCCATCGCCCCTGATCCGATCCACGTTGGCCTTTGCGGCATCGTCGTTGAAATCGGCGATGAGCACCTTTGCGCCCTCTGCTGCGAGCCGTCTTGCCGTGGCTCCGCCGATGCCAAGCCCACCGCCGGTCACGATGGCTACCTGTCCGTCAAATCTGCTCATTAAATGGGTCTCCCGGTGGGCGGTGTGGGTTCGGAAATGGACATCTCAGTACGGCATCTCGAATTCGTTCTCGCGGGCGTACTTGCCGAGGGCGACGCCCAGGCCTTCCTGCAACCGGAGCGTCAACCCGCGCCGACCGCCAGCGGGTGGCCCCTGATGAAGGACGCGTCGTCGGAGCAGAGGAATGAGATGGCGTTGGCGATGTCCTCGGAGACGCCGGTCCGGCGCACCGGGTACTGCTGTTCAAAGAACTTGAATCCGCCGGGTGTCCGGTCCCAGGTTGGTGCCTGGGTTTTCTCTGTGGCGATGTGACCGAGGGGGATGCAGTTGACCCGGATTCCGAACGGTCCGAAGTCGAGCGCCATCTGCTTTGTCATGCCGATCACGTCGACCACGAGCACGCGGGCGCCCCGAGAAGCCAGCTTCCGCGCTGTGCCGCTTCCGAAGCCAAGCACACCGCAGGTAACGATGGCGACACGCCCGCTGAATCGGTCTGAATGGTCGGTCGTGCCAACCACGTATAGAACCTCCGGCTTGCCCGTGAAAATCCTCGATCAGGCCGGAAGTCTACGCCGCTCTGAACCCGTTTGGGCTAAACCGCTGCGGGTTCTTTTGGCCGGAACAGGGCGAAGGAACTGGTGTAGCCGTGCAGGAAGGTGGATCCGCCTACCGGCCCGATCTCACCGTTGCAGAAGAAGCCGGTGATGGGCATCGAACCGACGACCGACTGGAGCAGGTCGGTATCGTGGTCCGCACGTCCGAATAATCGTTCGCCACGTCCGAGGCCGGTGAACAACAACACTCCCGATGGCGACGCGTCCGGGTGGTCGCTGGCGTAACGCATGAGACTGGCGCCGAGATCGTTGCTCGCCGAAGACGCGTCATGTACGTGGAACTGCACCACCTGGCCCTCACGAATCCGCTCACCGACCGCCAGCGCGCCGTTGTCGCCGTCCGCTCCGATCACGTTGCGGATCAGGAAGTCGCCCGCCTCGTACTCGTCCTGAAAAGGGTCCATCAGGACGCCGATCTGCAGCGAGCGCCTGATGAGTCGTTTCTCCCGCTCATCGCCCTCTTCAAACAGATTGCGAAGGACGTCCAGGGGCAACTCCCCGGAAAGCTCCGTAATCACGTTGTCGTCGGCGCCGGTCACGACCATGGGCGTGCCGATGGGGCGGCAACCCTGTGCGACGACGCTGTCGATCACCACGTTGCCGCTGAGCGCGACGCCAACCGCGCCTGAACGACGCGTGCCTTTATTGGAGAAGAGTGCGTTTGCGCCGTTCACGGTGCCGCCGCTCGCAAGTCCGCCGATCTTGACCGAGCCCGGATAGGCGTAGTCCAGCCCCTCGACGAGCGCATCCGATGGAATGGTAAACGGGTCCGGGAGAAGTACGATGCTCGGATGATCGGAGGCCGGCACGCCGATAAGCGCTTCCCAGGCAGACGGAGCGGCGTCCGGGCTTGGTAGCTCGTCGCTCTCGAACTCGAACGGCGTGATGACCACACCCGGCAGGCTCGCTGCCGTCATCGCCACGCCCGGCGTTTTTTCGACCTCGTGCCCGGCGCCGATAACGCCGCCGGCCGAACAACCGATTACCGTGGCGCCCGGGAACCGGGAGTGCACCAGCTCGACCACCGAGTAGTACGACGGCGAGTGGTGTGACGAGATGAAAACGAACACGAGGTCGGCGGACGGGCCGTCCAGCCCGATCTCCACCTGCTCGGCCGTGTTATCTACCGCCCGGGTGAGCGATGAGATATCAGAAACTGCAGAACTCCAGCGCAAATATTTGCTCCTATGTTCTCTCGCGACCCACAAAGTCCCCGGGTCGCCATTCCCACATCTGTACTGGCTAGATCGCCGCGAGGGCGGACCGCGCCGCTTCGATAGTTCGTTCGATCTCTGCGTCCGTGTGTGAGGACGCCACGTGCCACCGGCCGTTTGTACTCAAACGAATCCCCCGTTCAAGCATCGCCTGCGCGAACCGGTGGTATTTCTCTTCGTCACAATTCTTCGCGTGATCGCGATAGTCAAAAATCTCTTCTTTGGTGGTGAAGTTGGTCCAGAACGTGGAACCCAGTCCCTGGACCTGGAGATCGGACTCGGCCTCCTGACCGACCCGCTTTAGTCCTTCGATGAGACGCTTTCCCCGAGATTCGAGGTCACGGTAAAAGCGGTCGGGATTTTCCAATATATGTTTCAGACCGGCCCGCGCCGCGGACATCGACATAACGTTGCTGTTGAAGCTGCCGCCGTGCTGCACACGCCCGTCGCCCAGCATCGCCATGATTTCCGGCTTGCCGATCATCATCGACAGCGGGAAGCCCCCGGCAAGCGCCTTGGCGTACGTCGCCAGGTCCGGCTCAACCCCCAGCATTTCCTGCGCGCCGCCCAGGGCGACCCTGAAGCCGGTGATCACTTCGTCGAATATGAGCAGCACGCCGTATTTGTCGCACAGTTCCCGCATGCCCTCCATGTAACCCGGGCGGGGGACTATGCAGTTCGTGTTGCAGAGAATCGGTTCCGTGAGCACGCACGCCAGCTCGTTTCCGTGCTTCTCGAACACCGTTGTGAGCGTGTCAAGATCGTTCCAGGGCGCGATGACGATGTCGTGGTCGGACCCGGGCGCAATGCCGCCGGACTCGGGGACGGCGACCGGGCTTTCGAAGGCCCCCGCCTGTTCAAGCGGTGGGTGGACGCTGAACGCCACCGTGTCCGTCCAGCCGTGGTAGTGGCCCTCAAACTTCAGGTATTTGGACCGGCCCGTATAGCCGCGCGCCAGCCGCAGCGCCACCTGGTCGATCTCCGTCCCGGAAGACGCGTAGCGCACCGGGCCTTTGAGCGGGACCGCGCCCCGGACCATCTCAGTGACTTCCAGCTCAAGCTCCATCTGGCCGGCGAACACAAAGCCGTCACGCATGTCTCTAGCGACTGCATCCACGATGAAATCCGGCGCATGGCCGAAGATGTTCGGGCCCATGCCCATGACGTAATCGACGTACTCGTTGCCGTCCACGTCCCACATCAGCCCGTTTTTGGCGCGCTCGAACCACAGCGGAACCGGCAGCTCTGCGCGCCGGATCTGGCTGCTGATGCCGCCCGCGATCATCTCCTGTGCGCGTGCGTAGAGCTCCCGGTTCTTGTCGAAGCGATACAACTCAGGCATAGATTGATGTTCCGAAGTCGATTTTCAGAGCGAAGTTCACGTTAGTCGTGTCCGGCCGGGGCAGATTGCCGCAATCTGAGGGCCTGGCCGGCGGCTCTCTGGACCATCGTGGCTACCTCTTCGCCGTTCGTCGCCCTGTGTACGGCGATGAACTCCTCGACGGCACGTTCTCCGGGTACGTCGTAGAGACCGCCGACAAACTCGACAACCGGGGTTTCCCGGTTCGGCTGCCACTCGATTGTGTAAGGCGTGATTCGAAGTCTGCCCTTCGCAAATCCCTCGAAGGACGGCATGTCCATGTCCAGCGGGAAGCTGGTGTAGTTGTATTCGGTAGTCGTGCTCACTTCGTCCACTCCAGGTATTCCTTCTTCACCTTGGCCACGTAACTGAACGTTGGATTCACGAACTGGGTGATCCGGGCTTCGAGCACTTGCGCAAGGAACATAAAGGCGTCCTTGCGTGCGAAGTTGTACTCCTCTTCAAGCCACAGCAGCATCTCGCTCAGGGCGGTGCGGAAGGCGTCCTCCGCAGGGCGGGCCTGCGCCGTGGTCATGATGTACTTGTCGTTCTCGATGCGCGGCCATGTCATGTTGGCGGGCTTGTCCTTTAGCTCCACCTTCAGCCGGGCGATGCCGCCGGTCTCGATTCCGCCGCCGCCGCAGATCTCGCCGTCGCCCTGAAGCGCGTGCATGTCGCCGATGTGCAGGTTGGCTCCGGGCACCTGGATGGGGATGTGGACCTGCGCGCCGTCGGTCACTTCCTGGATATCAAAGTTGCCGCCCCAAACACCGGCCCATGAGTTGACCCACCTGTCACGCGCCGGCGCAACGCCCACGCAGCCGAGCATGGGCCGTATCGGTATGGAGAACTTGTCGTTCCAGATGATCCTACCGTCACGGATCTCGACGACCTTGGAGGTAGGCCCGACGTTGGAGTCGCCGAGCCAGCCGGGCATTGCGCTCGTGTTGCCCCGGTATCCGGTCCAGCCGATGTTGTGCGGGGTGATCTGCTCTACGTGAACGATTAGCACCTGCCCCGGCTCCGCGCCCTCAACCCGTATCGCTCCGGACGAGGCGTTGCCCCTGTCCATCGGCAGGCTGTCGCTCCGTACGGTGTTGTAGTAGCCCCGAAGGTGGTCGGGAACGGAGGAGTGATCGGAGTTCGGCCCCCGGTTCATCTGGGTCTCCACTTCGAAGACCTCACCGGGCTGAACCGTCATCGTGACCGGGTTGTCGGCTCCGGTCTCGTAGTACAGAACATCTCGCGTCGCGCGCTGCATATCCACCATCCGGGCGTTTGGCTTGGATCGTGCCTCGCGCCGGAAACGTCCGAAATACGAGGCCGTCGTTCGCGGGCTAATCCTCACCGCCGTGCGCTGTGCAATCGGCGCCGGAATCCGCCAGCCCGCCAGACCCGGAGTCTACGCCCGACGCCCAATCGACGCCACGAGTCGGCGTCACTCAGGATTTCCCGATTCCGAACATCCAGAACCGTGTAAGCCCGGTTGGCCGGCTATTTGGGAGAGTTTTTGTGTCGGGACTTTTTTTTGGACATACGGACGTTACGTGGCAGCAAATCGCCTTCGACCCGACCTGCTGTTCGATTAGCCGTTTCGGAGGCTCGCAACCAAAGCCGGGACTTCCGAAATGCTTCCGCTGGAAGGCCCATCTCATTCGTGAACGTCGACGCGCATGACGGTGCTCAGGTCGGCCGACTGGTCGTCGAGGAAATAGGCGGCGATGCCGAGCTCCCGGGCGCCCTTGAGTTCGTTCGAGCCACCATCGGCAACGAACAAACAATCGGACTGCGTCACTCCAAGACTCTTCATCGCCCTCTCGTAAAGATGGGCGTCCGGTTTCCTGGCACCGAGTTCGCGCGAGAACACCGTCGTTTCGAAAAGCGGAGCGAACGGCGTTGATGGCCATACAACGGGCATCTCGATAACACAATCAGACACGAGTGCTATTCCAATTCCCGGTTTCTTGAGTTGTTGCATCTGTTTGGCCGACAAAGTGATCCCCACCCAGTCCATCACCTGCCCAATCTCGCCTTCGGACGAACCGTTCGTCCCCTTCAACCGATCGTCGTTGACCGACATCCAGGGTTCAAAGAACTCGCCCACAGGCACCTCGGCTATCCCGGCGATGGCATCGACAACGCTTCAGTAGCCGGTTGCGGGCGGCGAGGAAACGAGGGTTCCAAACAGGTCAATAGAACGGCGCGCGTCATATGGTCATCCGTCGGATGTGGGCGGGGCTGTTTGGTCGGATCGTCAATCCAGCAACCGCTCCTCGAACCACTGCCGGACGCGACGGGCAATATCCAGCTGGTGCTCGTATTCCTCGACGCCGTGCGGCTCTCGGGGGTACACAACGAGGCGGGTGTCGACGCCGAGGTCCCTTAGCGCCCGGTGGAACTGGTAACCCTGCTCTACCGGCACGTCCCAGTCCTGTTCACCGTGGAGGATCAGGGTTGGTGTTTTGGCGTTCTTGATGAAGTTGATGGGTGAAAAACTGGCGTGGGCGCTCTCGACGTCGTACGGGTCGGAGTCGTTGTAGTGGATTGCGTCCCACGAGTGGAGATACGACCGCCCGTGGAACGAACGCCAGTCGGCGATTCCCGCGCCCATTACGGCTGCTTTGAAACGATCTGTTTGCGTCACCGCCCACGCCGCCGTAAATCCGCCGTAGCTCCAACCGCAGATGCCCAACCGTGCAGGGTCGGCGATTCCCGTTTCCACGAGGTGATCGAGCCCGGCGAGCATGTCCTGGTAATCCTCTCCGCCCATGTCTCCGATGTTGGTCTCTGCGAAGGGCACGCCCCAGCCGGTTGAGCCGCGGTAGTTCGGCATGAACACGGCGATACCGGAATCGGAGATCAGCTTCGCCCAGCGGTGGTGGTCCTGGAAATCGAATCTGACTGCACCGGTCGGCCCGCCGTGGACCATCATCGCCACCGGGATTCGCCCGCTCGAATACCCGGGCGGCAGTTGCAGCAGGCCCTGGATGCGGACGCCATCGTTGCCGTCCCAGAAGACTTCACGCGTCTCGCCGATCTCCAAATCAGACCAGTCGGCATGTACATCCGTCAGCCTCCGCCACTGAATTTCGCCGTCCACCTCGGCCCCAGCGAACACCTCGGGAAGGTTGTCGGGATCGTTGATAACCGCGACAAACACGGCCTCATCGGCCGATTCAAGCGATCTGCTGAAATTGGAGAAGCCCCGTTTTTCGTTCCAGAGATACCGCCGCTTTCCGGTCTGGATGTCGATCGAGCTAATACCGGAGCCGCCGTGCACGTTTGTCGCCGTCAGGATGGCGTCGCCGTCCTGGTGGAACACGCCGTAATGGTCTGAAACGCCGTGATCCGCCGTGAGATTGCGTGCGTCTCCACCGGCAGCGGGGACAAGCATCAGGTCGCCGGAGTCGTTGCCGCGATCGCTGTAGATTGACGTCAGGAACGTTACGGACGCGCCGTCCGGCGACCACGCCGGTTTCGCCGCCGGTCGACGCTCGTCGTACAGGACCGTGGTCCCCCTTGATCCGATATCGAAACCCACGAGCCGGTTCAGGTACCAGTCGCTCTCGTACGGAAGATCGGAAACGACCGCCGCAACGCGCGTCCCGTCCGGCGATACCGATGCCTCCCAGATCTGAAGCCCGTCCGGCGATATGCACCGGGTCGCCCCGCTTGCGACATCCACGGTCCAAAGCCGCATGTAGCTGTGGACTTCTTCAAAGACGATCTCGTCTGCGCCGCCCGCCCGTCGTTCACGGACTTCTTCGTTCTCGCCGTCAACCTTCAAGAACGAAATAAACCGGCCGTCGGCGGTCCATGCCATCGGCGAGAGACTGCGCGGGCTCGGAATGTCGCCCTGGACGTCCGTTAGCTTGCGCGCCTCGCCGCCCCGCCGTGGCAACAGGTAGACCTGTCGCTGCCCGTCCTCTTCGCGGTCAGACAGGAAAGCCAGCGACTCGCCGTCCGGAGACCAGCGTGGCATCGTGTCGGACCGCTCGCTGTTAGTCAGCTGCACCGTCGGTCCGCCGGATACGGCGACCGAGAAGATGTTCGCTTTTGGCATTCTGGGCGCCGCAGTTCCGCTGCGCCGGAAGTTGTCTGCGACTACGAATGCCGCAACCGTGCCGTCGGGTGACACCTGGGCGTCATACAACGACGGTAGCTCTACCGAGATCTCTGGCGTGAATCGTTTCGACAATGCGGACGCTCCGGTGCTGGATTTGCGGGAAACCGAAAAACCCTAACACCGGTGGGGCGTCTTAAACGAACGGGATAACAAAAAGGCCCGGATGGCAGATACGGAAACTGGTGTTACGCCGCCTGCACCGTAGCGGTCGTCTCGGCCTTCTTCACGAAGCGGCCGCCCTTATCCCTCTTTGCCGACGCATCGGTCGAACTTTCCGGCGTTACAGCCGATTCGGCTTCGACTGTCGGTTCCTGTGCTGAAGCCCGTGTGGCCTTCTTTGGGGGCGCTCCCGCCATCACGGACTCCGGAGTCAGCTCGGCTCAACGCCTACGTCGCTCCTTGCGTTCCGTGACCTTGGAAGTGGAAGACTTGATCCGAAGTGTCGGTCAGAATCCGCTGCGTCTCAAGCTCTTCTTCGGCTGCCACGCGTGCGGCCTCGATATCAGCGCATATAACTCTTCGGTCGCCCGTATCGAATCCTGCTCCGCTCGGTTGTTTGATGGCCTCTGAGCCATGCATACCTCTCGCGGGACTGCCCCTTAAATTTCGTGGCTACCCCGACGACAACGACGCCACCCTCCCGGTTAGCTATTTTCTTCACACTAGCGGGGCTGATCACCGCCGCCGTCTCAGGTCCTACCGATTGGGATGGGGGCTTCCCCCTCAAATTGCGTTATTCACCGGTGTCATTGACAGCCCGCACTCGCCAGCGATACTACGTCGGCGGGGTTTGGGCGGTGATTTAACGACCGTTGGCGGGGTGTTAACGGGAGACGATTTGAGCAGCACGACGAACGAATTCGAAGGCCTAGAGTCCCTGGACGGCAGGGCGATAGTGGGACGCCGCATCGTGTGGCATGAGACGACCGGGTCCACGAACGACGACGCAAGGCACGCGGCGGACGCCGGCGAACCCGAGGGCCTGGTGGTTGTGGCAGACCTTCAGACAAAGGGTCGCGGTCGCATGTCCCGCACGTGGACCTCGCCGGTGGGCCGGGACATTCTCTTCTCCGTGCTGCTCAAGCCAAATCCGGCAGACCTGCCCAAAATGCCGCTCGTCGCCGGGCTGGCGGTGGCCCGAACGCTGGACGCGTTCACCGATGTACCGATAACCCTCAAGTGGCCGAACGACGTACGGGCCGCTGATCGCAAAATATCCGGTTCACTCGTGGAATCCGGTAGTTCCGATACCGGTTACTACGCAATCATCGGAACGGGCGTGAACGTGAACCTGGACGCAACACTCCATCCGGAAATCACAGATATCGCGACAAGCCTGCGCACTTTGAACGGGCAACGGGTTTCCAGGCGTGAAGTCATGCGTAAACTGCTCCTGGAGATGGACAACATTTACACCAGCCCGGAACAGATGGGTGCGCTGGTGGCGGACTGGAGTGCGCGCCTGGAGACGCTGGGCCGGGAGATCGACGTGCGGTGGGGTCACGAATTGTTACATGGTGTAGCCGAGGGTGTCGACGATACCGGCCGCCTCTTGCTAAGAGACCGTGCTGGTGACGTCCATCGCCTTGAAGCCGGTGAAGTAACGACTGTACTGAGGGATTCCCGTTAAGCGGGAAGACTAACGGACGCTACCCGGAGAAAAACCAAGAGCCACGGGGAGTTACGGATGGGCGTACTTGATGCCCTGAACCTTGACGGGAAAAACGTTGTCATCACTGGTGGTGGCACGGGCCTCGGCCTTGAGATGGTGCGCGGTATGGCGGAGGCGGGCGCAAACGTTGCCATCGCAGGCCGGAGACAGGGCCCGATAGACGAGGCGGCAGACATGGTGAAGGGGCTCGGTTGTAAGTCGATGGCCGTCTCCACAGATGTCACTGACACGGTCGCCGTGAACGCCCTGTTCGAGACCGTGCTCGCTGAGTGGGGCGATGTACATATCCTGTTCAACAACGCGGGCATCGTCCGTGAGACGGGCAGACCGCCGTTGTGGGAGATAACCGATGAGTCGTGGCGCATCGGCATCGAGACCAACCTCAGCTCTGCGTTCTACTGTGCCCGCGCCATCTCCAAGCACATGGCCGATCGCGGCTCCGGGAAGATCGTCAATGTCGCATCAGGCTTCGGATTCCGGGGCGGGCGTGACAACTACATGTACACAGCTGGCAAGGGAGGCGTCGTGAACATCACGCGGGCCATGGCCGTGAGCCTGGGCCGTTACGGCATCACATGCAACGCCATTGTGCCGGGCTTCTTCCCGACCGAGGCGACCAACGCTACCTCGATGTCTCTCCCGCGTGGAGATCTCATCCCGGTAGGCCGCACCGGGTTTCCGAAGGAGTTCGGGCCCGTGGCCGTCTGGCTGGCGTCCTCGGCGTCCGACTACATGACCGGCGAGATGTTCATCGTCGACGGCGGTGGACTGGCCGGGGGCATGGCGCCGACCGGTTACGGGCCGATATCTGAACTGGCCTGAGGACCTTCTGGCCTGCATTTTTGAAATCCGTTACCAGTTGCACAGTTAAGGACACACGATGCCCGTCCCGAATGAATGGACCCTTGAAGGCAAGGTAGCCCTGATTACAGCGGATGCACGCGGCTGGGCCGCCGTGCTGGCCGGCGCGCTCGCAGAAGCTGGCGCTGACGTTGCGGTTGCCGGGGATTCGCCTGAACACGTCGAGTCCGCCGCGTCAGCGGTGCGAAAGGAGGGCCGGCGCGCTGCATCTTTCGTCGGAGCGTTCCCCGGGTACGCAGAGACGGATGCCGCGGTCAGCCGGACGGTTTCTGAGCTTGGCGGGCTGGACATCCTGGTCAACGCTTCGCTGAACCAGCTTGGCAAGCCAACGCTGGATACCACCGAGTTCGAGTGGAACACGGTGATGGATGCCAACGCAGGATCGGCGTTCAGGTGGGCGCGTTCTGCCGGCCGTGTGATGACAGAACAGGGCAGTGGGCACATCGTCAACGTAATCTCGGAGATGGCCGAGCGGGGATTGACCAACCACGCCGCGTTCTCCGCATCCCAGGCGGCGATTCAGCAGATAACGCGCTCGTTGTCTCTCGAGTGGGGGACCGCTGGTGTGCGGATCAACTGCATCGCCACCGGCTGGGTGGAGTTGAACCCGCCGCCGCTAGAGGAACAGCAGAAGGAGCTGCTCGTCCGCTATCTGCCGCTGCGACGCAAGGGCACGCCGGACGAGATCGCCACACTGATGATCTACCTTGCGGGCGACTTTTCGGATTTCACCACGGGCCAAACGATCTTCGTCGACGGCGGAGCAATGGCGCACGCCTAAAGCCCTGCCGGGCGGCTATTTGGATAGACTCGCCTTTTGATTCGTGTCTGGCTTGGGGCTCGCTCTGAAATACTTCGGGTGATCTTATGCGGTCCACTCAGCTCACTGTTCGTGTTCAGCCCCGGGCTAGCTCTGATGGGGTGCTGGGGTTTCTCGAGGACGGCACGTTACGGATGCGCGTGACTGCGCCGCCCGTTGATGGCGCGGCCAACGTAGCCGTGTGCAAGGTGCTTTCGAAGGTGCTTGGTGTTAAGCGTGCCGCGGTCAAGGTCACGCACGGCAAAACGGCGCGCAGGAAGATCGTCCGGGTGGGAGGATTGTCCGAGGCTGAGGTCCGAGAGCGGCTGGCCGTCTAGACGTTCAGGAACACCCACGATAGGAAGAAGAGGCCGAACACCGCTACCATCGGCGAGAAGTCGAACATGCCGGCGCGTGGAATTACCCGGCTTAGCGGGATCAGGATCGGGTCCGTGATCCGGTAGAGGATAATGATAAGAGGGTTGTTCCGGGCGGACGGGAACCATGTCGAGAGGGCCCGGGCGATGATGGCATACGCCATCAGGTTCATGGCTGTTCCGATTATTTCAAGAAGATAGTTCACTTGGACCCCCTGCCCAGCTCTTCGCCCTTTTGCCATGCGGCGACAGCGGCTTTCACCACCGTGCCCCGGAACCCGGCCTCCTCCATCACCTGCAACCCCGCCGCCGTCGTCCCTCCGGGAGACGTGACCAGGTTCCGCAGGTCCGCCGGGTGCTTGCCGGTCTCACGCGCCAGTACGCCGCTTCCGATGATCAGTTGCTGCGCCAGCGTGTGGGCCATCGGGCGTGGCAATCCCAGCGATACACCGGCGTCGATAAGAGACTCCATGAACACGTATACGAACGCCGGGCCGCTCGCGCTCACCGCAAGCGCCATATCGACGTACTTTTCGTCGTCCATGTAGATCGCAACGCCGAGCGCATCCAGCATCTGGCTGGCGAACTCACGAACGGCGTCCGGCACATCGGGAGACGCATGCCACGCGCTCATCCCCTCGCCGACCTGTGCGGGCGTGTTCGGCATGACGCGGATCAGACGTCCGTGATTTAGCTTTGTGCCCAGCGTGTGCATCTTGACCCCGGCCAGGATCGAAAGCACGGTCTGGTCCGACGTCAGGCTTCCGCCTATAGCCTCCGCCACGCCGTCAAGCTGCTGCGGCTTCACCGCGAGCACTATCAAGTCTGTGCCGTCGATCGCGGCTTTGTTCTCTGCGACCCCGGTCACGCCGTAGGTGCTTACCAGCGTCGCCCGGCGTTCCTCGACCGGCTCGCCGACCGTTATCTCGGCGTCCAGGTTTGCCCGGCGCACTCCGGCGATGATCGCCTCGGCCATCACGCCGCCGCCGATGAATCCCAGTTTCAAGTGGATGCCCCCGATTTGAGATGACGCGCCCGTGTTGGATAACGGGTCGAGTCGATTATACGAACGCAGACGACGCCGGACCCTACTTATTACCGAGACAGGTTGCGGCGTTCTGCCTGAAAACAACACCCGCCTTGCGAACGCTACTCTGGCCGCACGCCGGTCGCCAGTTGCGTTGCCAGTTTGATCGCCTCTCGCATGCTCACCGCCTGTGCGATGCCTTTGCCTGCGATATCGAACGCCGTCCCGTGGTCCACGGAGGTCCGTATCCACGGGATGCCCAGGTTCACGCTCACGCTTTCCTCAAAGCCGTGCACCTTGATCGGAATGTGGCCCTGGTCGTGATAGAGCACGACGACGACGTCCCATCGGCCGGCGATCGCCTGGTTGAACACAGAGTCTGCCGGGATAGGTCCGCTGGCGTTAATGCCCAGCGCCTTCGCGTCTTCAACGGCCGGAGCGATGTCCGTTAACTCCTCGTCGCCGATCATCCCGTTCTCGCCGCCGTGCGGGTTGAGCGCGGCGATCGCGATCCTTGGGTTTTCAAAACCCCATCTTTTGAACGTCTCGTCCGTCAGCTTCGTCGCCATCAGGATGTTCTCGCGTGTTGCGTACTCGGCCGCACGTATCAGCGATCGGTGGGTGCTCAGGTGCATGCAACGCAGAACCCCGGAGACCAGCATCGTGGCGACGTAGTCGGACCCGGACATCCGCTTGAACACCTCCTGGTGTCCCATGTCGGTTGATCCGGCCATGTTCAATGCTTCCTTGTTCACCGGCGCCGTCACCATGGCGTCCGCGCCGCCGTTCTGGCACAGCCGCACCGCGCGCTCTATCCACGCGTGGGCGGCTTTGCCGGAAACCGCTGAGAGCTCACCGAGCGGGAAGTCGGCGTCCTCAAACCCGTCGACGTTCAGCACATCGACAACGCCGGGATCTTCCCCGGCGCCCTCGATAGAGCTCGCGGCGCGGGCCACCAGCCCAACGCCCGTGTCTTTGATCCCGCGCTGCATAGGCCCGAGTGCGCCTATCACGACCGGGCGGGCCATTTCGTAGGTCGCCCGCTCGGCGAGCGCGCGTGCCACGACTTCCGGGCCGATGCCGGACGGGTCGCCGAGTGTTATTGCGAGTAGGGGGTGGGCCGGTCTTGGCATCGTCAACTCCGTCTGGTTCAAGTGTATGAGCTGCAATGGCGGCGTGACACAACATTTTAACGGCCTCACCGCAAGACGCCCAACCGCGCAACCGGCCAGACGCGACGGGGCGCCCGCCAGACGGCGGACGCCTCGTCCTTGTCTCCGTAAACCCGGCCCAGAAGGCCGGGTCGTATTCCGGGGCTGACCCCTGTTGCAGGGAGTCTATCCCCGGGGATCGATGAACCGCTTAACCACCGAACGCTCCCAGGGCATTCGCCAGCGCTGTTGCATCGAAGACCTCGTCAAGGTTCTCAACGTCCAAGCCAAGGTCCAGTTCGGTCGGGTCGAATGTCGCATCCCATCCAAGTTCCGTGAGGTCGCCGGTGGAAATGGTTGAGAGCGAATCGACCAGGGCCAGGAGGTCGTCGAAGGAACCAAAGCCGCCCATGCGCTGGGCCTCTTCACCGATCAACTCGCCCCGGACCTCCAGATCGAAGTCATCGAACTCCATCACGTGGTCGCCGAATCCATCCTTGGCTTCCTCGTCCAGGTTGATGACGTGGTCGATGTCGAACCCGGTCAGGGCATCTACGTCCATGCCCACCATGTGGTCACGGTCGAATCCGACAACCGCTTCTGGGTCGAAGTTCTCGAGGTGAGAAGCATCGAATCCTTCCATTGCGAACGGGTCGAAGTTCTCGAACTGCTCGGCATCGAAGGCTCCCATTGCGAACGGGTCGAAGTTCTCGAAGTGGTCGGCACCGAAACCGCCCACTGCCGTCGGGTCGAAGTTCTCAAACTTCTCGGCATCGAAGGCTCCCATTGCGAACGGGTCGAAGTTCTCGAGGTGAGAAGCGTCGAAGCCTTCCATTGCCAACGGGTCGAAGTTCTCGAACTGTTCGGGTCCGAAACCGCCCATTGCGAACGGGTCGAAGTTCTCGATGCGTTCTGCGTCGAAGACCGACATCAGGCCGGGGTCGAAGTTTTCGAAGTGGTCGGCACCGAAGCCACCGAAGGTCATCGGGTCGAAGTTCTCAAACTGGTCCTCGTTGAAGGCGCCCATAGCGGTGGGGTCGAAGTTTCCGACCTGGTCCGGGCCAAAGCCCTGGAACGCCATCGGGTCGAAGTTCTCGAACTGTTCGGGTCCGAACCCGCCCATAGCCATCGGGTCGAAGTGCCCGACGCGTTCTGCGTCGAAGACCGACATCAGGCCGGGGTCGAAGTTCTGGAAGTGGTCCTCACCGAATCCACCGAATGCCATCGGGTCGAAGTTCCCGAACTGGTCCTCGTTGAAGGCGCCCATAGCGGTGGGGTCGAAGTTTCCGACGTGTTCGGGTCCGAACCCGCCCATCGCCATCGGGTCGAAGTGCCCGAATTGTTCTGCGCCGAA
>PCAM01000037.1 GCA_002730555.1 Chloroflexota bacterium
CGATGGGCGTGGGAGGTGGCGGCGTTGCCGTGGGCTGCGGCGTGGGCGCAGGTTGTGGCGTAGCGGTTGGCGCCGGTGTCGGGATCGGCGGTATCTCCGAAATCGCGGTGGCGACCGCGTCGTCCATCGCCGTCTGTTGTGCGGCTGCGATGGCCGTGCTCAGATCCTCATCGCTCAAGCCGCCTCCACACGCCGCAGCAAGCAGCACAACGACCGGCGCGAGCAGCACAAACCGGGATTTCTTAAGGAGCGAAGAAGACGAGATCAAATGGGTGTGGGTGTCCGTCCGAGCCGGGCGGACGACCGTTCTTCTGCGAGCCTGATGGCGCGTTCCGCCGCGTGACCCAGGTCAGAAACCGGATGTTGTGCGGCCTCGAGGTCGGCGCCAGCGGCAATGGCTTCGGACGCCCGACGCGAGAACACGAGCACCGCCTCGCCGACCTCAACGCCGGTGGCTTCACGTACGGCGGCGATGTAGGCCCCGAGTTGCATTTCGTACGCCTCCACGGCGTCGTCGCTCCGGTCGGTCTTGTAATCGATTATCACTAGCGATCCGTCCTCGTCCTCGAACAGCAAGTCGATATAGCCCTCCAGAACCACCCCGGTCACGCCAACGCGTGCGCTGACGTACGACTCACGCCACGCCCGGCCGTTCGTGTGAGCCTCGGCGGCGCGGCGCATCACGGGCGCCTGCAGCGTCGCATTCGCCAGATCAATTATCTCCATTTCGTAACTGGCGACATTGTGGGCGCGTGCGTGTTTAGCCGCGAGACTATTGATCTCTGCACGTGTCGGCGCGCCCAGATCAACGTCCTGCAATACGGCGTGAACGGCGCGTCCTATCGAGCTGGCCGCCCGCCCGCGTCTCCACGGATCAAGTTCCATCTGCTCATCCCCGGTCTTCTGTTCACGGGGGACTGCTTCTGAATCATGAAGTGTCGATGCCGAGATCATCGTCGGCGTGGACATCAGAGCGATTAGGACTCGTTGCCGACGCTCCCACCCGTCCGGGTCGTCCTGCGTGTCTGCCTGGTTATCTGTAGCAACGCGGCGCCTCTGAGCCGGGGTTCGTGCGCCCGGTGGATCGGGAGCCGGCGTAACCGCGGCCCACAGCCTCCGGGCATCGTCCGAAAATTCGGCGACGAGGGCCGCCGGGGACGACCTGTCGTTGTCTTTCCTGTAGGTGCTGACGATCAGGTGGTCCTTGGCCCGCGTCGCCGCCACGTACATGAGACGCACGCCCTCCATCCTCCCGGCGTCTTTCTCTTGTTCCCGCAACGCATCAAAACCGCCGGTCTCGAAAAAAGCCGGACGTGATCCCATGCGCACGCCGATCTGCGTCGTGGCGGCGTCGCTGTGGTCGAACAGGGCGTTTTCTGTGCGGGTGTTTAGGCCTGAGTTCAGGCCGGTCAACATCACGATAGGAAATTCGAGTCCCTTGGCGGCGTGGACCGTCATGACCCGCACGGCATCGGTCTCTTCGCCCGCGCCGGCGTCCGGCGCACGCACGTCTCGCTCGGCCTGCTGGTGCGCCCAGAGCACGAAGTCACGCAGCGAGGGGCGTCCGGCGTCCGTCAACCGTCGGGCCATCTCGGCGAGGAACTGGATGCGTGACCATCGCTCCTCGGCACGCCCTCCGACGAGCGCTATCTCACGAAGCCTGCGCTCCCGGACGAACCGTTCGATCAACGCCCCGGGCCCTGTGACGAGCCGCTCGTTGTGCAACGTCTTCAAGGACCTGAACGCGTTCGCCACCGAACCGGGCTCGGCCAAGGCATCGGGGGCCGCATCAAGATAATTGAAGCCCCGTCCCGATCGGGCCCAGAGCCACAGATCCACATCGGAACATGCGTACGCCGGTGATCGCAACGCCGACACAACGGCCACCTGGTCGGTCGGATCGTCGATCGCCGTCAGCGCGCTGAGAAGGTCTCGGACATCCTCGGTCACGAAGATGAGCGAATTCCCGTCGGTTGTGTACGGAACCTTGTGCTCATCCAGCGCCCTCTCAAGCAACGGCAGTGCCGTTCGTCTGGGGATCAGGACGCACAGGTCGCCATACCCGGATCGCCTCAGACCGTCCCCACCACGCACCATCCACGCCCCTTCGCCGATCTCCCGGGCGGTGCGTGCGAGGTCGTCCATCTCCGTCCGGCGCACGGTCTCGATACGTGGTTCCGGAAACGCTTCACCGGCCAGGTGTACCCCAAACGGGGGTACTATCTCCGGCGGTGTATCGTCACTTTCCAGCGCCACATAGTCGGCCTGATACCGGCTTCCAGCGCCGTCCATCCATCTGGCGAACACGTGATTGACCCACCCGACCAGCGACGTGTTCGAGCGGAAGTTCTGGGTGATGCGCGTGAGGCCAACATGCGGTTCTGAGCGCAGCCTGTTCAGCGTCGGCAGATCGGCGTGGCGGAAGCGGTAGATCGACTGTTTGGGGTCGCCGACGACGAACAGCGCGCCCGGCGTCGGATGTCCGACGCCGGCGCGATCGGTAAGGCCCCTGACCAGTTCCACCTGAAGCGGATCGGTGTCCTGGAACTCGTCGACGAGCACGTATTCGTACCGTTCCTGGAAATGCAAACGTGCGTCGTCGTTCCGGAGCAGTTCCACCGCCCAGACCAGCATGTCGTGAAACTCTGCCCTCCCGGCGTTGCGCCGTTCCGCCGCGTACCCGGTGACAAACCCCTTCAGCGGCTCCAGCAGCGCTCCGAGGGCGTGCCGCCGCAGGTCGGACAGCTCATTGTTCAGCTCATCCTGGAGGTCCTTCAAGTGCGCTTTGATCGATTTACATGCGTTGACGCCGGACTCATCTTCGTCCCAGTCTGCCTGCCTACCGCCGGTCTGCGAAATTTTGATGTTGGGGTTCGCCAGGAACCAATCGGCGTCTTCGCTATCGGGGTTGATACGTTCCAGTCGCGTCGCGATAGCCTCGAAGCCCTCCAGTGCCGCGGTCAATTTGTCGCCCTCCGGAAGACGGCAAAAACGCGCCATAGCGGGGAGCCACTTGCCCGCATCGACGATGCTCCGAGCAGTGACCCGCGTGACCCGCCCGGGTTCCTTGAAATCGTGTCTGCCAACGAGGTGATAGTTGGCGTGCAGTTGCCGGGCGGTGTCGTACAGCCCGGAGAGCGGTGACACCATTCCGAGACGGAACGCCGTTGCAATGGCGGTCGCAAACTCACCGTCGTCAGGTTGGTCATCCAGCCAGCGCGACCACGCTTGGTCGAAATTGAGCTCCGCCTGCACCTCATCCACGGGCTCAATCACCGGCGGCAACCCCGCCTCCAACGGTCTCTCCCTCAACATGGACAGGGCGAAAGAGTCGATGGTCTGGATGACGGCGAAATCTATCTCGCGGACCGCCGCGTCTAGTTTTTCACGCTCAAGGCTGCCCTCCGCCGCCTCTTCACGCGCCTCCGTGACCTTGCGCCGCACGCGCTCTCGCAGTTCTGCAGCCGCGCTTCTGGTGAAGGTGATCACGACCATCTTTGTGACGGGGTCGCCTCGTTTGAGAAGCGCCGTTACCCGGTCGACAAGGGCTGTGGTCTTCCCCGTGCCGGCGCCGGCCTCAACAAACAACGTGGAGTCGAGCTCCTCGATGATGCGCTTGCGTTCTGCGTTATCGAGCGTCGTCAAGACGTTGTCCTCGCGCCGGTATCGGATAATCCGATGAAGTGACGTGCCGCCGGGTCGCCTGACTTGCGTTCCCAGGCCCAGACCCGGCCGCCGGAGCAGATGCGGTCGTAGGGGCAGTAGGCGCAGTTCTCCGGGGTGGAGCCGCCGGACCGGCCAGGGATCGATCTCTCCCCCGGGTAGGCCGGGAACACGCCTTTCTCGATCCCGACGACGATCTGATCCACAACGTCTTCAAATCGTGGACCGGCGATCTCCAGCGAAGCGCCGACCGTCTTCGAGCCGGCGTCGTCCATCACGAACCAGAACTCGGCGTCGATAGATTCGGTCTCCGGACGCCACCCCTTCACGGCGAGGGCGTAGATGGGAAGCTGCAGATGCTTGCCGCCGTCCACCGGATCGGTGGCGAGCCGGGAGAAGCGCGATCCCCGTCCGCTCTTGTAGTCGATAACCGTGGCGCGCGCGCCGTCCTCGCTGGCGTCAACACGGTCGATCCATCCCCTGAACCTGATGGATCGGCCGCCCGAAAGCTGAACGACCACCGCCGGAACATCCGTCCCGTCTCCAAATCCGAGCTCGGTCGCCACCGGCCGCTGCCCACGTTCCGTGACCCTTGATCGATGCACGTCCAGGAAATCGAGGAGGCCGCGCTTGATCCGTTCCCGCTCCAATCGCCACAGGACCGGCCTGCCGATTAGGCCGTTGCGCTCAAACGCGTCCATCTGTTGATTGGCGATTTCCTGCAGACGCTCGGCGTCGCCTTCCGCGCCGGCCGCCGGTTGACACAAAGTTTCTTTCACGAACCTGTCGAGGACGTCGTGGATGATGATGCCGCGGTCCAGGGCGCTGAGCGTCTCGGCAGCTTCCGGAGCCTCAGTCGGCTCGACGCCTATCTCATACGTCAGGAAGTACCTGAACGGACAGTTGGCCCACGCCTCAAGCCGGGTCGAGGACGCTATCCCCGATAACGACACCGGCGACCAGACCACATCCCCACCTGCGTCTAAGCCCAGATTCGGGCCGACTGCCCCGTCCCACCGGGTCAGCCGGTTCGCCCGGAAGCGGCTCCACTCCAGTTCTCGTCCCGCCGAGAGGGTTTCGCCGGGGGCGTTGAAGAGGAAGTGGTCTTCCGACCTGCGTCCCGCGCTCTGCCATGCGGCGAGGCTTTTCACCTCGTACTCGTGGCGATCTGACGGCGAGGCATCGAGCGGCCGCCGGGCCGGGGCCACGACCACTTCCACCGGGTTCCCATCGTTGGCCAGCAGATCTGTCGGCAGAGGTTTCCCGTGGACCGCCTCGGCGAACTCGGTGAACCAGCGTGACGGCCACACCTGCCGGGTGGCTCCGGGTTGCGAACGCGGCCACACCAGTACGCGTTTCGGCGCCGTCCCAAGCGCTGTCAAGAAACGTCTTCGGGCGCTCGCCCGTTCGTCCCCGAGCGTCTTCAGCCCTGGGATGCCACTCCTTACCACGTCCGGCAACAGTGGGTCTTCCGAGCCGATCGACGGATAGCTGCCTTCCGTCATGCCGACGATATAAACCCGGTCGAAATCGCAACCTACCGCCTGTCGCAAGGGGGCGACGAACACACCGCGCCCGAGCTCTCCGACCCGCGAGAGCGGGCGGTCCAGCTCCGTTTCGAGCGTCCGCCGGAATCTCTCGAACGTCGGTGGCGGTAGATCGATCGAATCAAGATCGCTGATGGCGTCCAGCGCGGAACTCACAGCCCCTGCTGCTGCTGCGCCATTATCGTTCAGAGCGTCGGATCGTCCGTACCTTCCAGCAAGCGCACGAAGCCACTTGATGAAATCGCTCCACGAAGCGTTGTTATCAGATGGCATCGGTTCGTCGGCCAGTTGGCGCACGAACTCGCGAAGCCGCTCAGCCTCGTTCGCCTCGGCGATCCAGCCGGCCCGGGACGCACCGTCATCTTCATCCTGCCTCGCCGCTTTCTCCGCGCGCGATCGCAACCGCCTCGCATGTTCGCCCAGCCGTCTTTCCCACGACCCCGCGCCGGCGACCACGCCAGCACGCCGTGAGATCACATCCCACGACGCCCCGGCGGCTGGCGCTCCGTCCGCAGCGATCACATGGCTTCCCGTAACCCAGGCGGCCAGTCGGTCCCTTGCCAATCCCGGTTCGTTCAGACGCCCCTGGCCCACTGGCACCTGTTGTTCCCTTTGATCTCGGCGATCTAGGACGGCGAGCAGGCCCAGAATCCAGCGCCCGTTCGGAGTCGTGGCTAGCGTAACCGGCGAAGGCCCGGAGACCGGGACACCGCTCAACTGGAACGCCTCAGTCAGGCGGGGACCGTTGGAAGGGTCCTCGTAAAACACGCCGATTCGTGCAAAACGCGTGCCCTCTCGGGCCGCCGCGAGGGCGTCGCGAACAACCCAGCGGGCCTCCTCGCCAGGATTCGGCGCGGAGACGAGCCTGAAACCATCAGGATTTATCTCAGTTGCAGAACCGGAATCGGGATTCGGAGCCGATGCCACGCCCCGGATGCTTGAAATTAAAGTGTCGCTATCCGGGTCGCCCGTCGAGCCGATGAGCACCGGCGCACATGGCATGCCGAGCAGGGCGCTGACCAGCTCACGATGCTGTGCGGCCGGTTCTTCAACCAGGAGGAACACGATCGTGCCGAACCGCCCGAGTTCAGGCGCCTCTGATCGGATCGCTCGAGCCGCCTGGCTCGCGATGGCCGAGCGGGCGGCGAAACCGCTCGCACGTTCCAGGTAACGACCGTACAGTCCGAAAATGGTCGAGGTGAACCGCCAACCGCCACCACTGTCAAGCAGCGCCGGATTCACGCCCGCGGCATCAAGGTCATCGAGCGTCCTGTGAAGAGCGTTCTGGAATCCCGCCGCTTCCCGGATCCGTTCAAACTCTTCGGGAAGGGCGAACGAACCGTCGGCGGCAATGGCGTGGATGATCTCAGACGCGCGTAGCCTGGACAGCGGCGGCCTGGAATCTTTCACTCCCGCCAGCGACTCGGCGAAGTCTTCCAGCCGCAGGAACTGGACGTTGAAAATCGGACTGTCGGCCGCGAGTTGACGCCGTAGGAAGAACGCGCTGTAGAAAGACGGAACCACAACGGTGATGGGGCCGAGTGGATCGTCACGTCGGGCGGCGGCGATCTGTACCCGCAGGGCCTCGACCAGCCGCTCCCCGGACGGAACCCAGCGCTGACCAGGTTCGCGTGATGTCATACGTCACCGACCTTATCACTACGCGCGCTGGCTGCGGCGGTCGGTGGGTGGTGCCCCCGGTGAGACTCGAACTCACGCCCCCGGCTTCGGAGGCCGGTACTCTATCCGCTGAGCTACGGGGGCTCATCGGACGTTCAAATATAGCATGCGACAAGAGCGATCCAATAGCTACAAAGGCGTTTCAACCACCCCCGGATCAGCCGCGTGATTACTCTTCCGGACGCCCTCGTGCCCGGTGCGCCCTCGCTCCGCCCATTGGACGCCGAAGGCCTGAGCCTCCGGCGGTGAAGGCCGGCACCAGGATGATCGGCGCAATCAGGGTCGTCACGATCGTCATAAGGATGGCGACGCCAAACACGTCCTGGCCAATCACCTCGCTCGATAGCCCGATGCCGGCGATGATCAATGCCACCTCGCCGCGGGGAAGCATCCCTATCGCAACGCGCCATGCGCCGCGACGGTTGAACCCGACCGCCAGCGCCGGCAGGCCCGCGCCGATCACCTTGCTCAATATTCCAAGAATGCTGAGGGCGATCCCGAAAACGATGGCGCCGCCCATGGCGCCCAGGTCCACCTGCATTCCGATCACCACAAAGAAGACCGGCACTATGAAGTGGCCTATCTGGATCATCGGTTCTTCGATCCGGTGTTTGAGTTCGGTGTCTGAGAGCGCCAGCCCCATCGTGTAGGCGCCGATGATCATCGCAAGCCCGAAGTAAATCTCCGCAACCGCCGACGCCAGGAACGCTAGGAACAGCGCTAAGCCGACCAGCACACCCGAACTGCGGAACCAGAGGAATGTGTCAGAGATACGGTTCGCGACCAGGCTGCCGATAATCATCAAACCAAGCCAGAACCCGATTGCTTTGGCGGCGATTATGCCGATGTCGACGACCGATACCTCGCCGGTATCAGCCATACCTATCACCACCGCCAGGATCAGTATCCCGAGCACGTCATCCACGACGGCCCCGGCCAGCACTGTCGTGCCTTCCGGTGTGTCAAGTCGCCGTATGTCCGCCAGCACCCGGGCCGTGATGCCGACAGATGTGGCGGTCATGATCGAGCCCACAAAGAGCGCCGGGAGCATATCCGATGTGCTATCGAAACTGGCGAACCCCAGGATGATCGTCACCAGGAAGCCAAACGCGAACGGCACGATTACGCCACCAGCGGCCACCGCCGTTGCCGGCTTGACCCAGCGGAAGAACTGCGACCGGTTCGTTTCAAGCCCGGCCTGGAACAGCAGGATGATCGCCGCGACCTGGGCGACGAAGAACAACTCGGGCGCGACCGGCGTTATCGAGTTCACAACTTCGCCGGCCTCGTTGAGCGCAGTCGGGATCTCAAAGAACGGTCCAAGGGACCCGATCTCGACTCCGCCCAGTGCAAACGGACCGATCAGAATGCCCGCGCCCAGCTCGCCCAGCACTGAAGGAAAGGACGCGAAACGCTCGACCAACTCCCCCGCCAGTTTGGCAGCGAAGATGATGACCGCGAGCAGGAGAACGAGGTGCGCTACTTCCTCGATCGGGGATTCTGCCGCACTGAGAAGCGGCAAAGGAAAGACCATATCGGTGATGTTAAGGATGCCCCAACGCAAGCGTCACTCACGAATGATGTCGGATTATGGCGATAAGCGGCGTGGAGGAAGGTGCCTTGACGTCGTTTTTGGTCTGGATCAGCGCGCTATCAGCACACGGATGGGCGTTAATCGGCAGAGCGCCGGGTGGTAGCCCATCAGGGCGATCAGCTCCCCAGCCCGGTTGTACGCCCGTATTTCTGACTCGGTGCTCTCGATTGCGCCTTCCACAAGTTGCACCGGTTCGCCGTATCCCACCGCCTCTTCCTGAATTGGGTCCAGAACGACGGCGGGCAGGTCCATCAGCGCCGCGTCGATCGGGTAAACCAATCTCTCCCAGTCGCCGTCTTCTGTCTCCCGTTCCAGCTCTTCTAGCGTCACCGAATCGTCCAGGGTGAAGCGGTCGACCTGTGATCTCACAAGCGCCGTCATATGTGCGGTGTTGTCCAGCGCGTGCCCGAGGTCGTGGATGATCGAACGGGCGTAAAAGCCACTGCCGCACTCGATCCGCAACCCGAGCGCCGGCGGCTCCCAGGACGTGATATCCAGAGCGTAAACCACGACATCCCGCGGCTCACGCTCTATCTCTTCGCCGGCCCGCGCCAGCTTATACAGCCGGACTCCCTTCACCTTCACCGCGCTGTACATGGGAGGAACCTGGCTGATCTCCCCGATGAATCCGGGCAAGGCCGACTCGATGGCCGACCGCGTAATTTCGGTGGGGTCCGATTCGGCGGTGACGCGGCCTGACGCGTCATATGTATCCGTGGACGAACCGAATACCGCTGTCGCCCGGTACACCTTGCGGCCCTGTACGAATCGGTCGATGAAGCGGGTGGCGCGGCCGATGCAGATCGGAAGAACGCCGGTTGCGTCCGGGTCCAGAGTGCCGCCGTGGCCGACCTTTCGCTGGCCTGTCAGACGGCGGATGATCCGGATCACGTCCATCGATGTCATGCCGGCGGGCTTGTGGATGTTCAGGAAGCCGCCGTTTACCTGGGGCGACCGCTCTTTTTGGGGTGTGGCGCCTTTACGAGGGGAGCTCGTCTGAGCCTGATTCCCGTTGCATTCTCCGTCCAGGGCATCGTTATTCGTCGTCATGGCCCGTGCATCCGTAACTCCCAGAATTCAAGCCCCACCAGGGTCGAGCTCCTCGAATGTGTTCTCGGGGAGTTTGCTGTCCTGCTGCGCCACCTCATCCATCACCTTCAGCATCTCTGCGCCATCCACAAGCGTCTCGTCCAGGTGGAACACGAGCCGCGGGACGTGCCGGATGTGGATCCGTTTGTTGATCTCACGACGCAGGAAGCCCGAGGCCGACTCAAGAGCCTCCAGACTGCCCTCTCGAACCTCTTTGTCGCCGAGCGCGCTGATGTACACGTGCGCCGTCGCGAAGTCCGGAGTGCACTCAACGCGCGTCACCGACGTCATCGGCGCAAGCCGCGGATCAGAGATCGATTCGTCGATCAACTGTCCAAGTTCGCGCTGCAAGGTAAAGCTAACGCGCCCGTTTCGCCTGTTCATAGTTAGTCCGTGAGGGATTTAGTAGTCCCCTCTCCCACCGGGAGAGGGCTAGGGTCAGGGAGAAGAATGATTCGCGTACATGCACTAATGAGCGCGCCACAGACAACCGATTTTACGACACCTACGCCTAAATCGCCGATACATTACCCCTCTCCCAGTAGGGAGAAGGCTGGGATGAGAGGGCCGCCGGCAGGCGGTCAATACGCAATCACGCTCTGGATCTTTCGAGAAATATTCAAGAGCGCCAGAACCATTCAGAACGAAGGCCCGGACCTGCCTACCGTATCGACCTCGTAGCGCAGTCCAGCCCGCAATTCATCGGGCACACCCAGATCCGGGACACCACATCCGCCCCCAGCACCGGTGACGCATCGACAGTCTTCAACGTCACCACACCTCGGTACGGCGCGTACTCCAGAATCTCCACCTCCACGCCCGGCACCAGCCCGTTGTTCACCAGATATTCCAGCAACTCCGGGTCCTCCTCAGGAATTCGATCCAGTCGCAGCGGCTGCCTCACCGGCGCCTCGCTGATCGTCGAGCTTGCCGGACACGGACTGTAGCCACTTCCGGGGATAGGGTGGCCGAAAGGGCAAGTCGTCGGATTCTTCAGCGTCACGCGAATCCGCTCTTCCAGGTCGTCCGAAATCGCGTGCTCCAGCCGGTGCGCCTCTGCGTGTGCGCTCGCCAGGTCCAGACCCAGCATGTCCACCACCATCCGCTCGGCCAGCCGGTGCCGTCTAACCATCTGCTCAGCCAACCGGGTGCCCTCTTTGGTGAGTTCGATCTTCCGGCTTGAGCCGTGCGTGATGAGCCCCTCTTTTTCCATGCGCCGGAGCATCCCGGCGATCGACGGCGCAGAAGTCCCGAGTCCCTCGGACTCCGGCGTGCGCTTCAACTGGTCCACGAGGTGGGCGTTCGTAACCGTCAGTCCCTGCTCCTGAACCATGTAGATCGAAAGAAGGTAGTTCTCGGCCGCCTGCGTCAGTCGCGTTTCGACCGCGCCAGCTTTCTTCCGCGACGATTTTCGCGTCGATCCAGGGGGGCGTGATGTGTCAGCCATCGTGAGTCGAGACTAGCAACGCTACTACCAACCGTCAACGCCGGAATGCAGATTGTATTCGGAACGACGGCGGGCTCGACCCTGTCTCAGAATTGGTGAATTGACGATGGCGGCGTCAATTGACGGGTGCTAGGATTAAATCTCGTGGATGCGCCCAAACCTGCCTGGAGCGGTGATTGCGTCCAAGAGAACTCGTTCCGGAGTAGCTCAGCGGTAGAGCGGTCGGCTGTTAACCGATTGGTCGCAGGTTCGATTCCTGCCTCCGGAGCCAGATTCTTCACCAACAGTTGTAACTAGCTTTGCAGCTCGCTCCTTTCGCCCCTCTCGACTCCGTCTTTCGGGGCGATTCGGTCTTGGACCTCGCTACGTTCGCCGTAGAGACTTTTTCGAGCGCTGCCGCCGTAAATCACATAACCCCCCGAATAAATCGATGCGCCCTGAGTGCAAAGGATCCCCGTTTCATGACGCCTCCGGCCGGAAGACACTTCCTCCAGATCCCCGGGCCGACAAATGTGCCGGATCGCGTGCTCAGCGCGATCGCCGGACCGACCATCGATCACCGGGGCCCTGACTTCTCCAAATTGGCGCTTGAGGTGCTGGCCGGTCTGAAGGGTGTCTTCAAGACAGAATCCAACGTCCTGGTGTTTCCGGGCTCCGGCACCGGCGCATGGGAGGCGGCGCTGGTCAACACGCTCTCACCGGGCGACCGAATCCTGATGTACGAGACGGGCCAGTTCGCAACGCTCTGGTGTGCGATGGCCCGCAAGCTGGGGATCGAGGTCGATTTCATCTCCGGGGACTGGCGCCGCGGGGTGGACCCGGATCAGATCGAAGCCCGATTGGCCGAGGACTCGGGTCACCAGATCAAGGCCGTCGCCGTCGTGCACAACGAGACCTCCACAGGGGTCACGAGCCGTATCGCTGAAGTGCGTGGAGCCATCGACTCGGCGAACCATCCGGCACTCCTTCTGGTGGACACGATCTCGTCGCTTGGCTCGATCGACTACCGGCACGATGCGTGGGGTGTGGATGTCACCGTCGGCGGTTCCCAGAAGGGGCTGATGCTTCCTCCGGGGCTCGGCTTTAATGCCATCAGCGATCGTGCGCTGGCCGCTTCCAACGATGCAGGGCTCCCGAAATCGTACTGGGACTGGAACGGGATGCTTGAGACCAACCCAGGCGGATTCTTCCCCTACACGCCGGCCACCAACCTACTTTACGGCCTTCGTGAGGCGCTCCTGATGCTGGAGGAAGAGGGACTGGACGCGGTGTTCGCACGACATGATCGATTTGCCACCGCCACCCGCAAGGCGGCGGCGGAGTGGGGCTATGAGCTACTTGCTCTGGACGAGCGCGAGTACAGCAGCTCGCTGACGGCAATCGTTACGCCGGACGGGCATGACGCCGATCACTTACGAAAAGTAATCCTTGACCGGTTCGACATGTCGCTCGGCACCGGGCTCGGCAAGGTGAAGGGCTGGTCGTTCCGGATCGGCCATCTTGGAGATCTGAACGACCTGACGCTGATGGGCACCCTCGCCGGCGTGGAGATGGGGCTGGACCTCGCCGGGATTCCACGCTCAGGCAGCGGCGTTGCCGCGGCTATGGAGTACTTGTCCGCGGGTTAGGCTGTCGGCCTGAACCGACCGCGGGGGCCTCACTCTGATCGCGCTCGACGACCCTGCCGCCAGCGGAACAGCCGACTCCATGGCGAATGACATGAGCGTGCTCTCCCGGTGAATTGGACGATGTTTCGGCGCCTCGGGACCGGGGCCCCGAACTCGACCCATCCCGGTTGTTTCACGACCGGCGCCCTGAACCGGGAGTAAGAGCTGTTCCCGAGATTTCGCTCGCGTGAATACCAACAGTCAGGACAATAGACTCGCGACGCCCGCGCCGTCATTCGCGGGGTCATCGTTTCATCCGCCGACTTTCCTTCCACCGCTACGTTCGCCTCTTCCATCACTTTGAACGCGAACTGTTTTCGGCGGGCGTTGGCGAATTCCTTCCAGCAGGGGCTGTCTCCAAACTAAACCGCCCCCTCCCCCGTGGCGTCGCTCCAGCAAGGACCGAGCGTTCCGTTTGATCCGAGTATTTCAAGGCGTATTGAAGCGTCATGAAACAATAGGACGTTCACCCCAGTAGTCCAACGCGCTCCAAACCCAGGTGTTCGCGTACCGCATCGATGTCATCTGCGATTGCGGCCAACGTAATCTCGGGGAACGGCACCCGACTCGATGGCCCCGGGCCTCGGTGATGAACGAAAATCAACTGGATGTATTCTCGAATGGGAGGAGAGAGCGTAAGACGTATCGTCTGTTGACTCGAGGACACAGGGATGACGAACGAAACCCCGGTACCCTCGACTTCGCACCCCGGTCGAACTCCACCGGTCTCGATAAATTGCATTCTGACCCCTCCGGGACGGATTTTCTTTAATCAGTCCGAAGGATTGAGGTCCGTATCCCCTAAACCCTGCGTCGTCGCTCCCGATCAACCACACCCAGCGCGGCCGCATAGATGCCCTCGGTGTCGATGCCAAACAACCCGTAAAGATCGTCGCGTGAGCCCGACTGCCCAAACGTGTCCACACCCAGGTTGACCGAGGGGGAATCCAGGGCCGATCCGATGTACGCCAGCGTGTGCGGCGACCCATCGATCACCGTCACCACGGGAGTCCCCACCTCGTGCGAAGCAAGAAGGCCCGTCGGATCGTAAAGCCCAACGTCCTGCCCCCTCACCTGCCCCTTCTCGGCCGCACGTATCCGCCGGTGGAATATGTCAGGACTCGTCACGGAGAACACGTTTGCGCCGATCCCCTCCCGTTCCAGCAGCGAAATCGCCGCCAGCGCCTCCGGCACCATCACCCCGGTCGCAAATAGATTGACGATGGAATCGGCATCGGAATTAGCCGTCCGCAATCGGTAACAACCGTCAAGCACGGCCTTCCGCAGCACATCGACATCGGCCTCGTCTTGCGGATCGTTAAATAACGATTGATCGATCAACTTCGTGCTCAGCCGCAGGAACACCGACTCGCCCTCGCCCGAGCCGATACCGCGAATCGACTCAAGCAAGATCCACTCTAGCTCCCGAGCGAAGGTCGGCTCGTAATAGCGGATGTTCGGCAACTCCATCCCGATGGACGGAGAAAGCATCCCCTGGTGCGAACCACCCTCGGGGCTGAGCGTGACACCGGACGGCGTCGCCACGGCGATGAACTTCGACTCCTGGTACACCCCGTAAACAAGCGGGTCGAGACCACGCACAATAAACGGGTCGTACAGAGTGCCGATAGGCACCAGCCGCCGACCAGACAGCTCTTTTGAGAGCCCCAGTTGCCCCAGTAGCAGGAACAGACTCGTCTCAGACAATCCCAGCTCGATGTGGCGCCCGTGCGGCCCCTCGGTCCACTTCAGCACCCGGCTCTCGGTATCGAAAAACTCGGTCGCTTCCGTATGATGCCAGACGCCTGAGCGATTGATCCACGATCCCAGGCTGGTCGAAGTGGCGACGTCCGGTGACACGGTGACGATGCGTTCAGACGCCTCCGGGGACGTCCGCGCGATCTCAAGCAGGATGCGTGCGAAGCTCTCCTGGGTGGAGGCGGTGGTGGTCAGACCCAGATCGGTGTCGTTGAACGTAATCGCCGGCTCTTCCCGGACGGCGGGCCGGCTCAACCGCTGTGCGGCGTGCGACAGGTAGACGGATTCGTCGCTCCCGTCCGGGAATCGATCCCACGGGTAGTCCGGCGAAACGCCGAAGTGATCGGCCAGCTCCTCGTACTGCTCCTGCGTCACAAGCGCCGAGTGATTTGCTGGATCGGCCGCTATCGGCAAGCCCCAACCCTTCACCGTGTACGCAAACACCACCGACGGGCCATCGGTGCCGGAGGCCTCTTCGTAGCACCTGGCAAGCGTGCCGACGTCATGTCCGCCCAATCCCGCGATGCGCCGTTGCAATTCATCGTCGTCGAAATCGCTCACACAGCGCTCGATATCGCTGCGCTGCCCGCGCGTCGTCTCAAGCAACCGCGTCCTCACTTCGGCCGCGGGCGCCACCAGCATCGCCTGGTACTCCTGGTTCGGCATATCGTCGATGCGAGTCCGAAGCGCCTCGCCACCCGGCAGCTCCATCAACTCGGTAAGTTGCTCTCCGTACTTGGCTACGACCACATTCCAGCCGTTCACCCGGAACATGTCCATGAACCGTGCGACACGTATGCCCGGCACCACGCGGTCCAGGCTCTGGCGGTTCAGATCCACGATCCACGTGCATCGGTCCAGGCCCTGAATTGCCGGTTCTGTGACCGTCTCCCAGATGGAGCCTTCATCCAGCTCCGCATCTCCCATATGGGCAAAGAAACGCCCGGACGTGGGCTCAAGACTGTGCCCGTCCAGGTAGTCGCGCACGAGCGCCCCGAACGTGACGGCGCCGGGGGACAATCCCACCGAACCGGACGAGTAATCCGGCCGATCCGGGTCCTTAGTTCGGCTCGGGTAGGCCTGCAGCCCGCCGAATTCACGGAGGGTAGGCAGGTACTTCACGTCCAGGTTCCCGAGCAGGTACTGGATAGCGTGGTAGACCGGGGACGCGTGCGGCTTGATCGCCACCCTGTCTTCGGATGTGAGCGTCTCGAAATACAGCGCGCTGAGGATGGCGGCAGAGGAAGCGGACGACGCCTGGTGGCCGCCAACTTTTGACCCGTCGGTACTCTCGCGGATGTTGTTGGCCCAGTGGATGATGGCCGTCGCCAGCCACAGGACCCTGTCCCGGGCGTTGTCCCGTATGAGCTGAACCTGGGATCTTCCCTGTGGGTTAACGGGCGGGTTCACGGCAACCATCGACGTACTCCGGCTTGGCCCGTACCGGGTGTACGAACGTGAGCGGACGTTCCAGTCCACCGATCAACGGGCGATTACGGCGATCTTACACGTCAGAGGGCTGCCTGACGCATTCCACGGAGCTCAGTTCTGCTCCGCTCCCTCCGCCCGTGGCCGCCCGGGGGCACGATAGACTCGGGCCTGTATACCGGAATCGTTCTCGAAACCCGTCCAAAACAAAGTAAGAAAACGTCTGGATCTCCATGAAATTTGACCGGCTGGACATCTATCACGTAGCCATGCCGCTGATCTACCCGTGGCGCACGTCGTACGGCGAGGACTACGACATCCACTCGGTGCTCGTGAAGGCCATGGACGGCGACACCGTGGCGTGGTCGGAGTCGTCGCCTCTGCACGCCCCCACCTACCTCACCGAGAGCGCAGGCGGCGTGTTCTACCTGCTGTCCGAGATCATGGGCCCTCAAGTGGTTGGACGCGAGTTCGAGGATGCCGACCACCTCAATCGGGCGTTGTCGATGTTCAAGGGCAACACCTTCGCCAAAGCCGCGCTGGAGATCGCCTCGTGGACGTTGCTGGTACGTTCATCCGGTATACCGCTGCACACCCTACTCGGCGGGGACACACGCGAGGTCGTTGCCGGGGCTGATTTCGGCATTCAGGACTCGATCGACATGCTGCTCGGCAACATCCAGATCGCCGTGGACGCCGGGTTCCCAAGAATCAAGCTTAAGGCCGCGCCCGGCTGGGACCTCGACATGCTCAAGGCCGTTCGGGGGGCTTTCCCGGACAGCGTGTTCCACATCGACTGCAACGGCGGTTACTCGCTGGACGACCTGCCGATGTTCAAAGAGATCGACAGGCTGGGATTGGCGTTCATCGAGCAACCGCTGGCGTTTGATGACCTGCTCGACCACGCCGAGCTTGCGAGGAAGATCGAAACCCCGGTCTGCCTGGACGAGAGCGCCATCAGCGTGAGGGCGGTCGAGCAGGCGCTACGCATCGGCGCCGCCAGTTACATCAACATCAAGCCCGGCAGGGTCGGCGGCCTAGCCAACTCTATCGCCATCCATGACATTTGCCGGGACGCCGGCGTGCCGGTCTGGGTCGGCGGCATGCTGGAGAGCGCCCTCGGCGCTGCGATATGTGTGGAGCTTGCGACGCTGCCCAACTTCACATATCCGGGCGACCTGTTCCCGTCCTCCCGCTTCTACGAGCGCGATCTAAGCCAGCCCGATAACGAGCTGACACCGGCGCGAACCTTCACCCCGTTCACGAATGGACTGCCCGAACCGGACGCGGATCGGCTGGCCGAGTACACCGTGCGTTCGGCTACGGTGACGCCCGGATGACCCGGAGCAACCTGCTAAGAGCGTGCATTCGATGATCGCGCGTGGGTGGCGGAGCAAGCTGCCGCGTCTCCTGATCGCCGGGATGGCGTTCGTGGCGGCCGTGGCGATCGTCTCCGAGATCGAGTCTAAGAGGGATGTCGGCGGAGCACCGGTAAACGACGAGCCGGTTCCGATCATAGAATCACGGACCTGGGTGGTCGGTCAGGATCCGATGGACGTCATCTTCGACGGCGAGAAACTGTGGGTTGCGGAAACCGGCTTCGGGATCGTGACCAGCCACGGGCTTGATGGACAGCACCTGGACACGGCGGACGTGGGCGGGCAACCGGCCGTGCTGGCATTTGGCGACGGATTCGTTTGGGCCCTCGACGCCGATGACGGCTCTGTGAGCCAACTGGACGACGACGCGAAAATACTGCGGAAGTTCCAGGTCGGGCTTGAACCCGCCGGGATGGTTTTCCTCGGCGGCCACCTGTGGGTGACCGACCCCACGCGCGGCTCCGTGTCGCAGATCTCACCGGACGGTGGACTGGAACGGCTGCTTGAGATCGGGGTCTCGCCGGGCGCTATCACCAAAACGCCGGAACAGGTACTCGTCGTTGACGGCGACACACTCACCGTCACGGGCGTCGACCCGAGCGGCGAGATCGTCGGATCGTTCGAGTATCCGGATCAGATCGACATCGGCGACTTTGAGCATGTCCCGGGTGTTCCGACCGCGTTCCTGTCCACGCCGGACGCCCTGTGGATCGCATTCGGTGACATCGGTCAGGTCATGCGTCTCACCCTCGCAGGAACCTATTCCGGGCTGACCCGCATTCCAACGGGGCGGCTGTCTCTGGCATGGAGCGGCAGTGAGCTTTGGGTGGCCTCGGCCGACGCTGGTTCGATCACCCGTATCTCCAGTATCGGAACTATCATCGCAACGCACAACATAGGCGGCGAGCCGACGGCTGTCACGCACGACGGCGAGAATGGCTGGGTCGTGGACGACGATAAGAACGCGCTAATCAAGCTCACGCCGGTCGAGTCGATCCCGAAGTAGGGAGCGCCTTTCGTGGAAAGGCGCTCCGCAAGCGCGACGAATGGTGAACACACCGTTGCAAGAGGGGGAGTACCGTATGACTGAGGCGCGGACTTCTTCCGTACCCGTGGCCGAGACACTGGAAGAGCTCCAGGCCACGATAGAGGCGCACCTGGACGACACCGTGTCGTCCACCAGATCGACCTCGTCGGAAACCAGCACGTAGCGGTTGACGAACTCGTACACGTTTTCGACCGATTCCCGTGAAGTGCTCCAACCATCGATGCTCTGGACGTCCCAGCGGTCGTACGTGTAGCGAAGAAGCGCGCCTTCCTCCACGGTCGCCATCCCGGAGTAAATGCCGGGTTGATCCGGATCCAGCTCAAGTTCGACCCGTTCCAGCGAAATGACGTTGCCCGGCGACATCGTCATGAGCACGACACGATCACCGGCGAATGGTTACTCGGAGCCCGAACGCGGAACTCCAGCTTGCGGGCTGGAAACGCCGGGTCGGAAGCGAACTTCGGGGTTCCGCCACCGGTTTGCGGCTGAGACGTCGCGGTCGACGCCGCGCCTTGAGAGCCGGGCGTGCCCGTCGGAACTTTCCTCCAGTTCAGACGAACCACCACAGGCCGTGAGTACGGCGAAAGCGATAGCTGTGAGAGAAAGGGGGAACGAGCGGCGAAGCGGAGACATCTGTTATGCCTGAACGAGATGTGGGGCCATCGTGTTTCCGTTCGAACCGGCTCCGAGCCGGAACGGTAGGCCTACTGTCATCCTGAACTTGATTCAGGATCGTTCGGTACAGCGGTAACGTTCTGAGTGTCCCGGGTACGCCCATGCCAAGATCTCGCGTTATCCCGGAATGAGCGGATTCTGAATCGAGTTCAGGATGACAGCACGCAAGTCCTTCACGACAACCGACAGATTCTTGGGATAAACCCGCATGGATTCCCTACTACTCGGAGATGACGTGATAGAGGTGCGTTCTAGCGCAACATAACCACCCTGAACTCCCTCCTGCATCAGAAGGGGGCGAACGTGAGCCCTCTCCCTGAGAGGGAGAGGGTCTGGGTGTGGGTCGCGTCGCCGCGATCACACCCGGTTCCTCTTAATTCTGCGGAGCGAACGCCGCCGATACATGTCGTCGCTGGATCTTGCCCGTCGCCGTCCTCGGGAGTGAGTCAGCGATGTAGACCCGCTCCGGCACCTTGAAGTCGGCCATACGCTCCCGACAGAACGCTTGAATCGTCGCTTCGTCCACATCGCCATTCAGCACCACGGCCGCCTGAACGATCTCGCCGTACTTGACGTCCGGAACCGCAAAGCAGACCGCCTCGGCCACCGCCGGGTGATCCAGCAGCAGGGCGTCCACCTCAAGCGGCGAAATCTTCTCGCCGCCGCGGTTGATCAGCTCCTTCAAGCGGCCCGTCAGGGTGAGTCGGCCGTCCGCATCCATCACGCCCTGGTCACCTGTTCGGAACCAGCCGTCCGTAAACGCCTCGGCGTTGGCCTCCGGGTTGTTGTTGTAGCCGTGCGTGACGTTGTCGCCCCGGATCACGACCTCTGCACGATCGCCCAAGGCGACCATCTTTCCGACCTCGTCCATGATGCTGATCTCGACGCCGGTGCCCATGCCGACCGAGCCGGGCACGCGCTCGCCGGGCGGGAGCAGGTTTGAGGACATCTGGTGGGCGGCTTCCGTCATGCCGTACGCCTCGAGCACCGGGGCGCCGAAACGGGCTTCGAGATCGTTGAAGACAGACGGCACCAGCGCCGCACTACAAGAGCGGATCAACCGGAAGCTCTCGTGAGGCGCGTCGTCGTCGTCGGCCCGCATCAGAAGGATCTGGTGGATCGTCGGCACCGCCGAGTACCAAGTCGCCTCGGTGCTTTTCTGGTCGGCCCAGAAGCTGCTCGCCGAGAACCGTGACGGGACGACTATCGAGCCGCCGGAGTTTAGCGTGGACAACGCCACACCAATCAGTCCATGAACATGGAACAACGGCATGACCACCATCGCCACGTCGTCCGGCGTCAGGGCGTAGGTGTTCTTGATGTTGCCGAGAGAGGTCATGAGGTTCTTATGCGTCAGCGGTACACCCTTGGGCCGGTTCGTCGTGCCGGAGGTGTGCAGGAACAGGGCCACATCGTCTGGAGACGGCGGCGCGACATCCTTCGTGAGCGTGATCTCGCCCCCGTTGCGGGCGATCACCACATGGGCGCCTGTTGAGGAGGCGTCCATCGTCGGGATGTTGAGCTGGTTCGCTGAGTCACGCCCGGCGTGGTCACCCGGGGGCACGATCGCAAGCTGTGCGTCGGCGTCCTCCATGAAGAACTTGAACTCGTCCACGGTGTACGCCGAGTTGAGCGGGGCGGCGATGGCGCCCGCCCGGGTCACGGCCAGGAACGCCACCATGAACTCAAGGTTGTTCGCCAGGACGATAGAAACCGGTCGCCCGGGTTCGACGCCGGCTGCGGCCAGCAAGCCCGCTACACGCTCGATCTCATTGGATAGCGCGGCGTAGCTGACTGTCGGTCCGCCGGGGATGACGATGGCGTTGTCGATCGGTGCGTTGGGGGTGAGTACCTGGGCGAGGGTGGTCACGTTTTGCAATTCCTGACTGGCGAATTCGTCTGGAGAAATTCGGAACGCCAAAGGTCAATTAAGTTAGTTTTGGTGCTCCTGAGGAGAGCAGTGCGGCCAATCGTATGCCATCCTCTGGCCTGACGGAAGGTGGCGCCCCGATACGGCGGCTACCTGACAGAGATTTCCGATCCGGCGTACAAGCAACAGAGGCGACAAATGCCAGAGCGGCCAGAACGACCCAACATCCTCGTCATCATCACCGACCAGCAGCGCGCCGATACAATGGCCTGCTACGGCAACGATTGGATCGAAACGCCGCACATGAATGCGCTGGCGGCCGGCTCATTTGTATTCCAGAACGCCTACGTCACCCAGCCGGTGTGTACGCCTTCCCGGTCCTCGATGCTCACCGGAACCTACCCGCACACCAACGGACTCGTGCGAAACAACATCGCCCTAGCCCCGGATGCACTGTCGATCGCGGAAATGGTGTCGCCTGACTACCGGCGCGTGCACTACGGCAAGTGGCATCTCGGAAACGACGCCAACGCGCAGCACGGATTTCAGAACTGGATCAGCACCGGCCAGGTCCCGGCCGGTCCCGACGGCACGGGGCAGTCGGACTATCACGCCTGGCTTGAGGAGCAGGGCGTGGAACTGCCGGAGCACTATGTGCGTCCCGGCGGGGACGGGGCCGGTTCCAAGCGGGCGGTGGCGCAGGCGAACCTTCCGGAAGAGCTGACGCAGGCGGCCTTTGTCGGGGGCATCACGACGGAGTTCCTGCGTGAGGAGTCGGACAAGTCCTTCCTGCTCTTCACCAACTTCTTCGAGCCGCACCCGCCGTACGGCGGGCCCCTTGGCGATCTGTACGACCCCGCGACGCTGCCGGTGGGGGCCGATTTCATGCGCACGCCGGAGGGCCACTCGCTGTTCAATCGCTGCCGGTCGGAGTTCTACCTGGCGGGTGAGCACCGGGAGGACTCGGTCGCCGGCTGCGACCACCACGACCTCCACGGCGAACCCGGATGGCGGGCGCTGCGAGCCAACTATATGGCCAATATCACGCTGGTGGACCGGCAGATCGGTCGGATCATGGCTGCGTTAGAGGATTCAGGCCACGCAGACGACACGATCGTGGTGTTCACGAGCGACCACGGCGACATGCTCGGCGATCACGGGCTGCTGGAGAAACGGGCGTTTTACGACGGGTCGGCGCGTGTGCCGCTGCTAATGCGCGTGCCGTGGTTATCGGATGGGCAGACGCTCGTGCCCGGCAGTGTGGGGCAGATCGACCTGGTGCCCATGCTGCTCGACCTGGCCGGAGAGTCGATCCCCGGCCACCTGCAAGGCGAGAGCAAAGCGGCGGTGTTGGCGGGCGACTCGACGCTGGCAGACAACGACGTTTTCGTGCAGTGGAACGGCAAAGGCGACCGCGACCTCGGCACTCCGACCATCAACGAAATGATCGCCCTCCCGCGCCGCACCATCGTCAGTGGCGATCGCTGGAAGCTGAACCTGTGTCACGGCGACGACGGAGAACTATTCGACCTCACCTCCGACCCACACGAACTAACAAACCTGTTTGGTGATGTGGCGCATATCGAACGTGTGCGCTCGATGGCGGCGCGCCTAAGAGCATGGCAGCAAGAGACGGGCGACACGGCTCCGTTGCCAGCGGTTTAAGCGTCCTGTTCGCGGGCGCCGTGGGGTCGACAAGCATGACAGTGGAGCTGACCCCGGAGGAGATGGCCAAGTCGCCCAACGCCGTGTTCTCCGAGTTCGATAAACTGGTCGGTAAGTACGGGCTTGAGAAGATCCGGACCATCGGCGACAACTACATGGTGGCCTCTGCCGTTCCGTCACCGAAGGAAGACCGTGCGCACGCCCCGGCGTTGTTCGCCCTGGAGATGGTGGAGGGGTTGGAGAAAAACATCGACGCCCCGGGAAGTGAGTTGAAGTTCCGAATCGGCATGAACTCGGGGCCGGTTGTGGGCGGGGCAATAGGCAACCAGAAGTTCCACTGCGACATCTGGGGAGACATGGTTAACGTCGCCAGCCGGATGGAATCCACCGGCCCGCCCGGGAAGATCCAGTTAGCATCCGGGGCAGACGAAATCATCGAGGACGATTCCCGGCTGACCTCACGGGCGAGATGGAGGTCAGCCGGGCAAGGGTGCCATGGAGACGTGGTTCCTGGACGGGCCTCGCTGACTCGGATCAACGGCCCGTGATTAAGAGCATCGGAACTATTCGGAGGAACCTTTGGCCAAGTACGTGATTTTGCCGCCGCTGGACGACATGCGCCGGGAGTTCGCTCGGCGCCTTGCGGACACGGTGCCGGAGCTGAACGTGGTCGCGACCGAGACAGATGAAGAGGCGGTGCAAGAGCTCAAGGATGCAGACGGTGCTTACGGGTGGGTGCCGCCGGAAGCGCTGGCTGCCGCGACGAAGTTGAAGCTGCTGCAGAACCCGGACGCCGGCCCGTTCCACGGCTACTACTACAGAGAACTGGTCGATAGCCCGATCGTCATCTCCAACCCGCGCGGCATCTACTTCGACCACATCAGCCACCACATCATGATGTTCATGCTGGCGCTTTCCCGCGGCTTACCGGACTGGGTCAACGCTCAGAAGCAGTCGAGATGGGACATAGACGCCCGGAAGCACAGGTACATCAATCTGCCCGATTCCACGGTGCTGATAAACGGCGTCGGCGGCATCGGGGCCGAGACGGCGCGGCTGTGCAGCGAGTTTGGAGCGCGAGTGATCGGCATCGAGCCGCGCTCTGAGATCGACTCGCCCGCAGATCTGCACGAGCCGAATGAGCTGGACGCCCTTCTGCCGGAGGCCGACTTCGTGGTGACGACCGTGCCGCACACGCCGGACACCGAGTTCATGTGGAACGCCGACCGCTTCAAGCTGATGAAGAACACGGCCTATTTCATCAACATCGGACGAGGCATGACGACGAAGATCGACGAACTGGCAGACGCCATCGAGGCCGGAGAGATCGCTGGCGCAGGGCTGGACGTGTTCGAGATCGAGCCGCTGCCCGCAGATCACCGTTTGTGGACGATGGACAACGTCCTGATAACGCCGCACGTGGCCGTCTCAGATGCCGAAAACATCCCCGAGCGCCGCTTCGAGATCATCCTGGAGAACGTGAAACGAATGCTGGACGGGCGAGAGTTCATCAACATCGTGGACAAGGAAAAGTGGTACTAGCCCTGCCGGGCGGCAATCTGGGAGACCGCGGTGGCCTACCACGTCAACGCGTAGGGGGCAGCGGCCCGCCCTTGAGCGGATACTAATCCGCCCCTACGGCGCCTTTGCTTTCACTTAAATATGGTGGCGCTTGCCCTGCTCTCTTGTGCGATCACGTCGTACGGGCGTATGGCAGTACGCCCAACCCGATCGGCAACCAGGTGCTCGTCAGCGCGCGAAATGGGATGTCTCGCCGCGTGTTCCCGTAGACAACCAACGCGATGCCGCTGGCCAACGTGTACGCGCCAAGCTCCGCCGCAAGTAGCGCCCGCCATCCCGGAGTAAACGGTAGGAAACCCAAAAGAACGGCGGCGGTTGCCAGTTAGGCGATTCCCGCACGGGTAATTAAGCTGGTCGGTTCGGTGAAAATCATTGGTAGAGGGCAATCGATCTGAGTTCGTGTGACTGTCCGCCCATTCGATGCGAGACGACGACCCACGGGCGCACGCCGCCGCGAAGCACGACTCACCGACCCCGATCGCGGCCTCCTACGCCTCCGGCACATCCTCCAGCAGTCGCCTCGCCCCGGGGCCGCGCGCCGCCAGAACGTCATCGGAGTTAAAGAGACCGCACGACTCCAGAGAAAGGTAGCCGCACCCCACTCAGCCGTTCAGGTTGTCCCACAACCGCTCAAGCTCGGCGATACGGTCGTCGAGCATCAACCTCCACGAGCCTGAGTGCTGCTCCCAGTCGTTGCGCCCCGGCGTACGGGCCTCAGGGAGATCGTCCAGGGCTGACCTGATCTTCCAGAGCGACAGACCGATTACACGTGCAGCGCGAATGAAAGCCACACGCCGCAGCGTTTCACGTGCGTAACGCCGCTGATTGCCCTAGGTGCGCCAGGAATGGATCAGCCCTTCCGACTCGTAGTAGCGGAGCGCCGATGTCGCAACTCCGCCGCGCGTCGTTAGCTCGCCGACAGGCAGAAAGTTGGCTGGAGCAACCATCTGGATACTCTCTAATTCAAAGATTGACTTAAAGTGCACTTTAAGTCATATGTTCGTTCACATCGGACTCGCCTGATTCCGCGCCCATTCGTATCAAGGCAGGTGTAGATTGGCCTGCATGACCAACGCAACTTCCTCCCGGGACTCCGGTCTTGGGTATTCCGACCTGCCCCGGCTCATGACGCTGATGACCGGCGACGAAAAGCACTCCTTCAGCGCCACCTCGACGCTCGACGTGCTGTGGGTGCTCTACAGTCAGGTCCTCAACATCGATCCCAACAACCCCGAGGATCCGGCCCGTGACCGCTTCCTGCTGTCAAAGGGCCACGGCCCAATGGCCTACTACGCCGTTTTGGCGGCGAAGGGCTTCATCCCCGTGGAGGCGCTGCCGACCTTTGCGCAGTACGACTCGATTCTCGGCAAGCACCCGGACTCCCTGCTCATCCCGGGCGTGGAGATCGGGTCCGGCTCGCTCGGGCACGGACTGCCGATAGCGACCGGTATGGCGAACGGCCTTAAAGCGAGAGGGTCTGAATCGCAGGTCTTCTGCATGGTGGGCGACGCCGAATCCAACGAGGGCAGCGGGCACGAGGCGATAGCGATGGCCGGGCGGCTCAAGCTGAGCAACCTGACGGCCATAGTGATCGACAACAGATCCGACGCCACCGGTTGGCCGGGCGGCATCGCCTCTCGATTCGCCGTCGAAGGCTGGTCGACGGCCGACGTAGACGGACGAGACCATGGCGCGATTCAAGAGGCGCTTGTGATCCCACACAGTGACCAGCCACACGTCGTCGTGGCGCTGGTCGAGCCGAAAGCCTGATACATGCCAACCATGCGAGAGCGCTTCACCGCCGTCACATCCGAGCTGCTGGATAGCGACCCCAATGTGGCGCTGATCCTTGCCGCCATCGGCGTCGCCCAGTTCAAAGACACCGGAGTCGTTGACAGGCACCCGAATCGGGTGATCAACGTCGGAATCCGGGAACAGCTTCAAATGGGTTTCGCCGCCGGGATGGCCAAGGAAGGATTCCGGCCGATAGCCCACTCCTACGCACCCTTCCTGGTGGAGCGGCCGTGGGAACAGATCCGGCTCGATTTCGGGCACCAGGGCGTCTCCGGGATTCTGGTGTCGATCGGCGCGACATATGACGAGGCAGACTGGGGCCGCACTCACCAGGCGCCGGAAGACGTGCAACTGCTCGCGATGCTCCCAGACTGGCGCATCCACGTCCCGGGGCACCCGGACGAGGTAGAAGCACAGCTCCGGGCCGGGGTGGCGGACGACACCAACGTCTACATCCGGCTGTCGACTCAGACCAACGATCGCGCATACCTGGCGGGCGGTCCCGGATTCTCGACGATCAGGACCGGCTCCGGCGACGCCCCCACGGTTGTTGCAGTAGGGCCGATGCTGGACGTAGTTGCCAATGCGACAGCCGATCTCGATCTCACGTTGCTCTACGCAAACACCATCCGACCCTTTGACGGCGAGCTCTTGTGCTCTGTGTTGCAGGCGCCGGAGGTCGTGCTGGTCGAGCCGTACCTTGAGGGCACATCCACGGCCGAGGTTTCGGGGCTATTGCAAGCCACACCGCACCGCGTCCTCTCGCTGGGTACCTCCCAGCAAGAGAACCGGCACTACGGTACCGCCGCCGAGCACTTCGCAGCGCATGGCCTGGATGAGGCGGGCATCCGAAGCAGCATTACGGAGTTCCTGGCCCAGCGCGTCCCGGCGTAACCAGGAAATCGATTGTTGATGAAAGGGCGTGGCGATGGTCACGCCCTTTTTGCCCCCCCCGCCGACCGGGCATCCTCAGGCTCTGATCGCCCACTCGGCTTCGTGAAGAACGCCAGTAAAAGTCCGAGCGACGAGAACACCGTGACCAGCACGTAAGCCGCCTGCCACCCCTCCACGAACGCATCACCCGCGCCCGGCGTGTCGACGATCTCGTCCAGTGCGATGTCGAATCCGCGCGAAGCCATCACGCCCACCACTATGGCGGAAGCGATCGCCTGTCCGGTCACGTTGCCGAAGTTCCGGGCCAGGTTGGTGAGGGCGCCGACCACTCCGAATCTTGATGGGAGTACGGATCCCATAATCGTGCTGCTGTTCGGCACGTTCCAGAGCCCCATGGCGAGGCCATTGACGAAGACGACGATCATCACCAGCCACATCTCCGTCTCGCCGTCCACGAAAGCAAACGCTATCGCCGTGGCGATGAGGATCACAAACCCGAGCATCAGAAACGGCCGTTCGCTGTATCGGTCGGACAATCGGCCGCTGGTCTGGGCCGCCATGCCCATTCCCAGTGATGTGAGGAACAGAATCGACCCGGCGGCGCCCTCGCCAAGGCCGCGGAAACTTATGAGGAAAATCGGCAGCAGGAACCGGGTCGCGGTCGTGCCCATGAACCCGAGGACCCGCGTGGCAATCCCCATGGCGAACATGAAATTGCCGAACATCCGGAGCTCAAGCATCGGCGCGCTCGAACGCAGCTCCCATGTGACGAACCCGGCCATCAATATGATCACTCCGGCGATGCCGCCAAGGATTGCCGGGGAGAACCAGCTCACGCCGAGCGGGTTGTTGATCGTTATCACCAGTAGCGTGATCGCCGCCGCCGAGAGGAAGGCGCCTATCCAGTCAAACGGCGCCCGGGCCGTGTCGCGCCCGCGGCTCACCTTTTCCTCGTCCAGGATGAAATACCCGGCGACGAACGCGATGAAGATCGGCGCCAGGAGGAGCAGGAACATCGCCTCCCACGGAAGCCACTGTAGGATCAGCCCGGCCACGATAGGCCCGAGAGTGCCGCCAACGGCCACCGCCGTGGTCTGGCTGCCGATCGCTTTGCCGCGCTCACCGTCCGGGAATACGGAAATAACCATCGCCATACCCACTGACTGGCCCATCGAGTTACCGGCGGCCATGACGATACGCGCCACGATCAGGAACCCGAACGTGGGCGCGAAAGCGGTGAAGGCTGCGCCAGTGGCGAACAACACCAGCCCGAGCAGATGGACCTTCCTCCGCCCGATGATGTCGGCCAACCGACCCATCGGCATCATGAGCGCGCTGATGGTCAGCGCCTGGGCTATCACGACCCAGGTGACGTCTCGGAGCGTAACGCCGTAGTCCTCGGCAATGGCGGACAGGGCGACAAACGTCATCTGTTGCGCCATCACCATCGTGGTGAACGCAATGGCGATGGCCCAGAACGCCTTCCATTTGTAGGCGGGGTCGGGCCGCCGCCCGGGGCTCATCGCTGGAGGGTCATCCGCCTGAAACGTGCTCAATGGCGGCAGGTGACGGTGTAAGCGGGATTAAAAGCGGGCACGCAGGCGATACTACTTCAGAAACTGGCCGATGGCCGAATCCTGACAACTCCGTGAACCGCGTCAGCCCAGGTTCCTGAGCTTCGTGAACCTGATTGCGAAGATGCTCGCCGTGATGAGCAGCACGATTCCCAGGCCGAATATCGCCACCTCTGCGCCAAATAGCTCCATGGCGGTCGCCACCGACAGGATGCCGAATGGCATGAAGCCGAAGATCATCTCAAAGATACTGGCGACCCGGGCGCGGTGTCCGTCGTCGGACAGCTCCATCGCAAGTGCCTGCCCGAGCGCAAACCGGCCGGCCTCGCCCATGCCGATGAACAGCATCAGGAATAACCCTACCCAGTAGGACGGCAACCCGGCCACGGACGCCATCGCGATAGCCGAGACGAACGCCGAGCCCATCAACACCAAGCCCCGGCGCTGCCCCTTCCTCAGCGACGCCATGCCAAGCGCCCCCAGCAGCGATCCGATGCCCGTCATCGCGGTCAACGCGCCGACCTGAAACGGAGTGGCCCCGTACACGTCCTTGGCGAAGGCAGGAAGCAGCATTCGAAACGGCATCGTCAGGAGCATGACGACCGCTGCAAACAACAGGACCGACAGTAATTCCCTGTATTTGCGCACGTACGAAAAACCTTCGATAACGTTCGCCGCTACTGAGCGTCGGGGCGCGTCGGGATCGGGCTCGAAACGTGGCAACTGGGTCATGAACAGGATGGCGACAACGTTCAATCCCGCGACCACAAGGTAGACGCCCTCCGGCCCGATGAAACCGTAAAGCACACCCCCGATCGCCGGCGCCACCATCGTCGTGAGACTCATCGCAGCGGAGTTGAGCGACACGGCATTGGACATCAACTCTTTGCCAACGGTTTTCTGGATCATCAACTGCCGCGCTGGCATCATGAACGCAAAGTAGAGGCCCTGAATCATTGAGGCCAGCAGCAGGTACTGCCAGGTCAGGACGTCGGTGAAGATCATGACCGATACACTCACGGCGATGATCACCTGCCACAACTGGAGTATCTGGATCAGCGTTCGCCGCTCCACCCGCTCGGCTACCGTACCGCCGACAAGCGACCCGAACAGCGACGCCGGCGCGAATCCGACCGCGATCAATCCGGTGATCGTGAACGAATTCGTGATGTCGTACGCCAGGATGCCGCGCGCAAGGAACTGCATCTGCGTTCCGCTCATGCCCGTCATCACGCCGAGCCACAGGAATCGATAGTGACGGTTCCCGAGCGACTCGAATGCACGGCCGAAGAACCCGATGCTGCGGGTTGCGACAGGCGCGGCCATCAGGTGGTCCGGGACGGTCGAATCGGCAAATGAACTACTGGCTACTACATCGTCAGGCGGGGATGTGTCGTCGGGACGCAGCGGCCCTGTGGTTGCCATGAATCCTAGGTTATCCCGGGTGGTCCCCGGGCTTCGATTCGAATCGAAACGCGGTACGGATGGGAATCGCAATAAATGCCAGCCAACGCCCCTATATGCGCCGGGCAGCATCCGGTGCGCGCGATGATATCGGCGCGGCTCCGGCTGGCAAGGGGATAGCGATATCGGTCCCGGCGATCATGGCGGTTCCCTGGGCCCGATGGCTATCTATTAGATCTGCGGCACAGACTCCATAGCAGCGGCGATCTCCGCCTCCGGCAGGGCGTAGTCGACCATGTTGCCAGAGAAGTAGTTGTCGTAGGCGGACATGTCCAGGTGGCCGTGCCCACACAGGTGGAACAGGATCGACTTCTCCTCACCCATCTCCTTGCACAACAACGCTTCGTCGATGGCCGCTTTGACGGCGTGGGACGGCTCCGGGGCCGGGATGATGCCCTCGGCGCTTGCGAACAGCACGGCGGCCTCAAAACACTCTGTCTGGTTGTAGGACCGCGCCTCGATCAATCCCTCGTCCGCCATAGCGCTGACCAGCGGCGCCATGCCGTGATACCGGAGCCCCCCGGCGTGGATCGGGTTCGGGACAAAAGTGTGTCCCAGCGTGTGCATCTTGAGCAACGGCGTCATGCCGATGGCATCGCCGAAATCGTAGGCGAACTTGCCCTTGGTGAGCGAGGGCGCTGCCGCCGGTTCCACGGCGATGAAGCGGATGTCCCCACCCGCCAACTTCTGTGGCACGAACGGGAAGGCGATCCCCGCCAGGTTGGACCCACCACCTGCGCAGCCGATCACCATGTCAGGTTGGCCACCCGCCAGGTCCATCTGCTTGATGGCCTCCTGCCCAATCACCGTCTGGTGCATCAGGACGTGGTTCAGGACCGAACCCAGCGAGTACTTGGTGCTCTCATCGCTCGCTGCGATCTCGACGGCCTCGGAGATGGCGATCCCCAGCGAACCGGGAGACTCCGGGTCGCCTCCAAGAATCGTGCGTCCGGCGTTCGTCTCGTTGCTCGGGCTAGCGGTCACCTCACCGCCCCAGATCTGCATCATCGATTTCCGGTACGGCTTCTGGTCAAAGCTGGCCTTCACCATGAAGACCTTCGCCTCGATGCCGAACTGCTGGCAGGCGAAAGCGAGGGCGCTTCCCCACTGTCCGGCGCCGGTCTCCGTAGAGATACGCTTCGTGCCGGCGATGCTGTTGTAATACGCCTGCGCCACCGCCGTGTTGGGTTTGTGGCTACCAGCCGGGCTAACGCCCTCGTACTTGTAGTAGATCTTCGCCGGGGTGCCGAGCGCTTTTTCCAGCCCTGTGGCGCGAAAAAGCGGGGTGGGCCGCCAGATCTTGTACACGTCGCGGACCGGTTCGGGGATGTCAATCCAGCGGTCCTGGCTGACCTCTTGCATGATCAGGTCCATCGGGAACAGCGGAGCGAAATCGTCCGGGCCCGCGGGCTGGCCGGTGCCGGGATGTAACGCCGGTGCGATCGGGACTTCCAGATCAGCCTGGATGTTGTACCAGCTGGTCGGGATGTCGGACTCGTTCAGCAGAAACTTTTTCTGGTCGGCCATGGATTCCTCCGGTTGAGAGCGGGATGGGCGCCCGGAGCGAGCGCCCACGCGACGTTGCGGAATTTTAATAATCAGAGAATTCTAAGGCGCATTACGTGAGGGAGTCGTGATGGAGGGAGGACCGAGCGCCTGCAATGGACCCAGCCTGGGGCGATCACCCATGGCGAACGAGGCGCGGGTCGCCGAGAATAACCGGCGTCGAATCCGCTTTCGTTATGAGGCCAATCCACAAATGAACGCCGGCCCGCGGCAAGCAGGCGAGTCCAGCCCGGTCATCGGCGCGCCGCGCCCGGTATCGATCGTCAAAAACCCGGCGTTTGTCCGGCTATGGGCCATCGGCGGATTGACCAGCACGATGATGTGGCTGGACATGCTCGTCATCGCCCTCCTGACCCTGGACCTGACCGGCTCGCCTTTCCTGGTCTCGCTCACCTTCTTCCTGCGCTTCACGCCGATGCTTTTCGGCTTCGGCATCGGGGTGATAGCGGACCGCATGAACCGCAAGCGTCTGATGGCCTTCGGGCTGGGCGTGCAGATGACCGTGGCCGCCGTACTCGCCACACTTGTGGTCACAAACGCCATCGATTACTGGCACCTGGCGGTGGGGGCGCTCATAACCGGGGCCGTGATGGCGAGCGAGTTTCCGGTGCGCCGGACGATGATCGGTGAGATTGTCGATCCAGACCGGGTCGGGCAGGCGGTGGCGCTGGAGTCCGGCACGAGCGCCGGGTCACGGATTCTTGGCCCCATCATCGGTGGGACATTTTTCGCAACAGTTGGCCCCGAGGGTGGTTTCATGCTCGGGGTTGTGCTGTACGGGTTAGCACTACTGGTAGCGCTTTCCATGAGGTACACGCCACCGGGGCGTGAAACTGAGACCTCTGGACCGTTCCAGCAGATACGCGAGGGCGTGAGCTACATCAGGGGCAGCCGCCTCATGGTCGGGACCCTGATCGTGACGCTGCTCATGAACGTGTTCGGCTTCCCGTACGTGAGTCAGCAGCCCGTCGTGGCGCGTGAACACCTGATGGTCAACGACGTGCTCGTCGGCGCGCTCCAGTCCATCGAAGGCCTGGGGGCGTTCATCGGCGCGGCGCTGATCGTGGCGTTTGCGCGGCCGAACCACTACACACGGATCTACCTGTACGGCTCGCTGCTGTTCGTCGTGGCAACGATCGTATTCTCCCGGTCGGACTGGTACTGGTTCAGCTTTGGAACCGTGTTCTTCGGCGGGGTTGGCATGGCTTCTTTTGCCGCAATGCAGAGCGCAATCATGATTTACGCCGCGTCCCCTGCCATGAGGGCGCGCGTCATGGGCTCGGTGGCAATGTTTATCGGCCTTGGTCCGATAGGACAGATCAACATCGGGCTGCTGGCCGACCTGATCGATCCGCGAACGGCCATCCTTATCACCGGCGGGACCGGGCTGTTCACCCTGCTGCTTGCGGCCGTGGCGTTCCCGATTCTGCGAAGCGGACGGGCGATGGAACTTGACCGGGTCCAACGCCTCGCTCAGGCCGAGGACCTCAGGGCGATTGACGACTCGCGTGAGTCAACGGAACCGACCGGAGCAAATTAACCCCGGTTTGTTCCGTCGGACAGGTTACTGGCGGCGGCCAGAAACGATGACCGGAACTGGACACCCCATCGGCCGTCGATCTTCGTGAATATCCAGAGCGTGTCAAAGCCGTGGTACTCGACGCCGTCCGCATGGCGGCGGGACTGCCGAATAACCAGATGGACCTTGTCGTCACCCGCCTGCACCGCTTGGATGGCGGTTGTGTCCGTGTGGTTCCATCCCTCGTCTTTCAGTCGTTTGGTCAGGACGTCTTCACCGGCCCGGAAATCGTCCCCGGTCTCCCACGCCTGGAACCGATTCTCGGCCAGCCGAACGTGCGGGAAGTGCATGTGCGAAAGCTGGGCCGTGATATCCCTTGCGTTGAACGCGTGGTTCCAGTTGTGGAACGCTTTGATCGCCTCTGTTGCGGGGTCGGTCACTGCGGCCTCCAGATGTTTCTCACTAGCGTTCCCGCACCAGCGGTACATAGCCGATGATCCCGGTTTCCTCTAGCTCTGCGATCTCGTCGGCTGACAACCCCAGCAACTCTCCCAGTACGTATGGGTGATGCTGCCCCAGCGTCGGTGCGGGCCGATAGTGGCGTGCCGGCGTTTCGGAAAGACGTATCGGCTGCCCGGCGTGGCGATGGGTGCCCGCCTCCGGGTGATCGAACATCCAGAAGAAGCCGCGCTGATTCAGGTGTTCGTCGTTCATCAACTCGTCGGCGTTTACCACCACGCCCGCGGCTATCCCGGCGGCCTGAAGCTGCCACATCACGTCGTAGGCGTTCTTGCCTCGCGTCCATTCGCCGACATGCCGGTTCAATTCGCCTTGATTGCTCAGACGATCCGCCAGCATGGCGAAATGCCCATCGGCCGCCCACTCAGGAGAACCGATTGCTTCACAAAAATCCGCCCACTGGTCCTCAGAACCCACCGAAATGGCGATCCATTTGTCATCGCCCGCACACCGATAAGCCCCGTGCGGCGCTTTGCGGAGGTGCCCATTTCCAATGCGCGGCGACACCTCTCCCGATAGCTGGTAGCCAAGCGACGCCTCGCCGGTAAGAGCCGCGCCGGACTCAGCCTGCGCCAACGATATGTGCTGTCCCACTCCGGTTCGGTGCCTCGCGAACAGCGCCGTCAGAATCGCGCCGGTGGCAAACATCCCGGACGCCGGGTCCGGGTATGCGTTGCCGCTCATGTGCGGTTCCTCGCCCGGATAGCCCATCCGGCTCGCCAGCCCGGAATGGGGATCGATGGTCGTGCCGTAAGAGACGAAGTGCTGGAACGGGCCTTCGGGTCCGTAGCCGGGCATCGAGCAGAAGATGATCGACGGCTTGATCGCCTTCAAGGCCGGGTAGGCGATACCCAGGTTCGGCATCACGCGCGGGCTGTAGTTCTCGATCACGATGTCGCTAATCGCCACCAGCTGCTTGAACAGCTCCACGCCGCGTTCCGTGTTCAGCTCAAGCGTGATGTCCAGCTTGTTGCGGCCCATGTCGTTGTTCAGGACGTTGCGGTTCCAGTGGCGCTCGCCCGGCTCGTTGTCCGGGTATGTGCCCAGCACCTTCGCCGTCTCACGCGTCACCTCCCGGCGTCCAACCAGAGCGCGGCCCGAGATGTGGATCACCTCTGCGCCCAGATCGGCCAGTATCCGGGTGCAGTGCGGTCCCGCCCAGACGCGTGACAGGTCAAGCACGCGAACGCCGTCAAGTGGGCCTTTTGCGTTTGCCAGCATCGGTGCTGCCATCAAATCACCCCGCCTTCACGTAGCCCTGCCAGCCGCTCCCCGTCGTACCCAAGCTTCTCGGCAAGTACCTGATCGGTGTGCTCGCCAAGCAGATTGGCCCGTTCGTACACCGGCGGCGCCTCGGCCAGGTGGTAGGGTAGGCTGGCGTAGCGGTGGTTCCCGGCCACTGGATGATGCACATCCTTCCAGAATCCCCTGGACTCGTACTGCGGATCCTCCAGCACGTCGCTCACCTCGTTCACAAAGGCGGCCGGGATGCGGTTGTCCTGGAGGGCGTGCACGATCTCCTCCGCCGTGTGATCCATGAACCAGGGCCGCACAAGCGCGTCAAACTCGACCGAGTTCCGGGCGCACAGCTGGGGGTTCGAGAACCGCGGGTCTTCCAGCAGATCGGACATGTCCAGCAGTTCCAGGAACAGGACGTACTGGGTCGGGTCGCTGATCCCGAGAGACACCAATCCCGGCCTACCGTTGCTGGCTTTGCAGGAATAGATAGTGGTTGGGTGGACGGTCCCGTAGCGATTACCGGCCCGCATCCTGATGCTGCCGCTCGCGGTGAAGCCGTTCAGTGTGAACTGGTGCTCTGACGCCATCGCTTCCTGTATCGATATGTCCACGTACTGCCCGTGACCATCTCGATCCCTCGCCAGAAGCGCCGCCATGATCCCGCTGTATGCGTACAACGCACTCTGGTACGACGGTTGATATCCGGTCGAGCTCAGCGGCTCTCGCTCCGGGTGCCCGTTCACGTACATCTGCCCGCTAAGCGCCATCTCCACCATCGTGTCGGCCCGGTAGTCGCGGTACGGACCGTCCTGGCCGAAGTTGGAGATCGACGCCATTACCAGTCGAGGGTTGATGGCGCTCAAGGTGGCGTAGTCCAGCCCCATCGACTCCATAACGCCGGGGGCAAAATTCTCGATCAGCGCATCGGCGTGCGCGACCAGTTCTCTGAGCACACCCGCTCCCTCGTCAGACGAGAGATCCAGCGTGATCCCCTTTTTGCCGGTATTCAAGTACAGGTACAGTGCACTCGCTTCCGGGTCCGGCTTTCCGTCGGGGAAGGGGCCTACCCGTCTCGCTCCATCGCCCTCGCCGGGCGCTTCCACCTTGATCACGTCGGCGCCGAATGCCGCCAGCAACTTGCCGCAGTACGCCCCGGCGACGTGGTGCGAAAGATCCAGGACCGTCAGTTCCGAAAGCGCGCCTGTGTTCTGGGATCCCCGGTTGCTCACGGCCGCCATCGCGCCGCCTTGCCGGGGCCGAGCTGCGTCTTGATCACCGCCTGCGCGGCTTCTACGAAATCGCATAACAGCGGCCGTGTGTCGCGCGGGTCAATGATCTCCTCAACGAGGAAGGTCTGCGCCGTGCGGAACGGCGAGGCCAGTTGTTTCAATCGGGACTCGATCTCCGCCCGCTTTGCCTTGGGGTCGTCTGATTCGGCGATCTCCCGCCGGTACGCTGCGTCCACGCCGCCCTCGATGTGCATCGATCCCCAGTTGCCGGACGGCCACGAGTAACGGCGATGCATGCCGCTGAGCCGGATGTGGCACCCGCCCGCGACGCCGAAAATCTGGCGGATCACAAAGGTCAGCCAGGGCGTCTCCGTATCGGCCATCACGGCGTGCAGCCGCGCGCCTACCCGCAACATCCCGGAGCTCTCCGACTCAAGGCCGATCATGAAGCCCGGGTCGTCCGCCAGGTTGATGATCGGCAGGTGGAAGGTTTCACACATCTCGATGAAGCGGATGATCTTCTCGGCCGCCTTGATGTCGGTCGCGCCGCCACCAACCCGGGAGTCGTTAATCATCACGCCCACCGGGTAGCCGTTGACCCGGGCAAGGACGGTGAGTCGGCCTGCGCCGAAGTGCGGGGCGATCTCAAATATAGAGTCCTTGTCGAGGATCGATTCCAGAATCGGCCTGGGATCAAACACCGTCTTGTTGTCCCGCGGCACGATGTTCTTTAACGATTCGTCGCGCCGGTCACGGTCGTCCGTCGGCTCCTCGTACGGCGGCATGTCGTAAACGCTGTCCGGGAGGTAGCTGAGGAACCGGCGAATCATGTCGAACGCCTCTTCCTCGGATTCCGCCAGATTGTTCACGACCCCGCTCTGAAACACCTGCACGCTGGCGTCGCCGAGGTCCTCTTTGGTGATATCGATCCCGAAAGCCACCTTCACCACCGGCGGGCCTCCGGCGAACAACACAGACGTGTCCTTCACCATCACGCTGAAATGTGCAAGCGCGGCCTGCACCGCCGGCAGTCCGGCTACCGATCCCAGCACGGCCGCCACGGACGGAACCACGGGCAGCAGGTGCGGCGATACGTCGCGGCCCGGGCCGTTCGGCAGGTATGTGTGGCCGATCTGCTCGAACGTGCGCACGCTCCCCCCGGCGGCGTCCAGCAGGCGAACGAATGGCAATCGCCACTCGATCGCCATGCGCTCCGAGTAGGCCGTCTTGTTGCCTACATTGGCGTCAGATGCGCCCCCGCGTATCGTGAAATCGCCGCCGTTCACCATCACGCGACGGCCGTTGATTTTGGACACGCCGATGACGGTGTTGGCGGGCGTGAAGCCGGTCAGGTTGCCGTCGGCGTCATATGTAGCGGACCCGGCTAGCGTGCCGATCTCTTCAAAACTTTCGGGATCCACAAGCGCGTCGATCCGCTCCCGCACGGTCAGCTTGCCGCGCCCCTTATGGAAGGCGACATTGTTCTCGCCGCCCATCTGGTGCGCGAGGTTTGTTCGCAGCGCCAGCTCATCCAATTCGGCGTCCCAGCCGATATCGCGCTGCTCCACCGCGCCGCCCCGTTCCACAGCCGTTTCAAGATCGGCCGGATCCATCGCTTCGATGAACACCACCGGCTGGTCCTCAAGGACCGTGCCACCCTGTTGCACGGCGACCATCCGGACGACCCCGCTGCGATCCGCCAACACCGTATGGAAGAACTTCATCGCCTCCAGCACAGCGATCTGGTCCCCTGTCCGCACGGAATCTCCCTCTGCCACGTTCAGCTCGGCGACGATCCCCTGCGTCGGAGCGATCACGCCCACCGTGCCTTCAGGCCCTTCGACATCAACGGCCACGGGTGCCGTCCTCACAACCTCCGCCTCCGCCACTTCCGCGAAGCGTTTCGGGTGCGAATCGTTGCTGGAGTCCGCCAGCGTGGCGATCTGCTCATCCACGAAGCGGGTGTGGATCTTCATCTCGGCGAAATCCGGATGGTGCAGCAGGTTCTGCAAAAAATTCAGGTTGGTCGACACGCCCTCGATGCGGAACTCGCTCAGGGCCCGGTACGTCCGGCGAATGGCGTCCCCGAAGTCGTCCGACCTTGAGTGGCCGATCACTTTGGCGATCAGCGAATCAAACGAAGGGCTGGTGGTGTATCCGGCGTAGCCAAATGTGTCCGTCCTAACGCCCGGTCCCGTCGGCGGATCAAACGCTGAGACGACACCAACCGACGGCAGCGTCCGCCCGTCCGGCGTGACCGTCTCCATGTTCACCCGGGCCTGGATGGCAAAGCCCCTCGAGGCTGGCACATCCGCTTGCTCAAGCCCAAGATCGCTCAGCGACGAGCCGCCCGCGACGTTGAGCTGCGCCTCCACGAGATCGACCCCTGTCACGGCCTCCGTCACGGTATGCTCGACCTGGAGCCGGGCGTTGGCCTCGATGAAATAGAATCCGGATTCGTCCGTGAGGTCGCGGGCATCCACCAGGAACTCAAATGTGCCCAGGCTCCGGTAACTGACGGCCGTCGCGAGCCGCTGCGCAGAGTCGATGATTCGCTTTCTCAGACCGTCCGGCAGGTTCGGCGCGGGCGCAACTTCCATGACTTTCTGGTAGCGGCGCTGAACGCTACATTCACGTTCGCCGAAGTTGGAAACGGCACCGGAACCGTCGCCGAGGATCTGCACCTCAATATGGCGCGCCCGTGTGATCAGCCGTTCAGCAAATAAAGTGCCGTTGCCGAACGCGTTCATCGCCTCGGCGGTGGCCTCTGCATACTGGCTCTTCAGGTCGGCCGCGTCGCCCACGGCACGGGCGCCACGTCCGCCGCCCCCGGCGACCGCCTTGAGGATCATCGTGCCGCCACGGCCAAGAGATTCAAGAAAAGCGCCGGCCTCGTCGACCGAACCAAGTTCGCCGGAGCCCGTCAGCACAGGCACATCGTTCTCTACCGCTACGTCCCGGGCCCGGACCTTGTCGCCGAACAGCTCCAGCGTTTCGACCGCCGGCCCCACAAATACAAGCCCGGCATCACCGCACGCCTTCGCAAACTTGGCGTTCTCCGCCAAGAAGCCGTAACCCGGGTGTACCGAGTCGCAGCCAGACGCTACCGCCACGCTAATGACCCCCTCTATATCCAGGTACGAGGCGACGCCCCGGCCCTCAAGCCGGACCGCCTCGTCGGCTTTGTGAACGTGGAGGGAGATGGCGTCGTCGGATGGAAAGATCGATACGGTCTCGATCCCCATATCGGCGGCGGCGCGGATGATGCGAACTGCGATCTCTCCGCGATTCGCAATAAGAAGTTTGGACAGAGTCATCGGGCGTTTCTGCTACCTGTAATGAAGCTGGGGACGTGGCGTCGCAACGTGCGCGACCTCCGTGAACGTGTACACCATACCCATCCGCGGCCATGCGGTGTGGCTTTCAGGATGTTATCGTGCGCGCTCAGCGGGTCGAGAAACGGCCCCTCGGCGGGTGTCAACGACCTGGCTTACTGGTCCGGGATTCAGGGCCCTCACGAAATCAGCACACGCCCTGCTAACGCACCACCTTACAGCGCGTTTTCACGCGGTCTGACTCGCTCATACGACGCACAGATCACACAGGGTGATGACCCCTCTCGGGTCAACGGCATCCCGGTGGCGCCTGGTGTTGTAGAAGGGGTTGTCCGGATCGTCAAAAACCTCTCCGAATTCGGGCGGCCACCCCCCGGGCGAGATCCTGGTGTCCCGGACCACTTCGCTGCCCTGAACGCCCTTGTTTCGCACTGCGTCCGCCGTTGTAACCGACACCGAAGGCATCCCGAGCCACTGCGCAGTCGTCGCCCGTGAATACGGGATACCGGCCGTCGTCGACACAGGCGTCGCCACGGCGCGTATAGAAGACGGCCAGCGGATACGTGTTGGCGGCGATGCCGGGGTGATACGGCTGCTGGACTGAGGTGCCGACTCTCACGTCGTTCTCATGTCCGAAACCTGCTGTTGGTGATAACTTTCACACATTGTTTAACTGGTTCATAATCGGGCCGTTGTTGTGATGAAACCAACCGGGAGTTTTGGCCTTGGCGACCTCTCAAGAACCGATTCGCTCTCAACCCATCCAGGTTTGTGGGATGCCCTGGACGGAAAGCACGCCCGTTATTCGCAGGCGACCGCTCTGGTCTGACGAGAAGACCAGCCGTAACGCGCAGATCATCGAATTTTTGCCCGGCAGCGGGATGCCTATGCACAGGCACGTCGGGTTCGAACTCATGTACGTGATAGAAGGGTCGTTGACGGATCAGTTCGCAACCCTCAGGCCGGGCAACATCTCCTATCGCCCGAACGGCTGCGTCCACGCAGCCACCAGCCCGAACGGGGCGATAGTTCTCGCCATCGTCTCCGGGGGTGCCGAACCGGCGGCCGAGATCGGGGACGCTCCTCAACCGGAGTTCTTTGCCCCAGAAGATCTGCCGTGGTTCGAAGCCCCCTCCGGCATTCGCTCCAAGCAAATCGTATCGGACGAGAGCGCAAACTGGACCGTGGGAATCAAGCGATATCCAGAGGGCGTCGCCGCCCAGCGCCACCGCCACGCCGGCGACGAACTCGTTTTCGTGATCGAGGGCGAAAGCAAGGACGAATCCGGCACCATCACCCCCGGCAACATGGCGTACATGCCCTACGGCACCGAACACACCTTCGAGACCGACACCGGGGCGACGGTTCTAACCGTGGAGTGGGGACGCAAAGAGAACCTTCCTGCGTGAAGTAAGTCGCCCCGATCTCTGGTCGAGCGGCGTGGTCTTACTCCGGCGCCAGGCCGCCATCCCTGCGGAAGAACCCGCCGCCGAAATCACCGCCTGCCCCGTCTCCGCCGAAGAACGCTCCACCCTCAAATCCCTGGAAGAGTTGGTCGATGCCACAGGCCTCGACGATGGTCTGGAAATCTTCCGGCGCGGGGTTTGTCGGTTCGCCTGAACCCGAGTGATCCGCTCCGAGCGCCGCAATCGCGCACTCCGTGAGTTCGCCGCAGTTGGCGAAAAGATCGACCCTCGTCGCTCCGAACCTGATCGACGCACGCCCGGACACGATAGAGACGGAACATACGCGTCATCAAACGCCCGGAATGTTAAGGAATCTCGAGGTTCTTGAATCCGCATCTACCGCTCCGGAGGCGCCGGCCCCAACACCCACCCGGCGTTGGCCCTGTGATAACTTGCGGCCCGCAGGCTGACTAATTCAACACGTGTCCGGCTCCATCACCGGGGCCTCAGGGGAGACTCGACCTTGACGACATCTCAGGAACCTATCCGATCTCGACCGATCCACGTCAACCAGATTCCGTGGGTTGAGGGCGGCCCGGGGATGCGCACCAGGCCGCTCTGGGAGGACAAGGCAACTGACCGAAAAGCGCACATCGTCGAGTTTGAACCGGGCGCAGGCATGCCTCTCCACAGGCACGTTGGCCACGAACTTATCTACCTGATCGAGGGCTCACTGGTCGACGAGTCCGGGACGCTCAGGCCGGGCAACATCGCCTATCGGCCAGACGGCTGCGTCCACTCCAACTCGAGCCCCAACGGCGCGATAGCGCTCGCCATCATCCAGGGCGGCAACGAGTCGGCCACCGAGATAGGTGACGCACCGGGGTCGCAAATCTTTGTGCCTGAAGATCAGCCCTGGAATGCGACGCCGAGGGGCACGTTCACCAAACCGATCGTCGCAAACGAGGTCGCAGGTTGGGCGGCGGCGGTCAACCGCTTCCCGTCCGGCGCTGGAATTCCGTTACATCGCCATCACGGCGACGAGCTCATCTTCGTGATCGAGGGGGCGAGCGCAGACGAGGGCGGTGTGATCACGCCCGGCAACATGAGCTACAGGCCGAACGGTGCAGAGCACACGGTCAAGACCGAACTTGGCGCAACGGTTTTCGGCGTCGTGTGGGGCCATACGGAAGCCCTGTAGGGAGCAGAGAATTCGCACATGCCAAGAATTGAACCGCTCAATGACCGGCGCCACAGGTTGAAGTCCACATGCGGTCGAGCTTAAACGACCGGGCTGTCGCAGTAGGGTTCGATCTTGAATCGAGTTCAGGATGGCAGAAGTAAAACCGTCTGCTTAACCAGCTCCATCCTGCGGTGCGTACCCGAGCACTTCCTTCGCATGGGCGTTGTCCCTGAATAGCCTCTTGTTGTCGGAAGTTGCCCAGAAGATGTCGAACTTGAGATCGACCGGCGCTTCGATGATCTTGATCGTCAGCTGCTGCAGGTCGCGATGGCTCTGCCAGTTCGCCATGCCACGCCCGGGTTGGGGCGCATCTATCGGCCCCGTGGCGCTGATCCTGAGGTTGATGACCGATAGATCGGTGGTCGCCGCGTACAGCCGCCCCAGGTCTTCGCCAAAGAGCTTGGTCACGCCGTACATGTGTATCGGTTTCGGCTCGGACGCCTCGTTCACCATCTCCCACGATTCAGGCAGCGGGAGATCGTCTTCGGAGACGAGTGTTTTGTACGGCTCTTCCCACTCGTACCCATTCGCCGTGGCGCCGGAACTCGCCAGGATCACACGGGAGACGCCGGCTTGTCTGGCGACCTCAAGCACGTTGTAGCAGCCGATGATGTTGTACTTCAACATCGTCTCCCAGCTGCCGCTCATACCTTCGGGGTCGCTCCGTCCACCGGATGCGGCCAGGTTCACGATCACATCAACGCCCCCAAAAGCCGGACGCAGGGACGCCATGTCAGCGACATTGCCTTTGAAGTTGCGCTCCTCCGGCATATCGTCCACGCCGTTACGTGACAACGAGCTGACAACATAACGCTCCTCAAGCGCCGGGCGCATCGCCCTGCCAACCACTCCGCTGAGTCCCGTAACCAGCACCTTCAGCTTTTCGGCCATTCATATTCTCCAGTAGGCGTATCCGTTGTTATGCGATGAAGCGGTGAGGGTGTATTGCCATACGCCCCTACGATGCCCAGAAGACTCTACCGTCATCCCGAGCGTAGCCGAGGGACCTTCTCCAACTGAGCATCCAGCGAACCAAACATGTTCCGGTAAATTCTCACGTTCTCCCTCACCCTTCATGCACCTGGGCCTCTCCCGCTGGGAGCACCGCCGCTCAAGCGTTCTCCGTATCAAGCGTCACGTTATCGCCACGCAGCGTCCGGTTCCTGATATCAAACCTTCCCGGATAGCGGACCGGCAGATGGCCGTCGTCGATCATCACCCCAAGCGGGTGCACCAGCGTCTTCACCGGAAACTGAACCTGCGTGTGGGTTCGTGCCGATTCGTAAACCCCGTGCACCATCTCCAGCGCCTTGTACCCGCTCTCGCCGGTCGATCGGTACCCCTCGATAGCATCGCCGTTCACCCATGAGGCGAACGCGTGCGCCTGCTCGATACTGCCCTCAATCACCTCAAAGTTGTCATCCCCAGGCATGGCGTGCTTGCCGGCCGGCACTCGATGGTCCCAGCCGCCGGTAGTGTTGTTCATGATCCGCAGATCCTCCAGCGTGAGGTCGATCATGCCCTCGCTGCCGAAGATCTCCGCGCCCCAGCCGTGCTTCGGCGTCAGCCCGGAAAGGATCATCGCCTCGGCCCCGGTCTCAAATCCAAAAACAGCCAGCGCCTTGTCCTCGATCGGGATTGCGCGCGCCCAGCGGTCTGTCTCACGTTCCACGTTGCCCATGGCCCAGGTGCACTCGGCGTCGCCGAGCAGGTACCGGAACAGGTCCGACTGGTGTGACGAGTAGTTGGGCAGACCGTCCCGGGCGTACATCTTGATGAAGCTCACATGGCCGATCTCGCCGTCGGTGATCAGGTCCTTCGCCAGCGTGTACGCCGGCAGCCACCTGCGTTGGTGGCCGATCGCAAGTTTCACGTTATTGCGGCGGCAAACCAGGATCATGTCTGCGGCGGCGCCCAGCGTGTCGGCCATCGGCTTTTCGCACAGCACCGCCTTGATCCCCGAAGACGCTGCGAGCCGCGTCATGACGCTGTGCCCGATGTCCCAGACGCCCACCGAAACGACGTCCAGTTCAGACCTCTCAAGCATCTCGGCGGCGTCGGCGAAGTGCTCCGCCTTGTAATCATCCCACTCGGCGAACTCCTCGTCGTAGTCTTTCATCGCCTGATCGCTCAGATCGGAGATGGCGACGATCTCGTACGCCCCCGAGTGCATGTAGCCCATGCCGTGGTTGATGGTCATCTCGCCGCAGCCGATGACCCCGACGCGCAGTTTGTCTGCCAATCCGCTTCTCCCGGTGCCAGTGGCACGATTATTTGATAGCCATTCCGTTACATAGGCGTCGCCGGGCAAATTCGACACTGACAGGCTGATTTACCAAAAATGAGCCCATCTGCCAGGGTGTCATTCGACCAAGTGCGCTTTCAGGACGGCCTCATCAAACTCGATCCCTAGACCCGGCCCGGTCGGCGGGATGATGAGCCCGTTATCCAGCACCAGCGGCTCCTTGAAGATCGTCTTGTGCAGCGGCCCCTGGTTGGCCTCCTGGATTAGGAAATTCGGCGAGCAGGTGTCGATCTGGATCGCAGCGGACGACGCGATCGGCCCGCAGTACATGTGCGGAGCGATCATGGCGTAGTGTGCCTCCGCGATGGCGGCGATCTTCTTCGACTCCGTGATCCCGCCGCACTGGCCCACGTCCAGTTGGATGATCGAGGCCGCGCCCTTCTCAAGCAAGCTGGAGAACTCGTACTTCGTCACCAACCGCTCGCCGGTCGCGATCGGGATACTCGTGTGAGCGGCGACCCGGGCCATCTCCTCAATGTTCTCCGGCGGGACGGGCTCTTCGAACCAGTACGGGTGGTACGGTTCAAGGATATCCGCCACGCGGATGGCGCTGAAGGTCGAAAGCTGCCCGTGGGTCCCGATGCCCACCTCAAGATCGTCGCCGACGGCGTCCCGGATGACCTGGAAAATCTTCTCGGCATTCTTGATCTCCTTGAGCGTGATGTCCCGTGGAATCGGGTACATGGGCATAAAGGGGTCCAACTTGCAGGCCGAGTTGCCCTCCTCAAGCAGCTTCACCGCCGCCGCTCCGGCCAGCGCCGGGTCGGCCTGGATCTCCCTCATCCCGGGCATATAGGCATAGGCGCGCAGCTTCTCGTGGTACTTCCCGCCGAGCAGGTTGTAGACCGGCTGGTTGGTCGCCTTGCCGCGGATGTCCCAGAGGGCCATGTCGATGCCGCTGATTACCGGGGTGGCGTAAAGGCTCGGGTGGCGGAAGTCGTGTCGGCTGGCGTACATCCGGTCCCAGATTCGCTCGCCGTTAAACGGGTCTTCGCTGATCACGTACTGCTCGACAAGTTCCTTGATCAGGTGAACCTGGGTCTGCATATCATCGATGCTGTTGGAGTAAGCGCCGCCGGTGATTCGCTCACCGAGGCCTGTTATGCCCTCATCCGTAAAGAGTTCGATGAACAACCACCAGCGGCCACCGATGAACGGTTCAACGTTCTGAATGACCTTCGTATCGAATCCGGTTACCTTCAACGTACCCTCCTGATCTTGATGCCGGGGGTCGCGCCGAACGACAGGTGGGCGCGATGCGGCGGATCATACAGCGAACTTTCGCGAGTTAACGGCGACTTTGGTATGGCGACTTTCTGAGCGATCGCCCGAAACGGCCGTGAAATCGCCACCGGATGGGTTAGAGTCTCCGGCAGCCACCACATCGAGGAACTCCAATGAAAATCACCGACATCACCGTCACTTCTCTAACAACCGGCAAAGGCCTCCTTCGCGTCCAGACAGACGCCGGGGTCGAGGGCTGGGCGGAGGCTCCGGGCCGCAACCCGGGCGTTCCGGGCAGGAACGGGGAGGTGTTTGAGGCCTATCTCGAAAGCATCATCAAGCCGGTCCTCATCGGCGAAGACCCGCTACAAATCGATCGCCACTGGGAGACTCTGGCGCTCGGCAAGGACGACCGGCTCTTCAAGCTGCCGGCGAACGTCGTCGGCGTCATCGACGTGGCTCTCTGGGACCTGCTCGGCAAAGAGGCCAGCCTACCGGTCTACACCCTCATGGGAGGCGCCGCCCGGACGAACATCGAGCTCTACTGGTCCACCGGCTCTGGCTGGCGGATGCAGCCCGAAGAGATGCTGGATCTGGTGAAAAAAGGCTGGGACATGAACTTCCGGGCCTTCAAAATTCGCATGGACTGGAAGGGCTGGCGACAGGACGCGAATCCCGAGAAGGATTACCAGATGTTCAGGTTGGTCCGGGAGTTCCTCTCGGACGGAAACTACCTCGGATTCGACGCCAACAACGGCTACTCGGTCTCGACCGCGATCCAGCAGGGACGGCGCTTTGAAGAACTCGGCATCGACCACTTTGAAGAACCGATTCCCAACTGGGACCTGCCCGGCCTGAAGCAGATATCGGAAGCACTGGACGTTGCGGTTGCGGCGGGCGAGCAAGACGCCTTCAGGTGGTGGTTCCAGAGCCTGATCCTGCTTGGCGACCCCGACATCCTGCAGCCGGACATCCTGAGCGCGGGCGGTCCATCAGAGGTAAAGCGGATCTTTGACATGGCGACCACCCTGGGAAAGCCGGTCATGCCGCACAGCCCGCAGGCCGGCATCAACAGCATGGCCTCGCTGCACGTGTACTCCACCGTCCAGAATGCCACCCGCCCGCATGAGTTCTCCACCGAGTTCTCGGGACCGCTGGACGACGTGGCCAACCTGTACGGCGATGTCGTGATCCCGAAGAACGGCCACATGATACTGAGCGACAGGCCAGGACTTGGCATCGAGCTGAACGAGAAAGCGGTAGCGGACCTGACTCTGAAATAACGGCGCCGCCCAGGTCGTGGGCGTTTTCCGCAAAACAGTGGCAGGCGCTGATTAATATCCGCCCGCGGGCGTATTGCCATACGCCCCTACAGCTGCAATGGCAGCACATCTGTCATCTGGAGTCCGCATTCCATCGCTCCCGTTTCCTGAGGTTCTCGAAGGACGGGCGCGGGCCGATACCAATCCGCCTCTATGGTGTCGCGGGGAATCAGCCAACAGGCACAACGCAACCACGCGCCGGGTTAGCATCTCTATCTGCCGCCTATCAAACACACCAAGACAGGAACCAGGGGCCGTCGAGCACATGAAAATCACTGACGTTAAGCCGTACGCAGTGTGGGTCGGGCATCGGAACCAGATGCTCGTCAAGGTCGAAACCGACGAGGGTATATACGGGTGGGGGGAGTCCGGTTTTTCCGGTCGGGAGCTCGGCGTGAAGGGGGTCGTCGAGCACTACCGGGAGTGGCTGATCGGGAAGGACCCTATGCGCCGCGGGGCGCTCTGGCAGGAGATGTACCGCAGCCAATATTTTGAGGGCGGCCGCACCCTGACCGCCGCAATCTCCGCGATCGATATCGCACTGCACGACATCGTCGGCAAAAACCTCGGCGTGCCCGTCTACGAACTGCTCGGCGGAAAGAACCGCGAACAGATCCCCGTCTTCGCAACGACGCGGACACCGTACGGGCCGGAGATGATTGCCGAGGCCAGAGATTTCATGGCGCGCGGCATCACTGCCTTCCGCATGTCGTACGACACGATGGGCATCGACACCGACGGGCTGTTCGAGCCGCGTGAGTCGATGGCCAACTCGGCCGAGTGGCTCGTCAAAACGCGCGAGGCGCTCGGCAACCACGCCGTCATCGGCATCGACTACCACCACAGGCTCAACGTCGCCGAAGCCGCGTCGTTCTGCCAGATGATGCCGAGCCACACCCTGGACTTCATCGAAGAGCCGATCAGGGACGAAACACCGGAGGCGTACGAGCAACTACGGGCGCTGACAGATATCCCGTTCGCCATCGGAGAAGAGTTCGCCTCCAAATGGCAGTTTCTGCCCTACATTGAGCGCGGGATCACAAACTTCGCCCGGGTAGATATATGTAACGTGGGTGGGTTTACAGAGTCGATGAAGGTCGCCGGCTGGGCGGAAATCCACTACATAGACCTCATGCCGCACAACCCGCTCGGGCCGGTATGTACGGCGGCCTCCGTGCACCTTGGGGCGGCCGTCCCTAACTTCTCGTGGCTTGAGGTCAACATGGAGCGGGCGGAGAACCCGAACGACGAGATCTTCCCGGAGCAGATTCTGTTTGAGGGCAATGGTTACGCCGTGCCAGACGGTCCGGGCCTGGGGGTTGAGGTAGACGAGAGCAAGCTGAACGAGCCGCTCAAGTTCTGGGAACCACCGCACTTACATCGACGAGATGGCTCACACACCAACTGGTGAACAAGTCGGGAGGTTATCTATGGTCAACGAGGGGCCAAGATTCAAAGTCTCGGGGATCGGCGGAGTATTCTTCCGGACAAATGATCCGGAGCGGCTCGCCCTTCGGTACGAGGAAAAACTGGGAGTGAGCCGGGGCAGCGAACACGGCGTCTGCGAGCAGGAAGCCGGGCCTACGATGTTCGCTCCGTTCCCGGCGGACACCGACTGTTTCGACCGGATGGATCAGGCGTTCATGCTGAACTTCCGGATCGACGATCTGGACGGCATGCTGGAGCAATTTGTTGCGAGTGGCGTCAAGATCGATCCAAAGCACGAGGACTCCTAGTACGGGCGGTTCGACTAGGCTTACGACCCGGAAGAGAACAAGATCGAGCTATGGGAGCCTCCGGGCTCGGATTGATGAGGGTTCGGAGCACTCTTCGTCACCGGAAACGTGCCGATCCAGCACCGAAAGTGCAGTGTGATCACTCCGGGCCGAATTACGCTAATTTCGGTGCCGGCACCCGCGTGCCACGCCTGACGGGAAACATCAAATTTGGGGACCAGATATCGAGATCTCAGGGAATCCAGGCCCGGCTCGTCACTGTGGGCAGCGCGTTGCTAGCCAGTCACTGTCTCTGGAGTTCGACCGCACCATCGGGGAATCGATAGTGTTGCGCCGGGTGGTCATCGCCCGGATCCAGAATCTACCTGGCGTAGCGGCCGACTACTCGTCTTCAGGACTGAAATCGGCTGTCACAGTGCCGATCTTCCTGCATGGACAGGTTGTCGCCACGCTGGGCCTATACCGGACCGAACCGGTCGGCTTCGACATGGGCCCGTTGGAGTTCATCTCCAGCACCGCCTCCCTGTATGCGCCAGCACTGGATGACATCCGTTCTAACCGGCTGGCGACTCTCGCGAGATGGTGTAAACGACGAGCACTCACCACAAATCGTTCTCGCCTCTGCGCGAGCGCGGGAACGTGGGCCAGTTAGAACTCCGGCCAGGCCAACTATCCAGGTAGAGAGAGGGTCACCGGGCGCTCGCACGTAGTTGCCAGGTCGATCCGGGTGCCTGAGTCGGAACTGCAGCCGAACGCTTGCATGATCTCCAGAACGTGTGCGGCGACTCCGCCGTTCGCGCTGTGGGGTTGATCGTTGGCAATACCGTGAGCCATGTCCGCAACACCCAGCCCGCGGGAGTTCTCAGAGAAAGGTTTTGTAACCGGAACGTCCACCCACTCCCCAGAACTCTGGATCCAGACCCGGATCGGGCCGTCATATGTGTTGGGGTCGGGCACAGACAGCGAGCCCTCTGTTCCGTAGATCTCGACACGCGGCAGGTTGGCCGCCCATACGTCAAACGTCGTCACGACCGTGGCGATAGCGCCGTTGGCGAAGTTCACGGTGCCCGCCACGTGCGTCGCCACCTCAACTGCGATCTTCGTTCCGCTGAGCGGATTGCTTGTGATCGTGCGCTCAGGAAACGTGATGGCGGCAGAACCCGAGACCGATACCGCCGGTCCCATCAGGTTCACAAGCGCCGTCAGGTAATAGGGCCCCATATCCAGCATCGGCCCGGCGCCCGTCTTGTAGTAAAACGCGGGATCGGGGTGCCACGACTCGTGGCCGTGGTTAGTCATAAAAGCCGTCGCCGCCACCGGTGCCCCGATCACACCGTCATCGATGAGCTGACGACAGGTCTGGATGCCCGCGCCGAGGAACGTGTCCGGCGCGCCCCCAACCCGCAGCCCCGCCTCATCGGCGAGCGACAGCAACTCGGCCGCCTGCTCGGAGGTCGCACAGAGCGGCTTCTCGCCGTACACATGCTTGCCGGACAGGATCCCCGCCTTCATGACACCATAGTGAGAGCCGGGCTGGGTCAGGTTGACCGCGATGTCGATCGAGGGATCGGCAAGCAGTTCCTCCGCGGTCGTCGCCCGAACACCCGGGTACCGCGCCTGCACCGCAGCCGCCCGCTCCGGGACCAGATCGGCGCACGCCACGACCTCTATCGAACTCAGCTTCGTCATGTTCTGGAAGTAGATGCCGCTGATCGTCCCGCAGCCGATCACGCCTACCCTTGCCTTGCTCATCGGGCCGCCCACAGCATTCCTCGCCGCATGATCTCGCGCGCCTCTGAGACCTCAAAATCCGATGCCTGGTGGCCGACGGAACTGTAAAAAATCCGTCCCTCGCCCCAATCCCGCTTCCAGTACACCGGCATCACAACGTCCTTGATCCAATAGGCACCGGCATGATCGCCGCTGAAGGTCGTGGTTGCGAGCACCTCGTTCGAGGGATCCACATGCATGTAGTACTGCTCGGAGTGGACCTTGAAGTCGCCCAACCCCTGCGTGATCGGGTCGTCGTGATCGGTGATATTGACCTCGTAATCGATGATCCCGCCCGGGTGTGCCACCCACTGGCCGCCGACCATAAACTGATAGGGCGGGCTGTGGCGAAACGAGTCCGCCATGCAGCCGTGCCACCCGGCCATGCCCACACCGGAGTGGATAGCCGACTGGAGGTTCTCCAACTGCCCGGGCGATATCTCGTCCTGCGTCCAGATGGGGATGATCAGGTCCAGTGAATCGAGCAGGGCGCTGTCCAGATAGGCGTCTAGCGAATGCTCCCGTCTGACCTCAAATCCGGCCTCCTCAAGCAGCGGCGCAAATACGTCGGCGCTGGCTTCCGGGGTATGCCCGGCCCATCCGCCCACGACCATCAATGCATGTTTCAAGTCGACTCCCTGCTGCCTTGCGGCGGCTCCGATTCAACCACATTAGAGACGGACGCGGCCACGGCGGCGGCGGCACCTTCACCCCTTCCCACGGCATCACTGCTGAAAGAACGGGCCCGTGCGATCGCGAAGCCCGGCCCGCTGCATCACCTGATTGAAGTGTTCAGTTCGTGAAGATGTCGAGGGCGCTGGCGAACTTGCCGCCGCCGTCGACTCTGTACAGCTCCGTGAATCCACATTCCGTGCACGCCACGGTCGCGTACTTCTGATTCTGGAGATTCAAGAACCTGGACAACCCGGATCCGGTCGTCCGTAGTTCGCCGGACTGGTATGTCTTCGCCTGACATTTGTCGCATGAGTAGTCTCGAAGAGTCATGGGAGGCCTCCTTATTCGGGTCTCGACCGTGTGTCGAAGCATAGTACTACTCTGCCGGTGGATCACGGGCGCGGGGGCAGATGTGACAGCGACGCTTGTTGCGGTTACAGTTGCGTTCCTGATTTGATTCACATCGGCCGGAGCGCGCGCCAACTGGCGGTCCCGGTGTAACCGACAAGGATCACCAATTGGACCTGGCTGACGGCGGATTTATAGCGGCGATATTCTTGGGCCTCGTGCTCGGCCTTCGCCACGCTACGGACGCCGACCACGTCGTCGCCGTCTCGACGATCGTCGCCGCTGAGGGCAAGGCGCTGCGCAGCGCGTGGATAGGCGCCTCGTGGGGATTGGGCCACTCGACGCCCCTGTTACTTGTCGGCACGGTGATCCTGTTGTTGCGGGGCGCGGTCCTGTCCGCGTATGAGCAGGTTGCTCCCTTTTTCGAGTTTGGGGTGGCCGTGATGCTGGTGTTCCTCGGCGTGCAGGTTCTTTGGCGTTTGAGACGCGGGCAGTTGCACCTTCACCAGCACCTCGGCGGCGAAAGCCCACACGTCCACGTCCACTCCCACGACGAGACAGCAACCTCGCACCACGCTTCGGCGACTCCGCACCATAGAAACCGCTCCCTCACAAGCTGGTTTCGGCCGAAATCGTACGCAGTAGGGATCGTCCACGGACTGGCCGGCAGTGCAGCCGTGATGCTCTTGCTTTTGCCAGAGGCGTCATCGGTAGGCGCTGGCGTCGCCTACCTGCTGCTGTTCGGGCTGGGGACGATCGTTTCGATGATGGCGATCACGCTGATATTCAGCGTGCCGCTGGCTTTCAGTGTCAGGTTCGAAAACGTCAACCGGTGGGTGGCGGTCGTGTCGGGGGTTTCCAGCGTCTTGATCGGCGGGATGCTGATGTCTGACGTGGCCGCAGGAACGGACTACCTGGCGTTCCTGCCGCAATAGACGCGGTGGTCGATCTTTCGCCGGGCGTAAGACCCCATCGCATTGGCCTTCACTTACTTGTTACTCTTCGTCGATGAAGACTCCTGATTCGACCGAGTACATAGACATCGCCCGGGGGTTCGCCGAAAAGGTCGCCTGGCGTACCGCCGAGATCAACGAAGGGCGGCGCATCCCCACCGATCTCGCCGATGAGATGGCTGACGCCGGGGTCTTCCGGCTCCTGGTCCCGAAATCGCTCGGCGGCGGAGAGATCGACCACCCGTCGTTCATGGAGATCGTCCGCATATTCGCCGGGGCGGACGCCAGCGTCGCCTGGTGCGTCAACCAGAACAACATCTTCGCCACAGACTCCGCCCGTATGCCGCTCGAAACCGCTCAGGAGATATGGGGCGACAAACACGGCGTCGTGACAAACGGACCGCCGTCCCGGGACACGTTGGGCGTCCCGGCGGATCGTGGTTACCGGCTGACGGGCCACTGGGATTTCAGCAGCGGGAGCAGCCACGCCACCTGGCTTGCTGCACGCGGGCCGGTCGAAGGCCGGCCGGGTGAGGTGCGCACCTTCCTGGTGCCGAAGGGCGACGTCACGATGGAGGATCGGTGGCAGGTCAATGGGTTGCGCGGCACCGCCAGCTTGAGTTTCGACATCGATGACTTGTTCGTGCCGGAAGCCCACACGTATCTGGAATCCGCCACACCCAGGGAAGATGGCCCGATCTACGTGGTCCCCAAGGTCCCTTATTTTTCGATCGGGTTCGCCACGATCTCGCTCGCCCTGGCAAGGGCCTGCCTGGACGGTGCGATGGAGCTTGTCAGCCGAAAGACCTCGCATGGAATTGCGGGAGCGCTTGTCGACCGGTCAACGGTGCACCTTCAGATCGGAGAAAACGAGGCGATCCTCCGGGCCGCCGACGCTTATCTACGAAACACCGCCGCCGCACTGTGGATTTCAGCTTGTGAACGCCGGGAAGTAGTGATGGATGAAAGGGTGGAGGTGAGGATGGCTTCGACGTATGCGATCAGGAAGTCAACCGAGATCGTTGATGCGGCGTACGAGTTGTCAGGATCGGACGCGATTTTCGAGAGCAACCCGTTGCAGCGCCGCTATCAGGACATGCACGTAATAGTGCAGCAGTTCCAGGGCAGGGTGGCCAACTTTGAGACGGCGGGCCGCTATTTCCTCGGGCTGGAGCCAGGCGGGAGCATGTGACGCATCCTTATCATCGGGCGGCGCGACATCATACGGGCGACCGCACGGACCGAAATAACGAAAGCATCGACTTAATGAGCACAGCCGAATTATCTGTCTTGGCGCTGGTACAACCATGGTGAGACTCAAAGACCTGCCGACCGAGTACGCTGCTCATCTTTTGAGCCTTCCCATCGCAGATTACGGACCATCGCCGTGGGCCGAGGCCCCCGACCTGAAACAGGCCCGCGTCGCGATCATCTCGACCGCCGGGCTGCACCGCGAAAGCGACGCCAAGTTCGCCGGCGGCGCCGACGACTATCGGCTTATTCCGGGCGACCTTGATTACTCAGAGCTAACGATGAGCCACGTCAGCGTCGATTTTGACCGCAGCGGCTTCCAGCAAGACCCCAACGTCCTCTTCCCGTTAGAGCTTCTCAGGAAGCTGGAGGCGAACGGCGAAATCGGCTCGGCCGCAAGCTGGCATTATTCGTTCATGGGTGCCACAGACCCGACGCGCATGGATGAGACCGCCGGGCAAGTGGCAAAGCTGCTCAAAGAGGACAGCGTCACGGCCGCGATCCTCATACCCGTCTGACCGAACTGCACGCGCGCCGTTGGTGGGCTGCAGCACCACATCGAGGCCGAGGGCGTGCCCACGGCCGCCATCAGCCTGATCCGTGAACACACGGAGCAAATCAACCCATCGCGCTCCCTCTGGGTGCCGTTCGAGCTGGGCCGTCCGCTGGGCGCCCCCAACAACCCCGAATTCCAGTTGGGCGTGCTGCGGTCGCTGCTCGGACTTTTTGAAAAGGAGTCAGGTCCGGTCATCGAAGACTACCCGCACGACTCGCCGGTGACGGAGGAAAGCGACGCCGCATGGAGCTGCGTCCTGCCACTCCCTCCGCTGGAATCCACATCCACCCCGGCCGAGGCCCTCAAGCAGTCGCTGCTGCAGGAGGTCGGATCGCTGGCCCCCTGGTACGCGGAATCGGTACGCCGGATGGGGCGATCTACCTTTGGCCTCAGTGGATTAACCGCTGATTCGATGCCGGAGATAGCGGCCTTCATGGTCGACGTCGCGTCGGGAGAGGACCCGGACTGGCCGCCGGGCCTGCCGGAGCAAAACGCCAGAACGATCCGCTACATGGCCGACGACTTGAAGGCCTACTACATGGAGGCGGCCAACGAACAGCCCGGCTCCTCAGCGCCCGGCGGCGAACGTATGTGGACCTGGCTTTACCACGAGACGCGCCTGGGACAGGTGTTCTACGACCTTCGCGACCAGCTCGCCGCGGAGCACGCGGAGAAGACTGTGGCCAACGGAGGCGAACGTCCGCCCGGACCACCACCGCCCAATCCGATTCCGACGCGTTATGCGAATCGGCCGGAGCCTGCCGCGCGTTGACACCGGGGAGCTCCCTGGCGAGTGAGGTTGCCTACGCTGTTGTTGCCGGTGGTGTGAAAGCGGAGCAAGCGGCTTTAACGATCCCTTCTCCCAATCGGGAGAAGGTGCAGGATGAGGGGGGCCTTCGCCAAAAGGCCGATGCGCTAGTGGGGTGTTACGACAAACAACTCCTTCATGCGGCACACGACTTCTCCCTCACCCCAACCCTCTCCCGCCGGGAGAGGGTGCACGGCGGATACCAATCCGCCCCCACGGTGTTGTTGCCGATAGGTGTGAAAGCGGAGCGAACGCCTACCGCTTCCGCGCCACTATGAACATGCGCTTGAAGGGAAACAGCGTCGTTCCGTCGGCTTCCTGCGGGTACGCCTTTGCCACAAGCTCCGCGTACGCCGATTCAAACTCGCTCCGCTGCGGCTCTTCCAGCGCAGCTAGCAGAGGCATTAGCCAGGTGCCCTTCGTCCACTCCTTCACCGGGTTGTCGCCGCTGAGGACTTGCGTGTACTCGGTCTCCCAGACGTCGAGCGAACTAGACATCGGGGACAGGATTCGCACGTAATAAGGCGGCGGCTCCACCGGGGCGGGCCGGAGCAACGGCTCCAGCGTCGATCGCCACGGACCGCCGAGAGCTGCTTCAGATATGGACGTGTGTGAGAGCGCGCCGAAGTTGCGCGGCATTTGCACGGCGAACAACCCACCGGACACCACCGCAGACATCAGTCCCGCAAATAGATCGGCATGGCCGTCCACCCAGTGCAGTGCGGCGTTCGAGAAGATCAGATCCGCCGGCCGGTCATGCCGCCAGTTCCCGATATCACCCTGCTGCCACTCCAGGTTTTCGACTCCCTCCCCGCGTTTCATCATCTCCGGGGAGTTGTCCACGCCGACGACCCGGGCGCCCGGCCAGCGCTCGGCGAGCATCTCCGTGATGTTGCCCGTCCCGGCGCCCAGGTCGTAAACGACCTCCGGCGACTCAAGATCGACCCGATTGAGAAGGTCTATCGCAGGCCGCAACCGGTGATCGGCAAACTTGAGATATTGAGCGGGATCCCACGGCATGGAGCGGGCCTTTCACGGGAAGACGTTGTTGAAAAGTGCGGAGCCAGCGGCAAGTGTAGCCGTGGGAAGTCCGCGTGACCTGCCCCCTGACGCGGTACTGAACTAGCCCGTCGGACCTAATGGGCCGGTCAGGTGAGTCGAGCCATCGGTGTCGTCAGCCATGTGGAAAGCTTGTACCGGGCCCCTGGAAAACAACCCGATCAAAAGGATGCGCGTCGCTATGTGCGAAATGGGCCGCAGTGCGGCCAGATTTCCGATCATGCGTTAGTTCTCGGGAAGTCCCTCGGCAGCGAGCTAGAGACTAGCACACGGGCCCCGGCGGGCCGATGGGCACGGGATTCCTGGCCAGGTCAGAGACCGTTCAAGTCCCGAAACACCGCCCGCTACAGAACCGCCACGCGTTCCTTCTCAAACCGCTTCCAGTCCCACTCCGCCCCCCATCCCGCCACGTCCGGGTAGGTGACGGAACCGCCACTCGGGACGACCGGATTCAGCAGTCCGATCGCCTCTCCCATAGACGCTCCGTTGGGAGGAGGAGCCGTCTCAAACCAGTCGACGTTCTCGATCCCGCAGGCGACATGTGCGTGAACCAGACCAAACAACGGTCCGTAGGCGTTCGGCTCCACATTCGCACAAAGCTCGGAAGCTGTGTGAGCGAGCCGCTGCAGCGCGGTAACGCCGTGACGCGCGTGGACGCGGAGCACATCCACGGCGCCGCTCCTCAGCCACAGTTCTCCAAGCGTCGGATCATGCATCAGCGTCTCGGCCCCTGCGATAGGTATTTCGAGCAACTCACACAGCTTCTTGTTCTGTTTATGCAGGCGATCGTCGATCGGTTCCTCGAACCAGATGAAATCGGTGGATTCAAGCGCCTTGCCAACCTGGAGTGCCTCGTCAAAGTTGTAGCTGGCGAGCACCGCATCATGCATCAGCCCGACGTCGCTACCGAAAGCGTTCCTAAACGATTCAAACGCCCGGATGTTTTGCTTAAACGAAAAGGCCAGATGATCTTTTAGTGTCGTGAACCCGGCGGCAAGACCTTTCTCGCCGTCCCTGATCAACTCGTCCACAGTGCTTCCAGCGGTGTTGTAGTAGGCCGTGGCGCTCTTCCTGGTGCCGCCCAGCAGCTCAGCGACCGGCAGCCCGGATGTTTTGCCGGCGATGTCCCAGAGGCAGTTATCGAACCCGCCCCACCAGACGGGGTTCAAGAACCGCGATGCAGCACTCAACTTCGACCACAGCCTGTCTCGATCCAGCGGATCCTCGCCGACGGCAAGTTCGCGCAACGTCGCTATCTGCTGCCAGTTGAGCTCCGTATAGCGCCAGTCGCCGACGGTGCAGACACCGTCAAGGCCCTCGTCGGTGACTACCTTGATCACCTGGACCGGCACATCGCCACCGCTCGGAAACGCCTGCTTCCAGCGGGTTCCAGGTGGCGACCCAAACTCGACCACACTCGTGACCGCCGGATACATCGGCAGTTCAAAAACTGAAATTTCGATAGATTCGATCTTCATACTGTCGACTCTACAAAGAAGGCCCGCTGGTTTGATCCAGCGAGCCTTCAATTGGTTCATAAACAGCGGTTATTCGCCATTGTGGAACACGCTAGTCCCGGTTGATGCCGTTCAGGGTGTTCTGAATACCTTCTGTAGCCGCCGTGGCCCACGGGATCGTGAACATCTTGAAACCCTTGGCGACAAACCAGTTCGGGTCCATTCCCGGCGGGATAAAGTACATGCCCGGAACCACGTTGTTCCGTTTGGCCGCCTCGGCGAGCCTGTCCAGACCTGCCTCGTACTCGGCAGACGTGTAGTCCAGAGTAACTCCGAGTTCGATCGAGTAGTCTGAGGGGCCGATGAGTGCGACGTCGATGCCGTCGACGCTCAGGATGTCGTCGATGTTGCCAATCGCCTCGTTGGTCTCGATCATCGGGATGATTACCAGGTCCCGGTTCACGGTATCCATGTACTCCTGGTAGTCGTCGCCCTGGCCCCATTCGCCACGCACGCCACCATTGGATCGCTTGCCGGCCGGGTAGTACCTGCAGGACTCGACGATGTATTCGGCTTCTGCCCTCGTGTTGACCATGGGCACGATGATGCCCCGGGCGCCGGCGTCCAGCGCGAAGAGGATCTGTTCGGAACTAATGGAATCTACCCGGGCGAACGGCGCGGCCTTCTTGCCGTTTGTCGCCTGGATCCCGGGCGCCAGATCTTTCATGTAGTGCGGAGAGTGCTGGGTGTCGAAGAGGAGGAAGTCGTAACCGGCATCGGCCAGTACGGCCGTTACTTCAGGGTGGGGGGAGCCGGCCGTCCCGATGATGGTCTTTCCAGATTTCAGTAGATCTTTGACAGCGTTCACGTGCGTTGAACCTCTAGCTTTCAATTCATAAATGTCAGATGACTCCCTTCCCGGATGACGCCGAGGGGAGTGGTATCGACCAGTACGGAGCGCATGATGGCCCCGATGTTGGAAACATTCAAGTCGCCGTTTCTATCTGGCGGTCAGCGATCTCGTGATATCGGGCGGAACCGGGCGTCATGAGCGTGGCCTGTCATAGCTGGACCGTATTTGGAAATATGACATATTTAGAAAACGAGGGATAGACTCGGCCTCGCAGTGGACGACCCGGCGCCTGGATAAAGTGAAGCCCAATTGTGAGCAATCAAGGAACACCCGGTCCTGATACCATCGTATTTACGAGTGATGGGGAACCGCAGACCTCGCAAGCAATCGTGGATCGTCTTGTGGACCTGGTGTCCAGTGGCAGTCTCCAGCCAGACAGCTATTCACTGGGCGGCACGGTCGAAGCGCTTGAAGAGCGTGTCGCCAGTGACCTCGGCAAGGAAGCCGCGATCTGGATGCCGACCGGCACACTGGCGAACCACCTCGCCCTGCGCCGTCATTGCGGAATCAAGTCGAGAGTGGTTTTGCAAGAACAAAGCCACATCTATCACGACGAAGGAGACACGCTTGCAAGACTGAGCGGGTTGAACGTGATTCCGCTCGCCACCGATAGGCCATATTTCATCGCGGACGAGCTCCAGGTCGCACTGGATCAATCTGTAGATGGCCGTGTGCTGAACCCGGTTGGGGTTGTTTCGATAGAAAGTCCGGTGAGGCGCCAGGCAGGTCAGGTGGTCCCGTGGGACGAGATGCAGGCGATCAGTCATCTGTGTGCTGAGCAGGCGATCCCGGTGCATCTAGATGGAGCCAGGCTCTACATGATGTCGGTCGCAACAGGGATTGGCATAAGGGACTACGCGGACCTTTTCGACAGCGTTTACGTCTCGATGTACAAGTACTTCGGGGCGCCTTTCGGCGCGGTACTGGCGGGTAGCAGTGAATTCATGGAAGGTATGTTTCACGACCGGCGCACGTTCGGGGGAGGCCTATCCTCCGCCTACCTGATCGCCGGGCTCGCTCTGGACGGGATGGACGGATTCGAAAATCGTTACAGAGAGGCTTTTGAGAAGGCCACATCGTTGTTCACGGACATCAATAACCTGGCCGCCGTCACAGTCCGCAAGTTTGACCACGGCTCCAACATTTTTGAACTTGTGATTGACCCTGAGATCGATACGGACAGATTCGTCGGGAAGTTATTTGACCTCGGGATCGTGATTCGCTGGCCAAACGACAGTTGGCCGATACCTCTCCTCCATGTGAATACCACAATGCTCCGGCGTCCGAACGCAGAAATCGCCGAAGCTTTCGTTGTGGCCGCTTCGAGCGGTTAATCAAACGGACAAATAGGGTGCTATCCTCCCGCCGTGTCAGCGCTCGAAGATTCTTCAGACGTCCTAGTCATCGGCGGCGGGATCATCGGGTCCGCCGTTGCTTACCAGCTGGCGCGCCGGGGCATGGCGGTCACGCTGCTCGACAAGGGGCCGATCGGGTACGAGCAATCGACCCGCAACTGGGGCTGGGTCCACCAGCAAGTCCGCTACCCCCACCTCATTCCGCTGGCGGTAGCGTCCGTCAAGATGTGGGAAGAGTTGTCCGCGGACCTTGAGGCGGACGTGGGGTTCATCCAGGGCGGCAACCTGAGTCTCGGCTTCGACGACGCCGACCTGGTGGAGTTCGAACAGTGGCGGGGAACCGCTCGTGATGCCGGCCTTGAAACGACCGTTCTGACCCGCGATCAGGTTGCTGACACGTTGCCCGGGATGGCCTGGATGGAAGGAACCTGGACCGGCGCACTCCACCTTCCCACGGATGGTCAGGCCGATCCTGACCTGGTCACCGCCGCTTTCGCTCGGGCCGCAGAACGGCACGGCGCGCGCATCGTGACCGACTGCGCCGTCACAGGAATCGACACTGCCGGTGGTTCCGTGACCGGCGTGCTCACCGAGCGCGGGCTGATCCGCGCCCCCCGGGTCGTCGTTGCCGCCGGGGCCTGGTCGAGCCGCCTGACGCGCCCGCTCGGCGTCCGCTTCCCGCAACGCTCCGTCCGTTCAACGGTCGTCAGAACAACGCCGGTGGATCCGATCACTCCCGTCACCGCGTGGGCCGACGGCTTCACGTTTCGGCAGGACCGCGCCGGCAGATTCGTGCTGGCCGGTGGAGAAGCGGCCATCTACGAGGTCGACCTTGACCTCTTCCGTGACATGCACTGGTTTTTGCCCCTGGCCTGGAGGAACAGACACTGGCTGCGGATTCACGTCGGCCGACACCTCCTCGGAGACCTGGCGGCGCGCCTGCCAGGGTCGTCGGCGCGCCGTGAGTTCTGGCAACGCCGCCGAAAGATCGATCCGCCAGCGGACGCGAAAGGTGTGCGTGAGACCCTTGGGCGTTTCCATCGGGTATTCCCGAATCTCGGAGAGGTCGGCATGGAGTCGTCCTGGGCTGGGAACATTGACTCAACGCCCGACCAGGCTCCCATCATCGGGCCGGTCACTGGCGGCCCGACCGGACTCCTCATCGCCACCGGCTTCTCTGGCCACGGCTTCGCCCTCGGGCCCGCTGCAGGGCGACTTGCAGCCGACCTCGTCCTCGGGGACGAACCCGTTGTAGACCCACGCCCGTTCCGCCACGCCCGATTCGCCGAACGCGACGTCCCCACCGTCGGCGTCCACCGCCGTTGATGCGCCACGGATGATCGACGGGTGCCCGGCGCCTCCCCGGGACGACGCATCCCCGGTTCTGTGCCTGATAGACCAACGAGTTACTCAGTTGAGGGGTGGCAGCTTCACGCCCAGGATCACCCGCAGGTAGTTGATGTTGTGGGCCAGATAATCGTCGACGGCGAGGTCGAGATCTCCGCCGATCGCGTCGAAGCCATCGTCGCCCTCTCGCGGCCCGTCCATGTCCAGCATGACCCAACCCTTGAAATGCCGGTCTCGTAAAAGCTTCATCACGGCCGGGAAGTCCACGCCCCCACCACCCAGGTTGTGATACACGCTGGCTTCGGCGTGCTGTTCCCGTGACGGGGTTTGCTTACTAGGGATGTATTTCGCGTATGTGTCTTTCAGGTGCACTTCTGCGATGCGGGGAAAGTAATCGCTCATGATCTGTACTGGATCACTGCCGCCCAGGGCCAGTTGCCCGGTGTCAGGGGTGAACCACACGTAGTTCAGGTCGGTCAGGTCAAACAGGGCCCGGACCTCGTGCTCGCGCTCCACCGGGCCCCAGATGTGCGGGTGAGGCGCCAGGCGAATCCCCATTTCGATCGTCTGGCGGCCGATCTCGTTGAGCGTGTCGGCGACCCTCTTCAGCTGGTCACCCGTCGTGCCCTCGGCCGGTCGGGGGCCCATGTTGACCTTCCATACATCGCAGCCGAACGGCTGAAGGAAGTCACGGGCAAAGGCCACATGGTCGGCGATCGTCTTCGGCGTCTGTTCCGGGTCGACAAAGTTTGTCGACTGCCCCTGCGCCCCGTTCGAGACATCGATCAGCGTCACGCCCGACTCATCGAACTTTCCCTTGAGCGCCAGCGGGTCCGCACGGTGGTCCTCGATCTGTTTTGCATACGGCTCGATACCTTGCAGACCGAGCGCGGCAATCCTCTTGATCGCCCACTCGATCGGGTGACGGGCGTCCCACAGGGAGCTGGTGGAGCCGTACAGGATGTCCGGATTTTCGGGATCCAGGGGTCGGTGAGATGGGGCGGGCATAGGACGCTTCCTCCAACTTGTGATGTGGGGTTGATGGAGGATAGCTCCAACAGACGCCGTCAGCCAACCTTGACGCCCCCGGACCAAAAGGCCGTGTTTGCTTCGTCAGGACAGGCTGGATATATTCGTCACGCTCGGCAACCCAAGAAGAAGCCCAAGAGGCAGACCGATACGATCCCGACGCCCCGCTTAGACAACATTCCGACAACACGGGAGGTGCGGACATGACGACCCATGATTACAACGGACACACTCACGATCACGACGACAACGGCGGCTCCCTGGCCGTAAAAGAGATGGCAGCGGCATGCGTCAAGTTCGTCGATAGCCTCTCGGTGGACCAGAAATCAAAGACGCTCTTCCATTTCAACGATGGCGAACGTGTCTTCTGGTACTACCCGCCGATGAACCGGCACGGCCTGCCGCTGCGCGATATGGACGAGAACCAGCGCTCCCTGGCGTACGCCCTCATGTCCTCGGGGCTCAGCGAGGCCGCCAACACGAGAGCGCACCAGATCATCGACCACGAATTGATCCTTGAATCAATCGAGAAATCAGAAGGCATCGTGTCGTTCGTCCGCGATCCTGACCTCTACTACTGGACCGTGTTTGGCGACCCGATGGGAAGCGACCCATGGGGATGGCGTGTAGAAGGCCACCACATCTCGATCCATATGCACATCTATCGCGGTGAGGTCATCTCAACGACCCCGTTCTTCTTCGGCTCCAACCCCGCTATCGTGCCGGCCGGCCTCCCGCACGCTGGTCGCAACATCCTGGGCAGCCGGGAAGATCTGGCCCTGGAGCTTGCCAGCTCCCTCGATTCCAGTCAGCGCTCGATAGCCGTAATCGCTGAAGATGCCCCTTTCGACATCCTCACGTACAACAGCTCCAAGGCGCTGATACCCAAAGAGGAAGGCATCCGCGGCGGGCAGATGAGCGGCTCCCAGAAAGAGATGCTCACCTCTCTGATCACCGAGTACACGAGCCAGGTGCGAAGCGACTTCGAGGACAAGGGGGTCGGAAAGGTCTTCACTCAGCTCCGTGGAGATGGCGTAGAGAATTTCCACTTCGCCTGGTCCGGCGGCATGGACCATGGCCAGAAGCACTACTATCGGATACACAGCGGCGACTTCGTCATCGAGTACGACAACCGCCAGAACGACGCCAACCACATCCACTCAGTCCTTCGCGACGTGGAAAACGATTTCGGTATCGACGTCCTTAGGGAGCACCTGCTGCTATTCCACGTGATCTAGGAATCGCAGCAGACGTGACCTGCTCCTCTTAGACGGTACCAATCAAGAACTTAGCGACTGGACGTCTCCAGAAGAGGGCATTCATGCCAGCCTTCTCACAGGCGGCTGAACTAACATAATCACCGGTACCGCGTCAGGGGGTAGGTCAGGCGGTTATGCGGTTGTGAACGGATAGTATTTGTAAGTCATGCCAACAAAGTCCGGTGATTTTGGGCTGAATACGTCTCCCCGCAGAGGTATTTGGCAACGAGGCTAGTTCGCGTTGCCCCACGTTGGCCTGAGCGCCTATCTACGCGCAGGTATTTTGCTCGTATAGGCGATGATTTCAGGACGCTGCTCATTCTCTAAAGAGATCGGCGTCTCGGGAGGTTGCCGGTCCCCGGGCCGGGGGTGTCCGGGAGGATACCTTCTAGTTCTGCCATGTCGGCGGCTGTCAGCTCCCAATCCATAGTCGCGGCGTTTTGCACCACCTGTTCAACACGGGTGGCACCGGCTATTACAGACGACACCTCGGGATGGGCCAGCAGCCATGCGAAGGCGAGCTCGACCATCGTGTGATCTCGTTGGGCGGCGAACATCTCCAGCGCTTCAAGCAGATCGAAACTCGCATCGTTGACGTACTGATCGGCGGTCCATTGCAGGCGGGCCAGCCGGCTGCCCTCCGGCAGCTCCGTGTCGCGTTTGTACTTGCCTGTGAGGAAGCCCGAGGCGAGCGGGTAGTAAGGTAGGATTCCGGTTCCATACTTGGCAGCGGCGTGGATCAGCTCGTGCTCCGGTTCACGCTCTAGCATCGAGAACGCCGACTGCACGGTCGCGAACTCCGGCCAGCCGCTCTGACGCGCGATCTGAATCCCTTCAACCAACTCCCATGCCAGGAAGTTGGAGCATCCGACGTATCGGACCTTGCCCGAGGTCACGATGTCGTCCAGCGCCCGCAGCGTCTCGTCGATTCCCGTCAACGGGTCCTGAATGTGCATCTGATACAGGTCGATGTAATCGGTCTGCAGGCGTTTCAGGCTTTCGTCTATGGAGCGTTTTAAGTGAGACGCCGTTAGGCCTTCCCGGTTCACCCCACCGGCCCATTTCATGCCAGCCTTGGAGGAGATGATCACCTCGGTCCGGTAGCCCTTGATCGCACGGCCGATGAACTCTTCCGACTGTCCTTCTGAGTACAGGTCCGAGGTGTCGATGAAGTTGATCCCGGCCTTTCTACAGGCATCCAGGACCGCAGTGGTCGTCTCGAAACTCAGGTTTCCGCCGGCGACCTGACTGGGGCTCATCTGGCCGAAGTTGTTGGCCCCGAGGCCGATAGCGGAGACGAGTAGTCCGGTGCTGCCGAGTCGTCGGTATTTCACGGGTGGGTGTACTCCTTTTATAGACAGGAACTTGAAGGAGAAATGGGCGTATTACCATACGCCCCTACATCAGTCCTCGGCTCTCGAAGGTCCGATTCGTACGTCAACGCGCTTGCGGACCGACCGCCTACCGGCGGCCCCTCCTCATCCTGCGCCTTCTTCCGATTGGGAGAACGGAACGGCGAGATGCCCCCGGATTGAGTTGCAGCCCCTCCGGACCGGAAGCGGCATCGTAACAATTGTCGCTTCGCGCCGTAGAGTTCTCGGGATATTCGCGGTATTCCAGGCGGGCGCGTATGATGCGCTTTTCTACGGAAGGGGACGTGACAAATGCACCTGAAAGTGAACGACGAATCGCACGAGGTGACGGTCGACGTCGAGCGCACGCTGCTCAGCGTGCTACGGCATGAGCTGGGGCTGACCGGCACAAAGTACGGATGCGGCGAGGGCAACTGCGGCGCCTGCACGGTGTTGATCGATGGCGAGGCAACGCGGTCCTGCATCACGCCCGTGACGTCAGCCGGTGGACGCGACATCACGACCATCGAAGGGTTGGCGGACGGTGACACGCTGCATCCGGTACAGGAGGCGTTCGTTGAACACACGGCGTTCCAGTGCGCCTACTGCACGCCCGGCTTCATCATGAGCAGTACCGTCCTGCTGGATCGAAACCCGGCTCCGGACGACGAACAAATTCGTTCCGCGCTGAGCGGTCATATCTGCCGTTGTGGCGCATATGTCCGCATCTTGAAGGCTGTAAAGTCAGCCTCCAGTGAGCCGGTTCAGAGCGAAGGCGGTGCGTCATGAGCCGTCAGAACGCAGACCCGGATATCGCACTAAAGGTCGTCGGGGCCCCACGCTGGACGCCCGAGCCGGACCCTCGCACGCCCCCAGGAGACCCGGCAACACTGCTTACGATCGACAGTGACGGGGTTGTTTCGGCGTTCTCCGGGAAGGTCGAATACGGCCAGGGCATTCGGAACGGGTTTGCTATGGAGATCGCTGACGAGCTCGATGTGGGCGTCGACTCGGTACAGATCGTTCTTGGCGATACGGACCTCGTGCCGCAGGATCGCGGCACTACGGGCAGCGCTTCAACGCGCACGGTCGGCATCCAGTTGCGTCGCGCGGCCGCCACAGCCCGCCGGGCATTGATCGACCTTGCAGCCACCCGGCTTGAAGTGAGCGCCGGTTCGCTCAAGACACGCGACGGACAGGTCGTACCGGATGACGGCTCTGCCGGGGTGAGGTACGCCGATCTCCTGTCCGGCAACTCCCTGACCCTGGACATCCCGGATGTCGTGCAGGTGAAGGCCGTCGAGGAGTTCCAGCTGATGGGCCGCCCGGCGCGGCGCATCGACGCCGTTTCGCGCGTCACCGGCGCGGCGAAGTACGCGCAGGACGTGGTCGTCTCCGGGATGCTGTACGGCAAGATTCTGCGGCCGCCTTCATACGGGGCGAAGTTACGACAGATAGATACGACGCGTGCGGAGCGCGTTTCCGGCGTCGTTTCGGTCGTTCAGGACGGTGATTTTGTCGGGGTGGTGGCGGAGCGTGAGGACGTGGCCGAGTACGCGGTCGAGGCGATCCGCGCTAGATGGGAGGAGAGCCGTGACACCGCTTCCGACTGGAATATTCCGGCGCTCTTGAAGGAGCGTGCGGAAGATCTGACAGCGCTCCGAGAGGGCGGCGATCTTGGTGCGGGGTTTGGTTCAGCGGACCGGGTTTTTGAGAACACTTATTACGTGCCTTACGTGTCCAACGCCCAGATGGAGCCGAGTGCTTCAGTGGCCCGTTGGGATGGCGATCACCTCACCATCTGGAGTGCTAATCGCGGACCGTTTGCCGAGCGGGACAGCTTAGCCGAGATGTTTGGATTGGACACCAGCCAGGTTCGGGTGACCGCGGCCGAGATCGGCGGTTCTTTCGGCACGAAGACGCCGACCGTGTCGTACGAGGCGGCCCGACTTGCGAAGGCCGTGGACGCGCCTGTTCGCGTCTCGTACAACCGCGCGGAAGAGTTTTCGTGGAGCACCGTGCGGCCTGCGGCAACGTTTGAGATCAAGAGCGGCGTGGATGCTGACGGGAATATCATGGCGTGGGATTACGCGGCCTTCCACGCCGGGGAGAACGCTTTCCGCGGAAAGCGGGGAGCGGACATTTTGTACGACGTGGATAACGTGCGGATCGGCGTGGCTGCTTCGGAGTCGCCATTGCAGTCAGGGTCTTACCGATCTCTGGGCGGGGCGACCAATCACTTTGCCCGCGAGGTCCACATGGACGAGATCGCTGTCGGGTTGGGGCTCGACCCGCTGGAGTTCCGACTGCGCAACCTGACGCATGACCGGCTTCGGCCATGTCTCATCGCAGCGGCGGAAGCCTTCGGATGGGCGACGCGTCAAAAACGTCCGGGAGTGGGTTATGGGATGGCGATCGGATACGACGCCGGCAGCTTTACGGCGCAGTGCGTTGAAGTTCTGGTCGAAAACGGGGAAGCCCGTGTCACGCGGGTAGTTGTCGGGTTCGACTGCGGCCTTGTGGTGAACCCAGACGGCGCACGCAACCAGATTGAAGGCTCGATCATCATGGGCATGGGAACAGCGTTGTGGGAGGCGGTGGAGTTTGACGGTGGCCGGGTCCTGAACGCCGGGTTCGCTCGCTACCGCGTGCCGCGGATCGCGGATACGCCGGAGATCGAGGTGGTGTTCACGGGCGGTGATGATGTGCCGTCTTCGGGCGCGGGCGAACCGGGCATCGTCGCCATCGCACCGGCCATCGCTAACGCTGTCCGGGATGCGACGGGAACGGCGATCCAAGAGCTGCCTATCGTGCCGCGACTGTGACGGGACGAAGGCCTTTCGGGTATGACGGGTTCGCACGGGATTTGATTCGTGGGGCGACGCATTTTGCATTCGTGCCCATGATCGTGAATGCGAGGATGCACTCGGTGACCCCGACCGTGGGGAACCTGTGACGAGAGTTACTGGAGAACGTTGTGCGGGCGAGCGGCGGCGATGTCGATGTGCTGGATTATCCGCCGCCACAGCCATTGGGGGCGCTGTGGGCGCGTGACGGCAAGGCGGTGTGTTCATGTGCGGCCTGCCGTGGAGCCTGAGCGACGCGTTCTTGGATGCGCATAACAACCCGGCGAACGGGGATCTGATGGATGCGTTGTTGCCGGATTGGTTCGTTGTGCCAGATCCGGAGACGTATATCCGGTATCTGGCGCGACGGGTACGGGTGAACGCGTACTGGTAGATGCACCGGTTGAGTCAGGTAGCAAACCGGGCGCTGGCGCCGAACTACGGTTGATACAGGTTGTGGTGGCGTACTAGGGCGTTGACCGTGGTTTGAGAGTCGAGACCGTGTCCTGAGGCTCTCGAAGGACCGGAACTCGTGCGTGGACCCAGGGACGGATTGCGATCCACCCTCGCACCCCTCATCCTTCCGCGGAAAGGCAAGCTCCTGTCCCCTCTCCCCTAGTCGGGAGAGGGGACAGGAGCTTGCCTCCATCATGGGGTCAGGGCTGCGGTGAGAATGGGGCGGCGTTCATCATTTGCGTTGACTGCTTGAGGATCAATCCCCTGGTCATCGGCTGGTACTCGTTAACCCAGCGGGGATCGCTACGGAAGGCCGCCCGCGCTTTCTCGTAGTGCGCGTAGTCCTCGTAGGCCCAGATATGGACGACCCGATTCAGGGTCCCGATGTCCGTGTAGTACCAGCCGGCGAGCTTAATGCCGTGGTCTTCCCGGACCTTCAGGCCGACCTTATCGACCGCTTCCAGGTATTTCGGTACCTGCCCGACGGCGATGTCGTAAGTGCGCATGTCGTAGATCACTGGCCGTGCTCCCAGTATGTCTGGTTTTGTTTGACGCCTGTGCGGCGCATAAAGCCAGACCGGCGGAGCGGAGTCAAGCCGTACGGTTACTCTGGCCGCTCCACAACCGCCCATGACCCGGAATCGATCGACGCCTCGGCGGCCAGTCCCGTCAGCTGTAGATCGGCCATCGTGGTGGCTCCGGTGCGCGACTCGCCGCCGGTTCTCAGGGCCGATATGAAGGCAGCGATCGACTCATGCATGCCGGGCCATGCCGCGTGTGGTTGTGTGGCGGGATGTCGTTCGGTCTGCCAGTCCGGGTTCTGTCTTGACCGGTATTTCAGCTCGCCCCGAAACAGATCCACTTCAAGGTCGCCGTCGCTCCCGTGAACAGCGATCCATGCTCCGAGCTCGCCGACCGATTGGACGTTGGCGTCGAACGTGCCCCAGACACCATCGAAGTCGAGTTGAACCAGCGTCCGGGACTGCATCCTGCCCTCCACGCCGGACCCTTCCTGCACCAGCACGCGCGACGGCCGTTTGCCGAGCACACGACTCAAGGGATCGAGGTACCAGGGGATGAGTTGCAGGGCGAGGCTGACCTCGGACCCGGGCACCGGGCCCCATCCAGAAGTCATCGTCACCGAAGCGCTATGCCGTGTGCCGATCGCCCCGTCCGCTATCAGGGCTGCCGCGCGATCGGCCACCGGAAGGTATGAAAGCTCCAGATCGGCATGGGTGATCTGGCCCGCCGATGACAGGCGCTCGATCTCATCCGGAATCTGTCCCGGCCTATCGGAGAGCGGCGGCTCGTAGAACACGGGCAGCCCGGAATCCAGGGCCGCGCCGATGGTGACTGCGTGCTGATCCTCCGTCACGGCGATCATCACGGCGTCGACCCGGTCCGGGTCGAGAAGTTCCCGGAAGTCCGGAGTTACGAAAGCGTCCGGCCCGAGCGCGGCGAGAGCACCCTTCCGGGTGGCATCGCTGCGACCGGCCGCGGCGACGGCTTCGGCGCCTGGAATTCGTTCCACGGCCGGGATGTAGGCGTTGAGCGCCCATGAGCCGAAACCGATGACTCCCAAGCGTATGAGATCTGATTCAGACATGCCGACATGGTACGGGAGCGCACTGCGCCTTGACCCTCTCGCGCGAAGCGATATACATTTGAATAGTCCCGTTACCTGATTAAGCAGTCTCCGGGATTATTGAGCGGAAGTGGCTCAGTGGTAGAGCATCACCTTGCCAAGGTGAGGGTCGCGAGTTCGAATCTCGTCTTCCGCTCCATTCGTAGATTAAACGTGCATTGAAACCCCCGTTTCTGCGGGGGTTTCTCGCGTTTTACACCCTAACTACACCGTTAGTCGCCGACGGCATCGAACACGGGCCGCCAGTCGCCTTCTACCGGCCAGGTGAGCTGGCTGGCGATGTTGTCGTGCGATTTGAAGTCGATCTTGACGTCTTCGATCGGCTCTCCCACGACCTCGATGTCGTCCAGGGTGAGTCCGCGCAGTTCCATGGCGTAGCGGAGGTAGCCGACCTGGTTCAGCCGGTATCCCATCGCCTGCAGGCCGATCACATCGGCGGCGATGTTGTGGGCGGACGCTAGGGTTATTCGTGAGTCGATGGAATGGCCGTCCACGGGCCCGTTGCCCTGCATGCCCTCGGTGCCGTCAAGAACCGTGAGATCGGGCGCGACATGCTGCGCCATCTTGGCCAGCGTCAGGTTGATCGCCTTGCTGCCCTGGTGGATCTTCTGTTTCTCAGTCCGTCCGGCGAGCGTTCCGACCAGGATGTTCTTCAGGCCCAGCGTGACCACGACATTATTGTGCGTCTTGGTGCGTGTCACGGAGACGATGTATGACTCCGACATCGTGCGGGACATGTTCAGGTACTGGGCGTTCAGTTTGTCATCAAACGCGGCTACCTTCACCGTCTCGTCCGTGTTGAGATCAAGCCAGGTGACGTTGAACTCATCCGCCAGCGGCCAGTAACCGTAGTTTTCGAAACCGTCGTCGGCGCTGCCTATGGCCGGGCCGGCGGCGATCGTGAAGCTGTTGACGCCTTTACTTTTCAAGAAGGCCAACGTTGAGTGCACGGCGTCCACGGGCGTGGCGGACAGCTGGTTGCGTGTCGAGACGAAATTGGGCTTTATCAGGACCGGCTTGTCCGGAATCTGGACCTGATCTGCAATGAGAGACAGGGCCTCCGGAACGGTGCTGGTTCGGTCCTTGCCGCTTACAAGGCTTACTTTGATCTTGCCGTCAGCCATGTTCGTTTTTCTCCCGGTCGACAGGTGAGTTGATGCCCGGTAATCGCGTATTGAGGGGATGTTACGGCAAATCGCGCTCCGGGCGCGTGGCCTTGCTCACAGGTCGGTCTCGCCAAATAATGCCTTTGAATCCCCAATTAGTATCGGAGAGTTTTGATGGCCCAGGGCGGCAAACGCATTCTCGTCACCGGGATGAGCGGACTCATCGGCGGCATGGTCGGCCGGTCGCTGGCGCAAGATCATTACGTGCGGGCGCTGAACAGGAGCGCCGTTGAGGGCGTGGATTGCGTGCAAGCAGACATCTCTGATCTGGACGCCATCCGTCCCGCGTTTGAGGGGATAGACACGGTCGTCCACATGGCCGCGTACCTGGGCCCTGAGTTCTCCGGCCAAGTTTCCGGGAACCTGATAGGGGCTTACAACGTGTTTGAGGCGGCGCGGGGGGCCGGCGTGAAACGTCTCATCTTCGGCAGTTCAGGCGCGACGCAGATGCAGTACGAGGTCGATGAGCCGATCAAGGCGATGGTGGAGGCGCGCTGGGATGATGTCCCGACTCCCCGGCCCATCCTCACCCCGCAGGACGCGGCGCGCCCGAACGGTATCTACGGCGCCGCGAAGCTGTGGGGGGAGGCCCTTGGCCGTTACTACTCCGATGCGCACGGTATGTCCGTCATCTGCGTCCGAATCGGCCGGGTGGTGAAAGAAGATTGGCCGTTCGACGCCCGGCACGCGGCGGTTTACTGCAGCCATCGAGACGTGATTCAGATGGTCGAAAAGTGCGTCGCTGCCGCGGACTCGGTTCGCTTCGATCTGTTCTACGCGGTATCCAACAACCGTGGCCGTTACCGTGACATTGACCACGCGAACGAGGTCCTCGGATACGTCCCGCAGGACGGGATTCCGGAGTGGCCCATGGAGCGTCCGGGCTAAGTTCCTCCGGTGCTCTCGGGCTCACAATTCATCGGAACGCGCATGAGTCTCTTCGGGAATTCTGGAGGACGCGTCTCTAATATTCAGGATCGCTGCGCTGTTCTTCCGGGCCCGCTACGGGGCGATGCCGCCGGACGAAAGCGCACTCCAATCCGATGCGTCTTCACCATCCACATGCGCCGACTGCGTTCGAAAGGTCCCACATCAGGGGCCACGTCCGGCCATACATAATTCAAGCGACGCTGGCGTCGTTGGCTCTGCTCGCCATCTTGTTGATTGAGCAGGGCGTGTCTGACGGCATCATCGTCGTCACCATCGCTTCCTCCACGGCGACCGTGTTCGTCGTGCCTCACTCGATAGCGTCTTCCCCCAAGAGGGTGATCGGCGGCCACGTCGTCAGCGTGCTGGTGGGGTTGGTACTCTGGGGGTTGCTGCACCTGGTGTCCGGCGAAGCGAACAGCGCGTCCAATTTGCAGATCGATATTTTTGGAGCGGCGGCCGTCGGTCTGTCGGTGATGGTGATGGCGACGACGAACACGGAGCATCCGCCTGCTGCGGGAACGGCTTTCGGTATCATCGTTCTCGGGCTATCGATCACTTTTATCGCGTTCATCTTGAGTGCGGCGGTGATCCTTTCGATCGCCCGATTTATCCTCCGGGACCGACTTCAGAACCTGCTTTAGGAATATCGGACGCGCCAGAGGCACGGCCGATGCACAAAGAACGCGAGAGCGCCGCCATGGTCGAGAGACCCGGCGGCGTTCTTCTGATCTATCTGACGGCCCGGTTGGCCGCCTTTAACGGTCAGCCGGAACGAGCGGCGATTCCAGGTATCGCCAGAGGTCGCTATCGACGTTCAAGATCAACGTCGCATCGTCCTCCAGCAGATCCTTGTAGGCCTCCAGAGAGCGTGTAAACGCGTAGAACTCTGGATCTCTGCCGAGCTGTTCGGAGAGGATCGTAATCGCCTCTCCCTCAGCCTCACCGACGATCCTTGCGGAGTTACCCTGTGCGCTCTGCGTGATGATCTGGACTTGCCGGTCCACTTCCGCACGCTTCTCTAGGTCGATCTGCGCGCCTTCCGCACGTTCAGCGGAAGCGATGCGCTCACGTTCAGCCCTCATCCGGTCGAACACCGAGCTTGCAACTCCAACAGGGAAGTCGGCGCGCTTGATACGCACGTCGAAAATTTCGATACCGAACTGGTCCCGCAACGGAACCCGGTACCGGAAACTCTCGCCTCCAAGATCAAAATCGAGCGGCGCCGAGCTGTTGATTATCGATTCCAACTGGTCAGGTGTCGGAACTCGATCCCTGATGGGCTCTTCGCCTTCGCCCACTGCCCGTGCAGCGATGACAATCGTTAGCCCCGGATTTCTCAGTCCACCCGGGAGCGCTTCAGCCTCAGCTCGCTGGATGTCCAGGAGTTTTGACGAAGCTGTTACACGAGCCATGATCTCTTCACGGGTCTCGTCGATGATCTCGGACTGGAGATCCAGGGCTACTTCACGACGAAGGCTTGAGTTGACGATGTCTCCCACTCTTGCCTCGGCGTTGGATTCCGTACGAAGAGCCCGGAAAAACACCAGCGGATCGGTGATGCGGTAGCGAGCGTACGCATCGATCACCAGTGTGCGCTTGTCAAGAGTGAGGAGCGACGCCGGTGGTGCGTCGACACGAAGCAAACGCTTGTCCAGTTTGGTCACCGACTCGATGAACGGCACCTTGATGCCCAGGCCGGGAGTCGTCTTCGACTCTCGGAATTCTCCAAGACGGGTGACGATGGCCACCTGAGTCTCATCGACCTTGTAAAGGGCTTGCGAGGCTACGACCCCGCCAATAATCAGGACTATCAGGAGAGGAATTGCAAGTTTACGCATCTTACTGCCCTCCCCCTACGCTCGTACCGCCCGTCGATGACAACGGCAAGAACGGCAGAACTCCGTCCGCCACCTCACCGGTCACGACAAACTTCGTGGTGCCCGGAAGGATTTCTTCCATCGCCTCCAGGTACAACCGCTGGCGGGTGACATCCTTGGAGTTCAGATAACCCTCCAGGAGTTCTTTGAACCCGTCGGCCTCACCCTGGGCCAGCGCTATACGACCCTGTCTGAAACCTTCTGCGGTTTCAACGATTCGGGCCGCTTCACCCCGTGCCCTCGGCAACTGGTCTGCCTCGTAAGCGTCGGCCAGGTTTCTCAGGCGCTCTTTCTCCTCCTGTGCGACGACAACGTCTTCAAAAGCGTCTCTCACCTCTTCCGGTGCGAGCACGTTCTGTAGCAGCACGGAAATGATGGTGATGCCAGCGTTGTAGGAGTTGAGGATGCCCTGCATCTGGAGGCGTGTGTCTTCCTGGATCTGCTCACGACCTTCGGTCAATGCGTCATCGATCGTGCGGGCCCCAACGACCTGGCGTAACGATGTCTCAGCCACGTCACGCAGAGTTCGTCCGTCCGGCCGTCCGCTATCAACGGCTCTGTCGGGGTCTCCCGGGTCGTCTACCTCGAACAGATAGTTACGGAGGTCAGAGATCCGATACTGAATCACGGCGCCGACGTCCACAATATTCTCGTCGCCCGTGATCATCTGGGCCTCTACGGCCACTAGGGTGACCGACGCCGTTCCTTCGGTTCCGCTTCGGAAACCAAGTTCAAGTGTCCGTGTCTGTGTCACCTGGACGATGTCACGCTGGCCAACCGGAGACGGCCACCACCAGTTCAAACCGGATCCGGCGGTGCTGTTGAACTTCCCGAACAGGCGAAGGGACGCTTGCTCGTCTGGATCGACCGTGAAAACACCCGACGCCAGCCAGATGGCCAAAGCAACGATCATTCCGAGCAGAACGATCAGGCTTATGCCTCCGCCGCCGAGAAACCTCAGCGGTGGCATGCCGTTTCTGAATCGCCCGATCAGATCTTCGAGTGAAACCTGCTCGCGGCTGGCGTTTGGGCCGTTGTCTCCGCCTCCGTCGTCCGGTGGGCGATACATTTCGTCCTTGCCCATCCCGGGTAAAGAGTCGCTACCTGCGGCCATTGTTACTCCTGCCGGCGGCGTTCAATCGCTCGCCGCCCGGCGGTGACGCAAAGGTCCCGCCTGATTTCAGTTCGCTGACTCCCGGCGCTGGATACGTTTCAACCGGATTCGGGAATCAGGATTGTCGTTTGCCCGGTAAACGCCTGCGCGTCCTGTAGCCGGAACATCCAAAAGTATACCCGAGGTCCGACGATATGCTCGGTCTGGATTCATTTTCACACCACCGATTCACCCGGCGAGAACCGGTGCGATCACCAGGTTCATCCTTCGTCGAGCTCGTCCTGTTCCAGGCGCAGGCCCTCAAGCCGTTGCAAGAACTCTTCGTGACTGGACACCCCCTGCACAATTTTTACGAGATCTGCGGCGTTTTCGACGTACGACCGAAGTTCCTGAACCTGCTCCCCTATAGGACTCACCGAGCCGGGATTGTCGCCGTACGAGCCCGTGAAAGCAAAGTAAGCCTGGTTGATCTTCCTGATGAATATTCCGTGGTCCTGAAGCTCCAGGCGCCTGCGTTCCATGTAAGCTTCTGCGCCCTTGAAATCGCCATCGGCCAGCATTTTGTCGGTGGTGACGCGCGTTTCACGCATGAACACCCTGAAGTCGAACTCCTCCGGATCCGCTTCAGGATCCCTCTCAGGTATGAACGGCTCCGGAGGCGGGAGTGTCTCGCCGGTCAGCCGCTCGTACGCCAATCTACCCACCTCACCCCCGAACAGATCGGCCACCGTCTCGTTGAGCGTCGTCATATCGCCGCTCCCGTACGCCTGGCCAAATGGATGGAAGATGAGATACGCGTGGAGCCACTCATGCGCCGCCACGATCAGCGTTGGTAGCAGATCTCGGTCCTCCGGGATGACCGTCGGGAACGTCGCGACGCCGCCGGTTCCGAGCACGATTGCCGATAGTTCAGGATCCTGGTAGTAGATGGCCTCTTCCACGGTCTCACGCCCGGCCAGTGTGATGTTGGAATCGATCAAGATTGCATCCATGCGCTCGATACGATCACGCGGCGATGTGACCAGCACGCGCGGGGTCGGGTCCAGCCGGAAGTCGACAGGCGGCCACGTAAGTGGCCCAAATTCGCCGATATCCAGGTTCCGCAACACGCCGTCTATGGCCGATTCCAGCAGTTCCTCGACATCGTTCCGCAATCCCCTGCGCTCTTTCGCCAGCCGGTCGACGTCCTCCTGGAACGATGTCAGCAGGTCCCGATCAGGTTCTGGAGATGACGCTTCACGATCCAAATCGCCGTTGGCAGTCGCTATCTCTTCGTTCAGATCGAAATAGCGTCCCAGGCGCAGCCGTTTGTCCTCCGTGGACGATCCAACACCGGGTATGGCGACTTTTACCCGATGGGCCCATTTATCCAGGAAGTTAGAGATTTCCCACTGCACGAGCCCGTACTCGAAACCTCGCGCGGCCGCGTGGGCCGGGCTCAGCACGCGTGTGGAACGCGGGGTGAACAGCAGCGTGGCGACCACAATGAATATCAAGACGCCTTTCCTGAGTCGGCGACTCTTCAGGCCAGTGCACGTGACGCGGCACGGCCAGCCCAGCCCTCTCAGGGCTCGGCCGGGGATATGAGAGTGCCCCGGACGGGTATCAGAACCGGGATTACCGGGATTGAAAAGGGTTTCCAGCGGTTTTCCCTCAGATCGGTGTTGTCGCCATATGGCGGTCGTGGGTGACGGTAGGCACGCGCTTCATACCGGCGCGCTTCTCATATCGATATATGCGTTCATCGGACACCGGAGGGAGGCCCGGCGAGCCGGCTCGTGCGTATAACCTCGTGCAGATGAATCCGTTCACCCCGACGGCCGGGGTTGTTGTGCCCGCCGTTATCGTAATCATGCTCGCCGCGGCATGCAGTTCATCCGGTCCGCAATTCTCCGGCAAAACACCCTCGGTTGTGGACGCCGCTGATCAGGCTGCGGCCACGGACTTTTCAGGCGTTTCGGAGTCCGGTTGGGTCGCCGCGGTTCAGGAGATTTGAGGCTTCACTCCAAACGGCGTCGACTGGCAAGGTTCGTACGATTTCCGACAGATGCGCGGACGAGTCGGCGAGGGCCGTACAGCCGGGCTGGTTAGCGACGGCGTATCCGACTATTTATCGGCCGTTACGAACGGCGAATTGGAGGTCGAATACCGGTCGCGGCATCTGGAAACCCTGGGGGCGTTGGAACGCCTTGCATCCAGTGACGAGGATCGACGGTACTTTGAGTCGCTATCCGCCATCGTTCGGTCCCACGAGGGCGAGTAACGGCGGATTTCGTAACGCCCCCCCCCCGTTTCCCGACCCGGGGCAAATCGAGCCGCCTTCGTCAACGACTTCATTTTTCGCTCACTGAAACCACGTTCGCCGGTGCTATACTCCGGCCAAAGCCAAATACCCCAGTTTCGCTGGCAGGTCAAACCTTCTCCGGCGCGCTCACCACTATCTGTTTGAGTCTGGAGGCACCCGATGGCGGGATTCACCACCGCGGACATCAGGAACGTCGTTTTGCTTGGCCACTCCGGGTCCGGGAAGACGTCGATAGCTGATTCGATGTTTCACCTTGCCAGCGAGACGACGCGGTTAGGCAGTGTGACCGGCGGCACTAGCGACTCAGACTTCGAGCCCGAAGAGCAGCGCCGTCAATCCAGCGTCATGACCACCATACTGCCAAGCCCGTGGAATGACTCCAAGATCAACGTGTTGGACGCGCCAGGTTACGCGGACTTCGCTGGCGAAATGCTATCGGCGCTACGCGTCGCGGATGCCGCAATCCTCGTGGTCGCGGCCCCGAGCGGCATCGAGGTCGGTACAGACCAGGCTTGGGTCCGCCTTGAAGAGCGCTCGCTCCCACGGATCGTGGTGATCAACAAACTTGACCGCGAGAACACCGAGTTCGACCAGGTCGTCGAAGCGATCACAGAGGCGTGGGGACGGAAATGCGTTCCCATCCAACTGCCGAATGGCGCCGAGTCCGATTTCACGGCGGCAGGCTCGCTGATCAGTGACTCCGCACTTCAGGAAGGCGCTGGGGCTGAACTTTATGAGCGTCTCGTCGAGGCGGTAGCCGAAACCGACGACGCCCTGACAGAGAAGTTCCTGGAGGGAGAAGCGCTCACGGCAGACGAGTTGATATCCGGCCTGAAGCAGGGCATCGCGTCCGGGGACATCGTGCCCATCGTGGCGACCGCAGCACTGGAAGAAGTAGGCGTCTCCGATCTGATGGACGCCGTAGTCGACCTGCTTCCCTCCCCGGATGCCGCGGCCAAACGGAACGACGCCACGGAGATACCCGAGGGCGCAGAAGCGAATCTCGTATTCAAGACCGCCGCCGACCCCTTTGTGGGTAAGCTTTCTTACTTCCGCGTGTACGGAATCCCGTTCGTCGGAGGCTCGGAACACTGGAACGTGAACCGCGAGACATCGGAACGGGTCGGCCAGGTTTCTTCACCAAAGGGCAAGGAATCAGAGGTCACGGAAGAGGTCGTCTTCGGCGACATCGGCGTGATTTCACGATTGGATGTGACCGGGACCGGCGACACGCTGACGAACAGCGAAAACCCGGTGACGCTTGATGGCATCGACATGCCCGAACCGTTCTACGCGCTCGCAGCGACGCCGAAAACCCAGGCGGACCTGGACAAGATGTCCGACGCGCTATCGAAACTCGGGGAAGAAGACCCGAGTTTGAACATCTCTCGCGACCCGAACACAGCGGAGACGATCATTCGAGGCCTCGGCGACGTGCATGTCCATATCGGAATCGAGCGCGTCGAACGCAAGTTCGGCGTGGCGCTCGAGACGTCACTGCCGCGCATCGCTTACATGGAGACCATCGGCGGTTCCGCCCGGGTGGAGTACCGCCACAAGAAACAATCCGGCGGTCACGGGCAGTACGGACACGTGGTTATCGAACTCAGCCCGAGAACGCGTGGCGAGGGTTTCATTTTCGACAGCAAGGTTGTCGGCGGAAACGTTCCGCGGGAATACATCCCGGCCGTCGAAAAAGGCGTCGTCAAGTCCATGGAGACAGGCCCGGTCGCTGGGTTCCCGGTCGTGGACGTTGGGGTCACACTGGTAGACGGCAGCAGCCATTCTGTGGACTCGTCAGGAATGGCGTTCGAGATCGCCGGCGGGTTCGCGCTCCGTCAGGGCATCCCACAGGCTCGGCCAGTTCTGCTGGAGCCGGTGATGCACCTCCGGATCCTGACACCGGACGATCTGACCGGAGAGGTCATCAGCGACCTCAACACGAAACGTGCGCAGATCCTGGGCATGACCCCGGCAGCGAACGGACACACGATCATCGAGTCGGACGCACCGCTGTCGATGGTCCAGCGCTACGCCACGGACCTGCGGGCGATATCGGCCGGACGGGCATCGTATCAGGCCGTGTTTGCCCACTACGGTGAGGTGCCGCAACAGGAAATGGACAAGATCGTCCAGCAGTACAAACCGGAAGAGGTCGCTGCAACCTAAAGGGCGACGCCGGGCGAGCGGCCTACTGGTCGCTGCTCCCGTAATAGCGGGTGATGACGGTCTGGATGGCGTTTGTGCCGAACTCAAGCACGTCCACCGGGATGCGCCCGTTTCTGGCGTGGAACATCGACGTGAAGTCGATCTCCCGTTGCAGATTGATCGGAAAGAACCTGTATGTCTGTCTGCCGAGGCGCGGAAAGAAACGGGCGTCGGTGGTGCCCGGGATCAAGATCGGCACGGCGACGGAGCCGGGGTCGGCCTCCTCGATCACCGAGGTCGGCGTCCGAAATAGCCCCATATCTGGTGCGCTCGGGCCGAGATCGGAGTAGTGACAGTGGCCCGGCGACCCCGGCAACCTCCGACGCGTTGACCTCGTCGGGATCTAGGTTTCCTAGGGTATCAGCAACGTGCATCATCCATTTCCGAGTCAACCGGTCAAGACACCCCGCGTAGTTCCGCCGAGAACATGTATGCCATAAGCGGCGGAACCGCTACTCCAACGCCGCCTACGACCAGGGCGAGCTCGTTACTGGTCGCCTCCGCTATTAGCCCGGAGAACAGGAATCCAAGTGCGAAGAGCTGCATGGAGATCCCAAACAGGCTCATCACCCGGCCCCGCATCTCATCCGGGGTGTGCGATTGGACGAGGACGCTGATGGTTATGACATATGCCAGACCGGTTGCGCCCATCAATCCCAGGAGAACCAGGGACAGGTAGTACTCGCGTGAAAACGCGAACACGATCATCAGGACACCAAAGAGAGCTCCCGTGCTGATCATCAAGAGTCCCTTATAAACCTTGTCACCGGTAAACACGAGCACCAGTGTCCCGAGAGCCCCCCCTGTCCCGAATGCGGCCATCATCAACCCGAACCCTTCTCCACCGACATTGAACACGTCTTCGGCATAGACCGGAATCAGCGGCATGATGAATCCGGCGAAAAGCGCGAGCAAGTTCAGCAACATCAGGACGCGTATTACCGAGTCAGATCGAACGAAGTTCAGTCCGTCCTTGATGTCCCCCCAGGCTGATTTTGAATCATCGCTGCGATGCACACTACGGTTCTTCACCATCATCAGCATCACAACCCCGATAACGCCGAGCCCGCCCACCAGGAAATAGACCGACCCAGCGCCCCACGCGCCGATCATTATCCCGGTGACAGCGGGCCCGATTATCAGACCGATCATGCCCGAGGATTGCATCATCGAAGTGGCGCTCATCAATTTGTCGCGCCCTACGAGTTCCACGACGAAACTCTGGTTGGCCGGCATGCCGAACGCGACAATGCTGCCCTGGGCCAGAGCCAGCGCAAGCAGGATCCAGACTGTCATCAGATCTGAGACGATGAGATATCCGGTCAGGAACGACATCGCCACAATCGCCATCCTGACGACAAGGAGTATGTCCCGCTTCGGAAACCGGTCAGCGGCGAGGCCCCCGACCATAGAGAGGGCGATCACGGCGATCGACGGCACGCCGTTGACGATCCCAACCCAGGCTTGCGATCCAGTCAGGTTGTACGAGAGCCAAGATTGAACCGCCGCCCGGGCCTCGAATCCGAACACCATGAAAACGCTGGCGAACACCATCCAGCGGAAGTCAGGTATCCGTAAGACTTCCATCGGGCCGACACGCTGGGCGACCACGGGCGCGTCCAGAGATGGAGCGGTCTCTATAGAAGTCGAGCCCGGTATCTTGGAGTTTTCTTGTTCAGCTTTTGTGGCAGCCATGTTCCGTAGGTGGTTCAGGCTCGTGTAAGTGGGTTGAGCATGATCCACAATACTCTTGCGGGGTCTCGCTCAACCCGCTCACTGCTGGCCAACTCAGGGTATTCAGGAGTTCATGTGTTCAGGTATCTCGGCCGCAACGGGATATTCGCTCTCGCTCTTGGCGTGATGCTCCTCGCAGCCGCATGTGGTGGCGGATCCGGCGTTGCTCCGACGCGCGATCCGGCGTTGCCGCCACATGTCGCAGACGCGTCGAACGGGGAACGGTTGTTCAAGAACGAAAGTTGTTCGGCCTGCCACTCCACCGGAACTACGCGCGTCACTGGCCCCGGACTGGCAGGGATCGGCGTGACGGCGGGAGCGCGGGTTCAGGAACTTACGACCGACGATTACCTGGAGCAGTCGATCAGAGACCCCGGCGCGTACGTTGTGAGTGGGTTCAGCAACATCATGCCGAACACCTATCGCCGCCTGCCCCAGGATGACGTTGACGACCTGATCGCGTATCTCAGGACGCTGGAGTAGCCGCTCGGTCGGGTGCGTAAATCCGGGTCACCCCGACTACACAGGCGGGTGCAGTTTGTGGAAGTCGGTGGCTCCTTCGAAGGCGTGTCCGGCCTGCACCAGTAGCTGTTCGGACAGGTGGTGGCCGACGAGCTGGAGGCTGAGTGGCAGGTTTTCGCTGTTCAGTCCGCAGGGGAGCGAGATCGTCGGCAGCCCGGCGTAGTTCATTGGCGCGGTAAAACGAGACTGCCAAGCATTCCGACTCGGCGGGATGTGCCCGTATAGCTCTTCGTGCGTGATCGGGTACGGCGTCCGATGGGTGGACGGGCATGCCAGAAGATCTATCCCGCGCATGGTGCGACGGAGGTCTCCGACACACGCAGCCCTCAGTACGTTGGCATCGGCGTACTCGGTGGCTGTATGTGCCGCACCGTTCGCAAGCCATTCGCGAAACCACGGCCCGTATTCGTCAGCCCGTGAAGGGAATGTGTCGGCGTGGGCGGAGGTGGCCTCGGACGAGCAGATCACGGGCCAGGCCTCGAGGTATTCACGCAGTCGGGCGGGCATTCTAACAGCGACGATCTCGGCTCCCAGGCCCTCCAGCACCCGCACGCTATCGGCGATGGCGTTCGTGATCTCAGGTTCGAGGTCTTCCGATGCGTAACGCTCGTCATACCCGATTTTGAGCCCCTGGACCCCGGCTTCCAGGGTGCCCGTCATATCCGGGACCGGCTGAGGCAGCGATGTTCGGTCGTTGAGGTCCAGTCCCGCTATTGCCTGGAGCATGATCCCGGCGTCGGCTGCGGAACGCGTCAACGGGCCGACGTGGTCCAGCGATTCTGCGAGATTCATCACGCCATTCCGACTGACACGCCCCCACGTCGGTTTCAACCCTACCGTCCCGCACGCCGCCGCCGGGTATCGGATGGAGCCGCCGGTGTCGCTGCCCAGGGTACCGAACGCCATTCCGGCCGCCGTCGCGCACCCGGATCCGCTGGAAGACTGCCCGGCCCAGTGGCCGTCTCTCCACGGGTTTTCCGGAATGTCCAACTTCGGGTTGTAGCCGCCCATCGCGCCTTCGGTCAGGTTGAGCTTGCCGAGCATCACCGCGCCGGCCTCGTTCAGACGCGTAACGACCGTGGCGTCGTAATCAGGCACGTTGTCGACGAAAACGGCGCTGCCGCCCATGGTCCGCACGCCCTTTGTAACGCACAGATCTTTGACGGCTACCGCGATGCCGTGGAGCGGGCCGCGGTAGCTGCCGTTTGCGATCTCCGCGTCGGCGGCTCGTGCCTGTGCACGGGCGCTATCGGCCATGATGGTGGCGTACGACTTCAGATGACCGTCGAGCTGTGCAATACGGTCTAGCTGGGACTCCGTCAGTTCGACCGACGACACTTTTCCGTCACGTATGAGCGGGGCGAGTTCCGAGATGGTCTTATAGTGGAGTTCGCCGGTCAATTGTGACTCCTGTTGATCAGTGTGGTCGTCTGGTTCAAATCTCGCTGCACGAACGTCGCAGGGGTCGAGTGGTATCGACCCGAGGGCGGATACTAATCCGCCCTTACGGTGCTGTTGCGGGTTGGGCTTCTCGCTCACCCCCGCCCCTCTCCCACTGGGAGAGGGGCAGAGCCTCAGTGCCCTGAGGCTCTTGAAGGGCCGGATAGCTCGATGGGGCTCCCTCCGCTCCTGCAGTGTTGTTGTTAATTTATTCAAACCCGGCCGGTTTTTTGTCCGCCCACGGGCGGGCGTCCTCAAACGACTTGGACGCCGCCAGAACGGTTTCTTCATCGCCCCATCGCCCGACGATGTGGAGCCCGATCGGCAGGCCGTCGTTTGAGAAACCTGCGGGCGCGGTGGCCGCCGGGTTTCCGCACATGTTGAACGGGTAGGTGAAGGGCGTGAAGCCCCAGAGCTTGTCGGGCACGGTCACGCCGCCAATCACGTCAGGGTGCTCGCCGACTTTGAACGCCGGGGTTGCGAGCGTGGGCGTGAGCAACAGGTCGTAGCTCTTGAAGAATTCCTGAACATAGTGGCGGTAGAACTCCAGCCGGGAGTAGGCGTCCCATAGCTGTTCGCCGGTGATCTTCTGACCGCCGTCCAGACCGTCACGAAAGTAGTCGGTCAGCATCTCCCGGTGCTCAAGGAGGTGGCCGTTTGTCGCGTAGGTGCGGCAGCGCCAGATCGTCATGAGCAGGTCAAACATCGCTTCCGGGGAGTCGATCTTGAAGCCGGGCTCTTCGACGGTGGCGCCCATCGCTTCAAACGAACTCGCGGCACGCCCTACAACCTCACGGACCTCGGGGTCGACCGCCACGCCGCCAAGGTCCGGCGAGTACGCGATGCGAAGCCCTTTCACACCACGGTCAAGCGCGGCAATGTAGTCCGGCGGGTCTTCCTGGATTGTCAGGTGTTCGGCGTCAGGGTGCGGCCCGGCGAGGATCTGGAGCAGTGTGGCGGCGTCCGTGACGTCCCGGGCCATCGGCCCGATGTTGGAGTAGTTGAACCAGTGCCAGCTATCCATGCCCGCCGAGTAGCGCGGCACCCGGCCCTGCGTCGCCTTGATGCCGTAAATCCCGCACAAACCAGCCGGAATTCGGATAGATCCTGCGCCATCGCTGCCCTGCGCCAGCGGCGTGATACCTGCAGCTACAGACGAGCCCGCCCCACCGCTTGATGCACCGCTCGTGCGCTCGGTGTTCCACGGGTTGCGACAGGCATCTCCAAGCCGGTTCTCGTTGGTTCCGATGTGACCGTACTCGGAGGTGTTGGTCTTGCCTAGGATCACGGCGCCTGAGTCTTTGACACGCGTGACGGAAAGCGAGTCGTTATCTGCGATCCGGTCGGTGTAGATGAGAGAGCCGGAGGTGAAGCGGACGCCGTTCATCGGCTCCAGGTCCTTGATCGAAGTGGGCACACCGTGAAGCGGGCCAAGTTCGTCGCCGTTCATGACCGCCTGTTCCGCAACGCGGGCGGTTTCCAGCGCTTCTTCCGGAATCACGGCCAGGAAGGCGTTCAACTCCCCGTTGAATCGGTCGATCCGGTCCAACGCCGCCTGTGTGACCTCGACCGGCGATATCTCACGCGCCGCTATCATCTCCCGCAAACGATGAGCAGGCGTCCAGGCGAGTTCGGCGTTGGCGTCAGGCATGGCTCTCTCCCGATTGGTTAGCGCTGGATTGCTGCGCCATTATGTCGCGCGCGGAGCCCCAACGGAGAGCCAGTTTCTTGGGCGGTGGCTACGCTCCGGCGGCGGCGGGTTGCGGAGCGTAGGCCGAGCGAAGGTCAGCTTCCTGGAAAATCAACGGCTTCTCGCCACGGGCGTAGTCGTAGAGTGCGGCTTTAAAGATACCCTCCATCGCCTGCACCCCGCCGATGCCGATAGAAAATGCGACGACGCCTATCGGGACCCCGATGATTGGTGAGATAGCGCTGAACAGCGCCGTGATGGCGCCGACCACCAGCATCACGCCTATGTAGATGATCCCGAACCCGAAGTTAGAAGTTAGCTGTCTGCCCCACGTGGCCGTAAACAGGTTCGTCGAGCGTTTCATGGCCGTGATGGGCCCGACGCCTTCGGTAACGAGGATCGGCACGACAAAGAACGTGATCATCGCCCAACCGGACGACAGTAGATTTGTGCCGATCGAACCCATCATGTTTCCGCGTGAACGGGTACGCAGGTACATCAAGATCAGCGCCACGACGGCGGCGATGATAGCCCAGCCGAGGATGGTGTGGACGTGTTTGGCCGCGTGCGATAAACCTGAACCAACGTTAGGGTCGCCGCCACGCAGTCGCTCCTGTGCTGCAGATATGAGCGCCGCGTTGAAGAAAATGATGATGAAGTAAGCAGCGAAGAAGGTCGTCCCGGCCAGGATTATGTCCACCGGCACGATCATGCTTTCTTCTAAGCCGGTGTTTGGATTGAACTTGTTCGGCTCTTCCAGGTGATCGAGTGTTCCGGTGACGCTGGCGATCGCAAAGAACACCCCTAGGAGGATCAGGACGCCGATCCCGCCCATGATCGGGAAGAAGATCAACTCCTTGTCCTTCATCAGGACGCTCCAGCTGACTTTGACGAGTTCGAATGTGTGGCCGATTGTTCTGAACATCTACCCAGTATACCGACGAGGACTGATACCTCGATCGGGGGTTTCATAGGATGCGGCAACTGGGACATCATGTCGCTCCCTGAGTTCATGGTGCGAACCTCGTACTACCCTGTCGATGAACGGGTGGAGATCCCAGGGACCCGCGGCGTGATCTGGGTGACGCACTGCACGGCGGATCTACTGGGACAACCGCCGGTGATGCTGTACCGGGACGGCGAGATGCGCAGTTACAGCGACATGGAAACGGACTGGGTCGACAGCTTCCGACTGGGCGCACAAGTGTTCACAGAAGCGATCACAAACGGCGCCGAACCAGAGCTAAACGGCGAAGAGGCCGTACACACCCTGGCCTTCGCCCTAGGCGAGATCAAAAGCGCGACCGAGGGCGTCAAGGTGAAGCTGGCGGAGATGTAGAGCCCCTCTAAAACACGTCCTCGCTGGCTTTGAGCGCCTTTATGTCTCCCGATGAGTAGCCTGCTTCCTGAAGAATCTCGTCGGTGTGTTCGCCGAAGGCCGGGGCTCCTCTGGTGATCTTCAACGGGGATTCGCTCATGCTGGCCAGCGGACCGGGGCCGCGAGTGTCACCTGAGACAGTGTGATGCGTCTCCACGACCATTCCGTTGGCCAGGGCCTGTTCATCGGAGACCATCTCTTCGATGAAGCGCATCGGCCCGCACGGCACCCCGGCGGCGGTGAGAATTTTGAGCCACTCGTCGGTGGTCTTCTCCGAAAAGAGCTTGGTGTAATTCAGAATCAAGTTCTCGGCAAATTCGATCGCCACGGGTGACTCCCGCACATAGCCGACATCGAACCTGATGTCGTGAACGCCCATAGCGTCCGCCATCTTCTGACGCAGCGGATTGCTGAGACAACCGATCGAGATCACCCAGTCGCTGGTCTGATAGGCCTTGTAGTAGGCCATGAACTCCGGGTTATAGCGTTGACCGCGATAGGCGGTATAGATGTCGGAAAACTCGACGCCGGCATCTTTGAGCACCGGCAGATCCTCATCTCGCCAGATCTGACGGGGCGTCGGGAACTCATCCAGTTCCGTGAGAGCGCCCACCTGCATAGTCAGTGAGTTCTGCAACAGGGAGTTTTCGATCTTCTGACCTTTGCCCGTCCGTTCACGGTAATAGAGCGCAGCGGAGACCGACATCATGATCGAGTACCCGGTGGCCATATCAGATACCGGGGAGACGGTAACGGTCCCCGGCACGCCATCGTTGTCATGACCTTCAGAGGTCATCATCCCGCTGAGCGCCTGGACGATCACGTCATATCCGGGAAGGTCCTTGTTCGGGCCCTTTCGACCGTACGCTGTGACTTCACAGTAAATAACCCTTGGATTGACCGCGGACAGGGTTTCGTAGTCGATGCCAAGTTTTGCGGGCACGTCCGGCCGGTGGTTCAACACGACGACATCGGCGTCTTCCACCAGCTTGCGCATAACCAGTTGGCCGCCGGGTTTGGTGAGGTCCACACGGATACTTCGTTTGCCCCGGTTGACCGCGATGAACCCCCGGCTCTCGTTCGGGCCGGACGGGCCGGGCGAACCTCGCCACGGATCGCCCCACGGAGGCTCGATTTTGATCACGTCCGCCCCGAAATCGGCCAGCAGCATCCCGCCGACGGGTCCGGCGATGATCTCCGTGAACTCTATGACGCGCACGCCCTCTAACGGACCGGGCATCTACTGGACCTCCCTGTGGCCTGGCTGAGGTTTTCAGATATCCGGGTTAACGCTTCCGGACACAGCGCCGGACTCTATCAGGGTTTCGATCTCGGAATCGTTGTATCCGATCTCCGAAAGCACTTCCGAAGTGTGTTGCCCGAGCATCGGAGACGGCTTCTCTGCTGCGGTCGGTGAATCGGTCATCTTGAAGATCGGTCCGGCGGTTCGCACCGAGCCAGCCAACGGGTGTTCCTGCTCAACGATCAGTCCATTTGCGATTGCCTGTTCATCGAACACCATCTCTTCCACGAACTTGAGCGGGGCCACGGGCACCCCGGCGCGCTCCAGCAGGTCGATCCAGTGCGACGCCGGTTTTTCCAGGAACATCCGCTCTGCTTCCAGCACCACCTGACGTGCCGACTCCAACCCTTCTTCGCTTTGCTGGTCGTAGCCGGGACTGAAGCGCGGGTCGTCGAGCCCCATGGCATCCGCCATCTTCTTGCGAAGCGGCTCGCTCAGGCAACCGACGGCGATAACCCAGTCCTTCGCCTGGAAGGTCCGGTAATAGGGCCGGTACGCCGGTGAACGGTCGTCCTGCTGGTAGAGTGCGTTCACGTCCGGGTACAGCAGCCCGGCCTCTCGCACCGCCAAGAGGTCTTCCATGACCATGCGGGACTGTGCGGACGGCGTGGACGGGACGTAGGTCAGTGGCAGCGATTGTATGTATAGGGCGTTGGACAGTAATGAGGTCTCGATCTTCTGTCCTCGTCCGGTGCGCTCACGATGGAACAGGCCGGCAAGCACGCCCTGGCAAACGGCGTAACCGGTGGCGAAATCGATTGGCGGGGTGCCGCGGATCACGCGGGGCACACCGTGTTCGATAGACCCGTTCGTCGCCATCAGTCCCGTGCGCGCCTGCATGATGATGTCGTACCCGGGCTTAGCGTTCTCCGGACCTGAACGACCAAACGCCGTAATTTCGCAGTAGATGAGATCGGGCTTGATGGCCGACAGTGTCTCGTAGTCGATGCCAAGTTTTGCGGGGACATCAGGTCGGTGGTTTGTGATCACGACATCGGACTGTCTCACGAGCCGGTGCACGACCTTCACACCCTCAGGCTTCGTGAGATCGAGCCGTATGCTGCGCTTGCCGCGGTTGACGGCGATGAAGCCGCGGGTCTCCTTGGCCTCAGGAGGTCCAACACGCGTCGGAGAGCCGCGCCAGGGGTCGCCCCACGGGGGTTCGACCTTTATCACGTTCGCGCCAAGGTCCGAGAGCAGCACGCCGCTCACCGGCCCGGCGATGATTTCCGAGAATTCGACGACTCGAATGCCGTCAAGCGGACCGGCCATCAATCACCTGCTTTCGCCCGCAACAATTGTGGGACGGGCGCAGTTTACGCCGAGATGGTGATGAGGTCCGCCTATCCCGTCCAGGCGAATTCGGAATCGTGGAAGTCCTTGATCTCGGCGGCCGTATAGCCGGCCTCGGACAGCACTTCGCGGGTGTGTTCGCCCCGCCCCGGGGATGTGCGAACGGCCTCTGGAGGGCTCTCCGACCACTTCGAAAGTGGCCCCGGGCCCCGGACTCTACCCCCGACGGGATGCTGTTGCTCGATGATCATGCCGACCGCGTGAGATTGCTCATGGTCGAGCATCTCCTCGACATACAGAACGGGCGCGGCGGGGACTCCGGCCTTCTGGAAGATGCGTATCCAGTCGGTTGAAGGCTTGCCCCGCATGATCTCTTCAACCCGGTGTGCGAGGTCGATCGCGAACTGACGCGACTCTTCGGTCGCCGGATCGTAGTCATCGTTGAATCGAATGTCCTCGATCCCCAGACAATCGGCCGCCTTTTTCCGCATAGGCTCGCTCAGACAACCCAGGGTGATCACCTGGTCCGCCGTTTGATAGGACCGGTAGTAGATGAACACGGCGAAGGGAAACGGCCTGCGCTCCCGGTAGATATCGTCGATTTCGGGATAGGTCAGCCCGGCGTTCCTGAGCAGGGGCAACTCATCGTTGACAAACACGGTCCCGGGAGCCGGAGCGTTCTCAATATCGGTCAGGGAATGAGCCTGAATCGTCAACGCGTTTGCGAACAGGGAGGTCTCGACTTTTTGACCCTTACCCGTCCGCTCTCGATAGAAAAGCGCCGCGCATACCGACTGAACAACCGAGTAGCCGGTCGCGAAATCCACCATCGGCGTAGCCAGCAAGTACCGTGGCACACCATCGTTTACCGTGGTGTCCCCGGATTTATACCCCTCAAGGACGCCCTCGCTGGCCATTATTCCGGTGAGACCCTGCATGAGCAGGTCGTACCCGGGATTGTTGGCAAACGGTCCATCCCTGCCAAACGCCGTGATCTCGCTGTAGATGATGTCCGGCTTCACCCGCCTCAACGTTTCGTAGTCGATCCCAAGTTTCGGAAGGACGTCGGCACGATGGTTGACCGTTACGACATCGGCGTTCGATACCAGCCTGTGAACAATGGAGCGGCCTTCGTCTGAAGCAAGATTCAGTGAAACGGACCTTTTGCCGCGGTTCACCGAGATGAAAACCTTGCTCTCGGTGTCGCTGATCCTCATCCCTCCACCCGCGCGCCAGGGGTCGCCCCACGGCGGCTCGACCTTGATTACATCAGCCCCGAGATCGGAGAGGAGCACCCCACTGACCGGTCCAGCGATGATCTGCGAGAACTCTATGACGCGAATACCTTGAAGCGGACCGGCCATCAATCACCTGCTTTCGTCCGAAATAAACAATGGGCGAGCGCAGTGTACGCCGGGTGGTTGGGCTGATCCGGCTTATCCCGTCCGTGCGGAACCGGCTTCGTGGAAAGCTTCTATCTCGGCGGCTGAATATCCGGCTTCCGCGAGCACCTCCCGGGTGTGCTCGCCCTTGGCGGGTGATATGCGCACGGCTTCTGGACTGGTCTCCGACCATTTCGATAGAGGGCCGGCGAACCGCACCCTGCCGCCGACGGGATGTTGCTGTTCCATGATCATCCCGGTGGCTTTGGACTGCTCATGATCGATCATTTCTTCGACGTAGAGCAACGGCGCAGCGGGAACACCGGCGGCGTGGAATATCTTGAGCCACTCCTCGGCCGGTTTCTCTTTGATGATGTCTTCGACACGATGCGCCAGGTTGATGGCGAACTCGACCGACTCGTCAGCCGTCGGGTCGTAATCTTTGTTGAAGCGGATGTCCTCAACTCCCAGACAGTCGGCCGCTTTCTTCCGAAGCGGTTCGCTGAGGCAGCCGAGAGTGATCACCTGGTCCGCAGTCTGATATGAGCGGTAGTAGATGAACGCGCCGAACGGAATCGGACGACGCTCTCGGTAGATGGTGTCGATCTCCTGGTAGGAGAGGCCGGCTTCCCTGAGCAACGGCAGCTCGTTCTGAACGAAATCAAACGACGGTGACGGGGCGTTCTCTACCTGTGTCAACGAGAGTCCCTGGATCGTCAGGGCGTTGGCAAACAGGGAGGTCTCGATCTTCTGGCCCTGCCCGGTGCGTTCCCGGTGGAACAGCGCGGCGCAAACGGATTGGACGACCGAATACCCGGTTGCGTAGTCAACCATCGGCATCACGGTCAGATACCGGGGCACGCCCTCATTCATCTTGAGGTCACCGGACCGATACCCGTCCATGATCCCTTCGGCCGCCATCACACCGGTCAATCCCTGCATGAGTAGGTCGTAACCGGGATTCCCGGCGAACGGGCCTTCCCGCCCAAACGCCGTTATCTCGCTGTAGACGAGGTCTGGCTTGATCTTCCTCAGGGTTTCGTAGTCGATCTTGAGCGCATCCAGGACATCGGCACGATTGTTGACCGTCACGACATCAGCCTGAGAGACGAGTTTATGGACGATCGATTGACCTTCTTCAGAATTCAGGTCAACGGAGACGGACCGTTTGCCGCGATTGACGGCGATAAAGCCCTTGCTTTCCGTGGCGTTTATAGGCGCCGAGCCAGCCCGCCAGGGATCGCCCCACGGCGGCTCGACCTTGATGATGTCCGCGCCGAGGTCTGAAAGAAGCACACCGCTAATCGGTCCAGCGATGATCTGCGAGAACTCGATTACCCGAATGCCCTGGAGCGGACCTGTCATTCATACACCTGCTTGAATCCGTCTTGCGCGGCAACGTCGCACGACACGATGGCGCAGCTTATCCCAGCGCGGCCCCAGATTCGAGCAAGGCGGCAATCTCGGCGGCGGAAAACCCGGCTTCGGCCAGTATTTCGGTCGTGTGCTCTCCCAGAGCCGGAGACGGCCGCACCGCTTCCAACGGCGTATCCGAAAAATTGGCGTTGGGCCCTACAAGCTGCATCTTGCCGCCTGCGTAGTGCTCCTGCTCGATCACCAGGCCGTTGGCCTGCGCCTGTTCTTCATCGAGCAAGCCTTCCACGAAATGTACGGGCATTGCGGGGACACCCGCCTCATGGAACAGTCGTAGCCACTCATCGGACGTTTTTTTGATAATCAACTCCTCGACCCTGAGCAGTAGGTCATCGGCAAACTCGACGGACTCCGGCGCTTCAAGATCGTAGTCCGGCTGGAATCGCCTGTCTTCGAACCCGACGCAATCAGCCATTCGTTTCCTGAGCGGATCGCTCAGGCAGGCGACCGCTATCAGCCCTTCTGCGGTCTGGTACGGCCGGTAGTAGATCAGCATGGCTGATGGCCACCAACGAGCATCGTTGTACAGATCGTTCAGTTCGGCGTATGAAAGTCCGGCCTCCTGAAGCAACGGTAGATCTTCGTCGTACCACTGCTGGGGTTTGGTCGGGCTGCCCGGGGTCCGCGCTAGGTGGCCTGACAGGGTGGTCATGGCGTTTGCAAGAAGCGACGTCCCGATCTTCTGCCCTCGACCGCTTTTCTCCCGGAAGTAGAGAGCGGCACAGACCGATTGGACGATGGAGTACCCGGTGGCGAAGTCCACAAACGGCGTGGTCCGGATCATTCGCGGGACCTCTCGCCACATGATCCCTTCCGCTGACATGATCCCGCTGAAACTTTGTGCCAGTACGTCGTAGCCGGGACCGCCCGCGTAGGGGCCTTTAAGGCCGTATGCCGAGGCTTCTGCGTAGATGATGCGCGGGTTGATTACGGAGAGCGTTTCGTAGTCGATACCGAGCTTTGCCGGGACGTCTGGCCGGTGGTTGGTGACGACGATGTCCGCGTCCTCGATCAGCCGATGCGCCGCGGCGCGTCCGTCGTCTTTAGTCAAATCAAGCTGGATAGAACGTTTGCCACGGTTCACGGCGATGAAGGGACGGGACTCGTGCTCCGCAAACGGGCCGCCGCCGTCACGCCACGGGTCTCCCCATGGCGGTTCGACCTTGATCACCTCCGCGCCCAGGTCTGAAAGCATCACCCCGCTCACCGGGCCGGCGATGATCTCTGTGAATTCGATGACCTTCACGCCGTCTAACGGACCCGTCATACGGATTGACTTCCTTTCGCCTGTAACTGGGCTAATCGCGCGACACACCACCCTTCGAGAGCCTCAGGAAGTGACTCGAGACGCCAAAAGTGAAGAAAGGCCTAGCGCTTTGGTGGTGTGATCTGTGCTCCGCGGACCCCGGCATCAAGACGTTCGATGCTGTTGCTGCCCGCGACGGTCACGTACACGGCGTCTTCCCACCAGCACATGTTCGTAACGCGGTCGCCGCGCATCGGATAGCTGCGCAGTAACTCTCCGGCCTCGACATCCAACACGTCGATCGTACCGTTGAGCCAGCGGGCGACCCACAGGCGGCCGTGTTCGTCGAACTGGCAGCCGTCGACGGTCGGGTTCGCGAACTCGAACACGGTTTGCGCATTGGAGACGTTCCTGTCGTGGTCCAGGTCGTATGACACCACCGAGTTCGTCCGGGACATGCACACGAAAAGCCGCTTCTGGTCCGGGTGAACGGCCAATCCGTTCGGATACTCGAGCCCTGACGCGAGCTGTCTCACCTCCCCGGCTGCGTCGGGGTTCGGCATAGCTATCCGATAGATGGCGCCCGGGACCGGCTCCGAGTCGATACCGGGATCGGTAAAGTAGACGTTGCCCTTGAGATCCATACAGACGTCATTGGGTCCGTTGTATGGGCTGCCCTCGAACTCGTCGGTGAGAACCTCGATCAACTTGCGATCGATGTCGATACGCGTAACGCGCTTCGCCCCGTGATCGGCGCAGATGAGGCCGCGGTTGCCATCGTACTTCAAGCCGTTCACGACGCCGCCTGTGTCGATCCACGACTCGACCAGCCCCCGTGGCGCAAGCCGGCCAAGCTTTCCACGCTGGCCATAGTTCACAAAGTACAGATATCCGTCCTCGTCGAAGATCGGCCCCTCTGCGAACTCAATGTTTGCAACGACCGGATACGGCTTGAGAGTCTTTGGTAGTTCAGGCGCATGCGCCACGGAATGCTCCTCGTGTTCTGTCCGGTGTCGTCGCGCTCCCGGAGTACCAGCTGATTCAGGGAGGGAGCGCCGTGCGGTCGATGCCAAACGAGGGCCAAACGTAGCACTAGTTCGGGAGCCGTACAACTTCCAATCCACGTAGTAATCGGACGCGAAACCGGGGACGCCTGTTGAACGTCCCCGGTCATATTTGCCTTCGTGGATCTCTGCTAGTCCCGGGGCGGCAAGACCAGTACGGGCGTGCCGGCTGATCGGATCACCTTATCGGTAACGCTGCCCAGGAAGAAACGCTTGAAGCCGGAGCGACCATGGGTGCTCATCACGATCAGGCTGCCTTCGTTCTCCTTGGCGGCTTCGATGATGACCCCGACCGCGTTTCCGATCACCGACTGTGATTCAGCCTCAATTCCAGAGGCCCGTGCGCGCTTGACGAACGGCTCCAGGTACCTCAGCGCATCCGCCCGGGTCTCCGTCATACCAAGATTTGTCGGCATGTAGTCCACGCCGGCCTCCGAGGAGCCGAAGTAGGGAGTCGCGGACGAGCGGATGAACAGGACTTTGGTTCCGACGGCGCGACCCATCTCAAGCGCTACAGGAACCGTTTTCTCACTGAGCACAGATCCATCGAGCGGCACGATTACCGTGGTGGGCGCGCCCGAGTTTCCGGAGAACGCCGAAACGCCCTCGGGGTGCAGCGCCAGGAGCGGCAGACTCGTCGTGTGGACCACGCGGTCAGTGACGCTGCCCAGCACGCCTCGAGCCAGGGTGGACTCACGGCGCGTCGCCATGGCGATGGCGTCTGTCCCGAGGCGTTCCGCGCCTCCAACGATCTCCTCGGCCGGCTTGCCGATGGCCACTTCGACCACGGCCTTTCCACCTGCAGCTTCGACTCGATCGGCTTCGGCGGTCAGGTACCTTCGAGCGCGTTCGACAGCCTCGTCGATCAGTTGCGATCAGGTCACGGCGTTGCCCGACCCCGGCGCAATCGCTGTGAGACCGATCACCGGCGTCGACGGTATCGGCCCCGGAGCTGCTCCGCGCGTATAGTCGGCGCCGGGCTGGTCAAACGGGCCATTCCCGGCCTCGATCGAACTGATGCCCACGTTACCGGATCTGGATCCTGACGCCTCTATATCGTCAGGATCTATTACGCCGAGCAACACTATGTCGGCATTGATTACACGCGCCAGTCCGCAGGCCCATCCACCAATTCGTTCAGATTGTTCAGAACCATCTAGCGGCACGAGAATTTTCTTGAACACTTTGCGCCCCCTTCTCTTTTGTCCGGTCCCGAAACCCACGTTATCTAAAGTCGATCTGGGAATCGGTCGCCGGACCTTATGTGTCCAAGAGGGCACGCCACCCATGAGCCCGTCATGAAGTGAGGATGAGATCGTCATGACGTAAGGATCAGGATGTATGACGACCACATGAGGCTGAGTCGTCTCGATGCCGGACCGCGTTGTGGCTCAGATCAAGCGCCGCTAAATATGGCACTGGATGCCGCCCCTACAGCGTCCGCCAGCGGGCCGGGATAAACGCCAAGCAGCACCGTCCCGATCAATAAAGCGCTGAGGAGCAACCAGCTGAGTCGCGGAATCCCGATCAACGCCGACGTGATGTCCGATTCAGGCACGTCGTCGATAAACATACGTTTAACGATCATCAGGTAGTAGTAGAGCGACACAACGCTCGCCGCCATGGCTACTCCAGCCAGCCACAGAAGGCCGGATTCCGCAGCGGCGGTGAACAGGTAGAACTTGGTGATGAAACCTACAAAGAACGGAAGCCCGGCCAGCGAGAACAGCGCAACCGCCATGACAAGCGATAGATGCGGCGAGCGTTTGGCGAGGCCCGAATATCCCGAAAGCTCATCGGTCCCGATGTGGTTGTAGACGACGATCACGGTCGCAAACGCGGCGAGGTTCGCAAAGGCATAACCAACAAGGTGCAGCATCACGGCGTCCGAGGCCAGCGTGACCGGTATCACGACCCCGCCCTCGACGTGCCCGAGGGCGGCGACGCCGAGCAGCAGGAAGCCGACCTGCCCGACGCTGGAGTAGGCAAGCATGCGCTTGATGTTGGTCTGAACAATCGCCACCAGGTTGCCGATGACCATCGTCGCCACAGCAAGCACGGCCACAAGCACCTGCCACTCTGCCAGCGCGGGAAGCAAGCCCTGCGTAAACAGTCTCAGTATCAGGGCAAATGCGGCGGCCTTTGATGCGACCGCCAGGAACGCCGTGACCGGGGTCGGAGCGCCCTGATAAGTGTCCGGCGCCCACATGTGAAACGGCGCTGCAGCCACTTTGAAGCCAAGTCCGGCAAAAATGAGCGCCAGTCCCAGGATCAGCGTCGAATCCAGGTTCCCGGCGTTGAGAGCAAGGTGTTCGGAGATCCCGGCGTAATAAGTGGTGCCGGTAGCCCCCCAGACCATACTTATCCCGTACAGCAATAACGCCGACGAGAACGCCCCGAGCACGATGTACTTCACCCCGGCCTCGTTGCCGTGCGCATCTTCCCGCCTGAACGCGACCAGTACGTACAGACTGAAGCTCAGCAGCTCAAGCGCCACGTAAGCCGTGAGCAGCTCTCCGGCCTGTGCCATGCCGACCATGCCGACCGCGGCGAACACCATGAGGGCGTAGAACTCGCCGGGCTGCCGGATGTGCTGGCGGACGTAGTCGTGCGAGATCAAGACGATCACGGCGGTCAGCACCGTGAGGAATACAAAGAAGAAGAGGCCGAACCTGTCCGCAATGAACAGCCCGCCGTACAGGTGTTCGGCCGTGTCCCAGCGCTGAACCAACACAACCACGGCGCTCACAACCAGCCCACCGGCCGCAAGCCACGACAGATGGAATCGATGCTGTCGCGGCAGCAGCAGGTCCGCCGCCAACACGGCGAACGCGACACCCACCAGGACGTATTCGGGTACCAACAGGGAAAAGTTGATGTTCATCCGGTCACCGTCGGGACGTGGCGCACGCCTTCACGGATGATATCGATCAGGTAGAACGGCGCGAGCCCGACGATGAGCAGCGTGAGGGCCAACATGCCGGCGACCAGCTTCTCGTTGAGCTTGAGATCCGGGAGCGACTCCCAGCGCGGATCGGTCTCGCCGAAGTACACTTTCGCCAGGAGTCGAAGCATGTACACGGCGGTGATGCCGGCGCCGATTACCGCAAGCGCGCCGACCCACGGGTAGGTCTGGAACAAACCGAGGAAGACCAGCAACTCGGCCACGAATCCGCTGAACCCGGGCAGGCCAAGCGACGCGAAACCGGCGACGGCAAAGAAGAACGCGCCGACCGGCATGACCTTTGCCAGCCCGCTGAGCGCCCCGATGTCTCGCGTGTGGGACGAGCCGTAGACGGCCCCGGCGAGCGTGAACATGAGGGCGGTCATGATGCCGTGGGAGAACATCTGCAACACGGCCCCGGTGACGCCCAGAGTGTGCATCGTGGCGAGCCCTAGGAACACGTAACCCATGTGGCTCACGCTGGAGTAGCCGATAACGTACTTGAGGTCGGTCTGCGACATAGCCGCTATCGAGCCGTAGATGACGTTAACCGCGCCCATACCAAGCAGCAGCGGCGCCCAGGCCTCCGCGCCCTCGGGTATGGTCTGTATGCCGACCCGGATGATGCCGAATGCGCCGAGCTTCATTAGCACCCCGGCATGCAGCATGCTCACCGAGGTTGGAGCGGATACGTGGCCGTCGGGCGACCAGGTGTGCAGCGGCCAGAGCCCACCCAGAAGGCCAAAACCAATCATCAGCAACGGGAATACCCAGTTCTGGAACGACTCGTCGAACCCGGCCCTCTGCAGATCAAGCAGGCTGAAGCTGTTGAGGTCTGCTTCGACGAACATAGCGATGATCGAAACCCAGATGAGAACGCTTCCGCCCACCAGGAATAGCACCAGCTTCATGGCGCTGTATTCCTTGCTCCGGGTGAAGCGCGGGAAGCTGGTACTTGAGCCCCAGAAACCGATCAGCAGGTACATGGGGAGCACCGCGATCTCGTAGAAAAAGAACAGGAAGAAGAGGTCGAGCGATACGAACGTCCCGTACACGCCTCCGACCAGCAGATTGAGCAGGATCAGGTAATCCTTGCTCCGTGCATCGACGTTCCAGCCGACCAGGATGGCCGCCGGGAACGCGATCGCCGTCAGCGCCAGCATCGCAACGGCTATGCCGTCGACACCCAGGTCGAAGCCGATGCCGAGCTGATCCAGCCAGGCCGTTTCACTGATGAACTGGTATTGCGACCCGTCTGTGTAATCGAAACGCAGCAGGATCCATGCGACAAGGGCGGTCGAGACGAGCGCCACAACTGCCGAGAACCACTTCATCGACCGAAGCTGATCGCTATCGCCCGGCCACAGGATGAGCGCCAGCGCCGTCGCGAAGGGCAGCACCACCAGCAGACTCAGCACGCTGTCATCAAATCCGTTCATGGGTTAGATGGACCACCAGATCACGCCAAGAACGACGGCGCCGATCACCATGCCGAGGGCGTAGTTGTAGACCATGCCCGTTTGTAGATATCGAAGGACTCCACCACCCCAGCGTGTCGTCTTGCCCGGTCCATCCACCCCGATGTCGTTCACCCAGGCGCGGTCTATGAACGCCGTGAGCCTGGCCAGAGGCAGTACAAGCTGGTTGATACCCCACTGGTAGACCTCGTCGAAGTAGAACTTGCGCTGCGCCGCGGTCGCCATGAACCCCAGGCGCCGTTGTATGGCGGTCGCCGAAATGCGGCGCTGCATATAGATAAGCCCGGTCAGATAGAGGCCGACGGCCACAATCGCGATCGAAGCCCCTGAGATGGCCATATTGATGTGGAACCCCTCTTCGGAGTCCGTCACCCAGGACACGAACCCGTGGTAGTCGTGACCCCACTCGAAAGCGAGCGGCCCAAGGACCGCCGCCAGTAATGCGAAAACCCCGATCGGGGCCCACATCCGGATGCCCGGCTCGTGTGCGTCCTCGTTCTCCGTGGATAGCCGTCCGAGGAACACCTGGTAGAGCATCCGGCCGGTGTAAAGCACACTGAACGCGACCGCCACAAAGGTGACCACAAGGAAGCCGTCGTTCAAACGCCCGTCGTGTACGGCAAGCAGTATCTCGTCTTTGGAGAAGAACCCGGACAGCAGCGGCAGCCCGGCGAGCGATAGCGCGCCGATCCAGAACATGACCGCCGTGAACGGCATCCTGCGCCAGAGACCGCCCATCTCCTGGATATCGGTCTGGCCGCTGCCGTGGCTGATGCTCCCTGCGCCAAGGAACAGGCTGGCCTTGGCGAAAGCGTGCGCCAGCAGGTGGAACATCGCAACGCCCGGGGCGCCGGCGCCGACAGCCAACATCATGAAGCCGAGGTGGCTGACCGTGGAGTAGGCCAGGATGCGCTTGAGGTCCGTCATCGCCAGCGCCGTGACGCCCGCGAGGAGCGCGGTCAGGAGCCCGATCACGGCGATTAGATCCAGCGCCTCCGGGACCATGTTGTAGATCGGGAACAGCCGAACCACCAGGTACACGCCCGCCACCACCATCGTGGCTGCGTGGATGAGGGCGCTGACCGGCGTCGGTCCTTCCATAGCGTCTGGGAGCCAGACGTGCAGCGGGATCTGCGCCGATTTGCCGGCGGCGCCGCCGAATATGAAGATCAGGGCCCACTTGAGCTGCGTTTCGTCGATAGTTCCCGCATGGGCCAGTTGCGTGATCGTGGAGATGTCGAAGGTCCCGGTCGCCTCGAACAACAGAACGAACCCGATAAGCAGCGCAACGTCGCCGATGCGGGTCGTGACGAAGGCCTTCTTGGCGGCCTCAGCGGCCGATCTCCGCTCCCACCAGAATCCGATGAGCAGATAGGAGCCAAGGCCCACAAGCTCCCAGCCCAGATAAAGCAGCAGCAGGTTGTCGGCCAGGACAAGCACCATCATTGCCGCGGCGAACAGTGACTGGACGGCGAAGTACCACCAGAGACGTGGCTCGCCGTGCAGGTACTCCAGCGAGTAGATCTGGATACCGATTGCGACGAAGGAAACGACGCCGAGCATCACAAGCGATATCTCGTCGACCGTGGCACCCCAGGTGAACTCGAACCCACCCACGGTGAACCATTCCACGGATCGAGTTCCAGCGCCGTCTTCGAGGAAGGCCAGGAAAACCACCACCCACACCACAAAAGAGGCCAATATGGCGGCGATGGATAGGTGGGGAGCGATACCGGGGATGCGCCTGCCGGTGATCAGGATGAGGGCGAAGGCGATCGCCGGGATCACGGGTGCCAGAAATGCGGCGTCAGTTCCCACCGATCGCCACCTGCTTCACCATTCCGGATTCATCCACTCGCAACTCTGTTACCACTTCATCACGTTCAGTTCGTCCACGTTGGCGGAACCGCGGTTACGGAATACGCGCAGCACTATCGCCAGGGCCAGGCCGATCTCTGCGGCGGCGATGGTGATGATGAACACCACCAGGATCTGGCCGAACACGCGGACGTCGGCGGCGCGATCGGAGAAAGCAGCGATTCCGACAAGGTTCACGTTGACGGCGTTGAGCATGAGCTCGATAGATATGAGGACCATGACGGCGCTGCGGCGCGCCAACACGCCGAAGATCCCGAGGCTGAATAGCGCCGCGCTGAGCACCTGGAAGTGGACGAGTTCAAGCATGGTCTGTTACTCGCCCTCCTCTACGTTGCGGGCGAGCAAGATCGCCCCGATAAGGGCCACGAGAAGGATCAGGGACGCCACCTCGAACGGGATGGCCCAGTCCGTGAACAACCCCAACCCGAGCGCCTCAAACCCGGTCTCGGTGCCAGTGCCGACGTTTGTCGCTTCATCAAGGCTCGCCACGTCCGTCGCGACAAAGGCCGCGACTAGTAAGGCAAATACGCCGACGCTGGCGAGCGCTGCAACGGGCCACTGGCTATGGTCTGCGCGTGGCTGTTCGTCGCTACGCGTCAGCATGATGGCGAACAGGACGACGACAGTCACTGCGCCGCCGTAGATAAGGATCTGGGCAAGTGCAAGGAACTCAGCGACGGCCACAAGGAAGATCCCGGCAACGGCGAGGAGCGCCACAAGCAGCATGAAGGCGGCGTGCACGACGTTGCGGGTCAGGATGACGCCGAGAGAACTCAGTACGGTGATGGCGGCCAGCAGATAGAAGACGACGAGTTGCGCGGTCAAGCGGCGTCTCCCCCCGATTTTTCAGGGATATCGGTATCGTCCGCAGCCTGGGTTTCAGGGTTTTCCGGAGTTTCTTCTGCCTTTGTCGCCTCGACTGCCGCTTTTGCGGCGGCGCGTTCGTTTGGAGACGCGGCGTTCGGTTTGGATTGCTTCCAACCCACTTCGGCCTGGTACTGCCGCCCCATATCGAGCAAGGTCGGTAGATCGACCCGGTTGGCGTTCCTGAGCCGCTCGCTTCGTTCGTGCTCGTGGCTCATCTCGATGGCGTCAAAGTTGCAAACGTCCACGCAGATGCCGCACAGGATGCAGCGCCCAAGGTTGATTTCAAAGGTCTCGATGATCTTTTTGCGGTGACTGACTCCTTCGGCGAACTTCGGGTTGTCCTGCATCTGGGCAGACATGCATTGCGTCGGGCAGTAGCGCACACACACGATGCATCCGGTGCAGTAAGGCTCGTCGCGGGCGGCATCCCAGGTGAGCGCGGGGAATCCCATAAAGCGATTGTCAATCGGGAGATGCTCTTTCGGGTACTCTGCCGTCACCTTGGAGCGCAGCGCTCCACGGAGAGTCACTCCGAGGCCTTTCAGTCCGTTCAACATAGCTCAGTTACCGACCTGACCCTCGCCCGGAATTCGGCTGGCTGGCTGGTTTGCGAGATCTGGCACAGGCAGTCCGATCTCGCCGGCAGACCGTCTGAGTATACGCACCGTTTGCGGCCTGCCGGGTGCGCCTCGACTCCGTCGTACGGCGATCGAGACCAGCACGAGGATCAGTAGCGATACCGCCGTCATTACCCAGAGCGACCAGCCGTAGAAGAGCACGACGGAGACCAGCACAAGGTTGACGAACGAAAGCGGGATCAGGACCTGCCATGCAAACGCCATCAACTGGTCGATCCGCAATCTGGGATAAGTCGCCCGTACCCAGAAAATAAGCGTGGCCATAAAGTAGGTCTTGATCATGAACCACGTGCCGCCCAGAAGGTCCGTCGTGATGTCCGAGAGGTCGTTGCCGAACAGGCTCTCCGGCGGGTTCGGCCAGCTCCAGCCGCCGAAGAAGAGGACGATTATGAGTGCGCTGATTACGAAGGTGTTCAGGTATTCGGCGAGGAAAAACACCGCCCAGTGCGCGCCGCTGTACTCGACGAACGGCCCGCCAACGACCTCGGACTCCGCGTGATGGATGTCGAACGGGGTGCGGCCCAGTTCAGCCAGGCCCGCTATGACGAATATCACCAGGCCCATCGGCATCACGAACGCAAACGGGATCGAGCCCTGACTCGGGAGATTCCGGACCTGGTCGCCGATGGTGACGCTGTTTCCGTTTATCACCGCATCAAGGGATAGCGACTGGACGAGCGCGGCGATCGACAGGATCACGATCACGATCGGTATTTCGTAGCTAACAAGCTGTGCGGCGGCCCGCAGTCCGCCGAGCATCGAGTAGCGGCTTGAAGACGCCCATCCTCCCATCAGGAGGCCGACGACGCCAAGCCCGCTGATCGCAACCAGGTAGAGCAGTCCCAGGTCCAGCACACGCACCGCCAGGTTGTCCCCGAAGGGAATCGCGAGCCAGATCAGGAACGCCGGGATCGCCACAAAAACGGGCGCCATCCAGAAGAGCACTTTATCGGCGTACGCCGGGATGATGTCTTCTTTGGTCATCAGTTTGATGGCGTCCGCCACCGGCTGTAACAGCCCGTGTGGCCCGACAACGGACGGCCCGGCGCGCTGCTGGATTCTTGCAAGTGTTTTTCGTTCCAGCCAGGTGAGCGAAAGCACACCAACGGCGAGAGCCGTGAATAGCCCCAAGATGCCGGCGAATGCGAACAGGACATCGGTGAAACTCAACGGTCCACCTCACCCAGGACGATATCGAGTGTGCCGAGGATCACCACGACATCGGCTATATAGTGCCCAACGGTCAGGTCACGGAGCGCCTGCAGGTTGCAGAAAGATGGCGGCCTTACCTTGAGGCGGTACGGCCGCTCGCCGCCGTCACTCACGATGTAGACGCCGAGATCCCCACGCGGGTTTTCGCAGTGGGCGTACACCTCACCGGCGGGGGGGCGGGCGATTCGACGGATTTGCGCCATCGTGTCGCCCGGTTCCATCAGCGCGATGGCCTGGCGGATGATGCTGATCGACTCCCGGGCCTCAAGGATGCGCAGGTAGAAACGGTCCCAGCAGTCGCCGGCGCTGCCGACGGGAACGCCAAAGTCCATCTCGTCGTAGTGGGAATACGGCTCATCGACCCGGACGTCGTACGGGACGCCCGATGCGCGCAGGACCGGTCCGGAAAGGCCCCAGTCCAGGGCGTCCTCACCCGATATCACACCGATCCCCACCGTGCGTTCGACGAAGATTTCATTCACCGTGAGGAGACGGTCCGTCTCGTCTATCCCGCGCTCCAGGTCATCGCACAGGGCCAGCGCTCGCGCCACGAAGTCGTCGCCGACGTCCTCTTTTATGCCGCCGACCCGGAAGTAGTTGTGCATCATCCGTGCGCCACTTACCGATTCGAAAAGCGCCTGGATTTTCTCGCGGTCTCGGAAATTGTAGAGCACCGGCGTGATTGCGCCCATGTCAATGGCAAAGGTCCCGTAGAAGAGCATGTGGCTTGCGATGCGGTTGAACTCGCACATGATCATGCGGATCAACTCCGCACGGGGCGGCGCTTCGACCCCCATCAGCTTCTCGACCGCAGCCACGATCACGAGTTCGTTGTTGAAGTTCGATATGTAGTCGAACCGGTCGAACAGCGTGATGATCTGGCTGTAAAGCTCGTGCTCGCAAAGCTTCTCGGAGCCGCGGTGCAGATAGCCGACGTGCGGTACCAGGTCTAGAATCTGCTCGCCATCGACACGTAGCTCCATCCGGAACACGCCGTGCGTGGCCGGGTGCTGCGGGCCCATGTTGACCATCATGTCCACGGTTCCGGGCTGAGAACTCGCCTGGTTATCCGCGAGGTTTGCTGGATTAACCAAGACCTACCACTCCCCGTAATCGTTCAAGGGGTAGCTCTTGCGCCCGGGGAAGCCCTCAAAGTCGTCGGGCAGCACCAGCGGAGAAAGATCGGGATGCCCGTCAAAGACGACCCCGAAAAGGTCATGCATCTCGCGCTCATACCAATCGGCCCCGCGCCAGACGCCGGTGACGGAAGGCAACGAGGCCCCGCGTTCCGGGATCCTGGTCTTCACCACCATCTTGTGGTGATTCGCCAGCGAGAACAGGTGGTACACGACCTCGAACTCACCGTCTTGTTCCAGATAGTCGACCACCGTCAGAAGACGCAGGTATGTAAAGCCGAATTCAGGGTCGTCTTTTAATTGCTGGCAAATATCGATGAGTCGATCAGCCGGCACCGTACAAACGACCTCGTCAATCGCCGCGCCGAACTCGATATCGTGGGAATCGAGGGTTTCAGACAGTCTCTCGGCAAGTACCACACCCTCTGCCGGCAGTGCGACGGCGGCCCGGGGCACTTCCGGTTCATGACGTTTTGCGGGCGCGGCTTTTCCGCCCTGGCCCGACGGTTCGGCCTCGCCGTTTGATGTTCCCCGGGTAGTCAACCGACCTGCCCTTCCCGAGCGTCCGCCTGGATTTTTTTCTGGAGCTTCAGGAAGCCGTCCATCAGCGCTTCAGGGCGCGGCGGACAGCCTGGGACGTAGATATCGACGGGGATCAGATGGTCGACGCCCATCACCACGGAATACGACCGATAGTACGGTCCGCCGTTTGTGGCGCAACTGCCCATCGCGATGACCCATTTCGGGGCCGGCATCTGTTCGTACAGGAGCTTGATTGGCTCAGCCATTTTCTTCACGACAGTACCGGCGACGATCATCACGTCTGACTGTCTGGGTGAAGGCCAAGTGACGATCCCAAAACGGTCGGCATCGTGGTGTGGCATGTATGTCGAGATCATTTCAATGGCGCAGCACGCCAGACCAAAGGTCAGGGGCCAGAGTGACGACTTGCGGGCCATCGCCACAAGCTGATCTGCGTTGGTCGTGATCACCCCGGGAACGGCGGAACGCTGGAACGGACTCGCTCTCGGCGTGTTCCTCCATCCCTCTGTTATTTCCAAGACAGGGCTCCCTTGCGCCAGGCGTAGGTCAGCCCGAACATCAGGATGCCGAGGAAGATGAGCATCTCGTAGAAGACGGCCGCGGCGGCCTCCAAGAAGATCACCGTCCAGGGGAACAGGAAAACAGCCTCAACGTCGAAGATCAGGAAGGCCAATCCGAAAACGTAGTAGCGGATATTGGTGCGGGACCATGAGAACGGCGGCGTCTCGATCCCACACTCGTACGGAATACGGCCCCGTTCGCTACTCTGCCTGGGGGCAAGCAGATACGAGGCGATAAACATGCCCCCGATCACAAGCAACCCCACAGCGCCGCCGATCGCTATGACCGTCCAGTTGTCGGCGAACCCTTCAACCACTAAAGGAACCTCTAAATTCGCTGTCTATAGAAGTTGGTCTGCCCACGCCGGGAGGAGCGGAACCCGCCGCACGTCTGCGCGACGAAATTCGACACGCTGCACATTTGAGATTAGCACCCGACCGCGCCCCATTCAACGATTGATTGGGAAGCTGCAGGGGTAGGCCGCACCGGCACTACCACCTATCCGTCTAGCGATTTCGATCAGGCCCCGTTATCCAGTGCATCGATAACGGTGTCCAGATCTTTATCCCCACGCCCGGAAAGCAGCAGCAAGACGATCGAGTCCGGGTCAAGCGTCGGGGCGTATTCGGAGAGGTAAGCGACCGCGTGTGACGGCTCAAGCGCCGGGATGATCCCTTCGCTCCGACTCAGCAACTGGAACCCTTCGAGCGCCTCGTCATCCGTGATGGCGACATACTGGGCCCGCTCGGAGTCTTTCAGATAGCTGTGCTCCGGCCCGACACCCGGGTAGTCCAGCCCGGCCGAGATGCTGTGCGCTTCCTGCACCTGCCCGTGCTCGTCCTGTAGCAGGTACGACAACGCACCGTGCAGCACGCCCGGCCGTCCTTTGGTCATGGTCGCGGCGTGCTCTTCCGTTTCCACGCCTGCGCCCGCGGCCTCGATGCCGATCAACCGTACCCCGTCGTCGTTCATGAAGCCGCTGAACAATCCGATTGCGTTGCTGCCGCCGCCGACGCAGGCGATGGCGTAGTCGGGCAGCCGGCCGGTCGCTTCAAGAACCTGTTCCCGGGATTCCCGGCCGATCACCGACTGGAAGTCGCGCACGATCATGGGGTACGGGTGCGGTCCGACAACGCTGCCGATGATGTAGTGGCTGGTCTCGATGTTCGTGACCCAGTCACGGATCGTCTCGTTGATAGCGTCTTTTAGCGTCCGGCTGCCGGAGGTGACGGTCTCAACAGTCGCGCCAAGCAACTCCATACGCTGTACGTTTGGCGCCTGCCGGCGGATGTCCTCTTCGCCCATGTAGACGACGCATTCCATGCCGAACATGGCGCAAACCGTGGCCGTGGCGACGCCGTGCTGGCCCGCCCCGGTCTCGGCGATTATCCGTTTTTTGCCGAGCCGCCGAGCCAGAAGCGCCTGCCCGACAGCGTTGTTGATCTTGTGCGCGCCGGTGTGAATCAGGTCTTCGCGCTTGATGTAGATGCGTGCGCCGCCCAGCTCACGCGTCAGGTTGGCGGCGTAGTAGAGCGGCGATGGGCGGCCGACGTAGTTGGCCAGCAGGTCGTCAAGCTCTTCGATGAACGCCGGGTCGGAGCGTGCCGATTCGTACTCACACCCGAGCTCCTCAAGCGCGGCCATCAGCGTCTCGGGCACAAAGCGCCCGCCGTAGTCACCAAAACGGCCGCGTGAGTCGGGTAGCGTGGGTCGGGTAGTAGTGCCTGTCAATCAGATTTCCTGGGGATCATAGGTGCACCGTTTGTGTGCCTGTTTACGCGTCTGGCGGAATCGAGACTGATGATCGTAAGAACCAAGCTAGAATAGCAGCCTGTTCGGCCCACCATCTGCTTATAACGGCCCGCTATTTTAGGGACATTCCATTATCGCTTCCGAGACCCCACATATCCGGCCCGATCGCGACCAGTACTACATGGGTATCGCTCTCGCCGTGCGTGCGCGGGCTAATTGCCTGGGCAGCAAAGTCGGCGCACTGATCGTTCGTGAGGACCGGATCGTCTCGACCGGTTACAACGGGACGGCGCAGGGCTTGCCGAACTGCGAGGATGGCGGTTGTCAGCGCTGCGAGAACCGTGGCACTCGATACGCGTCCGGCGAGGCGTACGACCTCTGCATCTGCGTGCACGCCGAGCAGAACGCCATATTATCATCGGCGCGCTTCGGCACCCCGATAGAGGGCACGGACGTGTACACAACGCTGCGGCCCTGCTTCAACTGCACGAAGGAGCTCGTGCAGGCCAGGGTGCGATCCGTGCGCTACATGTACGACTGGGTCCATCCGCGTGAGGACGTTCGTGACGAATACAACCGGCTCCAGAGCTTCATCAGGCTTGTCGCGCAGGTTGAAACGGACGACCCGGACGCCGTCTGGGCGATGCCGGGGCTACGCGGTCGGCTGGAGATAGACCCACCGGGACCTGGCGCTCAGAGCGGATAGCTTGCGCCAAAGTGGCGTATGAATCGCCTCAGGCCCGAAATATCTCCCGCTGTATCGCAGATGAAGGTCTTGATGCCAGTTACTTTCACTGTCGATCACTCTCCACGAGCTCTAAGCCCATGCTTCCAAATCAGGGTTCTAAGAATCCCGACTGATCTCGACACCGACCGAGTCGGCACCGTTCAGCGCGCCCGGCTTCTGGACGCTCACGTCCACTCGAACAACGGCCGCCGGTTCTAGGCAAATCGTCGCTACGTTGCGGGCCATCGCCTCTATCAAACCGTATGACGACGTCTCGACATGCGCCTGTACGGCCTTGCTGATGTCACGGTAGTTGACGGTATCTTCGATATTGTCCGATTCGCCCGGCGCGCTGAGATCAGCGTGCAGTGTGATGTCGATGACCACGTCCTGTTTGGTGACCCTCTCCCAATCGTTGATGCCGATGATGCAGTTGATCCGCATGCCGGTGATGTGGATGCGATCTATCGTCATGTGCGGGAGAGCCTCTGGCCGCCATCCACGTAGATAGTCTCGCCAGTGATGTAGTCGATCTCGATCAGCGTCATGATGACCTCCGCAACCTCCTCAGGAGTGCCAAGACGGTCGAGCGGCGTGCGGGAGGCCAGTTTTTGGGATAGCATCTCGTCCTCTTCCGGCGCGGCCGTGACGGGAAGCAGTATCGCCCCCAACGCCACCTCATTGACCTGTACTGCGGGCGCCAGAGCGGCGGCCAGCGATCTCGTCAGCCCGCCAAGCGCTGCTTTGCTGACCCCGTATGCGAAGCGTTTGGGGCGCGTCGTCTTCCAGTCGGTCAGGTTGATGATCTTCCCGGGCTTTCCGTTCAGGTGTTCCGCCATGGCCCGCGACAGCAGGAAAGGCGCAGTCACGTTCACGGCGAGGTTGACGTCCCAGTCGGCGTTGCTCGTCTCCTCCAGCCAGCGGTCCTGAAAAACCGATGCGTTGTTGATCAGGATGTCCAGCGAGCCAAATTTTTCCACGACCGCCGGGATCAGCTTTTCGGCCTGCTCTCGGTTCGCGAGATCGGCTTGAAACATGTCGGCCTGGCCGCCGCCGGCGATGATCTCGGCAACGAACGCCTGCGCTCCTTCTCCCGAGTTGCGGTAGTGAACAGCGATCGTGGCGCCCGCGTCAGCCAATCGGCGTGCGATTACGTTCCCGACGCGTACACCTGCTCCGGTGACAAGGGCGACTTTGTTCTGGGTGTTCATTCGGTTGCCGGGTACCGCCCGTCTATAGAAGTGGGTCGGAGCTCGCGCCGATGTGCATCATGAACTCGCCGCGCGTGGACGGGTTGTCCCGGAACGCCCCGAGCATGGCGCTGGTCACCATGCGGGTGCGCTGCTTCTTGACGCCGCGCATCGCCGCACACAGGTGTGACGCCTCCACCACTACGGCGACCCCGCGCGGCTTGATCAGCTCTTCCAGGAAGGTGGCGATCTGCTGCGTCATTCGTTCCTGGACCTGCAGACGCCGGGCGAACATATCTACGAGGCGTGGGATCTTGGACAGCCCGATCACCTTATCGTTCGGAAGGTAACCCACCGACGCATGCCCGTAGAACGGGAGCATGTGGTGCTCACACATGCTGTAGAAATCGATATCTTTCACGACCACCATCTCGTCGTACTCGACATCAAACAGGGCGTCGTTCAGCAGTTCTACCTGGTCAGTCATGTAACCAGACAGCAGTTCGTCATACATACGGGCGACCCGTAACGGGGTGCTTGCGATATCGTCGCGCGCTGGGTCTTGACCAATTGCATCAAGGATCGTGCTGATCGCTTCGGCCACCACTTCTTTGCACTCTGCGCTGAGGACCAGCCCGTCCTCAAACGTGAGTTGTTTGAGCCCGCCGCGGGCAGTTGTGGGTCGTTCTTCGATCATGGATGGTGCCTCCCTGCCACAGCTTTAGTTGTGTGCGACCGGCGGTACGTCGTTAAGGAATGCGCAGTTTACCAAGGGTCCGCCCGGACTCGTTTACGCATGCTCGGCGCAATTGGTCTTGCGACGAGTAGTTAACCGCCTGCAATGGCTGGCAAAAAGTGGACCTCGGTCTCATCGTCGTCGATCTTGTGGAGCAAACCCTGCCTCGTGGCCTGTTCCCCGACGACTGCAGCGATACCCGGTTTCAGGTTGCCGTCCTTAATGAGGTAATCGGCCGCTCCCGGGAACTCCTTCTCCAGGTTTCCGATCACTTCCCGAAGGTTCTTGCCCGGGATCTGCGCTTCAAGCTGTCCGTTAGTCAGTTTTCGTAGAGATTGTGGGATGAATACGCGGGCCATCTGAGCTGTCCCTTCTGGCTTGTGCGAACGTGATCCGTATTCGTAGCGGGCACGTTTCGATCATAGCCTCGACAACGCCACGAATAAAACGAGGCGCCCCGTTTGACCGGGACCCCTCAATGTTTGTTCGCTCTCGGTCCTCAGACCTGAGCGTCGCCCTCAACCTTTGTCGTCAAGCGCCGTCAGGATGCGCCCGGGGTTCATCGGGGACTCGCGGAGTCGGATGCCGAGAGCATCGTGGATGGCGTTTGCGATCGTTGCCACCGGCGGAACGATCGGAACCTCACCGACGCCGCGAACGCCGAATGGGTGACCTGGGTTCGGGACCTCGACGATGATCGTTTCGATCTGCGGCAAGTCGTACGTGGTCGGCATCCTGTAATCCAAGAAACTTGAGTTGACCATAACGTCGTCGTTCATGAAGTATTCTTCGTTCAATCCCCAGCCGATGCCCTGCACGACAGCGCCCTGCATCTGGCCCTCGACGTAAGCCGGGTGGATCGCCGTACCAACGTCCTGGACGATGGTGTAGCGGATCACGTCCGTCTTGCCCGTCTCGGGGTCGATCTCCACGTCTGCGATCTGCGTGGAAAAAGCGCCACCGGCTCCCTCGGGGTCTACCGATGCGCTGCCTACCACCGGTCCACCGGTCGAGCCCAGCTTGCTGGACAGCTCTTTGTGCGAGAGCCGCAGCTCCGGGTCCGATTTCGACTGGTAGTTGCCGTTGGCGAACTCGATTTCGTCGAGGTCGACGTCCCAGAGTCTGGCCGCCCGTTCACGCAACTGCGAAACAACGTCCTGCGCCGCGTCGTGGGATGCGTATCCGGTGGCGTACGTCGTGCGGCTTCCGCCGGTGACGTCCGTGTAGCCAATACCTTCCGTGTCGGCGACGTGCGGGCGCACATCTTCGACCGGGATGCCGAGCACCTCTGCCGCCATCATGGCGATGGAGGCACGCGAGCCGCCGATGTCGGTCGAGCCTTCGGTCAGGGCGACGGTTCCGTCCTCGTTAACGGCGATCGTCACGGCCGACTTCAGGCCGATGTTAAACCAGTAGCCGGAAGCGATTCCGCGACCGCGGAGTTTGCCGTCCGGGCCGTTTTTCTTAAGCGAGGTGTTCCAGTGGGGTGAGGCCTTCGCAGCTTCGAGTGTCTCGATGTTGCCGATGAGCGGGTGGATCGGCCCGTCAGCCCGGCGCGTGCCTTCTTTGGCGGCGTTCTTGAGGCGGAACTCGATCGGATCCATCCCGAGCTTCTCGATTATCTCGTCGACCACCGTCTCCACGGCGAATGCGGCCTGCGTCGTGCCGGGAGCGCGGTAGGCAGCTGTCTTCGGCCTGTTCACAACGACGTCGTAGCCGTCGATCCGCGTGTTGGGGATGTCGTAGCAGGAGAAGACACACATCATCGCGGCGCCGACCGGGGATCCCGGGTACGCGCCGGCTTCGAAACGTATGTCCGCATATGCTGCGGTGATCGTTCCGTCGTTCTTCACGCCGACTTTGGCGCTCATCCACGAGCCCGGCGTCGGGCCGGTGGCCTCGAACACGGCTGACCGCTCCATTAGCAGCTTCACCGGACGACCCGTTTCACGTGAAAGAATGGCCGCAACGGCTTCCAGGTAGCTCGGGATCTTGCCGCCGAAACCGCCACCGATTTCGAGCGGAATCACCTTCACCACGGAGTCCGGCAGCTGGAGAATTCCGGCGACCTGACGGCGGGTAGGGAACGACCCCTGCGTGCTCGTCCAGATCGTGATTCGGCCCTCTTCGTCCCACGTGGCAGTGGCGTTGTGCGGCTCTATGTAACCCTGGTGCACCATCGCCGTCGTGAACTCACGTTCGATGACAAGGTCCGCCTCGGCGAATCCCTTTTCGATGTCACCGAAATCGTGGCGGATGTGGTTCGCCTGGTTGGTCGGGCCATCGATCTTCTCGCCAAGGTCCTGGCCTTCCAGGTCCTCAAGCACGATCGGCGCGCCCGGCTTCAGGGCTTCCATCAGGTCTGTGACGGACTTGAGAACTTCGTAATCGACCTTGATGAGCGCCGCCGCTTCCAGGGCGGTGTTCTTATCGACCGCCGCCACCGCAGCTACCGGGTGCCCCTTATAAAGGACTTTGTCGCCCGCCATTATGTTGTTAGAGGCGTAACGGAAGTTGACGGCGCCCTCTCCGAGGTCGACCAGCGTGTCGTGGGCTCCCGGGAAGTCCGCGCCTGTTATCACGGCATAAACGCCGGGTACGGCCTTCGCCGGGCCGGTGTCGATCGACTTGATACGGGCGTGGGCGTGCGGGCTTCGGAGGACCGCGCCCTGCAGGAGGCCCGGAAGCTTGATGTCCGCTCCGTAGATCGCCCGACCGGTGACCTTGTCGTATCCGTCGTGTCGTATCGGGCGTGTCCCGATTACGTTGTACTTGCCTTTAGTCGTTTCTGTCGTCATTGATACCTCCCGAGTACCGTTTCAGCGATTTGGCCGATTCCGCCTAAGCGGAATTGGCGACCTTCTGGACCGCTTTCACGATCTTGTCGTAACCGGTGCAACGGCACAGGTTTCCGGCAAGCCAGAAACGGATGCGCTCTTCGCTCGGGTTCGGCTCTTTATCGAGCAGCGCTTTTGCGGACACAAGGAACCCGGGTGTGCAGATGCCGCACTGCAGAGCAGCTTCCTCAAGGAAGGACTGCTGAAGCGGGTGCAACCGGCCGGGCTCGGCCATCCCCTCGATCGTCTCGACGGTGCTGCCGTCTATTTCGGCGCCGAGCACACAGCAGGAGTCGACGATACGACCGTCAAGATTGACGGTGCATGCGCCGCAGTTGCCGTCGTTGCAACCTTCCTTGGTGCCGGTCAGCCCCAGCTCCTCACGCAGCGTGTCCAGAAGGCTCACGTACGGCGCCACCAAGAAGTCGACAGGTTCTCCATTCAGGGTTGCCCTGACTCTTACTTTCTCGACCAACTTAGTTGTTCTCCCGGGCGCGTTCTACGGCCCTCTCAAGGGTTCGACGGGCCAGAACGCCGACCAAGTGTGTGCGTTGTTCAGCCGTGCCGCGCATGTCGGAAATAGGACTTGCGTTCCCGCTCGCTATCTGCGCTGCGACTGAGATGTTCTCCGCCGTCGCTTCTTTGCCGGCAAGTGAATCGCCGGCGGACGAGAGGATCGGCGTCGGACCCACCGCGGAGAGCGCGACACGGGCGGACATGATCGTGTCCCCGTCCAACTGTACCGAACTGGCAACGCCGGCTACGGCGATGTCCATTTCGTTCCGGGGGGTGAACCGCTGGTATGCGGCGCCAAAGCCTTTTTGCGGCGTCGGCATTTTCATCTCGACCAGGAACTCCCCGTCGCCGATTACCGATTGGCCTGGACCGGTGCAGAAGTCTTCCGAGGCCACCTCACGGGTGCCGTTAGGTCCGGCGATTACGCATGTCGTGTTGTGGACGATGAGGGAGCAGATACCGTCACCACTCGGGGAGGCGTTACAGAGGTTACCTCCGAGCCCGGCGCGGGACTGGATCTGTATCCCGCCGATGATGGTGGCGCTGTCCACCAGGCCGGGGAAGGCCGCCGAGACCTTTGCGTCTTCATAGACGCGATAACAGGGGACGGCAGCTCCGAGACGGAATTCGCCGGAGCCAAGGTCAAGGACGTTGGTTTCCGGGATGTGTTTGACGTCGACCAGGGCGTCCAGCTCCCATCGGCCAGCGCGCGCCATGACCAAGGCGTCGGTTCCGCCGGCAAACGGCCTGGCGCGCTCGCCGTGTTTGGCGAGAGTCGCTACGGCTTCGTCGATGCTCGTAGCGCGGACATACTCAAACGGGTGCAAAAGCTGAGCTCCTTATAACTCTTGCTGTTGGCAAGACATGGGCCACGCCGAAAGCATTCGCATCGAACGCACGCGCCCCCGGCCTTAAGAATGGGGCCACGCCAGAAACGCCAGATGATCGGACAGGTCGCGCGCATACGCGTTCGTAGAATCATTGAGCAATGCGCACACGCGCCCGGCGGAGCGGCAACCCCGGGAGCCGCATTATGCTCGCGCTCCAGATGCGCCGCAACAGTCACAGGGCGGTTTGCCCGGCGGGCAGACCAACTTGGGGCGGTTCCCGCCGCTCCACGGGGGCACCGGCACCGTTAGAATCCACCCCGCACACCTGATTAATTGGCGCCCCTGAATCATTTGGTGTGCGAGGAGAGGATCAACAATTGCCAGAGCCCGCTATCTTCAAGGCCAGCCGCGTCGCCAATCCCAACAACGACGGCTGGCTTAGCGATCACGCCGTTATCACCGATGAAGCCGGGCGTATCGAGGCGGTGCTCCCGTCCGCGAACCTCGGGGACACTTCCGGCAAACGGACTCATGATCTCGGAGACGTGTCGCTGCTCCCGGGGCTGGTCGAGGCTCACTCGCACCTTCATGTCAGTCCCGATTTTGACGGTTTCGCGAACATCACGACAGAGACCGATGACCGCATGGTCATGCGGGCGGTTGGCGCGGCGCGCAAGGCGCTGCTCTCCGGGGTTACGACGATGCGGGACATTGGGTCCCGCAACCAGGTGGCGTTCCCGGTGAGGGACGCTATCGAGGCTGGCGTCATCCCCGGGCCGCGGCTCTTGCTCGCCGGAACGCCGATCACAACCACCGCTGGACACTGCTGGATGTTCGGCACGGAGGCGGACACCCTTGAGGATGTCGTGAAGGCGGTTCGGAATCAGGTCAAACTGGGCGCAAACGTGATCAAGATCATGGCGTCCGGCGGCAATTTCACCCCGACGTCAAACCCGCGGATGACACAGTACCCCGCCGAAACACTGCGCGCCGCTGTAGTGGAGGCGGAACGTCTCGGCATTTACGTCGTCGCGCATTCACACGCCACCGCCGGGATCCGCAACTGTATCGATGCCGGCATCCACCAGATAATCCACTGCCGCTGGCTATCATCCGATCCGACGGTTGCGATGGACTACGATCCGGAAGACGCGTCCCGGCTCGCCGACGAAGGTCGCTGGGTTGACCCCACGATCGGTCTCTCGGTGCTGGGCGCCGAGGCGCGCGCCGCCGGCGCTCCACAACGACAGATCCACTGGGGAGTCGCGGCCGCACGACCGTCGCCGGAACAGACCATCGAGGTGTTGCAAGACATGCGCGCCAGGGGCGTGCGCTACACGACGGGCCTCGATATGGGGATGGCGTTCGCCGACTACGACAAGTCCGCGTACAACGCCATCTCGTTCGTGGAGTCACTCGGCTACACGCCGTGGGAGGCAGTCTCCGCTTCCACCTCCGTTACTGCCGAGGCGCTGCGGGTGGACAAAAACGCCGGCTCGCTCCAGCCCGGCAAGTTTGCCGACCTGATGTCGGTGGCGGGCGACCCATCGAAGGACATACGTGCGCTTGCGATGTCTGCGGACGTGGTGAAGGGCGGCGTGCCGGTGAAACTGGATGGGATGGCGCTCATCTAATCGGCCGGGTAATTCACCAGGTCCGTTCGAGTCGATAAATCCACTGGAACAATCCGTAAGGGACGCACGCACGTGACAGAAAACGCCGTCTTCAAAGCAGACCGTGTCGCCAACCCGGAGGTGACAGCGTGGCTGTCCAACCATGCCGTCATCGTCGAGGACGGACGGATTTCTGACGTGTTACAACAAAGCGCGCTGCCGACCGGCATATCCGACACACACGAGATACACGAACTGGGGGACGTGTCGTTAATGCCCGGGTTGATCGAGGCGCACGCGCACATGCACACGGCGGCGGGCCCAAACCCCGTCTACACCCAGCGGGCAGCGTTCAACGACTCGAAAGAGTTCTTCATAATGCGCGCCGTCGATCACCTCCGCACAGCGCTTTTGAGCGGCGTGACGACGATGCGGGACCTGGGCGGACCGACTGACGTGGTGTTCCCGGTGCGTGACGCCGTCAGGGCGGGCGTGATCCCTGGGCCGCGCCTGCAGCTTGCGGGCGCGCCGATCACGACGACCTCAGGGCACTGCTGGTTCTTCGGCGCCGAGGCGGACACGGCTGAGGAGGTGGTCCGGGCGATCAGGGCGCAGGTCAAACTGGGCGCAGACTTGATCAAGATCATGTCCACCGGCGGGATGTTCACCCCCCAGGCCAACCCGCGTTCCGCCCAGTACCCGGTGGAGACGCTGCGTGCGGCCGTGGTCGAAGCGGAACGGCTGAACGTCCAGATCGTCTCCCACTGCCTTGCCGCCGACGGCGTGCGGAACTGCGTGGAAGCTGGCATTCACACGCTGATCCACGCACGCTGGCACGATTCCGATTTCGGCAAAGGCCTCGCCTACGATCCGGACGTCGCACAGATGGCGGCGGACAAGGGGATCTGGGCGGACCCGACGACCGGCCACATCATGGTCGGCAACGTGAGAATCGCCGCCGGAGATGTCCCACCACGCGTCCCGCACTGGGCCGTTTCCGCCACCACGGTAACAGAGGAAGAGCACGACATCGTTCTGCGTGACATGAGGGAGCGGGGCGTGAGGTTTGTGACCGGCCTAGATATGGGGATGGCCCACGGGGAGTTCGATATGTCCGCTGCGAATGCGTGGTCGTTCGTCGATCTTCTCGGTTTCACCAACTGGGAGGCACTGGCGGCGTCCACCGTGGACACGGCTGAATCGCTGCGTATCGGGTCTGAAACCGGTGCTATTCAAGCCGGACTGAGCGCAGATCTGTTGGCCGTGGCCGGGGATCCAGCGGACGATATCGAGGACCTGTTCAAGCCCACGGACGTGGTCGTTCAAGGGCGGCTGGTCAAGCGAGACGGGCGCGCCCTTGTTTAGCCGAAGCACTTCCTGAACGCGGTCCAGGCAGGGGTGCCCTTCAGGCGACCGGCACCGTCCCGGCGACAGATTCTTCAACGGGTTGTTCAAACGGCAAGGGGAAAGAAAACGCCGAACCCTGGCCAGCTTCGCTCTGACACCACACACGTCCGTGGTGCCTCTCTATGAGACTCTTGCTCACGTACAAACCAAGCCCGGTGCCTCGGATGCGGAGCTTGATGGGGTCGCTGCCCCGGTAGAAGCGCTCAAACAGGCGGTTCTGGTCCTGTGCCGAAATACCGAACCCGGTGTCCGTCATGGAGACGGCGACATCTTCCGCGCGTGCCTCGCAACTTACTGTCGCGGATCCGTCATCGTGGCTCTACTTTATGGAGTTGGAGACGAGATTGCTGATGACCTGATCAATGGCCTGCCTGTCCCCTTCAACCATCGGGAAATCGTTGCACTGCTAGTATCCAACCGCGAGCGCCAGCGACAACATCGCCGCGGCCAGCGCTATCCGGACCGAAATCAGTGACCCCTCGAACACGGCCCCTGCGAGTCCGATCACCCGTTCCAGGCTGGATCCACCAAATTGCTCGGGCGCGGGCGGACGAGATGATGTGGCGCCTAACGATATGGGCGCCCGAGTGTAGGATCTTGAATTACGGCCATAATTAAGCCGTCCCGGCTGCGCTCGTAACGGTCGCTGTTAACATCGAGCCGACGAGGAGTGTTCCACAACGGCAAGCGTAACCCGGTACTGGACGAACGCCTGCAAGCCAATGTTCCGTGCTTCTCCGGGCCGTGTTCTCACGACCTAAGCAATGTCCGCCCGGAATCGATAGCCGACGTTCCAGACCGTCTCGATAAAGCGATGTTCCACGTCATTGATCTTGCTGCGTAATCGCCGAACGTGAACATCTACGGTCCGGGTGCCTCCGTAGTAGTCGTATGCCCAGACGGTCTGCAACAGCGCCTCCCGTGAGTAAACGTGTCCCGGGTTGGACGCCAAGACGCGGAGCAACTCGTACTCCTTGAACGTGAGGTCCACCTTGTGGCCGGAAACGGTGACCTCATAACGCTCCAGGTCTATCCGGATTTCGCCCTGCTGCACAACCACTCCGAGGTCGTCGCCCCCGGAACGCTCCGCCAAGAGGTTGATCCTGAACGCGAGCTCTTCCGGGCGGATCGGCGGAAAGCAAATATCGATCTGCCCATTAGACGTTTGAGATAGATTCAGGTCACGTGTCACAAAGCCGGGCATGAGGATTAAGACCGGTAAAGAAAGCTCGACCGCCGCGTCGATGCGTTCAGGCAGTTCCGCATCCGCCGCGCCCGAAAGAACCGCCACGGATCGACGCACGTCAATACCGTCCGGGATCCGCACCTCTGGTAGACGGATCGGCGTGAGATCAAGTCCCAACATCCTCAACCCGGCTTCCAGCGGAGCCGCGTCGGCGTCCTGAATTCCGATGAGTAACACGGTGGTCATCTCGTCAGCATCCCGTCACATGCCAGCCATCAGGGCGGGACGCGCCGGGCGATTCAACTTCCGGCACATGTTGTTTTTCGGCACGAGAGTGGATCATGGAAAGTGGGCGACGCAGGCCTGTGCTGTGGAGGAGGGGGTTACGTGAAACGACGCACAATGTTATTACGCCCGGCGGGTCAAGATGGAAACGATCCCGGCGACGAAAACACTCTCCGATCGCGATATGACCTCAATTTCCGTTGACGTAGACCGTCCAAGATTCTTATACTTCTCGTTTGTCGTTTGTTACGAATGGATGGTGGCGACGGGGATATTCCTTTCGCCATCCTATCTGAACGCCTGAACAAACATGGCGACGGTAACCAATTTCCAGGGCGGGGTAATGCCGACAGCGAACCAGTTGATGCGTAAGCCGCGTAAGCGGACGCGTTCAAAGTCCAAGACGCCAGCCCTCGGTTTCGTCTACAACTCGTTGAAAGACCGAATGCGACGGGGTAATGGAAGCCCGCAGAAACGTGGCGTCTGCCTACAGGTGAAGACCGTTACACCGAAGAAACCGAACTCGGCTCTTCGCAAGGTGGCGCGCGTCAGGCTGACCAACGGCATCGAGGTCACGGCGTACATCGGCGGCGAGGGACACAACCTCCAGGAACACTCGGTCGTCCTTATAAGAGGCGGACGTGTGAAAGACCTGCCTGGAGTTCGATATCACGTAGTACGTGGCGCCCTTGACACCTCGGGTGTCGACGACCGTCGCCGTGGCCGTAGCAAGTACGGAGCGGTGAAGCCACAGAGATAATTCACGGGTCGAGAATCGACCCAACTACCCCGACATTAATGAGTCAGATGGTCCGGACCGGGCGCAGGACTCAGGCCAGGTCGGGGTTTTTCTTGGAAAGGAAAGAACGCTTCCGGAACGAGGTTGACCGCTCAGAGTTGGCTACGGCGATAACTGGGCCAGAGACCGGCCGGAGGATGAAAAAAGATGGCAAGGCGAAGACGCGCAGAGCGAAGAATCATTGACCCGGATCCGCGTTTTGGGAACGTGGAACTGGCGCGTTTTACAAACCGCCTGATGAAGGGCGGCAAAAAGACGGTCGCGCAACGCGCTGTCTACAGCGCCCTTGGCATGCTTGAAAGTGAAACCAACCGGCCCGGACTCGAGGTTTTTGAGCAGGCGATCCGTAACGCAACGCCGATGCTTGAAGTAAAGCCCCGCCGTGTCGGTGGCGCCACGTACCAGGTGCCTACCGAGGTCCGGCCGGAACGCCGAGTCTCTCTGGCGATGAGGTGGCTCATCACGGCGGCGAGGGCCCGCCAGGGGGCGCCGATATCGCGGCGCCTCTACAACGAACTGCTCGACGCATCACGAGGACAGGGCGCCGCTGTGCGCCGGCGTGAAGAGCTTCACCGAATGGCCGAGGCCAACAGGGCTTTCGTCCACTACCGCTGGTGATTTCACCAGCTGCAACTCCGGGGGGTCGTCGACTCCACCGGCCACAACGCCGGAGAGGTCGGACTTAACGCGAATGGCTACAACCGTGGCTTCAAAAGCTTCTTCGAAAATAGATCTCAAGAAGATCCGCAACATCGGATTTATCGCCCACATCGACGCCGGCAAGACGACGGTGAGTGAACGCGTCCTGTTCTTTACAGGGATGACTCACAAGATCGGCAACATCGATGATGGCACCACTGTGATGGACTTTATGGATCTCGAGCGCGAGCGCGGGATCACCATCGCTTCGGCGGCAACCGCCACTCAGTGGAAAGATCATCAGATCAACATCATCGACACGCCCGGTCACGTCGACTTCACGGCGGAAGTTGAACGTAGCCTGCGCGTGCTGGACGGCGGGGTGGTGATTATCGACGCCGTTGCCGGTGTCCAGCCACAGTCAGAGACCGTGTGGCGACAGGCTGAACGCTACTCCGTGCCGCGCATGGTTTTCGTGAACAAGATGGACCGCGCCGGGGCCGATTTCGTGAAGGCTGTTGAGTCGCTCTTACGCAGACTCGGCGCCAATGCCGTCCCGATCCAGCTTCCGATCGGCGCTGAGGCTGACTTCAGCGGCATGATCGATCTCATCGAGATGAAGGCCTGGATTTACGAATCCGCCGACGCCGTTGAGGCGGTTGAAGCTCCCATCCCGGCCAACATGGCGGATGAAGTAGCTGCGTATCGCGCCAACCTCTTAGAGAAGGTGGCGGAAACGGACGACGAGCTGCTCATGTCCTACCTGGGCGACGAGGAGATCCCAAATGATGATCTGATCATCGCTTTGCGCAAGGCCACCATCGACCTCAAGGTCACGCCGGTGATGTGCGGCACCGCCCTCAAGCACCGTGGTATTCAGCCTTTGCTGGACGCCATCGTTGACTACTTGCCCTCTCCGCTCGACGTCCCTGCGATAGAAGGCGTGGACCCGGTCGACGGAACTGAGTTGCTCCGGCACGCGTCGGTCGATGAGCCGGTTAGCGTACTGATATTCAAGGTCGTATCCGACCAGCACGTTGGCCGTTTGATCTACATCCGCGTCTACTCCGGCGTACTTGAGACCGGGGCCACCCTCTTTAACCCGCGCACCCGGAACCGGGAACGAATCGGCCGGCTTTTGCGGATGCATGCGGACCGCCGTGAGGAGATCACGTCGGCGGGACCGGGCGAGATCGTCACGGTCATCGGGCTGAAGGACGCACGCACCGGCGACACGCTTGCTGCCAACAACGACCGGATCGTCCTGGAGACGATCGAGTTCCCGGAACCCGTCCTGTCTGTGGCCGTCGAGCCCAAGACTCGATCGGACCAGGACAAGATGGACGTCGCGCTGAACAGGCTCGCCGACGAGGACCCGACACTCAGGCTCAGCACAGACGAAGAGACCGCACAGGTCGTCCTCGCTGGAATGGGCGAGTTGCACCTAGACGTGATCGTGGAGCGCATGCGCCGCGAGTTCGGGCTCGACGTAAACGTCGGCAGCCCGCGGGTCGCGTACCGTGAGACGGTCACCCGAATATCTGAAGCACAGGGACGGCTCGTCCGGCAGACTGGTGGCCACGGCCAGTTCGGTGACTGTACGCTCCGTCTGGAGCCGCTCGGCATCGGTGAAGGCGTTGTATTTGAGTCCGAAATCACGGGCTCTACCCTCCCGAGGGAGTACTACCGGCCTATCGAACAAGGCGCCCGTGAAGCGGCGGCCAACGGCGTTCTTGCCGGCTACCCGGTAACGGACGTGAAGATCGTTCTTACGGACGGTTCTTACCACGAGGTTGACTCGTCAGAAATGGCGTTCAACGTCGCCGGTTCCATGGCGTTCAAAGCGGCGGCGCAGCGAGCTCGTGTGGCGATACTTGAGCCGATCATGACGCTGGAAGTGATCACGCCGGCCGAGTTCCTCGGTGACGTTCTCGCAGACCTGAACTCACGACGCGCCCAGATACAGAACATGGAAGGGCAAAACGAGACGCAGATCGTCAACGCTTTTGTCCCCCTCGCGGAGACGTTCCGCTACGCAACCGACCTGCGTTCCCGCACGACGGGCCGCGCATCGTTTGTAATGTCACTCGACCACTACGACAAAGCCCCGCGACACATCGCAGATGACATCGCAGGCGGGGGCAAATAACCAACTGAGGACCCTTACCAGCCGGTGAGGGTCCGTTCACGTTGAGACGTGGACGGAAGGAAACATGGCCGGACAAAAAATAAGAATCGTGTTGAAGGCATTCGATCATCGAGTGCTTGATGTATCCGCGATTCAGATCGTTGAGACGGCGGAACGAACAGGCGCCAACATCTCCGGCCCGGTGCCGCTTCCGACATCGATCCGGCGCTTCTGCGTCATCAGGTCGCCGCACATCGACAAGCGCTCGCGTGAGCACTTTGAGTTGCGCACGCACAAGCGGCTCATCGATGTACACGAGCCCACTTCGAAGACGATCGACGCCATGACCCGGCTCAACCTGCCGGCCGGTGTCGACATCTCGATAAAACTGTAATCAACGTCCCAGATCGAACACTTAGAACGAACCCGAGGATAGAGCAGAGATAACAATGGGTATCCAGGGCCTGTTAGGCCGCAAGGTCGGAATGACCACGCTTTACAACGAGGACGGGACCGTCGACGCCGTAACGGCGATCGAGACGGGGCCGTGTGTTGTGACGCAGGTTCGCACCGATACGCTTGACGGCTACGAGGCTATTCAGCTCGGTTTCCAAGACGCCAAGCGTCTGAATAAACCGGCTGCGGGCCACCAGCAACGCTCCGGCGGCAGGTTCCGCCACCTGCAGGAGTTCAAGGCGTCCGACCTGAGTGAATTTGAGGTCGGCCAGTCGCTTGACGCTGCGGTATTTGAGGTCGGCGAGACGGTCAGCGTTTCAGGCAAGACGCGCGGACGTGGTTTCGCTGGCGGCGTTCGCCGACACGGATTCCACGGAGGCCCGAAGACGCACGGGCAATCAGACCGGCATCGGGCTCCTGGTTCCATCGGCGCCGGCAGCTCACCGGGCCGAGTCTGGAAGGGCACGCGCATGGCGGGCCACATGGGCAACAACAAAGTGACCACCCGCGGTCTCAGGGTCGTGAAGGTCGACGCCGAGCGCAACATCGTGTTGGTGCGCGGCAGCGTGCCCGGCGCACGCAACTCCCTCGTCCGAATCGAACGGACAAACGGCAACTACTAGGCCGCCGAGAAATAGCGGCTCCAAGATTTGGTTCATCGTGGAACTTGAAACGAAAAATATGTCAGGGGATGCCGTCGCTACCGTCGAGGTAAGCGATTACGTCTTCGCGGAGCCTATGAACGGCCCCTTGCTGCACCAGGCGGTGGTAGCCCAGCAGGCAAACCGTCGCCAGGGCACCCACAGCGTCCGCACCCGCGGACAGGTGGTGCACTCCAACCGCAAGCTGCGGGCTCAGAAGGGTTCCGGACGGGCCCGTCTTGGCGACTCCGGAAACCCCGGACTCCGGGGCGGGGGAGTCGCACACGGCCCGCACCCGCGGGACCACTCGAAACGCCTTCCGGTGCGGATGCGACGGCGCGCGCTCCGGGTGGCGCTCTCCGATAAGGTCCGAAACGGGTACATCACCGTTATCGATGATCTCTCGGTCGGCGAGCCCAACACCAAAGCGATCCTTGAGATGTTGAGCGCCCTAGAGATCAAGGGATCCACCTTGATCATTACCACTGCGCCGACGGGTGATCTTCGCAAATCCGTGCGGAACATCCCGAACACAGACACGTTGGCTTCACGGCTTCTCAGTCCGCTGGCGGCGACGCGTGCCCGCAACATCATCATCTCCCGGCACGCCGTCGAGAACATCGACGAGCTCTGGGGTCACGTGACGGTGAAGCCGGGGCGAGCAGGCCGCAATGCAGAGGAAGCGGGTAGCCCGGCATGAGTCTCTTTGACGTACTGGTCAGGCCCATCGTGACGGAACAGAGCACGCTGCTGCAGGAACGCGGCAAGTATGTGTTTGAGGTCCAGAAAAGCGCCAACAAGGCTGACGTCAAGGCAGCGGTCGAAAAGGTGTTTGAGGTCACGGTGCTTGACGTCAACACGATGGTCATCAAGGGCAAGAGCAAACGCTTCGGCCCGCGGCCAGTTACCAGGTCCAACTGGAAGAAAGCGGTCGTCACGCTGCAGGCGGGCGACACAATCCAACTATTCGAGGGCGCCTAGATGCCGGTTCGACGACTAAAACCGACCTCCCCCGGTCGCAGAAATACCGTCCTCTCTGACTTCTCCGACATCACGCGGAAGAAGCCGGAGCGCGCGCTCCTCGCGCCTCTCGGCAAAAAGGGCGGACGCAACAACACGGGACGCATCACGGTCCGTCATCGCGGTGGCGGCCACAAGCGTCGCTACCGGATCATCGACTTTGCGCGCATGCGCCGTGACGTAAACGCCACTGTTCTTTCTATCGAGTACGACCCCAACCGCTCGGCGCGGATCGCACTGATCCAGTACCACGACGGCCCGAAGGTTTACATCATCGCCCCGGACGGCATCGGAGTCGGCTCGACGCTCGTCGCTGGCGACGAGGCGGCCGTGATACCGGGCAACGCCCGCAGGCTCGGCACCCTGCCGACGGGTACGTACGTCCACAACATTGAGATCCAGCCCGGCAAAGGCGGTAAAATGGTCCGCTCCGCCGGGACGGTCGCACAGGTGATGGCGCACGAGGACCGGTACACACAGATCCGTCTGCCGTCCGGCGAGGTCCGCCGGCTGCTCTCCAATTGCATGGCCACCATAGGCCAGGTGGGCAACCTGGACCACAAGAACCAGAAGCTTGGCAAGGCCGGGCGTAAGCGTCATCGCGGCTTCCGGCCTACGGTCCGGGGGGCGGCGATGAACCCGAGCGATCACCCGCACGGCGGTGGTGAGGGACGGGTCGGTATCGGTCTGAAGCACCCGAAGACCCCGTGGGGCAAACCGGCGCTTGGTCCCCGCACCCGCAAGAACAGGGCGGGAGATAGGTTCATCGTCCGCAGGCGATATCAGAAATAACTGCTAACAACCGGTTAACAAACCACCTGTAAACAAATACCAAGGCAACCAGGGATTACATGTCACGCTCCATTAAAAAAGGTCCTTTCATTGAAGAGAAGTTGATGACACGCGTGCGGCGCGCTCAGCGCAACTCGTCACGCAACGTCATCCGGACCTGGTCACGGGCCTCGATGATCATGCCTGAGATGGTTGGGCTGACGATCGGCGTCCACGATGGACGACGGCACATCCCTGTTCTGATTAGCGAGAACATGGTGGGTCACCGTCTTGGCGAATTTGCGCCGACGCGGACCTTCCGCGGGCACGCCGGACGGTCGGACAGGACGACCTCTATCCGGTAGCCGGGAAGCTCACTTCCTTGAATCAATGAACCCCTAGACGACGGGGTTTACGGAAATCTAGAAGCAGATAGATCGAGACGATGGCAGTCAGGGCATACAACAAAAGCGTCGGGATCTCGGCCTTCAAATTACGGAAGGTCGCTGACCTAGTACGTGGCCGGCCGGTAAATGAGGCGCTCGACACGCTTCGTTTCATGATCAGCCCGTCCGCGACGGTGATGTCGAAGACGATCACGTCTGCGGCCGCCAACGCCGAAAACAACGAATTGATGGATCGCGGTGCGCTGCGAATCGTCACTGTAACGGTAGACCAGGGCACGACCCTTCGGCGATTTCGCCCGAAGGCTCGCGGCCGTGTTGGAGCCTTCAACCGGCCAAGCAGCCATCTGACTGTGGAAGTCGATGAGGAAGTAGGAAACTAGGTTGGGCCAGAAAACTCACCCGATAGGGTTCCGCCTCGGCGGGGTTCGCCAATGGCAGGCACGCTGGTTCGCCGATAAAGCGACCGGCTATCGCAATTTGGCCGTGGAAGACCAGGCCATACGAAAACTTATCGCAGACCGTTACGAAGAGGCGGGCGGCATCACGCGCGTCGAGATCGAACGCGGCACGCAGGACCTCGTCGTCTCCGTGCACACCGCGCGCCCCGGCATCGTCATAGGCCGCGGCGGCCAGCGTGTGGACGAACTCCGCACGGAGCTGGAGCAGCTCACCGGCAAACGCGCCCGCCTGAACATTCAAGAGGTCCGTAACGCCGATGTGGACGCCTTCCTGGTAGCCCGGAACATCGCCGACCAGCTCGAGCGTCGTGTCGCTTACAGACGTGCGATGCGGCTCTCCGCACAACGGACTATGCAGGCCGGCGCGCAGGGCATCAAGATCATCGCCTCCGGGCGACTGGGCGGAGCGGAGATCGCTCGCGCCGACAAGGCCATCGAGGGCCGGGTCCCGCTGCACACACTTCGTGCGGACATCGATTTCGCCATCGCCGAGGCTGCGACAACGTTCGGTCGCATCGGCATCAAGGTCTGGATCTACAAGGGCGATATCCTCCCCGAAGGCCGCGCCGGCAGGACGCTCAACGTCGCAGACGTTGTGGCGGAGCAGGCAGCAGCCAGCGCCACCGCAGCGGAGTCAGCTTCTGTTGAAACCGAATCTGAAGAGGAAGCGATGGCTGGCAGCGTTACGGTAGAGATCCCGGTAGAGGTAGCGGCGGCGGCCACAGAAACGGCCGTGGAAGAGACGCCCGAAGCGGAAACCGAATCCGGCGCATCAGACGAGAAGTCGGAGGCCTAAACGATGCTTCAGCCAAAGAGGGTCAAGTACCGCAAGCACCACCGGGGCCGGATGAACGGGTCGCCGCAGGCAGGTGCCTCATTGGAGTTCGGCGCGCTGGGCCTCAAGTCCATAGAAGCCGCCTGGCTGACTTCCCGTCAGATAGAGGCGGCTCGGCGAGCCATCGTTCACAAGTTGAACCGTGGCGGGCAGGTATGGATCCGGGTCTTCCCGGACAAATCCGTCACCGCCCGGCCCGCAGAGACCCGCATGGGCGGTGGCAAAGGCGCAGTGGACCACTGGGTCGCTGTCGTTCGCCGTGGCCGTGTGATGTTTGAGATCGGAGGCGTTCCGCTGGCACTGGCACGTGAGGCACTCACAAGCGCCGGGCACAAGCTGCCGGTCCGTACAACTATCGTTTCCCGTGAGAACCTGGTTTAGACGGAGATACAGGTGAATATTGACGAAGTAAGAGGGCTAAGCCACGACGAGCTCATAAAAGAGCTCGCCGATCAGCAGCGGGGGATGATGAATCTCCGGTTCCGGAAGGCCACGCTCCAGCTCCAAGACTCAAGTGAAATAAAGACCACGAGGCGCACCATCGCCCGGGTCCGGACGGTGCTGCGTGAACGCGAGATTGCTGAGGCACTTCAGAGTTGACATCCGGTCTGCAAAAACAGAGGACGGGCACAGTCGTCAGCGACAAGATGGACAAGACCATTACGGTCGAGTTCTATTGGAGTCAGCGTGACCGGCTCATTGGAAAGTCGCGCCGTCGCGTGACCAGGTTCCTGGCCCATGACGAGAACAACCAAGCTCACCTGGGCGACGTCGTTCGCATCGAGGAGACACGCCCGCTTTCACGCCGAAAGCGCTGGCGGCTGATCGAAATCCTGCAGGTGGGTGACGTCGCAGATTTCCAGCCGTCCGAACTTTCGACGACGATCGAAACGACCGAAACCGAACAATCGACGGGGACCGAGTAAGTGATTCAGGTTCAATCGCGTTTGCGCGTAGCCGATAACTCCGGGGCCCGCGAGGTGATGTGTATTCACGTCGACGGCGGGAGCCGGCGCCGCTACGGCGGTCTCGGTGACGTGATTACTGCCGCCGTCAAAGAAGCAACCCCCGGCGGCACCGTGGAGATGCACGAGGTTGTAAAGGCCGTGATCGTCCGCGTCGCCAAGAACACGCGTCGCCCGGACGGTTCGTACATCAAGTTCGACGACAACGCCGTCGTCATCATCGGCGAGAGCCAGAACCCGCGTGGCACCCGCATCTTTGGCCCGGTGGCCAGGGAACTGCGGGAGCGTGACTACATGCGTATCGTTTCGCTCGCCCCGGAGGTGCTGTAGATATGGCACAGCGAATACGCCGGGGCGACCAAGTAAAGGTGATCGCGGGCAAAGACCGCGGCGCCAAAGGAGAGGTGGCGCGCGTGGACCGCAAGAAGGGCACCGTCGTCATTGACGGGGTCAACCTTGTGACACGGCACGTCAAGCAGCAGGCCGGTACGGCGCAGGCCGGGATCATCCGGCAAGAAGCGCCCATCCAGATCTCAAACGTGGCGTTCATCGACCCAGAAACGGGCGAATCCGGCAGAGTCGGATTCCGTGTACTCGAAGACGGCACCAAGGTACGAATCGTAAGAGGTAGAAGTGAGTCCTGAAGTCGCAGTGGCGGCGGAGCCCCGGCTCAAAGCCACCTATCGTGAAGACGTAACTCAGGCGATGCGGACCGAGTTCGGTTACTCGAACCCGATGCAGATACCGAGGCCGGTCAAAGTCGTTCTCAACATCGGCATCGGTGAGGCGCTGGACAACCGTAACGCGCTCGACGCCGCACTTGGCGATTTGACCACTATCGCTGGCCAGAAGCCAGTGATCCAACGCGCCAGGAAGTCCATCTCCAACTTCAAGCTCCGCGAGGGGATGCAGGTTGGTCTCACTGTCACGTTGCGCGGGCAGCGGATGTGGGACTTCCTTGACCGCCTCATCAACTTAACGCTGCCACGTGTCCGTGACTTTCACGGGATCTCACGGCGGTCGTTTGACGGGCGCGGCAACTACTCCCTTGGCATCCGGGAACAGATCGTGTTTCCGGAGATCGACTACAATCTAATCGACCGGCTACGCGGCCTCCAGGTCAACATCGTGACCTCCGCCAACACGGATGAAGAGGGCCGCCGGATGCTAGAGCTTCTCGGCATGCCCTTCGAGCGGGTCGAAGACGCCGCGTAGCTCTTTCGGTTTTACCCTTTTAGTAAATCTGGGAATCCCATTTGGCTAAGAAAACAAAAGTAGAGAAGTGGAAGCGCCACAAGCGCGAGTTGGCGACGGGCACGATGAAGTACCCGGTGCAGTTCCACAACAGGTGTGAGAGATGTGGACGGCCGCGCGGCTACATCCGATTCGTCGGAATGTGCCGCATATGTTTCCGTTCGCTGGCCCTCAGGGGTGAGCTTCCCGGAATCAGGAAGGCGAGCCTCTAACACGTGACCCGGTCCCGTCCCGCCGTGTGGCGGCCAGCGGTTATCGCCGGAAGGTGTCACGTGCTGTCCCTCAGGAAGGGCGGCCCGGACGGCAAACCAACGGTGTAGCAAGAAGCAGGAACAGAGAATGCCCTTAACCGATCCGATATCAGACATGTTGACTAGGGTGCGAAACGCCATCCAGGTGAGACATGAATCCGTCCTAGTCCCCGCTTCCAAAACGAAGCGGTCCCTGGCCCGGATGTTGCAGCGTGAAGGTTTCATTGCCTCCGTCGAGATTGAAGAGGCGGAAGGCAAGAAACAGCCCATGATGAAGCTCGGCCTCAAGTACTACGAGGACGAATCACCGGTCATCACGGGCTTGAAGCGCGTCAGTAAACCCGGGCTCCGGGTCTACGTCGGTCGACGGGAGATTCCTCGCTACTTCGGTGGCCTCGGCGTGTCGTTTGTCTCGACATCCGCTGGCGTTATGACCGGGCGCGAGGCCTGGCGACGCGGCATCGGCGGCGAGCTCTTGTTCTACGTTTGGTAAGGGCAGGAGTACGTAACGATGAGCAGAATTGGTGGAGCCCCCATCCCGGTCCCGTCAGGCGTCGACGTCAAAATCGATGGTTCTGCGGTCTCGGTCAAGGGCGGCAACGGCGAACTCAACTTCGAATTCCATGACGCCATGTCTATCGTCCTGGAAGACGGGGTCCTCACGGTCTCCCGCCCCTCCGACGAACCGAAGCACCGTGCCCTGCACGGACTGACCCGCTCCCTCTTGAACAACATGGTGGTCGGCGTGTCAGATGGTTACGAGCGTGCACTTGATCTGATCGGCACCGGCTACCGGGTTCAGCAGAACGGCAAGGGCATCACGCTCCAGCTCGGATTCAGCCACCCGGTTGAGGTCCAGCCACTGGGCGGCATCACGCTGGAAGCGGACGGACAGGTGCGCGTCGTCGTAAAGGGCGCGGACAAACAGGCCGTGGGCCACCAAGCCGCAGTCATTCGCAAGCTCCGGCCGCCAAACGCCTACACCGGCAAGGGCGTGCGCTACGCCGGTGAACAGATCCACCTCAAGCCCGGCAAGAGTGCCGCCAGGGCGGAATAATCAAGATGCCAAGTAAGAAGCTCCACCAGTCAAGGCGTGAGATGCGCCACACTCGGCTGCGCAAGAAATTGGCCGGCACAAGAGAGCGGCCGCGGCTGGCTGTGTTCCGCAGTAATCACCACATCTATGCGCAGGTGATCGACGATTCAGCCGGGCACACCCTGGTTACGGCGTCAACGCTTGACCCGGATTTCAAGAGTCAGCCGTCTTCCGACGGCAAGATCGATAGTGCGACCGCGGTCGGTACATCGATCGCCCAAAAGGCAAAAGATGCCGGAATCGAACGCGTGGTGTTCGATCGCGGCGGATATGCGTACCACGGACGTGTGAAGGCGCTCGCAGAAGCGGCCCGCGAAGTGGGTCTGGAGTTTTAGATGACTCAGCAAGACAGGCCGGGTGGACCACCCGGAGCAGGTGGCGGTGGCCGTGGTCGTGGGGGCCGAGGCGGTCGTGGCGGACCCGGTGACAATCGCGGCCGTGGCGGACCGGGCGACCGCGGCCGGGGCCGTGGGCCCCGGCGTGACCGCCCCCAAGAACGGGAAGATTCAGGCCTCGAAGAACGCGTAATCAAGATTCGACGCGTCTCCAAGGTCGTTAAAGGTGGTCGTCACCTGAGCTTCAATGCGCTCGTGGTTGTCGGCGACAGTGAAGGCAAGGTCGGGATGAGCCTCGGCAAGGCCGGGGCCGTCCCGGACGCGGTCCGCAAGGGCACCGCCGGCGCCAAGCGTGAGATGAAGCCCGTCGTACTTAACGGCACCACCCTGCCGCACGAGATAACGGCCAAGTTTGGCGGCGCCAAGGTGCTGCTCAGGCCGGCCGCTCCCGGTACCGGCATCATCGCCGGTGGCGGTGTTCGGGCCGTCATGGAGGTCGTGGGCGTCAAAGACGTTCTGTCAAAGACGTTCGGCTCCAATAACACGCTGAATATCGTACGCGCCACGCTGCTCGCACTGAGCCAGTTGCGTGACCCGAAGGCCGAGTATGCCCGTCGCATGGGCATCGACAACTCGGCTCCGACCCCGCAGCCCGATCCGGTCGCAGTGGCGGTCGCGTCGGCGGCAGTGGCGGAGTAAGCCATGGGCGACCTTCGTATCATTCAGATCAGAAGCAAGATCGGCTACCCGCAGGATCAGAGGGCGACACTGCAGTCCCTCGGCCTTCGCAAGATCCGTCAGCAGGTGATCCGGCCGGACAACCCCGCAGTGCGCGGGATGATCCACAAAGTTCGGCATCTCATAACTGTGGAAGAAGCTGAGTAGAAACTCGCCTCCTAGAAATCAACGATTGCAGGTAATTTAGGCAAATGGGATTACACGACCTCAAGCCCGCTCCCGGTTCGGCCCGTCCTCGACGACGCGTCGGGCGGGGCGATGGCAGCGGCCGCGGCACCTACTCCACCCGCGGTTCCAAGGGCCAGAAACAACGCACGAGTATAAAACCGTTCTTTGAAGGCGGTCAGTTGCCGCTCGTGAAGCGCCTGCCTTACATGCGGGGCTTCAACAACAAGTGGCGGACCGAGTTCGTTCCAGTCAACGTGTCACGGCTTGATGTGTTTGAGGCCGACTCGGAAGTGGGTCCCGCCGAGCTCGCATCGGTCGGCATCATCACAAAGGCCGGCGAGAAAATCAAAATCCTGGGAGATGGTGAGATATCTGCGTCCCTCCAGGTCAGCGCGCACGGGTTCAGTAAATCTGCACGGACAAAGATCGAAGCTGCCGGCGGCAGCGTAGTCGTAATAGATTAGCTATTGCTGACTTCCGTGGATTTGCCAGGGTGAAGGTGCGTCGTTGATCCGAGAAGCGCAAGCACAAAGAGCAGAATCGACCCGTCCCGCCTTACTTCAGGCGGTGATCGACTCGATGCGGATCCCGGACCTCCGGTCCCGGATCCTGTTTACGCTGGCGATTTTGATTGTTTTCCGGTTCACCGCGCACCTCCCGGTGCCCGGTGTGGACCGCGACGCGCTGGCGGCCGCATTTGAAGCCAGCCCGCTACTGGGCTTCCTTGATCTGTTCAGCGGGGGGGCGCTCAGGAACCTGAGTGTCGCCGCACTTGGTGTTTATCCGTACATCACGGCGTCGATCATCATCCAGATCATGACGCCGCTCATCCCGTCACTGAAAGAGCTTTCGGCGGAGGGCCAGTACGGCCGCCAGAAGATCAACCAGCTCACGCACTATCTGACGGTCCCGATCGCCATCTTGCAAGGCTACGGCCAGTTGAACCTGCTGCAGAGCGGCGGGCTCGGTGGTATCCATGGCGGGGCGATCGGTGGCATCGGGCTTGGCAGCGGGGAGCTGCTCGGCACGCTCGCCATTTTGAGCGCTTTTGTCGCCGGAACACTGTTCTTAGTGTGGTTGGGCGAGTTGATCACTGAGAAGGGCATCGGAAACGGTATATCGCTGATTATTTTCGCAGGAATCGTCTCTACGTTGCCCCAGATAGTTGGCCAGAGCGTGCTGATCAGAGATCAGGGATTCCAGCTGTTAATGCTGGGCGTCATAACGCTTGCGATGATCTACTTCATCGTGGTGTTCAACGAGGCGCAACGCAGGATTCCCGTTCAGTATGGTCGCAATATCTTCCGTGGCGGGAGGATGTACCGGCAGGCGGGTGCCACGCATATACCTTTACGCGTCAACTCCGCGGGCATGATCCCACTGATCTTCGCGTTCTCGATCTTGATCCTGCCGCCCACCCTCGCCAGCTACTTTGCGGACCCGGCGAGCGATAGCTTTGTCGCAAACATGTCAGCGTTCTTTACCGACGCGCTGAGCCCGACGAGCCTGTTCTACTGGATCCTAGTCTTCATCATGGTCGTGGTGTTCACCTTTTTCTACGCGCTCGTCACGTTCAATCAACAGAACCTGGCGGAGAACCTGCAGAAGAACGGCGGGTTCGTGCCGGGCATTCGGCCGGGCAAGCCGACGCACGACTACCTCATGCGCGTGATCTTCCGTATCACGTGGGGCGGCGCCGTATTCCTCGGGTTGATCGCCATCATGCCGTACCTAGCCGGCCAAGTAACGAGTGTAGCCGCGTCGACGAGCATCGTCAGCGCGACCAGCCTTTTGATCATGGTCGGCGTGGCGCTGGACACGATGCGGCAGCTTGAAGCTCAGTTGCTCATGCGTAACTACGAAGGCTTCATCCGCTAGTTCCACCCCGACTCAGTTCAAAGGCACACACCGTTTGCTCATCGTATTTCTTGGGGCGCCCGGCGCAGGCAAGGGCACACAGGCCAAGGCTCTTGCAGGGGAAAAGACCCTGACTCACCTCGCGACAGGTGATCTGCTTCGCGTAGAGGTCGCGGCGGGATCGGAACTGGGACTTGCCGCCAGGGCGTTCATGGACCGAGGTGACCTGGTGCCGGACGACGTGATGATCGGGATGATTCAGCGCCGATTGGAGTCTCCGGGCTCCGACGGCATCGTGCTGGACGGTTTTCCGCGCACGGTGGCGCAGGCACGGGCGCTGGATGAGGCGCTTGCCGCCGACGGCACAAGCGTGGACCGGTCTATCTATTTCGAGGTCTCAGAGAAGGAGCTTGTTAGGCGGCTTGCCGGCCGCGCCACCTGCTCCGATTGCCAGCGGGCATACCATGACACGTTCAACCCACCGAAGAACAGCGAGGCGTGCGACGACTGTGGCACGGAGCTGATCCGGCGTGAGGACGACAAGCCTGAAGCGGTGCTTAACCGCCTCAAGGTGTATGAAACGCAGACCACGCCGGTCCTCGATCACTACAGGACCATGGGAAAGCTGGTGACGGTCGATGGAGAACAGTCGATCGACGCCGTACAGAAAGACCTGGCCGGGGCGGTCGGGTAGCTCTTCGTTGACAGCCATTTGGGGGACCCATCTGGTACGTGCGGCGAAGCCAGGCTTGAGCTATAATCTCTAGGAGCATCCTTGAACCTCGGCTCAACTCTCGGCTCAGAATCGGATCCAATGTTTCGGGTACCGACGATTAAGTCAGCCCGCGAATTGGACTCAATGCGCGCGGCCGGGAGAGTTGTCGCGGCGGTAAGAGAACGGCTCATTGAAGTCTTGGAACCCGGGGTGACCACGGGTTACCTGGATAAAGAAGCCCAGAAGGTGATATCGGACAGAGGCGCCGAGCCATCATTTCTCGGGTATGCGCCAAGCCCGGGTACGATTCCGTTTCCGGGCGTGATCTGTACCTCCTTGAACGAGGAGATAGTCCACGGGATCCCGGGCGACCGGGTGATCCAGGACGGTGATCTGGTGAAACTGGACATCGGCGCGGTTGTCGATGGTTTCCATGGCGACTCGGCGATAACGCTGATAGCCGGCGACGGGGATGAGAAGAAAAAAGAGCTGGTCGAGGTCACTCGGAGGGCTCTGCAACAGGGGATTCTGGCGGCCATACCGGGCGCCAGGGTCGGCGACATATCCGCCGCAGTGGAGGGTTACGTAAGGCCTCTGGGATTTGAACTAGTCAGGGAGTACACGGGACACGGAATAGGCCGGCGGCTGCACGAAGCGCCGCAAATCCCAAACGTAGGAGTCGGCGGGCAGGGGCCGCAGCTTCGCGTCGGGATGGTTATCTGCATAGAACCGATGGTCAACCTTGGCACGTGGAGGACGGAAGCCCTCGATGATGGCTGGACGGTTGTGACGGCGGATAGAAAACTTTCGGCGCATTTTGAGCACACCCTGGCGATCACACCGGAAGGTCCGGAAGTTTTGACGGCCCTTTAAGCGGAACACCGGGAACGGAGAAAATTTGGCGAAGAAGGAAGGCATCGAAGTAGAGGGCACGGTTACAGAGGCACTCCCCAACGCGAACTTTCGCGTGGAGCTCCCGACCGGGCACAAGGTACTGGCGCACGCATCCGGAAAGATCCGGTTGAATTTCATCCGGGTTCTGCCGGGCGACAGGGTGCTGGTTGAGCTCTCTCCTTATGACCTAACCCGTGGCCGGATCACCTACCGGTTTAAGTAGACCGGTAGGCGTCAAGCCGTCTGGGGCAGGTACAAAAATATGAAAGTAAGAGCATCCGTAAAACGTCGTTGCGCTAACTGCAAGGTGATCCGACGCAAGGGAACGATCCGCGTTCTGTGCAGCAACGGGCGGCACAAACAACGCCAGGGTTAATTTCTCCACATTGAGGCGGGCACGACAGGCGCCTGGAGCAACCTCGCCGCCAGAACCCGGGTCACCCCCGAATTTCCAGGTTTTTGAAGGTTTAAGGAACATCGCACATGGCACTCGTCGCTGGAGTGAACATACCGGACAACAAGCGGGTCGATATCTCGTTGCAGACCGTTTACGGCGTAGGCCCGGCTGTGGCCAAGCGCGTTGTGGAAGAGGCAGCGCTTCCCGGCAACCCGCGTGTCCGTGAGCTCAGCGAGGAGGAGCTCAACCGGCTCCGTGGCGCCCTTGACCGCAGCGGAGCGATCATCGAAGGAGACCTCCGCCGAGAGGTCCAGATGAACGTGCGCCGGTTGATCGATATCGGAAGCTACCGTGGCCTGCGCCACCGGCGCGGCCTACCGGCACGCGGACAGCGCACAAAGACGAACGCTAGGACCAAACGCGGACGCCGACGTGCGATCGCCAACAAGAAGAAGGTCGGCCACTAAGCCACCATCCGCTTTTGAGCGGCTATCAGACGGTACCTACGGGATCCCTCAATTGAAATAAGGACCGGCGCCGGCGCACCAGCGTATGGCAGGGGTCAGTGATCCACCCGCCCGGAGGCGGAATCAAAACAGAATGCCAAGAAGAGTTCGCACACGACGTCGTGAGAGGAAGTTCGTCCCCCAGGGGCACGCCTACGTCTCCGCCACATTCAACAACACAATCGTGACCCTGACGGAGCCAAACGGCGACGTGCTGTCTTGGGCGAGCGGCGGAACCGTTGGGTTCAAGGGATCTCGCAAGGGCACGGCCTTCGCAGCGCAGCGCGCCGGAGAGGCCGCCGCACGGAAGGCGATGGACCATGGACTGCGCACGGTAGACGTGCTTGTCAAGGGTCCCGGATCCGGCCGGGAAGCGGCCATCCGCTCCCTGCAGGCCGCCGGCCTGCGTATCACGAGTATCAAAGATGTCACGCCGGTGCCCCACAACGGGTGCCGGCCGCCGAAGAAACGCCGGGTTTAGCCCCCGGCGGAACGCGATGCGCTTTCACATCGATAGCGCACCTCCAAGCCAGGACTCGGGATCGACTGTCCTCATCCGGATCCGCACCAGTACGCCCGTAAAACGGCGAAAGGAAAAACAGGCTTTAATGGCGAGGTATAACGGCCCGGCTTGCAGGCTTTGCAGGCGGTTGGGAGAAAAACTCTTCCTGAAAGGCGAACGCTGCTACACGCCGCGCTGCGCCGTAGACAAGCGCCGGGCGCCCCCGGGCGAACAGGCCGCTAACGCGGGTTTCCAGCGGCGACGCCGGATTTCCGAGCACGGAACACAACTGCGCGAGAAGCAGAAGGCTCGTTACGTATACGGCACGCTCGAGCGCCAGTTCAGCAACTACATGAATCAGGCGACGCGCGCTTCCGGCGTGACGGGCGACCGGCTCATGCAACTGCTCGAACGACGGCTGGACAACGTCGTGTACCGACTTGCTTTCGGCGACTCCCGAAATCAATCGCGTCAACTGGTCAACCACGGTCACTTCCAGGTGAACGGGCGTCGGGTGGACATCCCGTCGTTCATGGTCAAGCCCGGTGACGTGATCTCATGGCGAGAGGGGTCACGATCCAACAACTACTTCAAGACGATGAAAGAGACGTTGCCGAAGCGTACGGTCCCCGGCTGGCTACAGCTGAACGCCGAAAACGCCACCGGCACGGTCGCGGCACTGCCCGCCCCATCCGAGATCGACACCAAGGTCGACACTCGGATGATCGTCGAGTTCTACTCCAAGCGCTAAGGGGTTTCCTCGATGCTGGATAATCTATACGGGCTCCCGACAGCCGAAGAGCTCCAACCCGCGTTTCATGAGATCCCGCCACTCGGTATCTCGATCATCGAGACGAACGACACTTACGGCAGGTTCTCGGCAGAGCCGCTTGAGCGCGGCTGGGCGACGACGCTCGGCAACGCTCTCCGTCGCGTGCTTCTAAGCTCGCTGCCGGGCACGGCTGTTTCATGGCTCAAGATCGACGGCGTACTCCACGAGTACTCGACGATCCCGCACGTTAAGGAAGAGGTCACAGAGCTCTTGATGAACATCAAGAGTATGCGGCTCCGCTCACTCGCCGACCGACCGGGCCGACTGCGGCTTGAGGTTGACGGCGAGGGCGAGGTGAAGGCTGGCGATGTCATGGCGTCGTCCGACTTTGAGATCGTCAATCCTGAGCTTCACCTGCTGTCGCTCGACTCTGCGGAGGCGCGTGTCTCCATCGAGATGAACGTTGAGCAGGGCACGGGCTACGTCCCGGCGGCGCACGAGACCGGTCTTCCGATCGGCGTGCTCCCCGTCGACGCCGTGTTCACACCGGTCCGTAAAGCCGGGTTCAAGGTGGAGGCGACCCGAGTCGGCCAGAAAACCGATCTGGAGCGCCTGGTCATCGAAGTCTGGACTGACGCCACGCTCACACCGATGGAAGCGATTCGCTCCGCCGCCGCGCAGTTGATGGACCGGTTCTACCTGTTCGCCAACCTCGAGGTCGGTCGCAGCGATGACGATCCCATCAGCGATCCGATCGAGTCCGGCAAGGCCAACACGCCTGTCGAGTCGCTCGACCTTTCGGCACGCACCCTCAACTGCCTCAAGCGGGCCGGTATTCATCGCGTGGGTGAGGTGTTGAAGATGCCGCGTCGTGATCTGCTGAGGATCAGGAACTTCGGCCAGAAGTCACTCGACGAGCTGTACGAACGGCTTGAGGAGAAGGGCTTCTGGTCGCCGGACGCGCCTGAAGACGGCTCCGAGGGAGACGCCGAATCCGCCTCCGGAGAAGACGCCGCCGCGGTTAGCGCCGGGGAGGCCGAAAATGAGGCATAAGGTTTCAGGCCGGGCGTTTGGACGCCCCGGCCACATCAGGCGGGCGATGTTCCGCAGCATGGTCACAGATCTGCTGCGGCACGGACGCATCAAGACAACCCTCCAGAAAGCCAAAGAGTCACGAATCTTCGCCGAGCGCATGATTACGCACGGCAAAGAAGGCTCGATCCACTCCCGCAGGCAGGCGGCCGCTTTCATCACCGACACAAGTGTCGTGAAGCGGTTGTTTGATGAGATCGCCCCGGAGTTCGCAGACCGCTCGGGCGGTTATACCCGAGTGATCAGGCTTGGTCCCCGCAAGGGCGATGGAGCCGAGATGGTCATTCTTGAGTTGGTTTCTTAGCCCGATTTTCTGAAACGAGAAGAGTCCCGGGACTTAATCGTCCCGGGGTTCGTAATCAAAATGCGAATCGGACTCGTAATTGAATATGACGGAACAGACCTGCACGGTTCTCAGTTGCAGGCCACGGACCGAACAGTACAGGGAGAGATAGAAAGCGTCCTGCCGACGATATTCGGGAGACCGGTCAGGTTGTACATGGCCAGCCGCACGGATGCCGGAGTGCACGGAACAGGACAGGTCGGGGCGTTTAACGTCGAGACCGATCTGAACGACCAGAAGATACGGGACGCTATAAATCACTACCTGCCCGAGGATGTCGCAATCGTCTGCGCCTCAAGGGTCGCAGACGATTTCGATCCGAGACGGGATGCAACAAGCAGGGAGTACAGATACACAATCAATGACCGGCGTTCCAGATCGCCGTTCTCCCGACATCGGGCAGCACACGTCCGGCAACGGTTGGACCAATCAGCGATGAACGAGGCCGCCACTCGCCTGGTGGGTGAACACGACTTTGCGGCATTTGCCGGTCCGGCGACTCCGCCGGATGCGATCACCGTGAGGCGGGTGGAGGAATCAGGGGTTGAACGAAATGGGGACGAGGTCGAGTTCACAATCCGTGGGAATGCGTTTGTCCACCAGCAGGTGAGGCGGGTAGTAGGAGCGCTGGTCCGTGTGGGCCGCTCTCAGATGGAACCGGATCAGTTTCAGGAATTGATCCACCGGGCAGAGCGTGGACTCGCAACAGACCTCGCTCCGGCTCGCGGACTGTGTTTGACGAAGGTAAACTATCTAGGTGCGGACGGGACCGGACTTCCCCGCACCACGAGAGATCGAGCAACGATTAGATGACCAGCAATATCAAGCCATATAACCCGAGCGCCTCCGATCTTGGATCGGATTGGCAAGTAATCGATGCCAAAGGGCAGACGCTGGGGCGTCTGTGCACGGGCATCGCCATGTCGCTGATGGGCAAGCACAAGCCGGGATACGTCCCGCACCTGCTCAGCGGCGATTTTGTCGTGGTGATTAACGCTGATAAGGTGGTGGTCACGGGCAACAAGACAACGCAGAAAGAGTACCTACGGCACAGCCAGTACCCGGGTAACCTGAAGCGGATTTCGTACGAGACGATGCAGGAGAAGCACCCTGGTCGGATCATCCAGCACGCCGTCAAAGGAATGCTGCCGAAGACCAAACTGGGCGCACGCATGTTGTCCCGGCTGAAGATCTACGCCGGATCCGAGCACCCGCATGAGGCACAAATCAAGGGCGCAGAACTCGCGCGCTCCAAAGAAGGGGACGCCTAGTTGACGGATCAGCACTACTACTACGGCACGGGTCGCCGGAAGAGCGCGGTCGCACGCGTTCGGCTCTACCCAACTCCCGGCGGAATCACCGTCAACGGCAAGCCCGTGGGGGAAGTTCTCCCCGCCGAGAAGATGATGTTTGAGGCCACAGCGCCTCTCCGCGCTGTCGAGATGGTGGACAACGTCACCGTTGTCGCCAAGATCTCCGGCGGCGGCACGTCCGGACAGTCCGGCGCGCTGGCACACGGCATCGCCCGGGCGCTTCTTGTGATGGACCCCAACCTGCGCGCTCCCTTGCGTGCCGGCGGCCACTTGACCAGGGATGCCCGGGTCAAGGAGAGCAAGAAGTACGGCCTGAAGAAGGCCCGAAAGGCGCCCCAGTACACCAAGCGCTAGGCCCGGCTGGGCGGCTATTCCCTGCGGGGTGAATCCGATTGGGCGCTCATCACGGTCATATGGAACACCCCCGACGTTCATCGCCGGGGGTGTTTCGGGTTCAGGGATTCGCGCAAGCGAGTCCGTCAGTCGATCTCTGCTACGACGCAGCGCTCCAGACCGGCGAGATCCTTCTCTACTCTGACCGATGCTGTCGGAAGCGCCTCGGAGAGCAGGTCCGCGGTCCCGGCGAAGGTCAGTGGGTCGATCTCGAACAGAGCAATGCAGCCGGATGGGTCCACAACGGCCTCCAGCATCGGCGCAAGGCGTCTGACGACGTCGAGGCCGTCTTCTCCGCCGAGCAGCGCCATCACGGGCTCCCGGCGCACTTCCGGCTGCGCGGCTTCGAGCGTGTCTGAGCGGACATATGGCAGGTTTGCGAAGACCATCTGATACCTCTGCCTTTCTAATGGTGCGGCGAGGTCACCCTCGTAAAACTCGATGCGGTCCTCAACTCCAATCCTCATCGCATTGCCTCTCGCCACCACGAGCGCCGCCGGGGACAGGTCCACGGCATCCACCGACGCGGCCCCAAGCTCGGCAGCCAGCGTGACCGCCAGCGTCCCGCTTCCGGTACCAATATCGGCTATCCGGATAGGAGGCGGGACCTCAGGGTGCTTCGAAACCCAGCAGAGGGCCAGCTCTACGAGAAGCTCCGTCTCCGGGCGTGGGATCAAAACATCCGGCGTCACTTCCAGTTCTCGACCATAAAACGCCTTTCGCCCGGTGATGTAGGCGAGCGGCTCACGGCCGGCACGGCGGTCAGTTGACCGGCGCAACTCCGCGGCAGCTTCGGGTTCAACCGGGTCATTTATCCCGGCGAACATACGAGCGGGGTCGATCTCAAGGACGTGCTGCAGAAGGAGTTCGCCTTCGAGCTGGTACTCCTCGATACCGGCGTATTTCAGCCGGGCGCGACACCAGACCAGTAGTTCACGAATGGAGGCGTCGCCGCGCTCGCCCTCACGTTCCAATGACCCTTAGTCCTCGACGCCGACCGCCGCCAACTTCCGGGCCTGTTCGTCCCGTTGCAGGGCGTCGATGAACTCATCCAACCCGCCTTCGAGCACGCGCGGCAGGTTGTGGCTGGTCAGGTTAATTCGGTGGTCCGTGATGCGACTTTGCGGGTAGTTGTAGGTTCGGATCTTCTCCGAACGATCGCCCGTCCCCACCTGCGCTTTGCGGTCCCCTGCGATCTCTTCTTGCTGCAGTCGCAACTGGAGGTCCCAGAGACGGGCGCTCAGGATGCCCATGGCGTGCTGTCTGTTCTGAAGCTGGGAACGCTCTTTCTGGGACGTCACAACAAGGCCGGTCTCCAGGTGCGTCATGCGCACTGCGGTGGCAACCTTGTTCACGTTCTGGCCGCCGGCGCCGCCCGAGTGATAGATGTCGATACGGATATCTTCCGGCTTGATGTCTATCTCAAGTTCGTCCGGCTTCGGCAGAACGGCCACGGTGGCCGTGGAGGTGTGAACCCGGCCCTGTGATTCAGTGGCGGGCACGCGCTGAACGCGGTGCACTCCGCTCTCGAACTTCAGCCTGCTGAAAGCGCCCTTGCCCTGGACCTCAAAAATTACTTCGCTGATGCCGCCAATGCCCGATTCGTTGATATCGACAAGCGTCATCTTCCAGCGAGAGGTCTCCGCATATCGCTGGTACATCCGGTAAAGCTCCGCTGCGAAAAGCCCGGCCTCGTCTCCGCCGGCGCCCTTTCGTATCTCCACGATGGCATCGGCTTCGGCGGTTACATCCGGCGGGAGCAACGCCAGCTCCAGTTCTTCTGTGAGTCGTACCTCGTCGGCCTCTAGTTCCTGCACCTCTTCACGCGCCATCGCCGCCAGGCCGGGGTCGCTTTCGCCGTCCAGCATCTCCTGTGCGCCCGCAATCTCCTCCGCCACACGCCCGTGCTCCCCGGCCAGCTCCACGATCTCCTGGAGGCGCGAATACTCCTGTCCGAGGCGTCGGATCGCATTGGGATCGGTCGCGACGGCAGGATCCGACATCTCACGTTCGACTTCGGAGTGGCGATCGACGATCGCCTGGATCTTTTTCAGAGTGGAATCAAGCACGGTTTCAGAATATCACGCAGGCAGGGCCTAGATTATTTTGCGACGTTGTAGGAGTGGGCATGGCGCGGCCCGCCCGAGACACCGTGTAATACGCTTCTAGTCGCCCCGGAGGGCCTTCGCAAGCGCCTGGACGTTCAACGCCACGGCTTCCTGCTCCCCGTTGTCTCGGAGCGGCCTCAGAGCGCCTTCAGCCGACTCGATCTCGCGATCGCCGATGATCAGGGCATAACGGGCGTTCATCGAGTTGCTGTACCGCATCTGGGCCCTCATACTGCGACCAACCGGAGCCACAAGCACGCCAAGGCCGTCGTCCCGAAGACCGGCGGCGAGTGCAGACGCACGCAAACCTGCCTCGTCTCCAAGATGAACGATTACGACATCTGGGCCGGATTCAGGCGGAACAAAGCCTTCCCGTGACTTCACTTCCGAGATAATCCGATCCAGCCCGAGGGCGAACCCGATACCCGGCGTTGGCGGCCCGCCGATCTCCTCGATCAGTCCGTCGTAGCGGCCGCCGCCAAGCAGCGTGCTCTGCCCCGCGGCATTCTCCGGCTCGATCTCAAACACGGTACGCGTGTAGTAATCGAGACCACGTACGAGGCGGTGGTCGATGGAGTAATCAAGGTCCGGATATGTGTCTTTCAGGCCATCGAGCAACGCGATTACCGAGGCCCAGTGCGCATCACACGCATCACACAGGAAGTCGGTCGATTTAGGAGCAGCGTCGCCAATCCCCTGACACTGGGTCCTTTTGCAGTCCAGCAAGCGGAGCGGAGCGCTTTCAAATCTCTGGCGGTCGTCGTCGCAGACCTCGTCGATGTGGCCGCGGTAGTACTCACGTAGCGCATCGAGATAGGCCGGACGGCACTCGGAATCTCCGATGCTGTTGATTCGAAGCGACGTGCCGTTGATGTTAAGAGACCGGATGTAGGACCATCCGAGCTCTATCACTTCAACGTCCACGTTCGGCGATCCGTCTCCGATCGCCTCGACACCAAACTGCCTTAGCTGCCGGAAACGCCCAGCCTGGGGGCGTTCATACCTGAAATAAGGCCCGATGTAGTGCATCCGCACCGGCTGCGGCTGGTTGTGAAGGCCGTGTTCGATATAGGCCCGGCACACGCCCGCCGTTCCCTCCGGCCTCAGTGTGAGTGAATCGCCGCCGTGGTCTTCGAAGGTGTACATCTCCTTCTGGACGATGTCGGTGGCGTCGCCAACTCCCCGTTCGAATAGATCTGTTGGCTCGAACATCGGGGTGTCGATACGGCCGTAGCCGAATCGTTTGGCGGTTTCGGCCGCCGTCTTCAGTGCGAACGACCAGTAAGGCTGTTCGTCCGGAAGTATGTCGTATGTGCCGCGGGGTGCGCGGAAGGATGGCATCGGGCCAACTCCTTCGCTCTCGGCCTGCTGAGTCAATCCCGTGCCAGACCGTTAGAGATAACCGTGGATCGATGTTTACGCCGGACTCGCTGCTTTCAGGCTACGAGCCCAGCCCCGCATGCTGGAAGATCTTGCCTTCCGTCTTGATGGACGGGGCGATCATCATCTCAGCCTGGTGCATCTCCCGCACGGTGGATGCGCCGACCATTCCCATAGATATCTCAAGCGCGCCGACCAGGTTCTGCGTGCCGTCCGTCAACGAGGACGGACCTTTCAGGATTTGTTCAAGGCTGGCCCTCGTGCCGACCTCGATACGTGTGCCCCGGGGGAGAGACGAGTGCGGTGTCGCCATACCCCAATTGAACCCCAGTCCGGGAGCCTCTCTTGACTGCGCGAACGGCGTCCCGATCATGACGGCGTCGGCGCCTGCAGCGATTGATTTGCAGACGTCCCCGCCGGTCCTAATGCCGCCGTCCGTGATGATCGGGACGTATCGGCCGGTGTCCTCAAAGTACTGATCCCGGGCAAATGCCGTCTGGATGGTCGCCGTGACCTGCGGGACGCCGATCCCGAGAACTTCACGGGAGGTGCAGGCTGCGCCAGGGCCGACGCCGACAAGGATGCCGGAGACGCCCTCTTCCATCAGCTGACATGTCACCTCGGGGCTGACGGTGTTGCCGACCAGCACCGGGAGGCCGATGCTCTCGACGAGTTCTGAGAAGATCAAGCCTTTCAGGCTCTTGGAGATGTGCTTTACCGTCGTAACGGTGCTCTGCACGACGATGATCTCTGCGCCGGCCTCTTTGACCACCGGGGCCAGCCGTTTGGTATTGGCCGGGATGACAGAAACGGCGCACGTGGCACCGCTTGCTTTGATCTCTTCAACCCGCCGGGACACGAGATCGTCTCGCATCGGCTGGCTGTAAACCTTCTGGAGGAAGGCCGTCGCCTCTTCTCGGGGTTTGCTGGCGATGTCCGAATATATCTCTTCGGTGTCCTCGTACCGGGTTTGCAGGCCGTCTAGGTTCAGGACCGCCAGCCCGCCGAGGCGGTGAAGCTCCCCGGCGAACGATGGGTTAACGACGGCGTCCATCGCTGACGCCAAGAACGGGATCGCAAATTCGTGTCCATCCAAGGCGAAGGTCGTGTTCACCCCTTCAGGGTTGACCGTGATCTCGCCGGGAGCGATCGCGACATCGTCGAATCCGTATGCACGTTTGAGTTCTTTAATCTGTGCCAACGCGGACGGTACCCCCGGTGAACGGTATTGAAAATGGTGTATCGGTCCCCTTTTGCCAGCGTTGATGTCTCGGCAGCAAACTCGAAAACAGATCAGGTTACGAATTTCGACGCGCCGTCCAAAAAGGGGTATTCGAACGAGTATACGACCGCGCTAGTCTATCCGGAAGCGGGTACCGAAAACGCGAAGATCCTGGATGCGGCCCGTATCGACGGCGTATCGCCAATCCGTTCGTGATAACCTCATTCTCCACCGCTAACTCCACACGGTCCCGGGGCTCAAGATCGCCGGGCGCGGAGAGGTGAGTGACGGGGCAATAGCCCGGAGAATTCCAGCCGACGACATGGCCTACAGCGCAGTCGTACGGCGTCACGGAGCTCGACGAGGAGATGACCCGGCCCGCGGCATCGCCGCCCGCTCACCCACGCGCACGTCAGTGTTATCTGTGTCCGGGCCAGAGCGAACGCAGTTTGATGCACGCCACAAACACGGGGCCACCACTCCCTGACCGGGGCCGGATCACCGACGTTTCCGGTATCTCTGTGGGCCACTACACGGACCTGCAACACGGAACGGGCTGCACGGCGGTGCTGGTCGATGAGCCGGCCGTCGCAGGGATCGACGTTCGCGGCGCCGCCACCGCCAGCCGCGAAACACAGCTGCTACATCCACTCGCCACGATCGAGCACATCCACGGCGTGATGCTCTCGGGTGGAAGCGTTTTCGGTCTCGATGCGGCGGCGGGAGTGGTCCGTTTTCTTGAGGAGAACAAGCGAGGTCTCAAGATCGGCCGTGCAGTGATCCCCATCGTGCCGGCGGCGAATATCTTCGATCTGGGGCTGCTCTCCCACGCCGTGCGCCCCACCGCGGACAACGGTTACGCGGCCGCTAGCGCTGCCGACCGGGAGTTTGAGCTTGGCACGGTAGGCGCCGGTACCGGGGCGACGGTCGGCAAGCTCAGAGGCGGCGACCACTCGACCAAGGGCGGGGTCGGCACGGCTTCGGTCTCACTCGGGGACGGGATACTGGTCGGGGCTATTGTGATCACGAACGCCGTCGGGAGCATCGTCGATCCTGGCACAGGAGCAGTTGTCGCCGGCCCTCGGACCGAGAACAGGTTCGAGAACACGATGGATTTCCTCGTGGACAACCCGCCGCGCCTCAGAGACCTGATGGGTATTCGCAACTCCTCCCACACCGTCGTGGGTGTCCTTGCGACCAATGTCGGGTTGGATAAAAAGGCCGCCAGCCGGTTCGCCGGCGCGGGGCAGGATGCGATCGCCATGGCCGTCCGTCCGGCGCACATGTCCGGCGACGGCGACATCGTTTTCGCGTTGGCCACCGGTACACATCCCCGACTGTCTGGCGAAGATGCCATCGCCGGGATAGAGGATCGTCTGCGCGCGGCCGCCATGCAGGCGATGGTGGGAGCGATTCTTTCATCCATCGAACACGCCACCGGCCTGGGCGGCGTGCCATCGGCCGCCGAGCATGCCGCCGGAATAAGCCGGGAGACGAAACCGTGACCGGAGAACCCGTAATCGCACTGGACGCCTATACCTCGATCGGATTCGTAGGAGCGGGCCGCCTGGGCACCAGCGTTGCTTCTGCGTTGCATCGTGCCGAATTCCGTGTGGTCGCCGTCAGTTCCCGGAGCGACTTATCGCTGGAGGCGTTCGCAGAGCGCGTTCCCGGTTGTGTGCCCGTGCCCACCTCGCAAGACGTCGCCGATATAGCCGACATCGTGTTCATTACGACTCCCGATGCGGTAATCGAGCCCGCGTGTAGCGCCATCTCGTGGCGAAGCGGCCAGGCCGTGATTCACTGCTCCGGTGCCCGGCCGGTCAGCGATCTGATTTCGGCGCAAGAATCGGGCGCGCGCACCGGCGGCGTGCACCCCCTCCAAACCTTTCCGAACCGGGACAGCGCCGATCTCATATCCGGAGCGTCCGCCGCGGTTGGATCGGACGATCCCGTATTGCTGGACTGGCTGCAAAAGACCGTCTACGTGCTCGGTGCGAAGCTGTTCACCATCCGGGATGAGCACCGGGCCGCCTACCACGCCTCCGCCGTGATGGCGTGCGGGCTCGTCGCATCGCTGATGGGGCTGGCAGCGGAGGTCTGGGCGGAGATGGGCGTGTCCCGGGCCGAAGCACTGGACGCTCTGAGGCCGCTCACGGCGGCGACGGTGGAAAGCGTCGGCCGAAACGGGCTGCCGGAAGCGATTACGGGTCCCGCGTTGCGCGGGGATGTGGAGGTTATCAGGTTGCACCTGGAAGCGATGAAGAACCAGTCGACCGGTGTGGCGCACGCATACACAGCGCTCAATTACGACGCCATGCCGCTGTTCGAGGAACACGATGGACTCTCCCCCGAGGCCGCCGAGGAGATAAAGAACTTGCTTCGCCAATCACTTGAAAGCCTGGACCGCTCCAATCCCGGGGGGACTGAGATTTCTGGCGTTAACGAAAGGGGGTCGTGATGAGAGTGACGACCCGTCAGATTGCACAGATGAAGCGGCGTTCAGAGCGCATCGTGATGGTCACGGCGTACGACGCGCTTTCGGCTGGCGCGGCTGAGCGGGCCGGTATCCCGATGGTGCTTGTAGGCGACAGTCTGGGACAGGTGGTGCTGGGCTACGACTCCACGGTGCCGGTGTCGATGGACGGCATGGTGGCCCACACGGCTGCGGTCACCCGATGCGCCCCATCTCCTTTGATCGTGGCCGATCTGCCCTTCCTGAGCTACCAGGTCTCAGAAGAACTGGCGCTCAGCAACGCCGCACGTTTGCTACAGGAAGGCGGCGCGCAGGCGGTGAAGCTGGAGGGCGGCGTGCCGGTCGCCCCGACGGTGAAGCGTTTGACGGACTCCGGCGTTGCGGTGATGGGCCACGTGGGATTCACACCGCAGTCTGTCCATCAACTTGGCGGATACCGCGTGCAGGGTCGGGGAGAAAACGCGGCGGCTCGGTTGTTGGAAGATGCACTGGCACTTCAAGAGGCGGGCGCTTTTGCCGTGGTGCTTGAGTTGATGCCAAGCGAGGTCGCTGCAACGGTAACGGAGCGGTTGTCCGTGCCGACCATTGGTATCGGCGCTGGCCCTGACTGCGACGGGCAGGTGCAGGTGTTTCATGATCTGCTGGGATTGCTGCCGGATTTCCGCCCCAAGCACGCAGGCCGCTACGGCGATCTCGCCGGTGTGATCGACGAGGCGTTGTCGCGGTACGCAGACGATGTGCGCGGCAACAGATTCCCGACCGATGCGGAGTCGATTTCGATCAGCACGGATCAGAAGTAGCCGTCGTTCTTACTTTGGGATCACACGAGATCACGCAGTGCAGGTAATCGAGACCGTGGCCTCCATGTGCGATGCGCGCGCATCTTTGGCGAGTCCGGTGGCGGTCGTTCCGACGCTTGGCGGGCTGCACGCCGGTCATGTAGCGTTGTTTCACGCCGCCCGTGAGCGGGCCGGTTCGGTGATCGTCACGCTCTTCCTTAACCCCACACAGTTCGGTGAGAACGAAGACCTCGACTCGTACCCCGCAGATCGGGAACGCGACCTCGATATCATGCGTGAGGCCGGTGTGGACGCCGTTTTCGCCCCGTCCGTCGGAGAGATGTATCCGCCCGGCGACACGTTCTCGATCGACCCTGGTCCAATTGGCGATTGCTTAGAAGGGGCGCAGCGGCCCGGCCACTTCCGTGCGGTGGCAACGGTCGTCGCAAAGCTGTTCAACGCAACTCGTCCGAACCTGACCTACTTCGGAGAGAAGGACGCCCAGCAACTTGAGGTCGTGCGGCGCCTGGCTCGGGATATGCCGTTTGGGATCGAGGTCGTTCCGGTGCCAACGGTGCGCGACGAACGCGGCTTGGCACTGAGCAGCCGGCTCGCCTACCTCTCAGATGCTGAGCGCTCGGCGGCGGAATGCGTCTACGCGTCCCTTTGCACGACCCGTGACATGTGGGCCGCCGGTGAGCGCTCTACATCAACGCTGGAAAGCGCCATGCGGGCCGTGATCGAGAGCGAACCTCTCGCTACACTTGGTTACGCAGCGGTTGTTGATCCCGGGACTTTCGAGTCTTGGAATAACGGGGCGAACCCTCTGGCGCTGGCCGCTGTGGTGATAGGAACTACGCGGCTGATCGACAATATCCGGCTGAACTGAATCACAATTATCGGAAATAACCCGGGCGCTCACAGCCCGTCAGGTGAAACAACGTATTGCGAATTCTGATCTCCAACGATGACGGCGCATTTAACTCGGCCCTCTGGGCGATGGTGGAGGTCGTGAAGGATCTCGGCGACGTCATCGTATCGGCGCCAGACCGCGACCGCAGTGGTGTCGGTTCCGGGCTGACGCTCAACGATCCGTTACGTGCGAAGTCGATCACGTCTCCCGTTTCGGGTGTTGACGCATGGGCCGTCGAAGGCACGCCGGGCGATGCCGTGATTCTCGGTCTGAAGCAACTATCCAAAGGGCCGGTCGACCTCGTGCTCTGCGGGATGAATCCCGGTAATAACGTGGGCGCAGATCTGACCGTATCCGGCACTATTGGAGCCGGTCTTCAGGGTTACCTGAACGGGGTCGCCACCGCGGCGATATCGGTCGGACTCAGAGTTGACGCGGAATCCCCGATAATCGGAGCGGCGGTACACGACCTTGCGGAGTCGATGCTCAACCACGTCGCTTCTGGTGGTCCAAAGCCGTTTGTGAACGTGAACTTCCCGAAAATCGATGACGGCCCTTACTTGGGAGCGATGCTGGCCAAACCCAGTAAACGCATCCCGGGCGCATCGGATACCGTCGAGACTCAGACGCGCGGCGTGCGAACCATCTACTGGATTCAACGCCCGCCGTCGGCGCTGAATGAAGCATCGGCAAGTGAGCCAGGTACAGACGTTTGGGCCATGCGGAACAGCTGGGTATCGCTGACCCCGCTCGATGGCGGGCTGGCGGAAACAAGTCCGCATGAGTTTGCGCATCAGGGCGTCGATGTACTGCACCGGTCCGTGACAATCCATCCCGGACAGCAGACGGATCAAGCCGCAGGTTAGCAGGCTAGCCTGGTTTATTTTGGAGTCTTGTCCCGTTACGCGGGTTTAGCTGGTTTCATCCGCAGCGTGAAGCGCTTTGGCTCCTTCGGCCATTCCTCGGCTCAGTAGATCGACTTCACTTGAGTAGCAGATGATCTTGGCCCCGGCCTTGATCCATTGTTCGCCCTGCTCGATGGAATTCACGAGCATCGACACCTGTTTTCCGTGCTTGACCGCGCCATCTATCAAGCGCGTGCGGTACTCGTCGATCACCTTCGCCTGGTCCGGTGTGGCGAACACGCCAAGCTCCTGGGCAAGGTCAGCCGGGCCGAGTGTCACGGCGTCTATGCCCGGGACACTCATGATTTCGTCCAGGTGATCGAAAGCCTGCTGCGACTCAAACATGATCGTGGTGTGGATCTGCTGGTTGATGAAGCGTTGCGACTCCCCAAGCGGACCGTGTTCGTAATCGGTGCCGGGGCCGAACCCGGCCATGCCGCGCAGACCGTCCGGCGCGTAGTGTGACGCGCTCGCCACTTCCTCAGCGATCTCCGGGGTGTCCACCTGCGGGATATGAAGACACCACACTCCAGAGTCGAGCAACCGGGTGATCCATTCCCGGTTGCCTTCCGGGGGCCGCACGGTGATCGGGAATCCGAGAGCGCGTGAGAGGAGGGCGAAGTTGCCGATAGTCTCCATCGAAGGCGATGAGTGCTCGATATCCACCCGTGCGAAGTCCATGCCGGCAGACTGCATCAGCTGGAGGATGGCCGGATTGCGGACCATGTTGACCCATGAGCCGATCTGCACTTTGCCGGCGGCCAGGTTTACTTTCATCGGGTTGGTTCGCATCGGGCACTCCCCTGTTACATCTGGATTGCGTTGACCCACGTCGGCTCGGGCAGTCTAAACCTGTCCGCCGCCCAGATGAGCGTCACCTTTAGCTGCGCCCGCTGGAATGCGCTCACCCTTGGCAATTCCGGGCCAGGGGGGCATCCGTGAAATATCCGGCGATTGGTGCTATGGCCGCGTCCATGGCATCGTGGTTTATGGCTCCATGTTCTTCGTACCAGTTAGCAATTACCTGCGGGGCAGGCCCGCCTAGCGCCGTGACCGCCTGGACGGAAAGTTCGATGCTTGCGCCCAATCGAAAAGGATCAATCGCCCGCCGATAAGCCTCAGGTTGTCCAAGCGGACGTGCCCTTGGGTGAACGTGCGTTTGAACGAACTGGCCGCCCGGCGACCTGAGGCCGCTTCCAGAACACTGCCGTGCACCTGAAACCGGTCTTCAGTTTCGCCTGTCTTTCGGCCCGCAAGAACGGCACACGCCGCCATGTCCTCAAGTGCGAACGCACACTTGCGGGTGTTGCGCTTTGAGGACGCTTTCGCCCTGGGCGTGGGTACCCACTCCGGCTGCGAATCGTGCGACGTGGACTGATGGAACACTGCCAGTCCCGTGGTTACACGTCGTGTAAGACCGGCGGTCTAGGGCGGAACTGTTTTGGGCTTACGTCCTCCGGCAGCGGAACACGGCATCCGTCGACGGCAGACGATCCCAGGAATCCCGGGGCGTGGCCTTCGAGCACATGCGGAAGCTCACGATGGATTCGCAGCTCGCTGTCCGGCGCCGCCCGCATGAAGTCGTTGGACGCCTCATTGACGCCCGTGAAGAACGCGCGCCGGCCGTCCCGGAGTCGCAGCCGGAATGTCGGCGTCGAGCCGTAGCCGCCCCAGGCCCGTGTTACACGGGCTACCGGCGAGCCGAGCAGGCGTGCCCTCTCGTTCTTGATCGGCGCAAGGACGTTGCGCCAGGGCGTTTTTCTTCGATCCCTGTTTGCGGCATGAAGCGGCGAATATAGTTCATCGCCCTGCCCCGGGCTATTTCGGGCGAATATCATGAGTGCGCCTCACGGACTTCTGAAAGGAGTCACCCCCGGATGCCAGAAAAGGCCATCGCAGCTTACGGATCGTGGGAATCACCGATTACCGCCGAGAGCGTGTCGGCGGCCGGGGTGCGTCTCAGTGCAGTCTCCGTGGATGGCGGAGACGTTTACTGGCTTGAGGGCCGGCCGCTGGAGGGCGGGCGCAGCGTGTTGGTGTTGCGCCGAGATGACGGAACGATCGAGGACGTTACATCGGAAGGAGTCAACGTTCGAACCACGGTGCACGAGTACGGCGGCGGCGCCTACGTGGTTCACGATGGCGTTGTCTACTTCTCAAACTTCTCAGATCAGCGTCTTTATCGACAGGTTGCCGGGGGTTCTCCAGAGCCAATCACGCCGGAATCGTCATCCCGGATGCGATTTGCCGATGGCCGGGTGACGGCTGACGGCGCCGCGATGTACTGCGTACGGGAGAGTCATCCGCAAGGGGGCGGCAAGGTGGTCAACGAGATTGTGCGGCTGTCGCTGGACGGATCGGGGGAGCAGTCCGTCGTTGCGACCGGGCACGATTTTTACGCCGCGCCACGGCTGAACCCGGATGAAAGTTCGATTTCCTGGCTGACCTGGGATCACCCGAATATGCCGTGGGACACCTCGTATCTGGAGATCGCCGATCTGGATGAGCGTGGCATCGTATCTGGTGCGCGGGTGGTGGCCGGGCGGGACGATGCCTCGATCTACCAGCCGGAGTGGGGGCCGGATGGGCGGCTCTACTTTGTTTCCGACGAATCCGGCTGGTGGAATTTGTATGTGCTCGGCAATGGCGACGCCGCGACCCCGCTTGCGCCGATGGAGGCGGAGTTCGGCCACCCGATGTGGGGACTTGGCGCGTCCACCTACGGATTTCTGCCGGATGGCCGGTTGCTGGCGACATGGAGCGTGGACGCCATCGCCGGAATGGGGGTTGCCGACCCAAACGGCGGCGGCTTGACCGTCATCGACATCCCGTACACCTCTCTTGGTGCCTCATACGGCACCCTCGCCGTCCTCGACGCGGAGGCGGGGCCGAGAGTCGTTTGCCTAGGCGGATCTCCGCACTCCGGCGCGGCCGTCGTTTCGATCAGCGTCCCGGACGGCGCTTCTGAGGTTCTGAAACGTGGAAGTACGCTCTCTGTGAACCCCGGTTACGTGTCGGAAGCGAAGCCGATCTCGTTTTCTGTGAGCGACGGGGAGACATCACACGCACTCTGGTATCCGCCGGTAAACCGCGACTTTGCCGGTGGGCGTCACGAGCTACCGCCGCTTGTGGTGATGAGCCACGGCGGTCCGACATCACAAACGGATGGTTCGCTGAGCATGGGCATCCAGTTCTGGACCAGCCGGGGCATCGGCGTTGTTGATGTGAATTATCGGGGAAGCTCCGGCTACGGGCGCACCTACCGGGACGCACTTCAGGGAACGTGGGGGTTGTTCGATGCCGAGGACTGTATCGCCGCCGCCCTCTATCTGGCGGATGCGGGTCTGGTCGACCGGGGGCGGATGGCGATCCGTGGCGGTAGCGCGGGCGGCTACACGACGCTCGTGGCACTGGCGTTCCACGACGAATTCGCGGCCGGCGCTAGCTACTACGGCGTTGCTGATCTCACAGCACTCGCCGAGGAAACGCACAAGTTTGAGTCCCGATACCTGGACGGACTGATCGCTCCCTACCCGGAAGGAGCGGCCGTCTACGACGAGCGGTCGGCGATCAAGCAGGTCGACGGGATGTCGGCGCCGCTGATCCTGTTCCAGGGTCTGGAGGACAAGGTTGTTCCGCCGGAACAAGCACGCATGATGGCGGAAGCGCTGCGGGCGAAAAGCGTCCCGTTTGCGCTGTTGGAATTCGAGGGCGAGCAGCACGGCTTCCGAAAGGCAGAAAACGCCATCCGAAGCCTGGAGGCGGAGCTCTTCTTCTACGGGCAGATTTTGGGTTTCACGCCCGCGGACAAGGTCCAACCGGTGGTTATTGAGGGGCTGTCGTAGGGGCCGATCGCCATCGGCCCCAGAGCGGATAGTCAGCCGCCTCTTCAGTGTGAGGTTCACTCATCCCGCAAGAACTTCAGCACGCCGGGTAATCAGAATCCCCTGTCGTCCTGAACTTGATTCAGGATCCGATTGATCGGCGTTGACACCTCACAGGTCGCGACGACGGGCGATCCGGGTCGCGAATCGCCAGGGTCGCTGGATGAGCCGATCCTGAATCAAGTCCAGGATGGCATGATGGTTCAGGACAACGTTGAAGTACAAGTGAGGGCAGGCCGCTGCCCGCCCCTACGGTGTCCATCATTTCACCCGCTCATCCCGGCGTCCGTCCAGCGTTCCGCCACGTCTATGCAGCGCATGAATTCGACGCCCGGGTATGTGCGGATGTAGTTAATCAGCTTCTCCAGCGCCATCAATCGGGCGAGTCGGCCTGAGGTGTGAGGGTGCATGGTGAGCATGAATGAGCGGTTGAGCCGGTGTGCGCCGTCGAACTCCCACTTCCAGGCTTCCAGAACGTCCGGGGCGGTCGCCATCGGGCCCGTTCGCCCGGCGACGGGCGAGTAGGTGTAGTACGGGGCGTCGTCCAGCGACCAGTGGACGGGCAGCTCGACCATGCGGCCACCTTCCGCCTCCACGAAATACGGGATGTCGTTGCCCATGAGGCTTGAGTCGTAAACGAAGCCGCGTTCTTTGAGTAGGTCCAGCGAGTTGGCGCTTAGTTCCCACGATGGCGAGCGGTAGCCCACCACACGCTGTCCCGTGATCCCCTCCAAAATTTCCGCTCCGTGATCAAGCACCTCACCCTCTTCGCCATCGCCGGACAGCGTGGCCGGAGGCTCGTGCCTGTATCCGTGGTGTGCGACCTCGTGGCCGTGAGCCACCACGTCCCGCACCGTGTCCTCGTGTCGTTCCGCGACCCATCCGGGGACGAAGAAAGTGGTCTTGACGCCGAGATCGTCCAGCAGGTCCAGGATACGGGGGACTGCCACGTTTGGCCCGAACTCGCCCATCGAAATGACGCTCGGCTGAACCTCGAGATCCGGGTTGCGGTTCAGCGTCGCCGACGGGCCGTCCATGTCGAAGGTGATCATCGCGACGCATCGGGTGTCACCCGGCCAGATTCCACTCATGTCTCACTCCTGTCCATTAATCCCATCTCTAAACCCAGCGGGCCGCGGCCATAGCGCCTACAGCCACCAATGCCAACAGTGCGTGCAACTTCTCGTACACGCTGATCTGGGAGTCCAGCGCCGCCATCGCGTCTAGATCCCGAGATCCCTCGTTCTCTCGCCGGCCCCGGGCCTGGGTAAAACCTGCGAGGCCGCCAAAAAGTAGCGCCACGATCGCCGCCACAAGCCCGATTCCGATCGACCAGCCCCAGCCGTTATCAAACAGTTGGCCAAAATCGCGCCCCGGCGTACGGGACACGAGGACAAACCCGACCACGATCGTGGTCACAGCCGAGCCATGGACGACGGGGGACCAGGTTTTGTTGATCGACGTCGTAACCGTTTTTTCTATCTCCGGTTCAAGCACCCGAAGCCGAGGGTTGAGGATGAACGCGAGAAACACGGCGCTTCCGACCCAGATCACACCGGGAATGATGTGAAGAATTCGCAATATTGGAAGTTCGGTGAACATGAAGCCTCTTCATTGTTGGACTGGCGTCCATCGCATCGCCCGACGGCATTCTATCGGTCAGATAATCCAGGCCGACCCGATTCCGCATAAAGGAGTCAGGGCGCGGTTCTGCGGTTAAAGTAGCGCCGTACGGGTAAACGACGCTTGAAAACGGGGATTCGAGATGCACGAACTCTTGAGCCGATCAGCCAGGCAGATAGCGAAGGCCATCCGAGATCGTGAGGTCTCTTCGGAAGAGATCGCACGCGCAGCCCTGAAGCGTATCGACGAGGTCAATCCAAAGCTGAACGCGGTGGTCGCGCTTGCCGCCGACAGGGCGTTGGATGAGGCGCGTCAACGGGACGTAGAAACGGCTCGGGGCGAGTTCAAGGGGCTGCTGCACGGCGTTCCGATCACGCTGAAAGACTCACACGACACCGAAGGCATCGTCACCACCGGCGGCACGACCGGGCGACGTGAATTCGTGCCAACAGCGGACTCGCCACCAGTTGCGCGGTTGCGTGCAGCAGGCGCCGTGGTGCTCGGCAAGACCAATACACCAGAGTTCACGATGTCCTTCATCACCGAGAATCTGGTGTACGGGAAGACCAACAACCCCTACGACGTGACCCGAACGCCGGGCGGCAGCAGCGGTGGGGCGGCAGCGATCGTGGCGGCCTGTGGCGCGTTTCTCGAGCTTGGCTCGGACCTCGGCGGCAGCGTGCGGGTGCCCGCCAACTACTGCGGCATCGCCGGACTGAAAACCTCTGCCGGACGGGTGCCACGCACCGGCCACGCCTTCCCGTGGGGCGGTCCGCTGGACGGATTCGGCACTGTGGGACCGCTCGCCCGTCGCGTCGAAGACCTCAAACTTGCGTTGCCGATCATATCCGGGCCTGACTGGATCGACCCGTTCGTGGAGCCGGTGCCGATCCGCAACCCTGACGAGGTGAACGTCGCCGGAATGCGAGTGGCCTTCTTCACCGACAACGGCCTGCAAACGCCGACCCTCGAGATTCAGGAAGTCGTCCGATCCGCCGCCGCCGTGATCTCCGATACAGGCGCCGCGGTTGAGGACACCCGTCCGGCGGCCGTCGGCCGCGCCTCGGACCTCGCCAGCAAGTCCTTCGGCGCCGATGGAGGTTACTTCTCGTGGAAGCTTCTGTCGGAGGCCGGCACGTCCGAACCCTCACGCTTCCTCGCCGAGCGCGCCGAAGGGCCACCGGAGAACGGACTGTCCGTCGAGGAGTACGCGGCCTTAATGCACGAGGTAGACGGCGTACGAAGCGAGATGCTCGGCTTCATGAAAAACTTCGATGTGATCATCTGCCCGGTGGCAGCTCAAGCCGCGCCGACCCACGAGGACGCCGAGGAGCTGAAATACACCTACACCCAGGCCCATAACCTGAGCGGCCTGCCGGGAGCGGTTGTGCGCGGTGGGACATCGCCCGAAGGCATGCCGATCGGCGTCCAGATTGTGGCGCAGCCGTGGCGGGAGGACGTGGCGCTTGCGGTGGCGGCGGTGATCGAAGAGGCAACCGGAGGCTGGATAGCGCCGGCCATTTGAATTCAACACGACGCGTTCTCGCCGACTCCGAGCACATCACAAACAACGCAAGGAACCCACATGGACAACCTGCTCAGCGCATCCGTAACCGAACTCGTGGAGCTGATTCGCTCGAAGCGTGTCTCATCGGTCGAGATCGTCACGGCGCACCTTGAGCGCATCAAGGCGGTCGACCCGGTTCTGAACGCCGTCGTGCAACTTTGTGAGGAGCGAGCGCTGGACGAGGCGGGACAATGCGATGCCGAGCTGGCCAACGGCCAACACCGGGGCGCACTGCACGGTGTGCCTTTTACGCTGAAGGACTCGCACGACACCGAGGGGATCATTTCGACAGGCGGAACGACCGGCCGCTCCGAGTTCATCCCGGACGCTGATTCACCGCCAACGGCCCGCTTGCGTCGCGCCGGTGGCGTCTTGCTTGGCAAAACGAACACGCCAGAGCTCACGACCGGCGGTGTGACAGAGAACCTGATCTACGGGCGAACCAACAATCCGTACGACCTCAAACGAACCCCGGGCGGCAGCAGCGGCGGCGCTGCTTCGATAATCGCAGCCGGTGGCTCGCCCCTTGATCTTGGCAGCGACACCGGAGGCAGTATCCGCGGCCCTGCGAACTACTGCGGCATCGCCGGACTGAAGCCGACCACCGGCAGAGTCCCACGCACCGGCCACATCGTGCCCCCGGGGGGGTACCGGGACGCATTCACGACCATCGGTCCGCTGGCGCGACGGGTTGATGACTTGATCCTGACCTTCCCGTTGATCGCCGGACCGGACTGGCGCGATCCCTACATCGTGGAGATGCCCGTGCGGGACCCCGATCTGCTCGATTTCTCGGAACTTCGTGTGGCGACGTACGACGATAACGGAGTCTTAACACCGACCTCCGAAGTCATGGCCGCGGTCAAGACGGCGGGCGAGGCGATCGCTATAACGGGCGCCAGGGTCGATGAAAACCGGCCGGTCGCTGTCCCGCGTGCGTCCGAATTCATGGACCGAACCCGAACGGCCGATGGCGGAGCGTTCTCACGTGTGCTGCTGGAGCGCTACGGCACGAGCCGGTCAAGCCCGACGTTGCAGTCGCGCATCGACAGCGCCGGCGACCCACTGGACGCAGACGGCCTTGCACAGGTTCAGGACGAGATGGACCAACTACGCATCGAGATGCTGACCTTCATGGACGACTATGACGCGATCGTGTGCCCGGTCTCCGGGTTCCCGGCGCCGCTCCACGACGACGCAGCGATAACGACGTTCGGCGGCTACACCCACATCTACAACATGACGGGGTGGCCGGCGGTTGTTGTGCGGGTTGGTACGTCGCCGGAAGGGCTACCCATCGGCGTTCAGGTTGTGGCGCGTGCGTGGCGGGAGGACGTGGCGCTGGGGCTGGCGGGAGCGATCGAGATGGCGACCGGTGGGTGGGAAGCGCCGGCGGGACTTTAGGTTTCGGGATAACGGTTCCGGGTGACAGGGGCCGACTTCACGACAATACTTTTCCCTCACTCCAGCCCACTCCCGCTGGGAGAGGGGTTTCATCGTTCGTTAATTGTGGTGACTAGAAGGAGTAATCCATGCCCGGCGATGTAGCTGATCTTGTATTTACCGGCGGCGCGGTCCACACAGTGGACGCCAAAAACACGATCGCAGAGGCAGTGGCCGTAGCTGACGGTCGCATCCTAGCCGTCGGTTTCGAGGCGGACGTGCTGGCGACCACCGGGCCGGGTACCGAGCGGGTGGAGCTTGGCGGGAGGTCGCTGCTGCCGGGGATGATCGATGGTCACGGCCACTTCTCCGGGCTGGGCGCGGTGCAAAGGCAGATCGACTGTAAAGCGCCGGGGATGGGCTCGATTGCGGCGCTTGTCGAGGCCGTCCGGGAACGGGCCGATATGCAGGCCCCGGGCACGTGGATCTGTGGCCGCGGCTATGACCAGTCACGCCTGGCGGAGAAACGGCATCCGGAACGGGCCGATTTCGATGCCGTCGCACCGGACAATCCGGTGCTTTTCACGCGCACATGTGGCCACATCGTCGCCTTCAATACGAAAGCGATGGAAGCCGTCGGTGTCACCGACGCCACGCCGGACCCCGAGGGCGGCCGGTACGGCCGTGACGCCGCTGGCAACTTGAGTGGCGTCGCGTATGAACGCGCCAACATCCCGTTCCGTAACGTTCCTCCGCCGCCCGCCGACGATCTCCGGGAACACTTGCGAGAGGCCAACCACCTCTACCTGAGCACCGGATGCACCAGCGTCCAGGACGCCGGCGGGTTGTTCGGCTCGTACATGGTTGAGGCGCAGGAGATGGTAGCTGCCGGCGAGTTGAACGTGCGGCTGTACGCATTCGTGACAGTGAATGCGCTCGACCACCCGCTCGTGTCAATCCTGGATTCCGGGTTGCACACCGGCTTCGGCGATGAGTGGTTACGAATCGGCGCCTTCAAGATCATGACGGACGGGTCAAGCTCCGGCCCGAGCTCCTCCACGCGTGAGCCATACACTTCAGACCCCTCCGATCACGGGATCGCGTACTGGGAGCAGGGTGACCTCGACGACCTGATCGGGCGGGCGCATCGGGCCGGATGGCAGTGCACGGTGCACGCGGTCGGCGACGGGGCCATCGAGCAGACACTTGATGCCTTGAAACGAGCGCAAACGGAGTTTCCTCGCCGCGGACTCAGGCACCGGATCGACCACTGCGGGATTCTGCCGCCGGACCTGCAGGAGCGGGTGGTCGAGCAGGGCATCGTGCCGTCCATGCAGCCGGCCTTTTTCTGGGAGTTCGGCGACGGCTATATCGCCAATTACGGCCGGCATCGAGCCGACGTGATGTTCCCCGCGGGCACGCTGATTGATCGAGGAGTGGTCGTGGCCGGGGGCTCGGACGCGCCCGTGACGGACCATCGGCCGTTGCTGGGCATATCTCAGGCGATGACACGCACCACGCAGGACGGCGATGTATGCGGTTTGGACCACGCTGTCGGGCTGGACACGGCGATACGAATGCACACGATTAATGGCGCTTACGCCAGCTTTGAGGAGCACCTGAAGGGCTCATTGGAGCCGGGCAAGCTGGGGGATCTGGCACTGCTCGGCGACGACCTCCGTGACGTCGATCCTCAGAACGTGCGGGACGTTCGCGTAGAGCGGACGTACGTAAACGGGGAGCTGGTGTTCCAGGGACGCTGATTCGAGTGACGCTAACTGCCCGTTAGTACCATCCTCGACTGCGATGGCCGTGGAACAATCTAAGCCCGAGATCGCGTCGTAATTTCGCCGCAATCGTATTCGTCAGACAATACTTGAGCCGCAGTGACCTGCCCTCCCTTAGACGGTACCAGTCAATAAATTAGAGACTGGACGTCTCCAGAAGTGGGAGGGCGCACAGGACATCCTGTTCGAGGAGATGTAGGCTCCGGCACTGCTCACGCGCTTCGTGGCATACAATCCGCCCGCTCACTTCATCATTATCGAGAAGGAATGGTCACATGCCCAAGATGCGCAGGAACCCGGCGAAAGCGAAACTGGCGGCTGGCGGGGTGGTCACCGCAATTGGCGGCGTTTACACCGCCCAGATGGCGGATTTCATCGGCACGACTGGTGTCGAGGGTGTGTGGTTAGAGGCGGAGCACGGCCCACTGGACTTCGCTGATATCGAGGATATCACTCGTGCGTGCGACCTGTGGGACATGGCGTCTATCGTCCGGGTCGGGCGGGCCGAGGCGAACACTATCTACCGGACGCTCGACTGCGGGGCGCAGGGCATCGTCGTGCCACACGTCAACACCCGTGAGGAGGCGGAGCTGGTCGTAGATTCCTCCAAATACGCGCCCCTCGGCAGCCGTGGGATGTTCAGCACACGGCAGGGTTATGCCGTTGGCGATTACCTGGATCACGCCAACAACGAGACGTTTGTGTGCGTACTGGTCGAGGACATCGTCGCCGTGGAGAACCTGGACGAAATCGTCAGCGTCGACAACATCGACGTTTTCCTGGTTGCGCCGAGCGACCTGGCGCAGTCGATGGGCCACCTCGGGGATGTCGAGCACCCGGAGGTTCAGGCGGTGATCGACCGCTCAATCCAGCGGATCGTGGACGCCGGGCGCATCCCGGGCCACGTCGGCCGGACCGCTAGCGTAGCGAGCTACATCCAGAAGGGTGTGAGGTTCTTCAACGCCAATTTGAACGAGTGGATCACCAACGGGGCGGCGATCTACACGGCGGAAGTTGAGAAAGGCGTCCGCGGATAGATTCTGAGACTGAGTGTCTCTCTCTTCGTCCTCACCCCAACCCTCTCCTGCTGGGAGAGGGGCAAATGCGAAATCCGGAGTATCTACACATGGCTGAACTGCGACCTAACCGTGCCAAGGAAAAGCTGGCGAATGGCCAGATCGTTACATGCCTGGCCGGTGTGGACTCCCCGCATCTCATCGATTTCGTAGGCCAGATCGGTATCGACTCTGTCTGGCTTGAGGCCGAGCACGGGTCAGTAGATTTCGAGGCGATCGGCGATCTGTCCCGGGCGGCTGACCTGTGGGGCGTCACCCCACTCGTGCGGGTCGGCAACACCGACTACAACACGATCTACCGCACGCTGGATATGGGCGCCATGGGTATCACTGTGCCACACGTAGATACGGCTCAGGACGCCCGAGACGTGGTGTACGCGGCAATGTACGCGCCGATCGGCGGCCGGGGTATGTTCGGTCCACGCCAGGCGTTCGGGGTCACCGACTTCGTCAAAAAAGCTAACGACCAGACGATGGTGGTTGTGCTGATCGAGGACATCAAGGCCGTCAACAACCTGGATGAAATCCTTCAGGTCGAGCACATAGACGTGTTCCACGTCGCGCCGAGCGACCTTGCGCAATCGATGGGGTACATCGGTGACGACGAACACCCGGACGTGCAGCGGACTATCGATGAGTCGATCGCAAAGATCATCACCGCCGGGAAGACCGCCGGCACGACCGTGGGCGCACACAACGTCGGTCGTTTCCGCGACCAGGGTGTGAAGTTCTTCTACACAAGCCTGAACGGCTGGATCATGTCCGGCGGCAAGGAGTTCCTAGACGCCCTTGGCTAACGAACGAACTCCGTAGCTTCGGCGGCGATGTTCCACGGGCCGTCGCCGCGAGCCGTGCCATCCACGGTATTGACCAGCAGCCGGTCGGCCTCAGGCACCTCCACCAGCAGGTATGTGCCGGGCCGGGCCTGCCGAGGTCGTCCTTGAAATCCTGGTAGCAGTACACGCCGGTTCCGACCTCGACTTCGATGAACGGCAGGTTGACTCGTCCCCCATCTCGTTCAGCGAAGCGGTAGGCCGTGGACTGGATCCCCGGGACGTAGCCGATAAAGATGACCGGCAGTCCCGGGAGGACTTCGTCGCACACGAAGGCGACGTTCATGTTTCCCTGCGTGAATTGTGAAACGTCATTGAACCAGTTGCCCTGGAGGGTCCCGGAAACGGTGTAGTTCAGTACGCCGCATTTGGGTTCGACCGTCCGAAGGCCGTTGTTGTCGCCGACCAGTGGGGGCATGGCGGGGCGCTGATCATCCGGGTACCGGTCCAGCACGCACACTGCACCTCGTGCCTCTTCACCCTGCAGCTCTGGATGCAGGAATTGGATGTTGTCGGCTGTGATGTCGAATCGGTGATTGTTGTCGGCGCCGTTGAGCCGGATGACGTTGATTCCGGCTGAATCGCATCGGGAGCGGCAGCGGGGCCGCCGGGCGCAGATGTACATCACGCCGCAACGGCAAGCGCGATACCCAGAAAGGTCTGGTACTTCGTCTAAAATCAATAGCCACGCATCGGGCCGTCCTCCCATCTCCATTTTGAACGAGAGAGTTGACGGCGACGTAGGTCGTCAAACGGGAATCATTACGTGGCGGCACCACATCCCGCGCGGACTTAGTGTTAGCGTCAGAGCGCTGACTCTAGAACGGGTCCGGACCGATTCCCTGCTCGTGCAACTCTCCACGCGTGTAGCTGCCGAGAGACCGGAAGTCGAACTCGGTGTAGCGCTTGATCCAGCCGAGCACGATCTGCTCAGACTCCCGGTAGCGGATCTTTGTCTCGCTATCAGCGGCATCTCCAAGTCGCTCGATGATGTCGGCGCCTTCGGAACGGGTCAGCTCCTTGATGAACGCCAAGTCGTGGCCCCGCTCTGTATCGGCGCAAACGGCGCTGTGCACGACCCGCTGCGCCGTTTGTGCAACCGAGATGCGGGCCGTCGCCAGGTCTTCCATAAGCGCCGGGTGGACGCCCGGATGGCCGTCCAGTGAGTCGATGCCCTTGGCGCCCCGCCCGTTCAGCCAGCCTTCGACGTACTCGATGATGGTCCGCACGTTGCGCCGGGTTCCCTCCTGCGTGACAAGCCCCTCAGGCGTCTCGATGAGCACGGGGAAGTTGCCCGGGTCCTTCATCGCCGCCGTCGGCTGCCAGCCGCTGGCGTGAAGCTCCTTGAACGGGTCCGCCGCTGTCTTCTGGTGGTAGATGTGCGCCGTCCAGCCGCGCAGGAAGCCGTTCTCTGCCTCCCAAACCTTGTCGGCGTGTATGGCGCTCGCTGCCGCTTCGTTGACGGCCTCGTCCGGGCTCGGAAGGAACGTCGCCATGCCGCCGATCGGGACCGCGCCGTGTTTCAGGCAAACAGCCACGAGCCGCCGGAAGATGTTCGATATGAAAACCGTGGTCTTGACGTCCACGTCGAACCGGTCCGGCCAAAGTGAGGCGGGATCGTTCATCACGAACTCAAGCAGGCTGGCCTTCAGGTCCCAGCGCGCGGCGTTCAGTCCGGCGGCGTATGGGCCCAGTTCGTAGAGCATCTCTTCCATCTGCCACACAGCGGGAAGGGACTCGACGAGGATGATGCCCCGTATCACGGCGTCCGCCAGGTGCGGCAACAGCTCCCGGGATCCGTCGAAAACGTCCCGGTACAGTCGAATTTCGGCCACGGATTCGGTCTTTGGCAGGTAGAAGTAGATACCCCTGCCTTGCTCTGCATGGACCCGCCCGGCGTGAAACAGCGTCGCCGCCGTGCCCAGCAGTGTGGCCGAAACGGGAGCGCCGTCTATCGTGAAATCGGGCTCGTCCAGGTGGAGGCCGCGTTCCCGGTGCATAAAGAACGGGATGGGGCCGTCCCACAGCTTGTAGCTCCGGTCCCTGTCCTCGTCATAGAACTCGAGCGTCCCGAGCAGAGCGTCCCGGCGGTTTATGGCGGAGCGAACGGTGTCGCCCAGCGTGTGGCCGGCCGAGTCCTCGTCATCATCGAGGTCGCCAACCGCTTGCGTGCCGTCCGGCATCGGGTTGAGTGCGTTGATCAACATGGAGGTCATTGACACCGGGCCGGAGATCTCGATGCCCGGCAGTTTCAGTTCTTCCGGTACCTCCGGCACCTGCCAGTCGGTGGTGGTTGCGAAGCTGGGCGGCAGGTGGGACGGCTGCCGGCCGTCGCGGGTCGCCGCTGCGGACACAGCCAGGCGTTCGTCCCGCAGCGCATGAACGCGGCCGTTTAACCTATCGTGAAGAGCGACTAGGTAGTCTAGGAAATCCGGCGTCATGATCTCGCCCGATCCCTGCACGTTCAGGTACTTGACTCGGTTGCTGGCCGACATGGGTTTCCGATCCTTAAGGTTTCTGGCAGTTCTGGCGTTCGCCAACGGCCGCCGGGAGCGGGCTGGACGGTTTACAAACGGGCGCAGAATTGCCGTTACGCGGGCCGCGGGCCGGAGGTGGTGCCGACCCGTACCGACAGTAACTACGTTTTCAGGCGTTCCCAGCGCGAAATATTATCTGGATCGACCATGACCGACCATCACGGAAACGTGTAACAGGCATGAGATACTCGGCGCTGCCGTGCCCGGAATTCACCCTGAGCAAACGCAGAGACCGATACGAGGAGAGGATATCGTAGTGACTTCGAACGAGCCCGCCGTCAAAGGTATGTTGACCCGGGATGCCCTTGTCGAACTGACGCAACGGGGTGAGATCGACACCGTGGTGGTCGGCTTTACGGACCTGTACGGCCGGCTCATGGGCAAGCGGTTCGATGTCCACTTTTTCATCGAGTGGACGGTGGAGCACGGCAGCCACGGCTGCGACTACCTCCTGGCGGTCGATATGGAGATGGAGCCGGTGCCCGGTTACCAGTTCGCCGGCTGGTCGAAAGGTTACGGCGATATCCACCTGTCTCCGGACATGGCGACGCTTCGGAGGGCATCGTGGCTTGACAAGACGGCAATGGTTCAGTGCGATGTCCACGTGTCGGAGTCCGGTGGCCACGGCCTCGTGCCGATCGCGCCGCGGTCGATGCTCCGGAAGCAGTTGGAGCGCGCTAAGGCTATGGGGTTTGAGGCCTATGCCGGCTCTGAGCTTGAGTATTACGTGTTCAACGACTCTTATGCCGATGCCGCTCGCTCCGGCTATTCCGGCCTTGAGCACGCCGGCTGGTATGACGAGGACTACAGCCTGCTGCAGGGGACGCGTGGCGAGGCGTTGAACGGTTCGGTCCGCCGTCATCTACGCGATTCGGGCGTTCCGGTGGAGACCTCCAAGGGCGAGGCCGGGCTGGGTCAGCATGAATTGAATGTGCGTTACGCGGAGCTATTGGCGATGGCGGACCGGCACGTCGTGTACAAGCAGTGCGTCAAGGAAGTGGCAGACGGACTTGGGGTGAGCGTGACCTTCATGGCGAAGTTCGCAGAGGGGCACAACGGATCAAGCTGCCACATCCACCTGAGCCTTCGTAAAGACGGAGAACCCGCCTTTGCCTCAGGTGACGGGCAGTCGGACATATTCCGCTGGTTCCTTGGCGGCTGGATGGGGCACGCCCGCGAGTTCATGCCCTTTTATGCGCCCACCGTGAACTCGTACAAACGATACAGGAGCGGCTCCTGGGCCCCGACGTCCCTGGCATGGGCGTTCGACAACCGCACCGTGGGATTCCGGGTGGTCGGCTCCGGTGGCTCGTTGAGGATCGAGTGCCGATTGCCCGGCGCCGACGCCAATCCCTATCTGGCCTACACGGCCGCGCTCGCATCGGGATTGGACGGCATCGAAAACCAGATCGAACCCCCTCCAGCGCTAGACGGCGACGGATACACGTCTTCGGATGCCGGCGCGCTGCCAGCCACTTTGCGGGCTGCCAACGAGGCGTTCGCCGTGTCCGAGTTCGTACGGGCGTCGCTTAGCGACGATGTCGTGGCGCATTACGCCCACTTTTTTGAAACCGAGCAAGAAGCGTTTGACGTAGCCGTCACCGACTGGGAACGACGACGCTATTTCGAACGTATCTGATGCACACACCCCTTCGGTTTCGACGGCAATCACAGCGATAATCGATGGTCGACATTTATGGTCGGTCGCAGCGCGGCCACCCGGCCTGAACCTTGAATTCTTCACGGAGCCAACTACAACGATGAACCTTCGTCCCCACAGCCGTCTCGGCTCGGCACTGAAACGCGTCGGGCTGCTGATCATGAGCCTGACCGCGATCGCCCTGATCGCTGCCTGTTCGTCCGACAGTCCGGATGCACGCCCGACCGTCACTCCACTCCCGGTCCTGACGCTCCGCATAACACTCGACGAAGTTGTGTCCCTCACACCGAGCCAATCCGCCGAGATCTCTGGCGAAGACGTCACGCTCGCGTTCCACCGAGTTGCTAACGATTCCCGTTGCGCGGAAGGTGCCCAATGCGTCACGGCAGGCAACGCAATCGTGGTGATGTCGCTGACTGGTTCAGATTTCGACTCCGGACAGATCGAGATGATCGTCAGTCCGGGCGGAGGCGGTGAGGTGCTGGCCGGACCCTACACCGTCACGCTGGCGTCGTTGGAGCCCGATCCGCCGCCCGAAGGTGGCGTGGATTCGGACGACTATGCGGTCATCTTCAACGTGTCCAAGAAATAGGTCTAATCGGGAACCAGCCAGATAACCAGACCACGACAAAGTCCGGAGGGACACATGGGGTTCACGCCCGACCAAGAATCGATCATCGCCGACTTTATTTGCGAAAACGACATCCCCGGCGCGGCCGTGGCGATCGTCCGTGATAACCAGATCATCGCCGAGGGCGGGTTCGGCGTGGCCGATGTGGCGAAGGAAGCGCCGGCGACCGAACACACGGTGTGGCCGATCTGCTCGATAACGAAGTCGTTCACCGGCGTCTCTGCGATGCAGTTGGTCGAAACCGGAAAGCTGCGTCTGGACGAGCCGGTGCAGACGTATCTGCCTGATTTCCGGTTGAAGGACAAAGCGGCAAGTCGACTCATGACGACCCGCCTGTTCCTGCGCCACAACAGCGGTATGGGCCGCACCGGGCACCAGGATCGAACCCGGGAGGAGGCGGTCAACCCGTTCCCAACCCGTGAATCACTGGTTAAAGCGCTCGATTCCGCCGAGCTGCAGTCGGCCCCTGGCGAGGCGTTTTCTTACTGCAACGAGGGCTTCGCCACCATAGGTCACACCATCGAGACACTGGCCGGAATATCGCTTGAGGAGTACTTCACCAGTAAGATCCTCGACCCGGTCGGGATGTCCGACACGTCCATCGATTTCATGGACTGGAAGAACAGCACGGACCGCACGTACGCATACTCTCGCGGGGACGCGGGGGCGTTCGACAGTGGCGAGCGTCACGGCGACTACATCGTTGTGCGTTTGAACGACGATTACCAGACATTCTTGTCGACCGGCGGCATCGTCAGCTCCGTGCATGACCTGGCGCTCTACCAGATCGCTTCGATGGCGTACGAGGACTCGCCGCTTGGCCTGACCGCAGGGTCGCTTGATCACATGCAGAGTGTGCAGTTTCCGTTCGGCGACACCGGGTGGGGCTACGGATTCGGCTACTGGGTGTTCTGGGCTGGCTCAACGAGAGTGATCGGGCACTCAGGCGGGCTTCCGGGAATCTCTACTTATTCGATGATGATCCCGTCCGAGAAGACGGGTGTTGTGGTGTTCACCAACCGGGGCGACCGCAAGGCGTCCTTCCCGGCAGAACAGTTGATGAATACGGTGCGCGGGCAGGTGTGGCGAGGCTCCATGTCCGAGCCACTGCCGTTCTCGACGCGATACCCGACGCCATCTGCGGGCGATCTGTCTGATTACACCGGTAGCTACGAGTTCCGGGCCGGAACGGCAACGGTCGAAGCGGGTGACAGCGGCGTCGTGATCAAGACGCCGTCACGGCTGGACGGACCGCCGGTGTCGATAACCACAAGACAAGTAGGCCCCGACTCGTTCATGAGCCAGGATCAGGGCATGTCCATCCCATTTGTGCGGGACAGGTCAGGGCAGGTGGTGCGCTTCCTGAACGGCGGTTACTCGTACGAGCGAGTTTAGGTGGCGGCACGCGCTTTCTCGTACGGCCATTGTTGGCGCGCAATCAAAGCCTTTTCCACAGACAACGCCGCGGTGAAGGTCCCCTGGCTTCGCTCGGGATGACATTGGGTGCTGTGTCGCAAAATTCAGATTTGTTAGCGTGGCGCTCCGTTGATCCGCCATCCCGAGCGAAGCCGAGGAACCTTTACCAGTTGATTGATTGACGAACCAGACTGGAACGGGCAATTTCGTCCGTCCACAATCGTCATCTCGCAGGTTCGTCGGAATCCCCGCCCCTACTCCATCTTGGAGCCGACGAAACGGGAGATGGCTCGTGCCGTCGGGTCCACCCGCACGTTGATAAGCGCCGGCTTTCCAGAAGCAAAGGCTCGCTCAAGCGCCGGGGTTATCTGGTCAGGCTCCTCTACCAGTTCACCGTGGCCCCCAAGTCCCTGGGCCACCAGGTCGAAACGGGTGAAGCCCAGCTCTCGGCCCGGCTTCCGGATGCCTTCGACCCGTGCCGTCCAGCCCTCGTTGTTGCTGACCACAACCACGATCGGCAGGTTGTGCCGGACCGCTGTGTCGAAATCCATCATGTTCATACCGAGCGAGCCGTCGCCGTGCAGTGACAGGACCTGCACGTCCGGTTTCGCCACCTTTGCGCCGATGGCGTAAGGCAGCCCGACGCCCATGCAGCCGCTCGGGCCGGAGTTGATGCGGTGCCCCGGGTAGTAGGTGTTGATCGACTGCCGGCCGTAGTGAAGTATCTCGTTGCCGTCCACGGTCACGATGGCATCGCGATCCAGGAACTTGTCGATCTCATTGCAGAGCCGCAGCGGGTGGATCGGCACCTGGTCCGTGTTCAGGTTGGGCTGTGCGCGTAAGAGCCGGACTTCGTTCTGTTCATCCAGGTAGTCGCTCCACTCTTTACGGGCGGACGCGCCGCTTGAGTCGATGCCGGAGTCGATCAGTTGCTGGAGCACGACCTTGCAGTCGCCGGCCAGCCCGATCTCTACGGACCGATTATGACCAATCTCCGACTGTTCGATATCGATTTGGATCAGCTTCGCGTCCGGGCCGATGCGCCCTCCAAAGGTCATCATCCAGTTGAGCCGCGTGCCGACAATCAGCACCACATCCGCCTCACGAAGCGCCGTGCTGCGTGCAGCCAGGAACGACAGTTCGTGGTCGTCCTCGATCAGGCCACGGGAGATGGGCGACGTGTAGAACGGAATGCCAGCGCTCTCGACCAGCTGTCGCAGCTCGTCCCACGCCTTGCCAAAGAACACGCCGCCGCCGGCGAATATCAACGGCTTCTTGGCCTTCCGAAGCGTGTCGGCAGCGGCCTTCACCGACACTGGGTCCGCGCCGGAGCGCGAGAGCGACTCCGGCCGGCTGGCGACGGCTGCGTCTGATTCTTCGACCTTCGTGTAAAGGATGTCCTCGGCACAGTCCACGTAAACCGGTCCCGGTCGGCCTGTGGTTGCGATCCTGAAGGCTGTTGAGATCTGTTCCGGGTAACGGGCGGCGTCGGTCACCCGCATCGTCGCCTTGGAGACCTCTTCAAAGATCGCCGCCTGGTCCAGCTCCTGGAAGCCGTCCTTGCCCCAGTCGTGATACGGGCCGGCGCCGCCCAGGGTAATCATCGGAGCGTTGTCGATGTAGGCGGTGTACTGGCCGGTCAGCAGGTTGAGCGTGCCTGGGCCGGACGCCGCCGTGGTCACGCCGGGCTTGCCGGTCACGCGTGCGTAGCCGTGCGCCGCCATCGCCGCCGCCTGCTCATGCCGGAAGTCGATGGTGCGTATTCCGAAGTCTTCCGAGTAGTTGACGATCTCGTAGTTCGGACCGCCCATCAGGAAAAAGAGCGCTTCCACACCCTCTTCTTTGAGCGTCCGGGCGATCAGGTAGCTACCGGAAACTTCAGCCATGCGTCGGTCCTTATCGTCGTGATTTGCGGATTGTTGGGATTGCGAGGAGTCATTGTACGAGGCTGCACGCCACACACCATCCGAGCCCGGAGAAGCGCCTGTTTCACGATCAGCCGGCCGAGTCGATGAGCCTGCGCTCCTCCTCTTGCGGCCGTGCCTTGATTAGGGCCCCGGCAGCAGAACTAGGGTTCGTCCCCGCCAGTGCTGCCGCCGCGGCGAGCAGCGCGATGCCCGTAGCGAAATCGTCGTGGTGGATGAACTCAGGCCTGATCGTGTCATCTGGTCCGTTGTTGTGCCATGCGCCGAGTGGATAGGCCAGCCCGGTCGTCGGATAGCCGTTGCGTGCGAAGGCCGTGCCCTCACATGTCCCGGCCTGCATCAACTGCCGCTGGACTGGCGAGTCCCCGATGGTCTTGATCGCCGCCGCCAAGTATTCCTCCGCCTCAAAACCAAAGGTGGTCATTCGGTCACCGGTGCGCACCACCGGGCCGACGCCCATCTCCGCGCCGGGGAGGATGCTGCTTGTCTCGACCGACACGACGTTTGTCCCGGTAGGCAAGAGACCGTCCGCAGCCGCCAGCCGTGCGCCGACCAACCCGACCTCTTCCGCACGCGTGAACAGGCCGTACACCGCCCCCGGGGTCGGCTCTTCCACGGCGGATCGCAAGACCGCCAGGATGCTGGCGCAACCGGCGAGGTCGTCCGCCGCCCGCATCCGAATAAGCTGACTCTGCACGTCGTAATCAAAATCCGGCAGATCCAGGACGACGGCGCACGGCAAGGGACCAAGCCTGTCACGCGGGACTTCAAAGATCAGGTTGTTGCCATCGCGCGCGCCGGCACGGCCCATGACCAGCCCGGGTTCCCGCTCGCCGACCGGCCCAATGAACGTCACGGCGACCCCGGAGTCGTACGCCTGCGGCGGCAGCCCTCCCAATCCGTGGCCATGCACGCCATCGTCCTCCGCCGAGATCGCCTCGTATCCCGGGTGATCCATATGCGCAACGAACGCTACGTCGTCTGCCGAATCGTCCGTTCGCGGCCTGGTCGCAAGGATGTTGCCGTATCGATCAACCTGCGTCTCGACGCCAATGTCTGCGCACTGAGCCAGGATGTAGTCCGCCACCGGCTTCTCGTAGTACGAGGTCGCCGGTATGGCCCCCAGGCCCGCCAGGTAGGTGAGGCCGATCGCCGTAAGTTGGTCACGATCCATGGTGCGGAATGATCCTTTTTTAGCTGACCGGAATCGGGGTCGAAATTGCGACCGGACAATCCTACAGCCCGTTTGGACACGATCTGGATACACCGGCCTCACGCGGCTTGCTAGAATACCGCCGCTACAAAACGTCGGCCTTTCGCCGAAAACCACCGCCAGTATCCGGAGAAATCCTCACTAATGCCTAAGGTCGCTTACTTCATCCCGCCGGAAAGCCCGATGGCCACCATCTCTCGCGATTTCTTCCCCGTCGGATGGGACGTGACAATGATGGATGCCTCCGTGTCCTCCGAACGGGAACAGATCGACCTGGTCAAGGACGCCGACGCGATGATCGTATTCGGAGCAAAGCCAAAAGAGGCCGTGCTGCGGGCGGCGAAGAACGTCCGGCTTTACCAGCTCGGGTCGGCCGGATACGACGGCGTGGACATGCAGCTAACCGGTGAACTCGGGATGCCGGTAGCGACCGCCAGCGGGACCAACGCGGAGGGCGTGGCGGAGCAGTTCATCGCCCTCACCCTGGCGCTGTACCGCCACCTGACATGGGTCGATATTTCGGTCCGGAAGGGCGACTGGATCCCGCCGCGCGCAAGGGGCATGGAAACCTTTGAGATCCTCGGGAAGACGGTCGGCATCGTCGGGGCCGGGTACATTGGTTCCACCGTGATGCGACTGTTACAGGGTTTCAACTGCAACATCCTGTACAACGACGTGCTCGCGAAGCCGGAGCTTGAAAAACAGTACGGCGCCAAACCGGCATCCCTGGACGAGATCCTGTCCGAGTCCGACATCGTCACGATCCACGTACCGCTCCTGGATTCGACCCGCCACTTCATCAGCACCCGCGAGCTTGCCCTGATGAAGGAGTCGGCCATCCTGATCAACACGAGCCGGGGTCCGACGGTGGACCAGGCGGCGCTTCTGGAAACGTTGAAGGCGCGCAAGATCTGGGGCGCTGGTATCGACGTGTTTGAGGTGGAACCAGCCGCCGGCGATAACCCGCTCTTTGAACTGGACAACATCGTGGTCAGCGGCCATGTCGCTGGCCCTACCCGTGAAAGCTTCCCGCGTCGGGCGGAGTTTGCGTTCGCCAATATCAAACGGATGCTTGAGGGCGAGGAAGCCATCAACATCGTCACCGCCACTTGATCCGGCCGACCTTGAACCTTTATCTGGTCGAGCGCAACATGACGTACCGACCCATCCTTCCAAAATCCACTGGCGAGCCCCAGAAAGGAAGACCGTAAATATGGTTACCCGAGACACAAAGCAAAAAGTAGTCTTCCTGGGTCCCGAAGACGACCCGCTTACGTATGAGCGCGCCGAGCTTGAGGGGATGGATGTTGAGATCATCCAGGTCAACCCGGACAGCGAGGGCGAGGCCATCGAAGCCGTCAAAGACGCCGACGTAGTGCTCGCTCGCGGCTACGCCATGCAGGACCCGGTGTTGCGTGAAATGGAACAGGGCGCAGGCGTAATCGTGTACTCCCACGGATTCGATCACATGGACGTCGATTCTGCGACTGAGCACGGGATCATGGTGGCAAACGGCGCCGGCATGTGTGCGGAAGAGGTTTCAGACCAGGCCTGCGCACTGATCCTGGATGTCGCCCGACAGATCACGTTCTCGGACCGCTACATGACCGAAGGCAACTGGACCGACCCGGCGATGCTCGCCCGCCGTACCCCGATCGATGAGGCCACGCTGGGCATCGTCGGATTCGGCAACATCGGCAGGGCCGTTAACCGGAAGATGTCTGGCTGGCGCATGCGCACGGTCGTGTACGACCCGTGGGTGGCGCCCTGGGTCGCCAAGGAGCACAACGTTGAGCAGGCCCACAGCCTGATCGAGTTGCTTCGGCAGGTGGACTACGTAACGGTCCACGTCCCGCACAACAAACAGACCGACAAGCTATTTGGGCAGGCCGAGTTCAAGGCGATGAAAAGCACCGCTTTCTTCGTCAACACCTGCCGGGGCAAGGTGCAGGACGAGGACGCCCTGATCAGTGCGCTTCACACCGGCGAGATCGCCGGAGCAGGGCTCGACGTGTTCGCGACCGAACCAACCCCGGCGGACAACCCGCTCAGAACGATGTCAAACGTGGTCACGACCCCGCACGCGGCGGGAGGATCGACCCGATCGGCAACGCTGTCCCGAATCCGTGCGGGTCAGAACGCGGCGAGCATGCTCAGGGGTGAATGGTCGATGGCCGGCGTCAACCCCGGCGTGCGGGACATCATCTCGCCGCGCAAAGTCGCACAGTTTTCCGGTTACAACAGCTAAAACCGACCAGCCATTACCGGCCAACCATTACGAGAATGAAAATCGGACCTGAGGGTCGGCGGCGCGTTTACGCAGCGTCCCAGCAGCCTCAGGTCGCGATCCCGGCGTAGTAGAGACCCCAGAGATGGTCGGTCACTGCGTCGGAGACGTTTCGCGCTATCACCGCGACCGCCTTCTCGCGCCGCTGAAGCACGCCTTGAAGCGTCGGCTCGGTGTCGGCCAGCGCGAGGTTGCGCTGGGCGAGCTTCAATAGATCTTCTGCATAGACCGGGACCTAGCGATTGGCGATGTCTTGAATGCCCGCGCCGGCTCGGGTCTGCGCCGTGACGGAGCGCGCTGTATCCGCCCTCCACCATGTGGCTTCGGCTGCGCTGACAATGGTTTCCAGTGATTCCGGCATGTGGGATTTCTGACTCGAAACCCGCGTATCGAGGGTCTCAAGACGGTTATCAAAAGAGGTTGTTCTTCGATTTTCGTCCCACTTTGACGATAAGGAGTCGGGCGTTAGACGTGCATGACATACGGAAAAACACACCGAGGGGCTTTGTGTGCCTCCAAGCAGGCCACAGCCCGTTGTGAGCCAGATTGGAACGATCGCCTCGTCGTTTCGCCTGACTTGCACTCATTTCTGACATACCAGGCCGCGCCCGGCTATGCTCTCCCTTCATGACACGCATCGCTGCCTTCGGGATCCATCACGAAACAAACTCGTTCTCGTCGCGCAAGACCACGTTTGAGTCTTTCCAACGCTCTGGTCTCCAGCGCGAAGGGATTCAGCGCGGGCCACGCATCGAGGAAATGCATCGGGGAGCGAAGACCGTCTTCTCTGGCTATTTTGAATCAGCGGACAGGCTCGGGTTTGATCTGGTCCCGATCCTGTTCGCGGCGACCGACCCCGGCGGGACGATCAGCGCGGGTGCATTCGATCAGCTCGTGGAAGAGGCGCTGGGTGTCTTGCGAAACGAAGGTCCCTGGGACGGCGTACTGCTCAACCAGATGGGGGCCGCGGTCTCGGAGCATTACCCGGACATGGACGGCGAGATCGCCCGGCGGACCCGGCGGACGGTCGGGCCGAACGTGCCGGTGGTGATGACCCTGGACCTTCATGCCAACGTGTCACACCAGATGGCTGATGAGACCGACGCGCTGGTCATTTATCACACGAACCCGCACCTGGACGCCGTCCCGAGGGCGCATGAGGCATGCGATCTGTTGATGCGCTTGATCTCCGGAGATATCAGCCCGGTACATGCCCTTGAGATGCCGCCGATGGTGATCGGCATCATGCACCAGAACACGAACGATCACCCCATGAGGGGCATCATCGACGACCTCCTGGAGGTGCAGAAGCGGCCCGGTGTTCTCCACGCAAGTGTCGGGCAGGGCTATCCCTGGTCAGATGTGGATGAGATGGGGTTCGCGTGCTATGTGCTGCATGAATCGTCGGAAGAGGAAGCGAGGCGCCTTGTCCGATGGATGGCGGGACGCGCATGGGACCGGCGGGCCGAGTTCGTCGAGGAGGTAGGACTAACCCCGGAGGAGGCCGTCCGCCACGCCTTTGCGGCGGATGCGCGGCCGGTGGTGTTGCTCGATGCCGGCGACAACATCGGCGCCGGCAGTTCTGGCGACTCCACGGTAATCCTCGCGGAAGCATTGAGGCAAGGAGCGGACAGCTTTCTCCAGACGCTCCGTGACCCGGAGGCGGTGGCCGCGTGCGACGCCGCAGGAGTCGGCGGGGCCGTCGATATCTGGGTAGGCGGTAAGACCGACGAACTGCACGGAAACCCGGTCGCCATCAAGGCGACGGTGAAGGTCCTCTCGAGCGGCGCGTTTGAAGACAGCCGTGCGCTGCACGCGGGCTGGACCTTCTACGATCAGGGTCGCTGCGCCGTCATCGAGTGTGACTCCGGCCCGACGCTCCTTCTCGTCTCGACAAGCATCGGCAACGTGAGCATCGAGCAGTACTACTCGGTCGGCGTACGCCCGGAAGAGTTCGAGATCGTGGTGGCAAAGGGCGTCATATCTCCGCGCCCGGCGTACGAGCCGATAGCCGCCGAGTTGATCCTCGTAAACTCGCCCGGAGCCACCTCTGCGAATTTGAACACGTTCGACTATGCTCATCGCAGAACGCCACTGTATCCGTTCGAAGAAACGGCGACTTACAGATAGTTCCGCAATCCGACGAAAACCGGTCGCCGCATCCTGGCCATGATCGACAATCCCAAACCCATGACGACACCAAACCGCAGGATCGTGGTCATCGAGGATGACCCAACCCTCCGTGAAGCGCTCCGCTACAACCTGGTATCGGAGGGGTACGAGATCGAAACGGCCGAGGAGGGTATCGCCGGGCTGGAGATCGCCCGCGACTCCGGGGTAGAGCTCGTGTTACTTGACTTGATGTTGCCGGGAATGAGCGGCCTAGATGTCTGTCGATCCCTCAGGCAAGGCGGGTCCGTGGTGCCGATCCTGATGCTTACGGCGCGAGATACGGAGCTCGATCGCGTGGTCGGGCTAGAGGTAGGCGCGGACGATTACATCACGAAACCGTTCAGCATGCGCGAGTTACTTGCGCGGGTCGCCTCCACGCTGAGGCGTATCGAGATGGACCGCTCTGCGGCGGCACACCTGGATGAGCAAGAAATCTTGGAGTTCGACAGCCTGACGATAGACATCGGCAAGAGGCAGGTGTCCGTCGACGGGGAGCAAGTTGAGCTGCGGCTCCGGGAGTTTGATCTGCTCGCCTACCTGGCGTCCCGGCCCGGCCGCCCGTTCACGCGCGACACTTTGCTTTCCGATGTATGGGGCTACGACTATCTCGGCAATTCCAGGACCGTAGACGTTCACATCCGGTGGTTGAGGATGAAGATCGAGCGCGAGCCGTCCCATCCAACGCGGCTGGTCACCTCCCGCGGTGTCGGCTACAGGTTCGAGCCATGATCGCCATGTTCCGCCCGAACCCGTCGGCCTGGAGAGCCGTCACGATATGAAATCACTAACCCTCAGGGTACGTATCGCACTGGTTTCGGCCGGGCTGACCGCTGCCGGCGCTGTACTGATCGGTTTGACGGCGGTTGGCGCCGCGACCGGCAACTCGCCGGTGATAACCGCCGTCGTGATCGTGTCCCTGCTCGGGTTCGCCGTGTCATGGGTGTTATCCGGACGGCTTGTCGACGGCGTGGCACGCCTGACGGCGGCAGGCAGGCGCGCTGTAGACGGAGACTACACAGTACGTACGGGCATCGGCGGTCCGTCCGACGTGGCAGACGCCTCTGAATCTCTCAACCATCTCATCGACAGACTCCGTTCGGCGTTGGAGGAGGGAGGTTCTGAGCGGATCCGTCTGTCGTCCATTCTCAACACCATGACCGATGGGGTGCTCGTGGTGGACGAAGACGGCATCGTCGAACTGGTTAACCCGGCGGCGATCGCTATGCTGGACGCGCCCCCGGAGTTCCGGGCGGGCGATCGCATGGTGACGCTGAACCGAGACCATGAGGTTCTCCGAGTTGTAACGGACTGCGTGCATGAACGCACTCCGGCGCATGGCCAAGTGGAGCTACTCGGGTCTAGGAGGCTCCTGAACGTCGCGGCGGTACCACTCACCGGGGAGGCGCTAGTGGATGAACCGGCGCGAACCATGAGCCGGGCGCTAGTGCTCCTGACCGATCTGACCGAACTGCGCCGCGTAGACGTGACGCGCACCGAGTTCGTTACGAACGCTTCGCACGAGCTCAGGACACCACTTGCGGCGATACGGGCATCCGCCGAAACCCTGCAACTGGGCGCGCTTACCGATCCGGATGCGGCGTACGACTTCCTGGATCGGATCAACGACAACGTGCTCCGGATGGAAGACATCATCACCGAGATGCTCGAGTTGTCCCGGCTTGAGACGGGCCAGGCGCCAATGCACCTCGCCCCGATCAGCCTGCACGATGTCGTGATGGAGGAAGTGGATCGCCTGCGGCCGGTCGCGGAGCGGGCCGGGATTGCGCTCAGCTCAGATTCGACAGATGAGCTGCCTGCCATAACCGCAGATCGGTCCATGGCCAGCCAGGTGGTGAGCAACCTGTTGTCCAACGCCATTTATGCCTCCGACGAGGGCGCCGAAGTGAGCGTGGCCGCCAGCAGAACGCCGGAGGGCGTCGAACTCTCGGTAACGGATAACGGCCGAGGCATAGAGGCCGAGTACATCCCACATGTGTTTGAACGTTTCTACAAGGCTGACGCGTCACGCAGCGACGGCGGGACGGGTATCGGGCTGGCGATCGTCAAGCACATAGCGCAGGCGCACGGCGGCGACGTCAGCGTGGAGAGCGCGTCGGGACGCGGATCGACATTCACGGTGACGTTCCCGCTGACGAAGGGTTTTGAGATCGACCCAGACACGCGGTCAGAGGGTCCCGCAAACGAGGACATCGCTTGAACTCCACTCCGGTTTAACAATCGTTTAACAGAATCCTCCGCACAGCGATAAACCTGCGCGCGGAGACTGGCGAAGAACCGCTCTGATGAATCGGGGGACCGGGAAGCCGTGAGTCCCGCCGAACAAACCTCCACCTCGGATCCGGTGAAGCTTGTCGACCCGTTACGTGGCGTTTGCTCTTGGGATCGCCCTGATTGCGGGGATCGTGGTGCTTGGGATGAACGAGCCCGGCACGAGTCCTCTGGCGACCGACTCCACGCTGGCAGGGACCATCGAGATCGATGGGTCCAGCACGGTGTTCCCTATCACCCAGGCCGTCGCAGAAGAGTTCCGTAAGCTCCACCCGGACGTGCAGGTGCCTGTAGGGGTATCGGGAACCGGTGGCGGCTTCAAGCGCTTCGTGGTCGGCGAGACGCACATATCCAACGCTTCACGACCAATCAAACCGATCGAGATCGATCTGGCGGCAGAACACGAAATCGAATTCATCGAACTTAGCATCGGGTTTGACGGGTTGTCCGTAATCGCCAATCCCTCGAATGACTTCCTGACCTGTTTGACCACGGATGAGCTGCTGGCCATTTGGAAGCCCGGAAGTGATCTGAACCGCTGGAGCGAGGTGCGGGGTGGGCTGCCGGACTCCAGTTTCCGCCTCTATGGACCTGACACCGACTCGGGTACTTTCGACTACTTCACGGAGGCGATCGTCCAGCAGGAAGACGCCAGTCGTTCCGACTACTCGGCCAGCGCAGACGACAATGTCTTAATCCGGGGCGTCGCCGGCGACAAGAACGCGCTCGGTTACTTCGGATTCGCTTTTTACTCCTCCAGTCCTGACAAGTTGAAGTTAATCGCCGTTGATTCCGGGTCCGGGTGCATCTACCCGTCCGTGCAAACGATCAATGACGGCACTTATGCACCGTTGTCCCGGCCGATGTTCATCTACGTCAACGTGGCTGCGCTTGAGCGAGTGGAGGTGGTGGAATTCTTGAACTTCTACCTGGACAACGCCACCGCGCTGATTCAGGAAGTTGGATACGTGCCGCTTCCCGAAACGCTGTACGACGAGGGCAGGGCCATCCTGAACGCGTCGATGGAGGCAGCGGGATGAAGGAGCGGCTGTGGTTTCTCTAAACCGGGCGGATAGAGAGCGCTCTGATTTCGTGGCGTCGGTCGAGGGCCGCCGGCAGGCCAGGTTATGGGTTCGCGCCGAGCAGCGTGTAGTCCTGGGATTGCTCGTGGCCGCCACGCTCGTCTCCGTGCTCACGACCGCCGGCATCATATTCACCCTGCTCAGAGAAAGTTTCGGGTTCTTCCAGAACATCTCCATCTGGGAGTTCATTACCGGGACGAAGTGGGCTCCGCTGTTCGAGCCGCAGTCGTTCGGCGTGATGCCGCTCATCGCCGGCACCCTGCTCGCCGCCGGGATCGCCGGGATCGTGGCGCTAACGCTGGGTCTCGGCGCCGCCATCTATCTGTCCGAGTATGCCCCGGACCGAGTGCGCCGGATCATCAAACCGGTGCTCGAGGTACTGGCCGGAATCCCCACCGTCGTTTATGGCTTCTTCGCGCTCTCGTTCATGACCCCGCTACTGCAGTCGTTCCTGCCGATCCCGGTCATCTTCAACGTCCTGAGCGCCGGGATCGTCATGGGGTTGATGATCATGCCGATGGTGTCGACTTTGAGCGAAGATGCGATGGTCGCCGTACCGCGCGAGTTGCGTGACGCCGCCTATGCGCTTGGCGCCACCCGCTTTGAGGTCGCTACCAAGATCGTCGTACCGACGGCCCTGCCGGGGATCGTGGCGTCATTCATCCTGGCGCTCTCAAGGGCCATCGGCGAGACGCTGATCGTGACCATCGCCGCGGGTGCCACACCAAATCTCACGATCAACCCGCTTGAAAGCATCCAGACGATGACCGCTTACCTCGTCCAGGTGTCACTCGGTGAGACCCCGCAGGGGACGCTCGTCTTCAAGACGATCTTCGCTGTCGGACTCGTCCTGTTCATCATGACCCTTGCCATGAACATCGTCGGACGCTGGATCGTTCGTCGGTACACGGAGAGGTACTGATGGATCGTCAGGTGGCGCCCCCAGGAGCCGCCGACGTCACGCGCACGGATGAATCCGATGTGAAACACGGTTCTGGATTCGCCCCGATCCGTTCGGCCTGGCGGCGCTGGCGTGACAGGTTCTTCTTTCTGCTCTTCTTCGCCTCGGTCGCCATCGGGATCCTGGGCCTTGCAACGCTGGTCGTCGATGTGCTTACGGATGGAATCGGCACGCTGGACTTCAGCTTCATCAACAGCTACCCGTCCCGGTACGCAGAGGAATCAGGGATCCGGGCAGCATTGTTCGGCACGATCTGGATAACGGTCGGCACCGCCGCGTTCTCCATCCCCATCGGGGTCGGAACCGCCATCTTCCTGGAGGAGTTCGCCCCGGACCACTGGGCCACCCGGCTGGTGCAACTCAACATCGCAAACCTGGCCGGCGTGCCCTCGATCATCTACGGAATGCTTGGGTTGGCGCTTTTCGTCCAGGCGTTTGCTCTGGACCGGTCCGTCCTCGCCGGGTCGTTGACGATGACGTTGCTTATCCTGCCGATCGTCATCATCGTGTCCCAGGAGGCGATCAAGGCCGTTCCAGGCGAGTTCCGTGACGCCGCGTTCGCGCTCGGCGCAAACCGCTGGCAGGTGGTCAAGATTGTGGTGCTTCCGCAGGCCATCCCGGGGATCATGAGCGGCATCATCCTGGCACTCTCACGGGCCGTGGGTGAGGCTGCCCCGATGCTGATGATCAGCTCCCTCGTGTTCCTGACCTTCATCCCGACGTCTCCGGACGACCGGTTCACGGTGCTCCCGGTACAGATCTTCAACTGGGTTTCGCTGCCGCAGCCCGGGTTCCAGGCGGTCGCATCTGCAGGGATCATCGTCCTTCTCGCCGTGCTGCTGTCGTTGAACTCCGTCGCTATCTGGATCCGCAACCGCTACCAGAAGAGGTACTAAGCTGTGTCCTGCATACAGATGACGGGCAATAGAAACTATCGAACGGGGTCGCCGTCATAGCATCGAATCCTGAATCAGACCACTCTGTCCTTTCTTCGTCCGTTGGTCCGGCCGGCCTGACCGCCGAGGAGCTCACGACCAACCTCGGTGAGCGCTACGTGGAACGATTCGACGCAGCGGAGGTCGCGCTCGAGACGCAAGGCCTGCGTGTTCATTACGGAGAGACCCTCGCGCTCTACGACACCGACTTGCAGTTCCCGCGCAACAAGGTCACGGCGATCATCGGACCGTCCGGTTGCGGCAAGAGCACGCTGTTGCGATCGTTGAACCGGATGAACGAGCTGATACCCGGGGGGCGCGTGGAAGGCAGCGTGATATTTGACGGCCAGGACCTGTACGCCGCGGGGGTCGACCCCACCGAGGTCCGCTTCCGGATTGGGATGGTGTTTCAGAGGCCGAATCCGTTCCCGAAGTCCATCTACGAAAACGTGATCTTTGGCGTCAAGATAAACGGCCTGAAACGTGACCTTGACGAGGTCGTTGAGCAGGCCCTCAGCCAAGCCGCGCTGTGGGATGAGGTGAAGGACCGGTTGGACGACAACGCTTTCGGCCTTTCCGGCGGTCAACAGCAACGATTGTGCATCGCCCGGGCACTTGCGGTGGAGCCCGAAATCCTGCTCATGGATGAGCCGGCTTCGGCCCTCGACCCGATCTCAACGCTGTCCATCGAAGACCTTATCCGGGAGCTGCGAGAGCAGTACACGATAGTGATCGTGACGCACAACATGCAGCAGGCGGGTCGCGTTTCTGACTACACGGCGCAGATGTGGACCGACGAGCGACGCCAGGGGACGCTGATCGAGTACGCGGAAACGCGTGTGCTGTTCAGCACCCCGCACGACTCCCGCACTGAGGGCTACATCACGGGACGCTTCGGTTAACGCTACACTTCCGCCCGGCGCCTCGGCTCCCGATCAGGAGTCGAGCGGTCGGCACATGAGGAGTGATTGATGACCTTGATCCGAAACTGGAAAGAAGTCGTCCCGTACATCGGACACGATTTCGCGATTATCTGGCCCATCTTCCGGAGCGTCGGCTGGCCGGACAGGACCGCCGACGAAGCCCCGCTGCAGGGACTGGACGGATTCACCCTTCATCGTATGCAGGGCGGCCAGGCGGGCGATTATCACGATCACGCCGACAGAGAGCAGGTCTACTACATGATCCGCGGGAGCGGGCAGATGAAGCTGGACGGTCAGATCGTCGACGTGGAAGAGGGCGACGCCGTCCACATCCCTGCGAAGGTGATGCACCAGTTCATCAACAACTCGGATGACTGGTGCGAGCATGTGCTCGTCACCGCTGATGCTCCAGCCCAGGAGTCGCCTACGACCCTGATCCGGAACTGGAAAGACTTGGTCCCGTACGTCCGTTACGACACGGCGATTATCTGGGGATTGTTTATGGGCGTCGGACGCCCGGAGGTCGATCCCGCTAGCACAGTGATGACCGGGATGGCCGGGTTCACACTGCACCGAATGCAGGGACGGTTGACGGGCGAGTATCACAGCCACGAGAACCAGGAACAAGTCTATTACTTTATACGCGGCGGCGGCCAGATGAAGCTGGACGGCGATATTAGAGACGTAAAAGAGGGCGACACCGTTTACGTGCCCCCCAGGGTCAAACATCAGTTGATCAACAACACGGAGGACTGGTGTGAACATCTCCTCATCACGACGGACGTGCCCGCGTCTTAACCGCCATCTTGATCGGTCGTAATCAGGTATCAAGCAATAAGCGCGGGACAACCCGACTTTATCAAGCCATCTCGCATAGAATCAATCGACACATCGTATGATCAGCGCGCTCAGAAGCAGCGTCGTCCTAATCGACCGAGAGAAGGGACCCTTGACCGAATGGTGACATCCGATTCTCTCAAGCCCACCCACCGAGTTGTTGGCACGCGTCCTATCCGACCTGATGGTCTGGACAAGGTGACGGGCCGCGCGCTTTACGGGGCGGACGTCAAGCTGGACGGCCTCGTGCACGCCGCTGTGCTGCGAAGCCCACACGTTCACGCGCTGATTAAATCCATCGACACGTCCCGGGCGGAGAAAGCGCCGGGCGTGCTGGCGGTGATCACGGGAGCGGATATGCCTGCCGCTGCGGCCGGGATGGTCGACGTCGGCGAAGAGGGGAACGTGGCTCTGGCCTGGTCGTCCAACCGCGTGATGGCGCATGACAAGGTTTTGTTCAAGGGCCACCCGGTGGCAGCCATCGCTGCGACCGATCGCAACGCCGCATATGAAGCACTCAAGTTGATCAACGTCGAATACGAGCCGCTTGATCCGGTGCTTTCGATCGAGCAGGCCATCGCGCCAGGCTCAATCCTTGTGCACGAGGACCTCGTCGGCAATCACCTAGGTGAATCGGTCAATAATACGAACATCGCGGCGATCATTCGGCATGAGCTTGGTGACCCGGTCGGAGAGATGGGACGGGCTTCGCTGGTGGTCGAGCGCGAGTTCAAGATGGCGACGGTGCACCAGGGCTACATAGAGCCGCAGACGGGCACCGCTTTCTGGGACGAGAACGACCGGGTGACCGTCTGGACCAGCACCCAGGGAGCCTTCGGCGTGCGTGCCCAGATGGCCGGGATCCTGAACCTGGCTGAGACGGATGTACACGTGATCCCGATGGAGATCGGAGGCGGTTTCGGTGGGAAGCTGAACGTGTACCTGGAGCCCGTCGCATCGATCCTGTCCCGGAAGTGCGGACGGCCGGTCAAGGCATATATGAGCCGGGCCGACGTCTTTGAGGCGACCGGTCCTGCGGCGGCGGCCATTATCAAAATCAAGTTCGGCGTCGATGACGACGGGATGATCGTTGCCGCAATGGCCGATCTCAAGTATGAGGCCGGCTCATACCCGGGCTCCCCGGTGGCGGCCGGAGCCGTCTGTTGCTTTGCCGCTTACGACCTGGATAACGTCCGCATCGATGGTTACGACGTGCTGGTCACAAAGCCAAAGACGTCTGCGTACCGCGCTCCGGGCTCGACGCACGTCGCGTACGGCGTGGAGTCGGTGATCGACGAGATCTGCGAGAAGCGGGGCTACGACCCGATCGAGTTCAGGATCGAGAATGCTTCAAAACAGGGCAAACGACGCGCCGATGGACCCATCTGGGGTCCCATCGGCATCACGCAAGTACTTGAGCAGTCGCGTGACTCTGACCACTGGAAGTCACCCCTAGAAAAGAACGGGGCGGACGGAAAGATCCGTGGGCGAGGCATCGCGGTTGGGTTCTGGCGCAACGGTGGCCGGAGGTCTGTGGTCACGCTCAATCTGAACAGCGACGGCGTCGTGTCGTTGATCGAGGGTTCGGTAGACATCGGCGGATCACGCGCCTCCATCGCCATGCAGGCGGCAGAGGTTCTGTGCATTCCGATGGAGGACATCCGGCCCACGGTCGCATCGACCAACAACGTTGGCTTCACCGACAACACGGGCGGCAGCCGCACGACCTACGCCACGGGGATGGCCTCTTACCGGGCCGCCGAGTTGATGGTTGATGAGCTCAAGAGCCGTGTGTCAAAGATCTGGGACATCGATTCGTCCGAAGTCGTGTATGACTCCGGCACTTTCCGGGCCATGCAGGATGCCGAGCTCAAGTCGATGAGCATGACGTTCAAAGAGCTTGCAGGCCGTATCGACGGCACCGGCGGACCCGTGTCCGTGACCGGCAGCGTGGATGTCACCGAGGCGGGCGGCGCTTTTGGCGCTCACCTGGTGGACCTTGAGGTCGATCCCGAGACCGGCAAGACGGACATCCTCCGCTACACCGTCGTCCAGGACGTCGGTGGCGCCATCCACCCAGCTTACACCGAGGGCCAGTTACAGGGCGGCGCCGCTCAGGGTATCGGCTGGGCGTTGAATGAGGAGTACTTCCTGACCGGCGAAGGCCGGATGGCGAACTCTTCGTTCTTGGACTACCGGATGCCGACGACCTTCGACCTGCCGGAGATAGAAACGATTCTGGTGGAGGTCCCGAACCCGATCCACCCGTTCGGCGTGCGCGGGGCCGGCGAGGTTTCGATCTCGCCGCCGGTGGGCGCGATCGCGAACGCACTACACGACGCGCTGGGGATTCGATTCCCGCAGTCACCGATGAAGCCGGGTCGCATCCTGGAATCTCTTGGGATGCTGAAAGATGGCGTGGAGTAAGCGACGCCTGATAGCTGAATCTGCAAGAAGGCCCGCTCTCACGAGCGTGCTTTCTTGCGTTCACCATGTGCTGATTGTCCCCCGAAGCACCGAGGGGACTGTGGATTCTCCCTCTCCCGTCGGGGAAGGGCTGGGTGAGGGAGGTTCAAAAAGCCTTACTTCCACATCACGCTGATTCTCTTCACCTAGCCCATTGCACCGCGAGTCATCCTGAGGAACTTGCGACAAAGGATCTCGCCGCCGGGAGATGGCCAGCACATTGGACTTTCCGGCGCTCGTCTATCGACGAGATCCTTCCCCCCGGTGAGTCGTGCATGCCCCCATTCAAAGGCATCATCGTACGCATCCGGGGCGACCCGAACGACCAGCTCGTAGTCCAGCACGCCACAGGCCACGTTGCCGTTCCATAAAAACGCCAGCCCGCCAAACATACGTTGCTCTGAAACGCCGGCGTGCCCGGCCGGCACCGTGCGGACTCGCTCCGCTGCGCCTTCGTCGTAAGGCATTTCATGTCCCTGATTACCTAGCGAGGTCCTTGTACACATCGAGACCCTGGCCGAACAGGTCCACCACATCGGCCCGTTGCGCGTCGGTGTAAAAACGTCCCTTCGTGCGCACCCAGTCCATCGACGCCTCGATATCTTGCACAAACAGAGCGGCAGATGCCGCCTGCACGTCAGATTTCGCGCCGCCCGCGTCGATGTAGACCGCCGAGGTGTGTGCCCACAGCGCCTGCGCAAACGAGTCCCGTTTCGATGAACCAAGCCGAGTGGCGATCCAGCCGTCCGCGCTCACCGCTATATCGGTCTCGATAGACCCGGCGGTTGCGTTGGAGGCGTCGGTGGAAACCCGCTTGATCACGGCACCGTCCTGGACGATCTCCACCGTCTCAACGGCATAGTGGGACGACCAGTCCACCCGCATATGCGTCGTGTCTCCAGCGCTCACCGACACCGTGCTCCCAGGAGGCGCGCCGTCCACGGACATCGATATGGCCGGGCCGTTCGTGATGAAGGTCTCGCCGCGCTTGATGCCGGCCAGCCAGTCGTCGTATGAAAACGCCCCGCCTGTTTGCGAGTAGATGCGGTTGGCGGAGCACACGAACCAGTCTGATCCGGTGGACGCCGGCATCTTGATCCCGCAGTTCAGCATCCGATACCAGATGTCGTACTCGACGTCGTTCCAGTAGGGGTCGAACAGGTTGATCGCATCCACTTTTCCAAGAGCGGCGGCAACGGGCGCTTCCATGCCTTGCCCGTTGTGGCACCAGATAACCAGTCCATCCTGGCTCCGCGCGTCGTCGCAGGCCCATGAAAGCGGTGGGTAGTCGGGATCGAAGGTGTCGATCAGCGCGCCGCGAGAGATCGGGTCCACGACGTTGCGGATGTTCAGGAACATCACGTGGCCGTAGCCTCGGGACCAGCCATCCTTGTCGTTGTGCCGGTTCTCCTCGCCGACTTGCACGTGGTGGTGCGTGTCCGTGTAGTCGTTCAGGACGCCGAGCGGGTACTTGTTGGTGGCGTAGTTGAGGTCCCAGCGTCGGAGGATGGAGATCGCCGTCATACGCAGGTCTTCAACCCGGGAGTCGTAGCCGAGCCGTTCGTCCGGTTTCTCTTCTTTTTCGTCGTAATGGATGTGGGTGTTTCCGGGGTGCCAACCTCGGTCCGGCAGGTCCGCCCAGCGTTCCAACTCGATATCCAGCGCCACCGTTCCACCGATGTCGTCCGCGTAGACCGTCCCGGTCCAGGGCCGGTACTCGGTACCTCGTTCGACCGTTATCCGCGATTGGCCGCGCGGCACCTCCAGTGAGAAATCACCGTTCGAGTAAAAGAATGGTTCGCCCGTACCGACCTTCCACATGGCGTCGGCCGGGGCGAACTGAATCCCGTTTGGCGATAGCACCTGGACGCGAGCCTGTACCGTTGCGCCGGTGCTGGGGTCGATGATCTTTCCGGAGAGTTTCGCCACGCACGACGTTCCTTTTCAGGTTCTGGATGCGGTCGGTGGGTCTGACCCGCAGTTTCATGCCGACCGGTTCATGACGCAAGATATACGTCATCTCACAAGTGCAGCAACAGAGGTTCAAATGCCAGATTTCGTGGTCCCAGATGCCGATCCCATGGATGAGTTACGCCGTTGGCTATCGGAGGCCGCGGACGCGGGGGTGTCCAACCAGGCGGCGATGGTGCTCGCGACCGTCGGACCCGACGGCACGCCATCCGCACGGGCGTTGATGGCACGAGCCCGGGAAGGAGACTCGATCACCTTCTTTTCCCATTACGAGAGTCCGAAGGCACGGGACATCGACGCCAATCCCGCAGCGGAAGCGGTATTCCTGTGGACGGCGTTAGAGCGGCAGGTCCGCGTGCGGGGCGCAGTGTCGAAGACGACCGCCGAAGAGTCGGACGCTTACTGGGCATCGCGACCCCGCAACACGCAACTCGCGATTCTGGCCGCGCCGCAGAGTTCGATGGTGTCGGATCACGCGTCGCTAACGAAAGCGAAGGCGGAGGTTACGGCAAGCGCCGACAGCGATGTGCCACGCCCGGAGTGGTACGGCGGATACAGGCTCACGCCGGATTCGTTCGAGTTCTGGCAGGGTCGTCCGGAGGATCGGTTGCACCTACGGGCCATCTACTCCCGGGAGGCAGATGGAGGTTGGTCGTTCGGGCTGATGGCCCCGTAGTCGGCCAAATATTTCAACCGCCACTCTCGGGTGCTAACGCCTGCGGCGCGGCGCCACGAACTTCATCGCGCAGACGCTCTTTTTCTTCTTCTGTGATCTGGTTCAGGGGCACATCCAGAAGCGCTTCCTGGACGGCATACAGGAACGTCACGCTGGTCTCGCTTGGGAACATGTTCGGCACGAGCATGAAGGTCTGAACCGGTCCGGTCTGCCGAAGTTGCTCAACGCTCTCGATGCCCACGGTCCGTAGTTGCCGTGAACTGACGGGATCAAGGTTGTCGAGGTCTTCAAGTTCGAATTCCGGCAATATGCCATTTGCTCCCGTCATCTCTTCCCGTCCACTTCTGGCAGTTCTGGGGTTCGCTCCGTCCACGGGCGAAGCTGTTCGAACAGCGACGCCGCCCTGATGACCGCCGCATCGTCCGCGTAGCGGCCCACGATCTGGAGCGCTACGGGCAGACCGTCACCCGCGAAACCGGCCGGCAGCGTGATCGCCGGGTGGCCGGTGAGGTTGAAGGGGTGTGTATACGGGTACCAGTTTTGCCGGATGATGCCGACCTCTTCTCCCTCTATGGCCACCGGGTCGTACAGGTCCATGTCCGACTCAAGCGCCGTCCGGGCGAGGGTCGGCGTCAGGACGAGGTCGAACTCGTCAAACCAGCCCTGCACCTGCCGGAATAGCTGTGTGCGCTGGTAGATCGCTCTCTGCAATTCATCCGCCGAGTAGTCGGACGCCTCGGTGATTGAACGCAGGAAGGTCGGCGTCATTTTATCTCCCCACTCGTCCACGTAATCACCAAAGCGCGAGCGCCAAGCTGCCTGGCTCAGAACACGCCAGAACGGCTCCGGCGTGACGAAACCGTCGTCAACTTCGACAAGCGTTGCGCCAGCCTCTTCAAACGCCCGGGCGGCTCCATGTGTAATCGCCTGCACCTCTGAATCGATCGTTTCGTTTCCGAGCAGGGGTCGCCATGCAATCTTCTTGCCCTCAAGACCCCCGGGTGACGCGGCGGCTTTGACATAGTCCCGGGCGCGGCGTCCAAGAGAGTGGGCGTCGGAAGAATGCGGGCCGGCCATCACCTGCAACATCAGGGCGGTGTCGGCGACCGTCCGCGTCATGGGGCCGACGTAGATGTTTGCGCCAAAAGAGTCCGGTGCCGCGTCGTGCGGGATGGTACCGAGGGTCGCCTTCATGCCAACGATGCCGTTGGCGGCCGCCGGAATACGTATCGATCCGCCGCCATCGGTGCCGACGTTCAGCGGCGCAAGTCCGGCGGCGGCGGACACCGCAGCGCCCCCGCTGGAGCCGCCTGCGATACGGTCGCTATCCCAGGCGTTGGGCGTGTCGCCAAATAGAGGAGCCCGTGTGAACGGCTTGTGTCCAAATTCAGGCGTCGTGGTCTTGCCGATCATTATCGCCCCGGCGGCACGCAGCCGCGCTACCGCCTCGGCATCGGTATCCGGAACATTGTGTTCAAAGATCAACGATCCCATCGTTGTTCGAACGCCACGGGTGTTAATCAGGTCCTTGACCGAAAAAGGAACGCCGTGAAGCGGCCCGAGTTCGTCACCGTTCACAAGAGCTTTCTCGGCCGCCCGGGCGTCCGCCATCGCTTCATCGTGTGCGACCGTGATGAAGGCGTTCAGGGTCGGCTGTGAGGCGTCGATTCTGCGGAGCGTGGCCTCGACCACCTCGACAGGTGAAAACTGGCGCGAACGAATTTTCTCAACAAGCTCCGTCGCTGGCGTGTACGCCCCCGGTACAGACGGCATCTTGCCTCCCTCCAGAATTCGCGGATCGAAAGCGACCTTGCCCCCACACGACGCTCGATCCCTCAGAAGATGTAACGCATGTACGCATCTCTGCCAACCCCAAGAATGGGCCAATCAGGCCTTCCAACCTGTACGATTCACTCCAATACGGGAATCATTGGCCAATATTCCGGGATCTCTCGGGGAAAAGTAAGGAATTTCGAGCCCCTGAAAGTCGAACTCGCATACGGAGACGGACGCCTCCCGCTGGAGCTGCCGGAAGAACGAAGCACCGTCATCACGCCCACATTTCGGACGGCGCTCCCGGATGCAGCACGCGCCCTGCATAAGGCGTCCCGGGCGCCGATCAATTCAGGACCGCTCAGAGAAATCGCCCGAAAAAACCAGCGGGTCGCCATCTCTATTTGCGACGTGACGCGAGCTCAGCCCCAGCAGCTGATGGTCCGGTCGATTCTGGACGAGCTTGAGGGCGTCATACGCCCGGGTGACGTGACGATCCTGATCGCCACCGGAACGCATCGCGCAAACACCGAGGACGAGGTGCGGGGCATGCTGGGCGACGAGATCGCATCCGCCTGCCGGGTGGTCAATCACGTCGCTCGGGACGAGAGTTCTCTTGACGATCTCGGGGTGATCGGGAACGGCGTGCCGGTGAAGTTGAACCGTGAATGGACGGGAGCCGACCTGCGAATCACGACCGGATTTGTGGAGCCGCACTTTTTTGCCGGGTTCAGCGGCGGCCCAAAGATGGTCGCGCCGGGGTTGGCGGGCATAGACACCGTCCTGAAACTTCACGATGCGTCCCGTATCGGCCATCCGAACGCTACCTGGGGTGTTATCGAGGGCAACCCGGTTCACGACGACGTGCGCGCCATCGCCCGCGCCGCGCCACCTGACTTCAGCGTCGACGTGCTGCTGAACAGCGACCAGCAGGTGACGGCCGTATACGCGGGGGAACTGTTCGCCATGCACGCCGCCGCTTGCGCACAGGCAAAGCTGGATTCGATGCAGGCGATCGCCCGACCGTTTGACCTCGTGATCACGAGCAACTCCGGGTACCCGCTAGACCAGAACCTGTACCAGGCAGTGAAAGGTATGTCCGCGGCGGCGCGCGTGGTCAGGCCCGGGGGATTGATCGTGTGCGCAGCCGAATGCCGGGACGGCATCCCGAACCACGGTTCTTACTCATCGATCCTCACTTCGCAACCTGACCCGCCATCCCTGCTGGAGATGATCGAGACGTCCGGATACTCGGAGCCGGATCAGTGGCAGGTCCAGATCCAGGCAAAGATTCAGATGGGGGCGCGAGTCCTTGTGAAGTCTGACCGTCTCTCTGAATCTCAACTCAACGCCGCCCACTTCGAGACGATCGACGACATCCAGTCGGTGATCGATGCCGCCGGGAGCGACGCATCCATTTGCGTACTGCCAGAAGGCCCACAGACCATCCCATTCATCGGCTGATCCAAACGAGGACGGTACCCATGGCAGATAAACACGTCCGGCCGGCGGTTCCCGGCGATGCGGCGACGATCGTCCGACTTGTGCAATCGCTTGCCGTATACGAGAAGGAACCGGTCAGCACCGTCGAGCTCACCGAGGCCGACGTGCTGCGGGATGGTTTCGAGGATTCCCCGCGCTTTGAGGCGCTGATTGCCGAGTTGGACGGGGCAGCCGTCGGATTCGCGCTGTTCTTCCACAACTACTCGACGTGGCAGGGCAGACCGGGGTTGTACCTGGAAGACCTGTACGTGGAGGAGTCAGCACGCGGCCACGGGCTCGGCATGGACCTGATGCGGGAGCTGGCCCGTATCGCAGAAGAGCGGGGATGCGCCCGGTTCGAGCTATCGGTGCTGGACTGGAACCCGACGCGTGAGTTCTACCACCGGATCGGGTTCGAGGACATGGAGAAGTGGCTCTCGTACCGGCTGGAACAGCCTGGCATTAAAAGACTGGCGCAGGGCTAACCGAAGCCGTCGGGTACCGGTACCGCCCGTTTCACCCAATCGCACCCGTCTCTGGAGCAGCCACCACATCCCAGCGGTCAGGGTTCCGGCGGTCGTTCCGTTCACCATCGCCGATTCCGGCGAGTAGGCGCCCGTCCACTGGGTGAGCAGCACCAGTGCGAATGTCCAGATGAAGATAACCGAGAAGGCGCGCACCAAGGATGCGCTCCGCCAGACCGTGATGAGCGCCATTACGAGAATCGGAAATACGAGCGCGCTGTATGCCATCCGGGCGGCAGTTTAGTATCCGGTCGCGGGAGCGCAACGGCTGACGTATTCGGGATCGATAAACAAAGGCCCTCGCGCTGACTAACGCCACTCGGCATCGCTACTCAGTGACACCGTCCTGGGAGTAAGATGCGCTTCGCCGCGGGCGGTGCGCCCGTTCCCAACGCTGAGTCCCGGGAGAACGTTTTGGCCACGAACGAAATCAAGATCGCAGATACCGTCGAAGGTCCGATACCGCCCCGGGTCGATAACGATGACTGGCCGGGGAAGATTCACACCCGCATCCAGGACGTTGTGGACGCCAAAGGACCGGCGCCGTGGTCCGTCTCACTAATCCACGACGAACGAAACAACGGAACGCTCATCGCAAACGACCCCGGCACGGGCAACATCCCGCACTGGCACAAGGATTTCGACGAGTGGTGGATCGTGATGCGCGGGACATTGCAGTGGCACTACACCGGCGGCCGAGAAGTAACCGCTACCGAAGGTGACGTGGTGTGGGTTCCGCGCGGATCGGTACACCACATTCGAAATGTGGGCGACGGTCTGTCCTTACGATTTGCGGTATCACAACCCCCCGCCGAGCACTACTCCTCGCCGTGTGAAGTGTGCGACCACGCGCCAGACGCACCGGATGTATTTGGGATCGCCGACGTGATCGCCGCCGGGTCACTGACGATTTCGGACACGGTCAAGGGGCCGATCCCACCTCGCATTGACAACCACGACTGGCCGGGAGTTCTGCACACGACGCTGGACGCTGTGAAAGCAAAACACACCGATGAAGCCGAATGGCTTGAGTTCATCGTGTCCGACGAACGCAATATCGCAACACTGCTCGCTCAACCGGAAGGGCGCGGCAACAGCCCGCACTTCCACAAGGATTTTGACGAGTGGTGGTACGTCCAAGCGGGCCGTATCCGCTGGGAGTTGAGTGGCGGCAAGACGTTTGTCGCCAGCAAGGGCGACCTGGTCTGGGTGCCGCGCGGGACGACGCATCACATCACGACGGAGGGAAGCGAGCTCTCAATGCGGTTGGCTATCGCCATGCCGCCTGGGGGCCACTGGGCGGCCAGTTGCGATGTGTGCGGCCAGGAGAAAGCGGACGAGGAAGTCAGCTGGATGGACGTCCCGAAGACGAACGATCATCTGGCCGGTTGATGCATCGAAAATAACGTTTCCAACGAAGAGCCTTCTCCCTCACCCTTCCGTCAAGTGGAAGGGCAGTCCCCCCCAACCCTCTTCCGCTGAGAGAGGGACCCGCTAATCTATCTCCTAACTTCCAGATCACACGAAAGGCACGGCTACGTGGCGAAATCGCCCAGAATCGTCAAGATCGAGACCTTCCAGCACGACGAATACCCGAAGCTGGTGTTCATTAAGATCCACACGAACGACGGGCTGTTCGGCATCGGCGAGACCTCTTGGTCGCCGGAGCCCATACACGCCTTCATCCACGCAGACGCGGCGCAGTACCTTCTCGGCAAGGACGCCAGCCAAGTCGACTGGCACTGGCACAACCTGGCGAAGATGTCGGGCGGCATGCGCTCCCGCGGCGCCGAGATGCGGGCGCTTTCGGCAATCGACATCGCTCTGTGGGACCTGTTCGGTAAGCGTGTCGGCGAGCCTACTTACAATGTCCTTGGCGGTCTCAGCCGGGATAAAATCAAGGTGTACAACACCTGCGCCGGATACTCATACGGCGTGAACCGGGCAGGGCACTATGAGCCGGGCTCGGTGGACTATCGGCCGGACGGTCCGTACGAGGACCAGCACGCCTTTTTGACAGACCCGGTCGGATTGGCGCAGAGCCTCCATGCGGAGGGCTTCAGGGCGATGAAGATCTGGCCCTTCGACCAGTTCGTCAGCAAGACCAACGGGCAGCACATCTCGCTTGAGGACATCGAGAAGGGCACGGAGCCGTTCCGGCTGATCCACGAGGCAATGGGCGATCAGATGGAGGTTGCCGTTGAGATGCACCAGATGTGGAACCTGCCCTCTGCCATCAAGATTGCCCAGGCGGTAACGCCGTTCAAGCCGCTCTGGTTTGAGGACGCCGTCCAGATGGACAATCTGGATGCGCTGGCGCAGTTCCGCAAAACGACCAATATCCCGACCATCGCAAGCGAGGGCGTCTCCACGCGCTGGACCTTCCGGGAGATGTTCGTGAAGCAGGCGGTCGATATCACCATGTTCGACCTGGGCTGGGTCGGGGGAATCTCCGAGGCCAAACGCATCGCCACGATGTCAGAGTCGTTCGGCATCCCGATCGCACCGCACGACTGCGTCGGTCCGATCGCCTTCATGGCGGACGTGCACCTGAGCCTGAACGCAACGAACACCTTCATTCAGGAGACGGTAAGGGCCTACAACGCCACCTGGTACAACAACATCGTGACAGAGCTGCCGAAGGTGGAGAACGGCTTCGCGTCGGTCTCGGACGATCCCGGGCTGGGGCTGGACTTCACGGACAAGTTCATGAATAGCGATCAGCTGACCGTACGAACGTCCGAGCTTTAGGCCCCGTCTCCGTGCCTAAATCTCCGAAGATCGTCAAGATCGAGACCTTCCGGAACAACAGGAGTTCCGCATGAAAGTCCTCATCACCGGAGCTACCGGCCTTATCGGTACGGCCGTCTGGACCCGGCTGGCCGACTCGCCGGACCGTTATACGCTGAAGGGGTTCGACCTTGTTGGTGAACCCGGGCGTGACATCACGGAGGGGAACGTCGCCGATTTCGACGCCGTTCGCGAGGCGCTGGAAGGCCAGGACGCGGTGGTCCATCTCGGGGCCAACGGCGGCCCGGGCGATCGGTGGGACCAGCTGCGCGAGTCCAACCTTGTCGGCTCCTACAACATATTTGAATCGGCACGCGAGGCCAATGTGAAGCGGGTCATCTTCGCTTCCACAGGTCAGGTGACCTGGAACTACGAACAGGAAGACGACCTGGGCGAGGTGATCGGCGGGACGTACCAGGGTGAATCGGCGTCGTACGAGCGCGCCAAACACACGTGGCCGGTTCGGCCATCCGGGTTGTACGCCGCCACCAAGCTCTGGGGTGAGGCGCTCGGGCGCTACTACTCTGACGTCCACGGAATCTCGGCGCTCTGCATTCGGTTCAGCTCTGTAAACCGGGCAGACTCACCGCTGAACCCGACCGCCAACATCAACCCGAACGATGTCGACATGCCGGGCAACCGGTCGTTTTCGCTCTGGACCAGCAACCGGGACGCGGCGCAGATCGTGCAGCGCTGCCTCGATGCGCCTGACGACCTGATGTTCGACATTTTTTACTCGGGCTCCGACAATCTGTGGGGCGTACGGGACATCTCGCATGCAGCGGACGTCCTGGGCTACCAGCCAGAGGACCGAGCGGAGGACTTCAGACCCAGGTACCAAGGCGGCTAGGCCCCAGTGGGGCTGTTATTAGGATGGAGTGGAACCGGGACGATCTGGATTACATCGCGATCATTATGACGGTGGTCGCAGGCCAGGCGTTCGGCGCGCTCTGGTTTTCGCCAATCCTGCCTGGCAACCAGTGGATGGACGCCATCGGGACAGCGAAGGAAGAGATCACCGCCAGGCCGGGTCCAAAGGCGGTGCCGTTTGCCATCTCCATCGCGCAAGGGTTCGCGACGATGTTCGTTGTAGCCCACATCCTGCAGCAACTGAACAACCCGGGGATCGAAAAAGGGTTGCTGATTGGAGCGATCCTGGGTGTTGCCGCATTCGCCACGATGGACGCCACTCACAAAGCGGTTGCCGGCAACAACCTGAAGCACTTCTTGATCGCCAACGGCCACACAGTGATCGACTTCCTGATCGTGGGAGCTATCACCGGCGTCTGGCACTCGGCCGGGCGGGCGGCTGTTTGGAGGAAGTTCGGGGATGCCGGAGTCGATGCGTCCGCCGGTCCTTCGAGAACCTCAGAACACGGTTGGGTTCGCCTCAGGACGCGGATGAGCATGAACCGGCGGACATCTGATGCAAACGCGCAGGTGGGCCGCGACGGAGTGATCGTGGCAAAGCTGCAATCTGCGCGTACCAGTTGCCTGATCCCGGTCCGGCGCCGTGCATGAACAAAACCAGGGCAGGTCGCTGTCCCTGCAATATTAGGGGAATCACCGGGGGCCGTAGTCCAAGTAATGGATCCGAAGCCCTTCCACCTCTACGAATCCACCGGCATACTCCAGATCGGCTCGCGCCAAGAGCCCGACCAGATTCTTGTAGGCCTCTGATCCACCGGGGATCGAATGAGCGATCGTCTCGGTTTTACCTTGAGCAGACATGGAATCTGACATCGTCCGACCTCGGCCTTTTCCTCCGCACCATCGGTAAGAGTTCACCGAGGGCATTCCAACACTAGAATAGCCAGTCAATGCCCGAATACGAAGCTCTAAATGCGGACGAATCAGCCGACTCGACCCCCGAGCAGACGCTTACCGAGCGCTCGCGGGAGTTGATCGAGTGGCCAAAACTCCTGGACGTGCTCGCCGGCAGTGCGCACATGTTCAGGGCGCGTGAACTCGCGCTCAAACTGGAACCTTCCGATCACGAAGAACACATCGAACGGCTCCAGGAGGAAACGGCCGAGGCACGACGCATCCTGGACGAATCCGGTGACATCGGCCTCGGCGGCCTGATCGACCCGCGCCCCGATATCGACAGGGCGGAACTCGGTGGCATGCTCGTCGGCGAGGAGTTGAGCCGCATCGGAGGCGTCCTGCGTTCACTGTGGGAGGCGCGGGAGGCCGCACACGCGCTGGGGCGTGAGACGCCGATGATCGGCACGATTGCGGCGATGATCCCGGACCTGCGATGGCTCGATGAGCGCATTGGCGAGGCCATAGACGACCGCGGCAACATCAAGGATTCAGCCACGCCAAACCTCGGACGGCTCAGGTCCGGGGTCGGCGAGAAATACCGCAGGCTCGCAACCCATCTGGAGCGCTTCATTGCGCGGCCGAAAATCCGTGGCGCCATTCAGGCCCCGGTAATTGCCACACGCGGCGAACGGTTGGTGGTCGAGGTCCGTTCAGATCAGCGTTCGTCAGTGCCGGGGATCGTGCACGACGTGTCCAACACTGGTCAGACGCTGTTCGTTGAGCCGTTCGACGCCGTTGAGTTGTGCAACGGCTGGCGGGAGGCCGCGGCCGAGGTGACCCGGGAAGAGGAAAAGGTCCTGAGACGGCTTTCCGGCCTGATATCTGATCGCGCCGGCGACGCGTTGATGGCGATCGAAGCCGCCGGCAGGCTGGATCTGGTATTCACGCGCGCCCGGCTGGCACATTCGATGCGCGCCTCACGGGCCACAACACTCCCGGCGGGCGACGCCACGGCGCTGACCCTGATGAACGTACGACACCCGTTGCTGGGCGAGAGCGCGGTGCCGATCAGCCTTTCGGCCGGACCGGGCTTCCGGGCGCTTGTGATCACGGGGCCGAACACCGGCGGCAAGACCGTTGCTCTCAAGACGGCCGGGTTGGCCGTCCTGATGCACCAGTGCGGCATGCAGATCCCGGGCGATCCTCTTACCGAAATCTCTGTGTTCAACGGCGTGTACGCTGACATCGGGGATGCCCAGAGCATCGAACGGTCTGTATCGACCTTCTCGTCCCACCTCGGGGCCGTCGTGGACGTGCTCGAGGAGGCGGACGACCGCTCCCTGGTGCTGCTCGACGAACTGGGCACGGGGACCGACCCGGAAGAGGGATCGGCGCTGGCGCGCGCTGTCCTCGACCACCTTGTGGAACACTGCATCCCGACCATCGTCACAACACACCACCGCGCGGTGGCGGAGCATGCAGGCGCGTCGCCCGGCATGCAGAACGCCGCCGTCGAGCTGAACCCGGAAACGATGATGCCGAGCTATCGGGTCTCGATGGACACTCCCGGCCGCAGCTACGCGATGGCGGTGGCGGAACGGCTCGGGTTGCCCGAAAACGTGCTGGACCGCGCACGATTATTCCTCTCTCCGGAACACTCTGCGACCGAGGCACTGCTGATTCGGTTGCAACGCGAACGGGCCGATATCGAAGGCCAAATGGCCGCCGCAGAGGCGTACAGCGCGGAGGCGGAAGCGACGAAACGTGACTTGGACCGGCGGGTGCGGGCCGTCACCGAGGCACAGGACGATCTCGTTGAGGAGACACGGGCGGAGCTTCAGCGGGAGGCGGAGGATGTGCGCAGCAGCCTGAGGCAGATCCAGCGCCAGGCGAGCCAGGAGCGCGACCTTGCGGTGGTGCGGCGGGAGCAGGAACGGGTGAGACGATCTTTGCAACGTGCCGATCGATTCAAAGTCACCCGCCCGGCCGAGAGCGAGAAGATCGAGCCGGAAGCTGCGCCGCCACCGCCACGGCCCGTCACAGCGGGCGATGTCGTGGAGGTCCGAGGCCTGGGCGCGCAGGCAACCGTGACGGAAGTGAACGCGGACGGTTCCGCGAATCTGATACTCGGGAACGCTCGGGTGACGCTCAACATCGCCCAGTTGAAGGTGGTCACACCATCCGAGGGCATCACGGCTTCTTCCGAGTCACGCATCACGATGTCGACGCCGATGGTCGACGCGCCGACGCGTGAGCTGGACATCCGGGGCATCCGGGCGATCGAGGTTCACGAGCAGGTGGTGGCGTTCCTGGACGAGGCAGCATTGCTTGGCTTGACCAGCGTGCGGGTCATCCACGGCAAGGGGACCGGGGCACTCAGGGATGCAACGCGGGAGGCGCTACGTCTTCATCCGGCGGTGGGCGGCTTTGAGCGGTCGGAACAGGCGATGGGCGGCGACGGTTCGACGGAGATCGACCTGCTCTAGGTCTGCGGTAGCCGAAATCTGTTGCTCCTCTCTACTCGCTCTCGTCCATGATCACCGTTGGGGTGGACAGGGTCTCGTGGCCCGGGCATCGAGTGGCGATACAGGCAAGTCGTTCCTGTCGCTCATCGTCGAGCGGGCCTTCAAGCCGTATTTTGCGTTCGCTCACATCCACCAGCCCGGGCTCTTCTTCGTAGTGTTCGAAATCGTCTGCAAGAACGCGGTCAAGCGACAGCTCGATGTGGACGCATTCCAGCGACCACTCTCGCCGTGCGGGGTACATGAAGAGCGTGATAGGCATGCACGCACCGAGTGCCGAGAGCAGAAACTCGTACGGGTTCGGACCGATATCGGTCCCGAGCGGCTCCGTTTCATCGGCGACAAACGCGTGTCGGTCGTTCATGATCCGGGTCTCGTACTGGTTGTCTGAGGTGCCGGTCACCGTCACCGTTGCCAATTGGTACTCCTCTGTCGGAGCTCAGATACTCGGTAACTTCTGGACATTCGATTCCAGAAGACGGATGTCGGTGGGCGCCAGCCCCACTTTGACACGCGACCCGTGATAAGTTTCCGTTTCAGTCGTCGAGTCCCCCAAAGATTTCAACGGGAATTCAGGGGATTCAAAGCGGAGCTGCCCTGCATGACCGAAGAACCCACCCTGCACCAGAACGAACAGCCGGTAATCGCCGTCGACGGACTACTGCCGCCTGATGTTGTCGACATTTTGATCGTCGGTGCCGGGGCGTCCGGCGCTGTCGTCGCATGGCGGCTCGCGCAGGCCGGGTTCTCCGTGGTCTGCCTTGAGCAGGGCCGCTGGGTTGATCCCGCGCTCTACCCGACGAGGGACCGGAACTGGGAGGTCCTGGGCCGGCACGAGTGGAACTGGGATCCCAACAAGCGGGCGGCCCCGGTCGACTATCCGGTCAACGACAGCGAGTCCGAAATCACCCCGCTCATGTTCTCTGCGGTCGGCGGCAGCACAATCCACTGGACTGCGCACGCGCCCCGGTTCCACCCGTCCGATTTCCGTGTGAAAACGCTGGACGAAGTGGCCGATGACTGGCCTTTCACCTACGACGACCTCGATCCCTACTACGATCTGAACGACATGATGATGGGCTGCGCCGGGATCAGCGGCGACCCCGCTATGCCGCCACGCTCTCCGCGACCGATGCCGCCCCTTCCGCTCGGCGAAGATGGGCGACACATGGCCGCCGCATTTGAGCGACTCGGCTGGCACTGGTGGCCCTCCGACAACTATGTGAACTCAATGCCTTACGGGGGGCGCGAGGCCTGCAACTACTGCGGCCCGCTGGGCTTCGGCTGCACGAGGAAGGCCAAGTCCAGCACCGATGTGAACTACTGGCCGGAGGCGATCCGGCTCGGGGCTGTGTTGAAGACCTACTCACGGGTATCAGAGATCACCGTCGGCAACGATGGACGGGCTACCGGAGCACACTATTTCGATCGCGCCGGGAACGTCCACCACCAAGCGGCCCGGAGCGTGGTGATGGCAGGCAACGGGGTCGGCACGCCTCGGCTATTGCTGATGTCGAAATCGGATGCCCACCCGGACGGGCTTATCAACTCGACCGGCCTGGTCGGGAAGAACCTGATGTTCCATCCCTACTCCATCACGACCGGGCTCATCCCGGGATTGTCGAAAACGTGGAAGGGCCCGATGGGCAATATCCTGATGTCGCAGGAGTTCTACGAGACCGATCTGCGGCGGGACTTCGTTCGTGGTTACGCCTACCAGCTCAATCGCGGCAGCGGCCCTTTGACGACGGCACTCGGCGGGGCGCATGAGCCCGTGTCATGGGGGGGCGGGCATCACGAGGATTTCTCGGAGCGTTTCGGCCACAACGTAATTTTGGCTGGCATCGGCGAGGACCTCCCCGAGGAACACAACACGGTTACGCTCGATGAGCGGCTCACGGACAGTAACGGCCTGCCCGCCCCCCGGATCAACTACAGGCTCTGCGAAAACTCCAAGCGCCTGCTGGATCACTCGGTCAAGTCGGCGACACAGGTACTGGAAGAAGCCGGCGCGACCCGGATCATGGCGAATCCGCTGTTGCGTTCGGGCGGGTGGCACCTGATGGGCACGGCACGGATGGGCGAGGACCCGGAGCGCTCGGTGGTCGACGGGTGGTGTCAGGCGCACGATGCGGACAACGTGTTCATCGTCGACGGCAGCGTGTTCGTGACGGCGGGCGCAGTCAACCCGACGCCGACGCTTCAGGCGATCGCGCTGAGGGCTGCGGACTACATCGCACACGAGCGGGATGATCTCAAGGGATGAACCCGCCACGGCCGAACAACTCAGAGAATTCAGAAAGACGCGTATGCCCACCGCCGATAGACAGTTAACAAGCGTGGATCGGGTCGTCTTGAAGCGAGTAATGGACCTGGTCATCCCGCCAGATGGCGATTTCCCGGGGGCCGGAGGGCTGGGCCTAGCGGAGCAGCTTGAACGGTCGTCGCAGCGCTACGGCCGTTTGCGCTCAGGGTTGTTGTCGGTGCTGGACGCCATGTCACTCGATATCGCATCCCGGATTGAGGGCGGATTCGCCGCGCTCGATGAAGAGCGACAGATCGCCGCCCTCAAGACCGTGGAAACCAACCTGCCAGCCCAGTTCGGCGAGTTTGTTGAACTGGTGTACGGGAACTACTACACGGACAGCCGCGTCCACGAACGTATCGGATGGGTCGGCCGGCCCCCGCAGCCGGAGGGTTTCGATCTGGAGCCGTGGGATCCAGCTGTTCTTGAGAACATGCGCAAACGGGAACCGTTCTGGCGTCAGGTGGGCTAAAGCCGGTGCGCGCGAGCTCCGCCGTTCGTTTATCGTGTGCGGACGCCGCAGGGCCTATCTGTAGCTAACGAAAGATACGTCCGCGGAAGACCGGACGAAACCAACCTCCCGAGTCACACAAGAATCGATATCAGGAAAGGGACACCTCGCAATGGACGCTGTTCAACTTAAAGAGACGCTCAGCGGCGGCGGACACGTTTTCGGCTGTATGATCTCCTCGATGCAGGGGATCAGGTTCTCCGGGGCGCTGGCCGGCAGCACGCTGGACTTCGCGATCATCGACACCGAGCACGGCTCCCGTGACCGCGTGGAGAACCAGCTTCTCTGCATGGTCCTCAGGCAGGCTGGGATCACCCCGATCATTCGAGTTCCCATCCCGAAGTCTGAGTGGGTTGCGATGGCCCTAGATGCCGGCGCAGCGGGCGTGCTCGTGCCCTACTGCGAGACGGTTGAAGAGGTTCAGGCCGTTGTCGCCACGGCAAAGTGGCACCCGCTCAAGGGTGAGTACCTGACGCGCGCCGTCACGGACGGCGTCCTCCCGAGCGACAAGACGAAAACGTACCTGGAGAACCGCCACAGGGAATCGATCGTCATCATCGGCATCGAGTCAGTCCCGGGTCACAACAATCTGGACAACATCCTGGAAGTAGAGGGCATCGACGGCATATTCATCGGTCCGAATGACATGTCCACGTCTCTCGGAATCCCGGACGACTACTCGAACGAGAAGTACACCGACGTGCTGAAGGACATCATCGCCAAGTCTAGCGCGAAGGACATCCCGGTGATGATCCACCAGCAGACCATCGAGACGTCGGCCACAGCGATCAAGCTGGGTGCGCGGTTCATCATGCACTCCTCTGACTCGCGGTTGATGCAGACCGCGATGCAGGACCACATGAACCAGTTGCGTGAGATCGCAGGCGCTACCACCACCGAGGGTGGCGACCACGTAGACGTCGCTTAACTCGTTTTCGAACCGTGAGGATCACGCGTTACGGCGCAGAGAGGGACACGTATGGCCTGGAAACGGGTGGTGCTTGAGATAGGCATGGGCACGGACATCAAGGGCCGTGACTACACGAAGGCGGCCGTGAGGGCATTAAGAGACGCCCTGTGGCACAACTCTCTTGGCACGGCCGCCGCGCTGGGGCTGGATGTCGATTCGATGAGGGTCGAGGTGACTATCGGTGTGACCCGGCCGGACCAGGTGGACAGGAACGCCGTCCTGGCGGTCCTGCCGCACGGCACCGGCACAGTGAACGTTGTCGAGGGGGGTCTTGAGATCCTCAACGACGAAGGCACCGACGGAACCCTTGTCGCAAGCGCAGCCGCCGTTGTGCGGTTAGATCTCCCATAGGAGGGCACCCATGCCACTGAAACGCGTGATCCTCGAAATGGGGACCGGTAACGACCTGCACGGCGGCGACTACACGAAGGCGGCGCTGCGGGCGGTGAACAACGCCCTACACCACAGCTCCGTCGGGTTCACACGCGCGCTGGGCATCAACTCCTCCGAGATGAACGTCGAAGTGACGATCGGCGTCCAGGAACCGGGCCAGGTCGACAAAGGCGCGGTCAAGGCCAGCCTTCCCGTTGGCCAGGTGACGGTCAACGCCGTCAAAGGCGGAATCGACGTGCCTGATCCGGATGGCGGCGACTTCGCGATCATCGCCAACGCGGCGATCGCGGTGAAACTGGATCTGCCGTAAATGAACCCGCTAGAGATCCGCTATGACCATTGATACACCCGTCCGCAGTTCACTCAAACCCTACTCCATACATCCGGTCCAGCAGTACATCATCGATGCGGCGGACAAGTGGCCGTCGAAGATTGCGGTGATCGACGGGGACCGGCGGTTTAGCTTCGGCGAACTGAACGCCCACAGCGATCGCCTTTCAGGGGCTCTCGCGGATATGGGAATTAAGAAGGGCGACCGTGTCGGGTTGCTCGCGCCCAACTGCGCTGAGTTTGAAATTGCATTTGTTGGCGTGCTAAAGGCCGGGGCCATCGTCACGACGATCAACTCGGGCTACCGCGAGCGTGAGATAGCGCATCAACTCAACAACAGCCGAGCCTCAGTGCTGATTGTGCACGACTCCCTGACGGAGATGGCGGACGCGGCCAGACCGCTCTTGGACGAACCACCGGAAGTGATCGTCATCCATCCCGATGGGACCGATGCAAGCTCATTCTGGGGGCGGATCGCCGCTGTCCCGCCAGAGGCGCCGAAGGTCGCGATCGACCCGATGAACGATCTCGCCGTGCTGCCGTACTCAAGCGGGACGACCGGGTTGTCCAAGGGCGTGATGCTGACGCACCACAACCTGACCTCTAATGTCGAGCAGTTCTTGAAACGGCCGGGCGAGTTTGCAGAACCGCGGCCGGACGACGTGGTGATGGTCCATCTGCCGCTGTTTCACATTTACGGCATGAACGTGCTGATGAACCCGTGCATCGCCATCGGGAACGCGCAGGTGATGATGGGCCGGTTCGATATCGACGAGTTCCTCGGGCTGCTTGACCAGCACAGCGTGACCGCTCTTTACACCGTCCCGCCGGTACTCGTCGGGCTGGCACAGTACCCGGGGGTGAAGGACCACGACCTGTCCGCGCTTCGCTTCATGGTCATCGGCGCGGCGCCCCTGTCCACAGAACTCCAGACCCGCGTCCAGAGCGTGACCGGTGTTCCCGTACTTCAGGCGTATGGAATGACAGAAACATCGCCGTACACAAATGCCGACTTTGCGGAGAGTGATCGGGCACGCCCGGGGTCCGTCGGTCCTGCAGGCGCCGATACGGAGCAGAAGGTGGTCGACCTGGAGGAGGGCGTTCGCGAGTTGCCTCCCGGCGAAGAGGGTGAACTGTTGATGCGGGGTCCGCAGGTGATGCAGGGCTACTTTGACGACCCGGAATCGACCGCGGAGACACTCACCGACGATGGTTGGCTACGTACCGGCGACATCGCACGAATGGACCCGGAAGGCTACCTCTGGATCGTCGACCGTAAAAAGGAGCTGATCAAGTTCAGCGGCTTTCAGGTGCCACCGGCCGAGCTTGAAGGGCTGCTTCTCGAACATGACGGTGTGGCCGATTGCGCCGTGATCGGGAAGCCGGATGAAAGGTCCGGCGAAATCCCGAAGGCGTTCGTGGTCCGGGCCGCGGGATCGTCCGTGGACGGCGAAGAGCTGATGAGTTTCATCGCCGAGCGTGTGGCCACGTTCAAGCAGATTCGGGAGATCGAATTCATCGATGCCATCCCGAAAAACCCGTCAGGAAAGATCCTCCGTCGGGTGCTGGTTGAACAGGAGCGGGCCCAGGCTTAATCCCAGGACCTAGCCCGGGGAATTAACCCAGGGTGAAGACCTTGAACGCCTCTGCAAAGCGGACGCCGACTTTTACGCCGACCCGGCCCCGCCATTCGCGCATACGGGCGTCTACCTCCGGGTACTGCACCTGGCTTTCGTGCGATTTGAGGGCGGCGACGGCCTTCGCCATGTCCTCTTCTTCAAGTTCGTTGAAGAAGTCCCCGCGCTCCGGCCCCAACATGACCCACACCTCACGAACCTTGTGTGGTTCGAAGCCTTCGTCCAGCAGATCCGGATAGGTCAGCCGGTCACGTGCCGTCGGGTAGACGGCGGACAGCGCTGCTTCGCCCGCGGCCTGGTGGTCCGGGTGTCCGACGTATCCGGCGATCTCCAAACTCCTGGTTGGATTCTGGCAGATCAGGATGTCCGGCTTGTGCCGCCTGATCTCACGTGCGATCGACTTCCGTAGCTCCAGCGTGGGCTCCAGCTCAGAGTCCGGGAAGCCTAGGAATTCGACCGTCTTCAGACCGAGAACCTTCCCGGCCTTTATCTGTTCTTCTTTACGAACGGCGGCCAGCGATTCTTGTGTGTCTTTCGGGTCGTCACTGCCCTTGCTACCGTCGGTGCACAGCACGTACACGACCTCCAGCCCCTCACGGACCAGTTTTGCGACGGAACCAGAGCAGCCGTATTCGGCGTCGTCTGCGTGCGCCACGACAACCATGGCGCGTTTGTAAGCGGGGTCTGGATCGATGGCCCTGGGCATCTAGTAACGACCTTCGTTATGACGGGAGCGGCCCGTGCGAGTCTGAATGTTGGATTTCCCGGCGCGCCGCCAAGGCGTGTCCGGGTAGTTGTGCGAAATGGCGCCGGGGAATTTTACATCCGAAGTTCGTGTATCCAGCGCGGTTAAGGCCTACGGCCATACCAGCGGGTCGCCATCCTCTCGCTTTTCGTGGCGCCGCTTGCTCCAGACGGTGACCCCACCTTCGCCGACGACGGTGAAACGGAAGTCCTGATTGAACAGCGCAGTGTGGCGATCGATGCCGAGGTAGGCGAGGTTTCGGCGTCGAAACCGTCTGGCGCGCATCCCGTAAGTCGAAGCGGTCTCGTAGTCCGGCACGATGACCGATCCCGGGAGGATGTTGAACGCCGACCCCCAGCGTAGTGCGGAACCCGGCGCTCGCTCACCGAAAACGGACGCAGCAGCGCCCGAAGCCGCTATCACGCCGTTCAGCTCGATCACATTGCCGATTGCGGTCCACGCGCTGCTGAACCGGAGCATCTCGTACAGATATCGGGCGTCGCCGTCCGTCAGGTAGACGACGTTTGCGTCCTCAATCCGCGCCGACAGGCCATCGTCCATCGCCGAATCCCGGTCAATCACCGGAACGACTTCGACCTCGGCGTCCATACCGCGGAAATACGCCGCCCCGGCCTCCGCGTGCTTGAGAGCGGCGTCCGGGTCGCCCCCTGCCGCGGTAGGCAGGATTGCGATTCGGGGTGGCCCGATCACCTTGTCCAAAAGGACGCGATCGACGTACTTCATCTCCTGCTCAAACTCACCACCACCCACCAGTATCAAAATGCCGTTCATGCGGTCGCTTCCCCGTTTGCGCTCGAAACGCGGGACAGGAAATCCACGACCAAAGGCCCCGCCAGGTCGCTCCGGTCAAACGCTCCGATGTGGTTCACATCGGGACAGCAGACGTAGTCCACGTTCGGGTTGGTCCCCGCGTCTTCCTCGACCCACGGCTGCATGCGGTCATGCTGGCCCACAAACATGAGGGTGGGCAGGTCGAGGGCCGGAAGGTCTTCGGCGACGCCGGGCCAGTTGAGCAAACCTTCGTCCGAGAGGGCGAGCGCCTCAGGATCCGGGTCGGGTAGGTTCGTAGATCCCGCCCCGTTCAGGCCCATCGCCCGCCTGAGCGCGCGAACGCTGCCTTTCCTGAGCGTTGCCGTACGCTTCTTCATGCTGTCAGCCGTCAGGTTGGTGGCGCGGGCGTGCATCCCGCCCACGACCAGCCCCCTTAGTCGATTCGGTTGCTGGAACGCCATGCCCAGCGCAACCCGGCCGCCGAGCGAGAAGCCCAGCATGTCAAACCGCCTCGCGCCCCCGGCCTCCGCCACCGCCAGCACGTCCATCAGCCGTTCATCCATGCGGTACGCCTCGATATCGTGCGGCGCGTCGCTCCTGCCGTGGCCGAGCATGTCGAACGAGATCACACGTGATCGCGCCGCGAGCAGATCGACCCAGCCGGCATCGGCCCAGCTCTGCGCTGATTGCGCGAAGCCGTGGTGCATGAGCAGCGGAAAGCCTTCGCCCGCGACTTCGTAATAAAGACGTCGGCCTGACGAAGTTACGTAAGGCATGTCGAAAGGTTAACCGACCCTTCACCAAATGCGGCGACCACATACGTCCTCGGCATGGACGTCTGAGGTTAGTCGAGCCTACGGAAAATGCTGTCGTCGCCGGGGTCCGGTGGAACCGGAGAACGGACGGTTTCCGGGGGAGAATCCACTTCAGCGTTCGGGCTGTCCTCCGGTTCAGACGGAGCGGAAGCGTCGCCATCGAGGAGCAGGCCGTCTCCTATCTCGTACACCTCTTCGGCCATGTCAAGCAGGGTCTGGTCATGTGTGGTTGTGACGATCGCCATCTCTTCCGCGCCCGCCATCTGGCTGAACAGGCCAAAGATCGACTGAGCGTTCGCTGAGTCCAGCTCTCCAGTCGGTTCATCCGCCAGGATCACGGACGGCCGCATGACGACAGCCCGGGCGATGGCGACACGTTGCTGTTCGCCCCCGGAAAGCTCAAACGGCCTGTGGCGTGACCGAGGCAGCAGCCCGACGAGGTCGAGCACCTCCGCAGCGCGTTCGTTGCGGGTCCGGGCGCCAACGCCGGCGATGCGCAGCGGCAACTCCACGTTTTCAAATGCCGAAAGCAACGGGAGAAGTCCGAACGACTGGAACACGATGCCGATGCGATGGCGTCGCAGCTCCGTCATCTCTTTCTCGCCCATCTCCACAACGTCGCGTCCCTCAAACCTGACCTGGCCGGACGTCGGTGTGTCGAGGCCGGCCAGCAGGTTCAACAGGGTCGTTTTGCCAGAGCCGGAGCGTCCGACGATGGCGACAAACCGGCCGCGGTTGACCGTGATGCTGATGTCCCGGACCGCATGGACCTCTTCGCCCTCAAGATGGAACATCCGCCCCACGTGGTCGGCGACCAGTAGCGGCTGCGTCGCGCCGTTTTCCGTCATCGTCTTCCACCCCTTCCAGAATCGGCGTCGGAACCGTCTTCGGGCGACGGTCGGATCCGTAACCGATCGTCTTCAACGTCTACCTGGACAAGCCGCTCGATGTTGAGGCCGTCCAACATTTCGCGCGGTATCTGGACCCGTCCTGAAGAATCCACCAGTTGGAATTCCTCAACGTCACGGCGCCCGCCACCGATCTGTCGATCAAAATTTACGCGGCCGCGTATCTCGCTGCTCGTCTTGCCGTCACGGATGGCGACTGCGCGTCCAACAGACTGCGATACGGCAGGGTCATGGGTTACCACGATGATTGTCGTGCCGAGCTCCCGGTTGACCGTGGATAGCATGTCCAGGATTTCCTGCCCCGTCTCGGTGTCCAGTTCACCCGTCGGTTCATCCGCCAGCAACAGTGCGGGCCGGTTGCTGAGAGCGACGGCGATGGCCACCCGCTGCTGCTCGCCGCCGGATAGCTGGGCGGGTTTGTGGGACAGTCTGTCGCCCAGTCCCACCAGGTTCAGCAGTTCTTCCGCCCGATCCCGTCGCTCCCTGCCTCCGGTGCCCGCCAGGAGCATCGGGAGCTCAACGTTCTCCAAGGAATTCAAATAAGGGAACAGGTTGCGAGATGTCTGCTGCCAGACGAAACCGACTTCACGACGCCGGTATTCCACGATCTGTTTCGAACTCATGTTGAGCAGGTCGTAGTCGCCCACATACACCCGCCCAGCGGACGGCGCATCGTATCCAGCTAGAACGTTTAGCAGCGTCGATTTGCCGCTTCCAGACGCGCCGATGATCGCCATCACCTCCCCGCGTTCAACCTCCAGCTCAAGGCCGCGCAGAGCCACGACCTCAAGGTCAGCGACCTTGTAGATCTTGAACACGTCCCGGCAAGAGATGTACGAAGAGCCGGTTGTTCCAGAAGTCATGGACAGATCATCTTTCGCCGATCCGGAGCACGGTCTGGATCGACACACGATAAACGTTAATCAGGATCGCGGCCATCACGACCAGGATCACCCCGCCAAGCAGGGCGAACGTGATCCCGAACGACGACCAGTCCATTGCCACAAGGATGGGTGGCACGACCCGGACGCCCTCGCCGGAGTTGCTCAAGAACGGCAGCATCGTTTCGCCGAGTCGGGTCCCCATGAAGATGCCGATACCGATCGCGACGCCAAGCACGAGCGCCTGCTCCAGTACCACGAGTGAAAGCAGTTGACGCATCGATAACCCGATCGTCCTCAACAGTGCGAATTCGCTCTTCCGGGCATCGAATGATACCTGCGAATGGACCAAGAAACCGACCGCGCTCACAAGCAACACTGTGGCGTAGGCCAGCGCCAGCAAGACCAGCCAGCCGGCCCGGACGAGTGGATCGGACGCTACTTCTCCGAGTGCCGAGTCCCGGTCAACGATCCGCAAGTACGAAAACGGCAGGAGATCGATCTGCATGGCAACGCGCTCGGCGGCACGCGCCGTATCGTCATCCGCGGAGCTGATCCAGAGCTCGTTGTATTGAATGCTGTTTCCGAACACGCCGAACCGGTTAGCCGTCGCCAGGACGGCATCAACGTCCGCCACCACAAACGGATCCTCGTTGGGATCGATCGTTGGGATGAAGTCGATGACATCCACGATCTCTAAAATCAGGTCCTCGTTCTCCAGCGACGCCCGCATCACGTCGCCGATGGAGCGACCAGAGCGCTCCATGAACTCGCTACTGGCGAGCACCGGGACCGGCGGAGTTTCGAGCCCGGCGAAAAGCATGAACCCGGCTGCGCCTTCAAACTCGCCCCAACTGATGCTGACGGCTCCGGGTATCGGCCGGTCTTGTTCGTCCGACGCCGGAAGCAGGGGCACTCCACTCCAGCGGTCCAGAGCCTCACGATCATCAAAAGACTCGATCGCGGTCACCGTTCCGTCCGACGACACGGCGGAGATCTCGTCGATCTGCAGGCTTCCGGGTGGCAACGGTCCAGATCCGGATACGAATGTGTTCAGCGCGCTGAACCAGAACGCCAGCAGGTTCAAAGAACCCGATTGAGTTTCATCGACATTGAATGACACCCTCCCGACGCTTCCTCCGATGGTGCACCAGTCCGGTGCGATCTGTGAGCCATCTGACTCGCCTGACTCTGGTGGGACATCTGGCGCGTCGGGCTCCGGGCATTTAAAGCTAAGACCACTCGCCGGACTGGGCTGGAGATTCCCAATAGGCCCGGCGGAGTATCTGCCGTTTACGTCCCGGAACGCCGCAATCACACTGATCCCCGGCGTGGGCTGACTGGGCCGAATGCGCATCGAAAGGAATTGTGTGTCAGGCGGGAGTGGGATGCCCGGCATTTCGTCGACACGAATCGACTCCAGTTGGGAGCCCAACGCGTCAGGGTTCAGCCCCGATCTGGACCATGCCACTTCAGCAAAGTTGTCCGGATCCACGGCGATCATTCGATACGAGTCGCTGCCGAACGCGCGGTCTACGGAACCGTCACGTTGCAGCACCCGGGACACCGTCTCCACCTCATGAAGCCGTTCGATATTGGTGACGATGTCCGCGCCCTGCTGTCTCGGCCTGGTCGCCAGATCTAGCACCCGTACATCGGCTCCAGTGGCGTAAAGCGCTTGGTCTCTGCCGTTTCGGTCCAGCGTGGCGCCGAAATTGGCGGCGAAAACGCCGAGTCCGGCGGTGAGAATGAACAGCAGCGACAGCCGGGAGTAGTGCGCCGGGTTGCGCGCCATCGTCCACAACCCGAGGATCATCATCGGCGACACAAGACGGTAAAAGACCCGCCCGGAGAACAGCTTTGCGAGCAATCCCATCATCAGGGGAAACACCCGCAACATGACGACACCGGCGGCGACAAGGAACAGCGCCGGGATGGCGAGCGTCACCTGATCAACCCTGTTCTCCCCGGCGAGGTTCTCCGCCGCGACCGAACCCCGGGATTGCAGTTGGCCCAGCAGGACCACGACAACGCCCAGCGCGACGACATCAAGGTAGTAGCGCTGGAACGCTGGTGGTCCCGTCGATCGCCCGGTGCGGCTGCGATGCGTCAAAAGGCCGACGCGTGAGGCCCTGAACGCCGGGTAGAACAGGGCCACGAAGCTGAAGAACCCGCCGATAGCTGCGAGCCGGTACGCCGCCCAACTCACCTTCACGGGGAGCGCCGCACCGCCGTTGAGGTCGCTAAACCAGGGCATGACCCCGGCGTACTTGATCGCCAGCGCGGCGATCGGCGGTCCGATGGCCACGGCGACCAGGGACAGCACGGCCGCCTCGATCACGAACACGGTCACGATCTGGCCGCCGCTCGCCCCGCGGGTGCGGAGAAGCGAAATCTCCTCCCGCTGCGCATCGACGAGAAGGCTGGCGAGGGTGACGGCGTAATACAGGACCACGAGGACTACCAGCATCATCACTATCGTCATCGGGAGATGGTTGAAAAAGAGGCGCGTCTCGAAGTCGTCCAGTGTTGTACCCAGCCCGGTGATCTGCCGATAGGTGTTGCTATCGACCCTCATGGTCGCGTTCAGCGTCGAAAGGGCATCCACGATGCCCTGAGCAGATACAGCGTCGATGCGGTCCGGGTCCACATCAAGCGTCCAACCATAAGACACCGTCATGTTAGGAGCGTATTCGGCGAGGATGTCCACAAATGTCGACTCGCTCAACATCGACACGGCAAACGAGAAGTCTGGAGATTCAAACGCAAACAGATCGTCGTAAATGCGCCAGAAGGCCGAGTCCGGATTACGCCGTTCAAAGATTCCGGCGACGACCGGTTCAGGGGCCGGGTTATCGTGATTCCAGAACGGATCGGCGACAAAGGTATCGCCGATGGAGTATTCGAACGCGTCGGCGACGCTCGCCGGGATGATGATCTCGGGCCTGAACACCTCCCCGGGCACCGGTGCCACCTGCCTCTCCGTAATCGGGTGCAGCCCGCCGCCCACGACATCGATCTCGTTTTCAAGGCCCGGGAGCAAAACGAATGCAACTCGGCGCTTGACACCGTCTCCTGCCGGAGGCACATCGGAGATCGGCTCGAAATCGAATGTCGCGCTGCGGATGGCGAGGTGCTGTTCTTGAACGATCTCGCCCAACCGGACCGACAGGATGCTATCGACCTTCGCAAGAATCGCATCGTGAGATGACCGCTGGCCCGTCGGCGCCGAGGTCTGCATGACGACGTCCAGTGAGGCCGCCGTCTGTCGGTCCATCGCATGCCGCAAAGCCAGATTGCGCAGCGAATCGAAGTAGATGAACGTGGCCGCCATGATCGCCACGGCGATCACGACGCCGGTTATCACGGCGATCAGGAGCCTGAAGTGCGCGACGCTGCGACGGGCGATGAGGCGCAGGGAGGTGAAGATCATTCCTGCAACCTCGTCGCATCATGCATCGCCCGTCTGCTGTAACGAACGGTCAGCAAGCCGACAGCGGCCACGGCGATCGCTCCAAGCAGGACGTACCCGAGCAGAACCGGCTCCCACTGCGTTGCGAGGATGAAGGGCGGAAGCGGCTCTGCCCCTGAGGAGGTTCTTGAGGAGACGCCGACGGCAAGTCCGGCGATGGCCAAGCCGGAACCGATGCCCAGCGCAATGCCGATCAGCCCAAGGAACAGGTGCTCGATCACCGCCGTTGCGACGTAGTTGAGCCGTGTGAGCCCGAGTGAGCGGACGAACGCCTCCTCGGTGTCCATCTTCCCGGCGTACGCCCGCAGATATGTCAGGTAGCCAAGTATGGCGACGATCAAGGTCGTGATACCGGCGAACAGTCCGATACCCCGCCACCCGGCCACCGATAATGGGTCCACCAGCGAGAGGTTCTGCTCGTCCCGCCTCACCTCGACCCTGGCGGCTGCGGACAACAGCGAGTTGACGTCCGCCAGCGCCTGGTCGTGATCTTCCGGCACGACGGCGATGAAAAGTTCATCTATCAATTCGGTCGAGAGAGCCCCTTTGAGATCGATGAAATCGGCGAGCCTATCCAGGTCGGCGACCATGAATCCGGCGTTGTCATCGGGGTCCAGGGTCGGGAAGAACTCGGTCACTTCGACAGCGACGAGCGGAGTAAGACTCCCCGACAACCGGGTGATAAACGGAACGCCCGGCGCAATACTGGCATTGGCGATCAGTGTGGAGCTCACGATGACGGGTAGTGGGCCCCCGCTCGCCGATCGGTAGATGCCGCGCACGCCGCCGTCAGAGCCACGCCCGAAGCTCAGGCGCCCGGTGCCGCTTCCGGACGCTTCTCCAACGTCTTCTGATCTCAGGTCCAGATTGAAGGCGGCGTCCAGGCCTTCCGATGTAGGAAACGTCGTCCAGCGATCGGGCGTATCGAAATCGACGAGGACACTTCGCGTTCCGGTCGCGGAATCGATTGCGACGACGTCGTCCATGAGGATCGATCCTGCGGTAGCCCTGTCATCTCCGGCCGGTTCGAACAGCTTGATCGACAGCAGTTCTATCGGCGTAATGATGCCTTCCAGAGACGCCGTTTGAAACCGCCAATCCCCCGTCTCCACCGGGCCAAGCGTGATGGTTTCCACGATACCGCTACCGCCGCGTATCGTCGCCCAGAGGAACAGGTGCTCGATCTCGTCGCCGGTCTGTGTCCACACCCCTAACTCCGTGGCCCGGTCAGGCAGGAACAGGGGCTCCACCGCCCGGTCGGACGAGATTTCCCCGAGCAGATCGGAAAGCTTCATGCCGGAGAAATCGGAGCGGAACCACGCTATGTCTGCGAAGGCATCAGGCTGCACGGCGAGCAGGTCAAAAACCGGACCCCGCGCGGCCGTTCCGATCTCGCCCGAGACCCTCATGGCGGCCGACACCTCCTGAATGGACGGGAACCCACGCAGGGTTTCGACCTTATCGATGGCATTTCGGGCCGCCACAACGTGTATGTCCGAACCGGAGCCGTAGAGGACACGCTCGCGTGCGCTGTCCTGCAAGGTAGTCGCGAGTGTCGCGACGACTACCGCCGACCCGGATGCGAGCGTGAGCAGGAGCACGGCGGGGGCGTAGAAGTAGGGCGCCCGACCAAGCCGCCAGATGGCGAGCGCGGCCCAGACGGGCCCGATCCTGCTGAGAACGAAGGCCATCCCTCTCACCGCCGGCGGAAAGATCCGCAGGAAGATAAGCGACACGCCAAGTAGGGCAAGCGCCGGCGCGAAGAACAGGATCGGGTCGGTGCTGAGACCCCCGTCTTGATCTACCTGGATCACCTCGTTACCACTTGCGCCGAGCTCCCAGATGAGGAAGCCCGCCAGGAGTAGCAGCGCGGCATCAAGGAAGTAGCGCTGGAAAAACGGCGACCCGGTCGGCTGTGCTTCGTTACGTAGCTGGACGACCACGCTGCCGACGCCGCCCAGTACGGTCGGCACGACAAGTACTCCGAACGCCACCAGCCCGGTCACAAGTGAGAACAGGAACTGTTCCAGCTCCAGCGCTACGGGAAGGGTTCCACCGTTGGTTATGCCGTCGAAAGGCGGAAATCGGCCTGCCTGTGAAATCACGGCGACCGAGATAAACGGCCCCAGCGCCACCGGAATCCCGATCAGGATCGCCGCTTCCAAACCGTACAACCGCGCCATTTGAAAGAGTGAGATGCCGCGGCTGCGGAGTATCCCGATCTCGTCCCGCCTCCTGGTTGCGAGCACGCCGGCCGCCATCAGCAGGTAGTAGACGACGATTGTGAGCAGGATGGTCGCCATCAGGAACATCGGTATCCGGGCGAACACGGACCTTCGCTCGAGCGCGTTGAAGCCTCTTTCGAGTCCGCTTAAGACCAGAGACCCGGGGACGGCCTGTTGGATCCGCGCTTCAAACTCGTCCGTCGTCTCGGCGATCTGGCCCGCATTCAATTCGCTCAGTCGGGTTTGGTCTAGCTCGACGATCCAGGCCGCGTCCATCGGTGTGGCTGCAGCCTCCAACGACACGGCGTCGAAGCCGTCCGGTGTCACGAAAAGCCCGACCGTACCCCCGCTGAACCCCGGAAGTAGTTCCGGACGCAACAAGGGGCCGTCAAACCCCATCCAGAAAGCGCTGCGTTCGTCATCGGCAACGAAAACGCCGCTGATGAACACGTCTGCGGCGGAAGAAGCCCCGAACGCCAGTTTGAGCTTCAGGGTGTCTCCGGGGGCGATACCGAGGTCGGCAGCAAGGTCCGCCACGATCGCCGCTTCCGCCACGATTCCGGACGACGCGCCCGGCTGCGTGTTCGTCGGCGTCTGTGGCGGCGCGCCGGAGACGAACTCCACGTTATCTACGAATCCGTCCATCAGCACGAAACGCGCCAACGACCAGTCGTCGACCGTGGCCGGGTCCAGGTTGAGATGGTAAGCGGAACGAAGGGCGCGTCTTGAATCCGACGCTGTGGATCCAAAATTGAAGAAGGCGGCGGTATCTATTCCGGTGGTAACCGTGTTGATCGCGCTCATCCGGGAAGGGATGGCGTCGTTGATAACGACAAGGTTTTTACCGATCGGTGGCAGATCGTCGAGCACGGCTTCGACGCCGACGCGATCAAGGCTCTTGAGATACGCCGGAGCACCGCCGATCACGACGGTGGCGATCAAGATCGCCAGCCCGACTCCAAAAAGGAGCCCTCCGTCCGCTGTCCCACGACGGCGTATGAAACGGCCGAAAAGGAACGGCCCTGACCCTGAGATACCGATTCTTACTCGCCTTCCAGCAACCGTCGCATCTTAACTAAAGCCCAAGGTCTGAACGCGGCCGTTCCACACTGCCCGATCTTCACCGTACATCCGATCTCCCGTTCAACTATGGCGTCTTGTGCAGATACCGCCCGTTGATCATTTTCCCGCGGGCCTGAACACTACGAACATTGCAAAGCTGGAGCGCGATGGATACGTCGTCAACGCCCGGATCGAATTTCGAATCAATCCCAACGGTTCAATCGAGATGGAAGAAATCTGGCGAGATATCGTCCCATTGAAGTTAGCTTCCCACAGCGTTTCCAAACTCCGATTCGGGCTGGGGAATGGAGCCTTCGGCGATTCCCTCCTTGACATCGTGGTCATAACAGGCCTTGGGATGACGTTCCAGCAGGAACTGTTCCCCGACTACGAGGAACGACTGAGAGAGAACGCCCCGAATTTGCCGAGGTGATTTACGATCTCTCGCCCGAAGGAGAGCGCGTTTTATGGGAGGCCGCCGTTCCCGATCTGGATAGATTCTGCTGCAGCGCGCGATTCTTCGATATCTATACGGGGGCACCGACGAGTTCTCAACAGGGGCTGGAGAAGCCATCGCGTTAAGAATCGTAGAGACGTACCAGTAAAACAATCCCGGAGTCACGGCCTCATCCCTGCTCTGCGTATCGAGTGAAGAGGTTCTCGAGGGCGCTGACTACAACCCATAGTACTGAATCAAGTGGCGATCTCTTCGCCCATGTTCTGATCCAACGGAGGGTTTGTCCCCTCCCCCCAAGAACGGGAATCTTGTAAATCGATGGCACAGGCACAGACGGCACCAGGGCAGTTAGGCGGTCCGTTAAGGCCGAAGGTCTTCAATTTTCGGCTCTTAAGGCTGTTGCAATTCCAGGGTAAATCATCGATTTCCTATGGTCGGTTTAGTTTTGATATCGTGATTCGTCTCCGACGGCGTTTTTGTGTGGGCATCGCGCACATTTAGATCTGCGGGCCACGTGCGACCCTGACGCCAACGGGCCGTTTCCTTATACTTTGCCGATGGCGCTCACCGATAAAGACATTGGCCGTAACGTTCGGTATCTACGCGTTGAACGAAAATTGACGCAGGCCGCCCTTGCGAATCGTGTGTACCTGGACAGGACGGCGATAAGCCGCCTGGAGCGTGGCGAACGCACGGTGACAGCCCCGGAGCTCGCCTCCATCGCACAGGCCCTTGGTGTGGGCATGGAGTTGTTGACCACCACGCATGAACAGAGGGCGGCGGCAACACGGGCATCTTACGAACCACCGAAACCTGTAACGGCATCACCTTCGCACTGGATGCAGATCCACCTCGGCGGCGGACAGGCGGGCTACTTGGTCGGACCGGGAACAGGACGGGTGCCGGCGATCGCGCTGGCCGATACTTCCGAGGCCCCCGTCACGAAAGTCGTCGCTCGCCGTTCTACCGACTGACGTGTGACCGGCTCTCGCAAGCCTCCCGAACGTCCATACGGCATGTGAAGCAGCCGCTTTTGCCCCGTTTCAACGTGATGTGAGAATCTCCCACATCTTGCTGAATGTGTGTGGCATGCACGCAAATACAACCCCGTTAAGACCCTCCTTCGGATACCGTCTTGGCTGGCGCCGATGCTCGTCGGAGTCGAGCCCACCCGCAGCTACGAACGGATCTCCCTGCAGGCGTCTCATTGACTGGGGCGCCGGAGCCGATGTCTGGCAAGAGAGAGGTTTATGTACAAATTTCTGATAAGACGGCTGATATTCAGCATCTTCACGCTCATAGGCGCGACGATCATCGTGTTCACGCTTTCCCG